>JHXJ01000006.1 GCA_000621765.1 Ruminococcaceae bacterium AB4001
GAAGGATAATTTCTTATATGCAGCAAAGACTTCCTTTAACTCTGACATCGTACCGGCTCCTTTCGAAAACAAACAAACGTTCTGTCAATATAATAGAACCAGAACGAATGTTTGTCAACTGCGAAATTGAAAAGAGCCATTCTGTTTTAGTTTGTCTCGATATACTGTGAAACGCAGATGTGTCTGCCGTCTGTGTCTTCGAAAACGAACTGGCGGTTGGTCGTCATCTCCTGAGCAGCTTTTGCTTCAGGGAGATCTTCGACGATCTTTATGCCGTTTCCTGCGACTTCATTATGAAGAAGGAACGGCTCAGAGCAGTATATGTACATATCGTACTTGATGCCGAATTCCCTTAAAGGCTTTGTTACGGCGCCTTTGCCCTTGACAAGAACTATCGCGATATTGTCGCGGTAAAGCTTGATATGGGGCATAGCCTCATCGTCCAGATGAACGGCTTTGAAACCGAGTTTATCTTCGTAGAACACAGCAGTCTTATAGATGTCTTCACATGCGAATACGGCTGCCTGGCTGTTCATGAGAAGAAGTCTGCCGCTCTCTTCGGTTTCTCCTTCTTTTGCTTCGACGGGAGCATTGTTTCCGCTGTTGAACTGGTAACCGAGAAGAGGCGTGCCGAACAGCTTTTCGTGTTCTTCGAGGGAGTTCATCATCTCGCTTCTCCTGGTTATTTCTTCGCCGGACATTGTGGCGGGGATCTCGCTTAAGTATTCTATCTTCTCAAGATATTCAAGAAGGCTCATGAGTCTTACGTGAAGGGGGATGATGTCTGATGTTGCAGGTATCTCACATGCCCTTCCGTGGATGAACATCATACCCTCTTCGACGGCTTCGGCAGGGAGTCCCGCATACAGATGCATGAGAAGATTCATCTCTTCAGATGTCTTTTCGTGAGTGCCGCCTTTTTTTATTGCGCTTTCGATCATGTCGAAAACGAGATTCATGTCATGCAGGGGGTATTCTTTGTTAAGCATAAGACGCTCCTCTAAGGATTTACTGGTCAATATATTTTAACAGTTTGAAACTGCTTGGCAATAAATATAAAATATGCAGAACATAAAGACAGAGCAGATTAAGGAGAAAGAAATGTCTCAGTTTAAGAAGACCAATGCAATGAGGATCCTTGATAAGGCAGGGATCGATTATACATATCAGGAATACGAATATGATGAGAATGACCTTGACGGTCACCATGTAGCCGAATATCTCGGAGTGCCGTATGAGGAAGTCTTCAAGACACTGACGGCAGTGTCGGATAAGGGCGAATATCTCGTGTTCTGCATATCGGTCGATGACGAGATCGATCTAAAAAAAGCCGCTGTTCTGGCTGGTGTCAAAAGAGTCGACATGATCCATGTAAAAGACCTCCTTAATGTTACCGGCTATATCAGAGGCGGCTGCTCTCCCATCGGAATGAAGAAGCAGTACAGGACTTTTATCGATGAGATGGCAGAGCTTATCGACAATATCTGCGTAAGCGCGGGTCAGAGGGGAGTGCAGTTGAGAATGAAGCCTGCTGACCTGATTTCATTTACAAATGCCGTAGTCGGCGATTTTGCCGTACGCTCCTAAAATGATAGAATTACTTGGAAAATATACCGGAAACAGGAAGTGATAAGTCATGTTAGAACCTAAGAGTTTTACATTGAATGATATACAAAAAGGCGCCCGTATCTACTTTATCGGTATCGGCGGAATCTCGATGAACGGTCTTGCACGACTTGCAAAACATGCAGGATTTGTTGTCGGTGGATCTGATAACCATCCCGGTGAGAGAACGGAGATCCTGGAGGAGCAGGGCATAAAGGTCTATTATCCCCAGGTCGGTACGAATATCGATGAATTTAAGCCTGACTATCTTGTTAAGACTGCCGCTATCCTTCCTCACAATGAAGAGGTGAAGAGAGCGTCTGAGCTCGGCCTTCAGATCTTTGACAGAGCTGAATTTCTCGGAGCATTTACACGCACCTATAAGAATGTAATCAATGTTTCCGGCACACACGGAAAGACTACTACTACATCGATGATCTCACTGATGATGATCGACCAGGGCGCAGACCCCACGGTTCATCTCGGAGCCGATCTCGATATCTTCAACGGGACTGTCAGAGCAGGATCGGAAGATCTCCTCGTATCTGAAGCCTGTGAGTTCAACAGATCTTTCCTTAATTTCTCGTCTACGACGGCCGTAATCACGAATATCGATCACGATCACGTTGACTGTTATCCGACTATAGAAGATGTTATCGATGTCTTCGCACGCTTTGTAAGGCTTGTTGACGATAACGGCTATGTTGTCGTTTCAGGTCATGATAAAAACATTGCCAAGGCCATCAGCGAGGCACGTGATTTCTTCGCAGAAGAGGGAAGGACATTCCCGGGCGTTGTTACCTGCGCCATGGATAATGAGATCTGTGAGGTAACCGGCAAACCTGCCGATTTTACCGCTGAGAATATTACCTTTGTCGAAGGACTTCCTGAATTTGACATCAACGTAAGAGGTGAAGGCTCCATAAGGGTAAGCCTTAGGATCCCCGGAAGGCATAACATAGCAAATGCACTTAATGCTGCAGCAGCTGCATATCTCAACGGCGCTACGCTTGATGCGATCAAGAGTGCGCTTGACGGTTTCGGAGGCGCTGACGGCAGATATACGGTTAAGGGCAAGTACAAGGGCTGTGATGTAGTAGTTGACTATGCACATCACCCGACAGCTGCACGAGCTACCATCGAAGCGGCTTCAAACATGCCTCACAACAATATCCTCGTTGTTTTCCAGCCTCTTACTTTCAACCGTACCAAGCTCCTTTTTGAGGACTATGTAACGAGTCTTCTTCCTTGCAAAAAGGTGTTGTTCGCTGAGATCTTCTCAGACAGGGAGAGTGACACTCTCGGAATGTCCAGCAAGATGATCTCCGATGAGATCAACAAGCGCGGCGGCGATACCGAATTCTATGAAGACAGGGAAGAGCTGAAGAAGAGAATCGATGAACTCATTAAACCCGGCGACATTATCCTGATCCTGGGACCTGAGGATATAAGGGAATTGGGCGACGAGCTCTGTCCGGAGTGATGATGAAGAAGACTTCCCAGGTAGACCCTAAAGAAAGACCGGCCGCGCCGCAATACGGATTCCGTAAGCTGCGTCCGATAAAGATCCCCAAAGCTGCATGGTATGCTTTGGGGTTGTCGCTTGTTATGGCGGTAACTCTGTTTGTGCTCTATCTGGTGTCTTTCAGCGGCGTAAAGGATGCGGGAAATACTCTGCTCATCTATTCTGACGGAAGCAATATCCCCGAAGTGTCTTTGAGGAACAGCCTTGCGGCCGCGGATTTCAATTTTGAGATAGTTGAGCCGGACAAACGCAGTTCAAGACAGGGATATACTTATGAACTTCCGGACGGCTATAACAAGGGCAAGGTAGTTGTATGCGCTGTCGGAAGTGATGCATTTAAGGTAATGAATGACCTTCTGTCCAATGGTTATGGGAATATTGAGGGTTGTATTCTGGTAGATCCCGAATATCCCGGTAATGCATCCCTTGAAGGATATACAGGCGAATATCCCGCTCTGCCGTGTGCAATTTTCGGATCGGATACCAAAGCAAAATCTTCGTCTGAACTCGGAGGCTCCCAGATGATTTTCGAGAAGCTCTCGGGTGTAGATACGATGTATGGTCACTCGACTCAGAGAGGAAAGATCTTTCCTTCCAAAGTCTTTGTCTCACAGAACCGTATGAGGTATCTTTCATTATCTTCATCGTTCTTCATCAACGGCAGATTCTCTTCGCCGGCTTTCCAAAACGAACTTGCACAGTATCTCGGAACCACATTCGGAAGAGGTTATTCTTCTTCAAGGATCGCCGTTTGGACCGTTATTCTCGTATTTGCAATGTTCATGTCCATAGCTTCGTTTGCGGTATTCCTGTTTATGATACCCGTAAGCGTTCCGGACAAAGGCGATAAGATCTTAAAGGGCAGGGACAGTCTGGGAGCGATAATATTCCTGGGCATTTCCGGATGGACTGCTCTTTGCGGGGCTGTGATGACTTTTATCCCGCAGACCAGGTTCCTTACAGGCTATGTGGCGCTTTATGCCCCTGTAGCCATTATTGCGATGATGGCTGTCGCCCAGATAAAGATAATCAGTTCCAAAAAGATCACATATACAAGGAAAGACTATGGTTTTTCCATCTTTATCGCATCCGTCCTCGCAGGCGTTATAGAGATAATGATATTAGTCGCGCTTGGCTTAAATCTTACTAATGTAGGAAATAAGATAAAGGAGTCTTCAAATTGGATAGCTGCTCTTCTGGTATTTGTCATAATGAGCTTATCAGCTGTCGCCCTGATCCTCGCAGATAAGAAATCCAGGATATCAGGCCAGGGACCTGCGGCATACTTCGGAAGTCCTTTGTACTTTCTTGAAGCGCTGCTGCCTTCGGCTGTGCTGCTGGTACTGGGTGCGATCAATTCTGATTCCGGACTTATCATTTCATCTCTTGCGGGCTTAGGGATCGGTATCTTACCGTTCGCCTGTGTAACCCCGATCAAGAGGATCTCGGATTTCTATGAGATCGAAGGCTTTATTTTTGGTATAATATCAGCGCTCATCCTGCTCATTGCCGGATGATACTGATAAATAGAAGTCCACTATTATTAATTTATTGTTGACTTTATCTTGCCCGTGGTGTTATCATACGCGGGTGACCGCATGCAACGGGCTTTTTTAAATGCGCATTTTTATAGGCGCTGCCTTGGTTTAAGCAGCGAGACTGGAAGAACAGGAGGAACGAATATGTACGCAGTTATCAAGACAGGCGGCAAGCAGTACAAGGTTTCTGTAGACGATGAGATCTTCGTTGAGAAGCTTGAAGGAGAGGCTGGCAGCCAGGTTACTTTCGAAGATGTACTTGCAGTATCCGATGACAACGGTATCGTAGCTGGTGATGTTAAGGCTACAGTTACTGGTGAGATCGTAAAGCAGGGCAGAAACAAGAAGGTTATCGTCTCTAAGTACAAGGCTAAGAAGGGCTACAGAAGAAAGAATGGTCACAGACAGCCTTACACACGTGTACTTATCAAGGCTATCAACGCTTAATCTAGGGCTTAAGGCTTTATGATTTCCGTTATCGTCAACAGGGAAGGCAACCGTATCTGCGCGATATACGCCAACGGACATGCAGGTTTCGCCGATTCCGGATATGACATCATATGCAGCGGAGTATCAACACTCCTCTTTACTGCAGCTAATGCTTTGGAAGATATTTGCGGTTACGACGGCGAGTCATTTTTCAGGGTAAGCGGTAAAGGCACGGAAGACGTCAATCTCAGGATAACGGTTCCCGATATAGGGGACGATGAGACAAAGAACAGGGCTCAGGTAATAATGAGAACCTGCGAGTTAGGTCTTATCGGGATAGCAAGAGATTATAACGACAGTAAGAAGAAGTACGTAGAGATTATTAATTCGAAAACACCGGAGGTGTAATTATGATTAAGTTTGATTTACAGCTCTTCGCACATAAGAAGGGAATGGGTTCCACCAAGAACGGCCGTGAATCCCAGTCCAAGAGATTAGGCGCGAAGAAGGGTGACGGACAGACAGTTCTGGCCGGCAATATTCTTGTCAGACAGCGTGGCACAAAGATCCATCCCGGAACAAACGTAGGAATCGGATCTGATGATACACTCTTCGCTTTGATTGACGGTAAAGTCAAGTATGAGCGTATGGGCAAGGATAAGAAGCAGGTTAGCGTTTATCCTGCCTGATCAGGCATTTTAAAGGAAAAAACCTAAACGAGCAGTCTGTCGCTATATTAGCGGTCGGACTGCTCTTGATTTTGAGGGAGAATCAGATGTTTATAGATCATTCTAAGATTTATGTTAAGGCCGGAGACGGCGGTAATGGAGCGCTCAGCTTTCACACCGAGAAATACATCACCAACGGAGGTCCGGACGGTGGCGACGGCGGTGATGGCGGTGACGTTATCCTTCAGGCTGTTCCGAATCTGACAAGCCTTCAAAACTTCAGATTTAAGCACAAGTTTATCGGAAATAACGGTGCCAAAGGAATGGGCAAGAAGATGTACGGTAAATCAGGTGAAGACCTGGTTATCGCGGTTCCTGTCGGAACGGTCGTAAAAGATGCTGTAACCGGTGATATAATTGCCGATCTTACCGAACCCGGACAGAAAGTCGTTGTTGCCAAAGGCGGCAAGGGCGGACTCGGAAACATGCACTATGCCAATTCCATCAGGCAGGCGCCTCAGTTTGCCACACCCGGAAGTGCCGGTGAAGAGCGCGAGCTTTCTATAGAGTTAAAGCTCATAGCAGACTGCGGACTCGTAGGATTCCCAAATGCGGGTAAATCTACTCTTCTTTCCGTTCTTACCAGAGCGAAGCCGAAGATTGCCGATTATCCGTTTACGACACTTGAACCGGTACTTGGAGTTGTTTCAAAGGATGATTTCTCTTATGTTATCGCCGATATTCCGGGCATCATCGAGAATGCTCATGAAGGAGCCGGCTTAGGCCATGATTTCCTCAGACACATTGAGAGAACAAGACTCCTCGTACACGTTGTTGACCTGTCGGCTGCTGACGGAAGAGATCCTATAGAGGATTTCAAGACGATTAATAATGAGCTTGAGGAATTCAGCTTGGATCTTGCGTCAAGGCCCCAGATCGTCGTAGGCAACAAATGTGACGGAGTATCTGAAGAAGATGCGAAGAAGTTCGTTGATGCGGTTAAGGGCATGGGATATGAGGAAGTTTATATCATCTCGGCTGCCGGCATGATCGGGGTCCAGGAACTGGCCGACAAGATCACTGAGGCAGTTTCCAAGCTTCCTCCCACGGTGCTCCATGACGTAGTTCAGGGCGGTGAGCGTGTCTATACATTTGACGAAGGAAAGAAGTTTGAAATCGTCATCCACGAAGACGGTGTATTTGAAGTTACGGGAAAATGGATCAACAAGATCTTTAATTCGACCAACTTCGAAGATACGGAATCGACCAACTTCTTCCAGAGAACACTTGAGAATGAAGGTGTTTTCGAGGAACTCAAGAGAGCCGGATGTAAGGAAGGCGATACTGTCAGGATAAGCGATCTCGAGTTTGATTATTTCGACTGACATGCCTGATCCGGCATTCCGAAAGTGACCATTATGACCAAGATTTCATAATTCGGGTCTCTTGTTCACGAATTGTTAACAGTTGTTCCCTTATGATGCCTTAATACTAATGTATCCTTACATTGTAAGACGAGAACACAATATTTAAGTTTTGAGTTTGTTTGTAGAGATGCCGCAGGATGATACCTACGGCATCTTTTTTATGGTACAAAGCCCTATTTATTTTTTATTCTAATAGAGTAAAATAATTGAGACCCAATGGAATAAGAAAGGGATAGAATGGATTTTTTCGTTCAGATAATTACTAACAGAATACTGGTAGTTGGTGTTGTGTCATGGTTTTTGGCACAGGTCTTCAAGTGCATCAGCAATCTTATTTTGACAAAGAGATTCAGCATAGAGAGACTTTTCGGCGATGGAGGTATGCCCAGCGGCCACTCTGCCACGGTCGTATCCGTTGCTGTAGCGACAGGCCTTTATGAAGGATTTGACTCAGCTCTTTTTGCGGTTGCCATGATCGTGGCGATAGTTGTAATGCATGATGCCATGAATGTCAGGTATCAGGCAGGAAAACAGGCAGAACTCTTAAATGTAATGGCTGAGATGTTTGAGAAGGTCACAGGTGCTGATCTTCCCAATGAAGAAAAACTTAAGGAGCTTCTTGGTCATACGCCGCTTCAGGTTGCAGCCGGATCCATTTTGGGAGCAGCAACAGCGATAGTAATGTATCTTGTATTCTGATGTCTCATGATTACCGAAGAGATATACAGGGAACTGATCAGGCTCCAGGACGAAGGTTACAGGGATCTTCAGAAGAAAATCATCCCGACAGCTGAAGACGGAACGATAATCGGTGTCAGGACTCCTGCTTTGCGTGCTTTGGCAAAAGAGATCTCTAAAAGAGATGATGTTTCTTTGTTCCTTGAAGCGCTGCCTCACAAGTATTTCGATGAAAACCAGCTTCACGCATTTATCCTTTCAGGCATGAAGGATGCAAAAGAGTGCTTTGCTCTTGTTGACAGATTCCTTCCTTATGTTGATAACTGGGCAACATGTGACCAGATGTCACCCAAGATCTTCAAAAAGCACAAGGATACTTTGCTTCTTTATGTGGATAAATGGATCGCATCAGATATGACTTATGTCAAAAGGTTTGCGATAGGCATGCTTATGGAGCATTTCCTTGATGAGGATTTCAAGCCTTCATATCTGACAAAGGTCTCAAAGATCCGTTCAGACGAATACTATGTCAACATGATGATCGCCTGGTATTTTGCGACTGCGCTTGCAAAACAATATGAAGCGACGATTCCTTTTATTGAGAAAAACAAGCTTGATGTCTGGACACATAACAAGACTATCCAGAAAGCCGTCGAAAGCTACCGCATTACTCCGGAACAGAAAGAATATCTTAAGTCACTGAAAAGAAAGGCGTGAACACATGATTTACACGCTCACCCTTAATCCTGCGGTCGATATAAGCCTTTGTGTTAAGGGCGGGCTGACACCGGGCCAGATAAACAGGTCGTACATGACAAGGACCGATCCCGGCGGTAAGGGTATCAATGTTTCCAAAACGCTTAAAGCATTGGGCATGGAATCGGTTATATGTACAGCTGTTGCAGGTCCTGACGGTGAGAAGCTTGCCGGCATGCTCAGAAATGATTTTGAAGTAATAAGCGTCAGTTATCCTTCAGGCAATACAAGGACAAATATCAAGATAGCGGGTGAAGACGGTGTGACAACGGACATCAATGCTGTTGGTCCGCTTTATGATAAAAACGCGGTCATACGTCTTCAAAATCACATTCTTGAGAATCTTAAGGCAGAAGACATAGTAGTCATCTCCGGAAGTGCGCCTGCGAAGTCTCCAAACGCAATATACGCGGATCTTATAAGATCTTTCCGTACCGTCGAAGGTGTCAGGGTGATACTCGACACGTCCGGCAGTTTCCTTAGCAGCGGACTTGAAGCCGGGCCGTACATGATCAAGCCGAACCGTGATGAATTAGGAACCGGACCGGATCTTGTGGCAGCAGGGAAAGAGGCTGTAAAGATCGCGGAACAGTATGGGACATGTTGTCTTTTGTCGATGGGAAAAGAAGGCGCGGTCTATGCCGATCCCGAAGGAACTTTCTTCAGTTCAAGAGCTCATGAAGTGAAAGCTCTCAATACTACCGGGTGTGGAGACGCAATGACTGCAGGCCTGGCATATTCTCTCGAAATGAAAATGCCCAAAGATGAGATGTTCAGGCTCTGTATGGCTGTTTCGGCAGCTGCGGCAGAGACTGAAGGAACAGATCCGCCGTCTTTAGAACGTGTCAGGGAACTTCTGGCTGTTCCGATTTGCGGCCAATAGTACGGAGTCATATTGCAATATAAGAACAAACGTTCTAAAATTGGCTCAGAAGGTTCGAAGGCAGTATCTGTATTGATCTGCCAGGTTATTAGAAGTTTTAAGGAATGCTTGTTTTATGTTTAAGCTCGTATCAGATTACAAGCCTTCCGGCGACCAGCCGGAAGCTATAGATAATCTTGTCAAAGGTATCAATGAAGGCATGAGAGCCCAGACTCTTCTGGGTGTTACCGGTTCGGGCAAGACTTTTACCATGGCCAACATCATTGAGAAGGTCCAAAGGCCTACTTTGGTCCTTGCCCATAACAAGACTCTTGCAGGACAGCTCTATGCCGAGTTCAAGGAATTATTCCCTGAGAATGCCGTTGAGTATTTCATCTCATATTACGATTACTATCAGCCTGAAGCATATATCGCGGCGACTGATACCTACATAGAGAAGGACTCATCTATCAATGACGAGATAGACCGTATGCGTCATGAGGCTACAAAGTCACTGCTTACCAGAGATGACGTCATCATAGTAGCTTCAGTTTCATGCATTTACGGTATTGGTGAGAAAGAAGATTATCTTTCGCTTGCGCTCATGCTCGAAGTCGGACTTGAGATACCGATGGACACGGTAATGGGCCAGCTCATCAATATGCAGTATACGCGTAATGACTTTGACCTTTCGAGAGGTTCGTTCAGACGCAAGGGAGATGTCATCGATATCTGGACTCCTGATTCGGAGCACACTCTGACAAGAATAAGTTTCTTTGGAGACGAGATCGATAAGATCAGTTATGTTGATGCCATTACCGGAAAGACCGAGTATACAAAAGATTACATCGAACTATTCCCGGCATCCCACTATGCGACAGGAAGAGCAAAGCTCAATAAGGCGATTGACAGGATCGAAGCAGAGCTTGAAGTAAGGCTTGCCGAATTAAGAGAAGCGGGAGACATGATCGCCGCCTACAGATTAGAACAGCGTACCCGTTACGACATGGACATGTTAAGAGAGACGGGGTTCTGCAAGGGAATTGAGAATTATTCACGTCATATTGCAGGAAGAGAAGCGGGCGAACCGCCGTGCACCCTTATGGATTTCTTCCCCAATGATTTTCTTTTGTTCATCGATGAGTCCCACCAGACGATCCCTCAGGTCGGCGCGATGTATAACGGCGACAGATCCAGAAAGGAGATGCTCGTCCAATACGGTTTCAGACTTCCTTCCGCTTTTGATAACAGACCTTTGAAGTTTAATGAATTTGAGCAGCGCATGGGACAAACAGTCTTTGTAAGCGCGACACCCGCAGATTACGAGAAAGACCACAGTGAGCAGGTAGTAGAACAGGTAATAAGGCCTACAGGCTTGCTTGAGCCTGAGATCTTTGTGCGTCCGGTCGACGGACAGATCGAGGATATCCTTGCCGAACTTAAAGAGCAGAAGAAGACAGGCGATAAGAGCCTTATCATGACGCTCACAAAGAGAATGGCTGAAGATCTTACTGACTTCCTTAAAAAAGAGAATGTCAGAGTCACTTATCTTCACTCCGATATCAAGGCTGTCGAGAGAATGCAGATACTTAACCAGCTTCGTAATGACGAAGTGGATGTAATCGTCGGTATCAACCTTTTAAGAGAAGGTATTGATCTTCCGGAGGTCTCACTTCTCATGATCCTTGATGCTGATAAGGAAGGCTTCCTGAGATCGGAAAGATCGCTTATCCAGATCATTGGACGATGTGCGAGAAACGATCACGGAAGAGTAATACTCTACGCTGATGAAGTAACAGATTCAATGATGAATGCGGTATCAGAGACGAACCGCAGAAGAGCCATACAGCAGGCATATAACAAAGAGCACGGCATTACCCCGAAGACTATCAAAAAGGCTGTCAGGGACGTATTCGACATCGTTTCCGAGAACAGCAGGGATTCTTCAGGCAAAGGACGTGGTAAGTCCAAAGGCGGCATAGATGCCGAGAGGCTCATTAATGAAGGTGTCTCAGGCGGTACTGAGGAAGAGAACAAGAAACTTATCGAGAAGCTTACGGTAGAGATGACCAAGGCGGCAAAGGAACTTGATTTTGAGAAAGCGGCAGAGATCAGAGACATAATCATCGAACTCAAAGGAAAGAAATAATGGGAAACTTCTGTCATCTACATCTTCATACGGAATACAGCCTTCTTGACGGTGCCATCAAGATAAAGGATCTCGCCGCAAGACTTAAGGATATGGGCATGACTTCATGTGCGATCACCGACCATGGTGTCATGTACGGTGCTGTCTCTTTTTACAGGGAGATGAAAGCGAACGGTATTCATCCCATAATAGGCTGTGAGGTTTATGTTGCTCCCGGTTCGAGATTTGATAAGACAGCCATGCCGGGTTCAGAAGACAGGTACTATAATCACCTGATCCTTTTGGCAAAGGATAACCAGGGACTTACAAATCTTAATAAGCTCGTTTCCGCCGGATTTACTGAAGGCTTTTACAGAAGACCTAGGATCGATGAGGAGCTCCTTGAGAAATGGCATGAGGGACTGATCTGCCTTTCAGCCTGTGTTGCAGGCAAAGTGCCTTCGCTCATTCTTTCCGGTGAGATGGAAAAAGCTGTCCAGACGGCATTATGGTATGACGGGCTTTTCGGCAGAGGAAATTACTATCTTGAGATCCAGGCAAATACTACTCCGGAGCAGGCTAAGGTTAATGCTGCGCTCGTAAAGATTTCGCGTGAGACAGGCATTCCGCTTGCAGCAACAAATGACTGTCATTATCTGATGAAGGACGACTATGAGGCTCAGGATATTCTTCTGTGCATATCTACCGCGGCACGAATCGATGACGAGAACAGGATGCGCATGTCCTGCAATGAGTTCTACGTAAAATCCGAGACTGAGATGAGACGCTTTTTCCCTGAGCTTTCCGAGGCAATTGATAACACCGGAAAGATCGCTGAAATGTGTCAGGCCGAATATGATTTCAATACCATACATCTTCCGGTATATGAAGTTCCTGAAGGCTACAATACTCACGCAGATTATCTGGCGGATCTTACCTATAAAGGACTAAAAAAAAGATTTGAAGTTACACCGCCAACCGGAAGCGTTGACGATTATATGAAGCGCGCTGAATACGAGCTTTCAGTAATCAACAGCATGGGATATACGGATTACTATCTGATTGTCTGGGATTTCATAAACTATGCAAAGACGCATGATGTCACGGTCGGTCCGGGAAGAGGTTCCGGCGCAGGTTCGCTTGTCGCTTATGCAGTAGGCATCACTGATATCGATCCGATAAGATACGGTCTTGTCTTTGAGAGATTCCTTAATTCCGAGAGAGTATCGATGCCAGACTTTGACGTTGACTTTAACGACGAGAGACGACAGATCGCAATTGATTACGTTACTGAAAGATACGGAAGGACAAGAGTTGCCCACGTAATCACATTCGGTACGCTTGCTGCGAGACAGGCGGTAAAGGATGTTGCCAGAGTCCTTAATATGCCTATAGCGCAGAGTAATAAACTGACGAAGATGATTCCGTTCTCAGTTGGAATGACATTGAAGCAGGCGCTTGAGATCAGCACCGAATTTAAGGAAGTCTATGACACTGATCCTGAGGCTCATAAAGTGATAGACATGGCAATGCGCGTAGAAGGACTTCCGCGTAATGCAGGAACGCATGCTGCCGGTATCATCATATCCGGTAAGGATATAACCGATATTGCGCCTCTGGCAGTAAATGACGATACCGTTGCCGTTCAGTTTGCAAAGAATGATGTCGAGAGCATAGGTCTTCTTAAGTTCGACTTCTTAGGACTCCGTACACTTACGGTTCTTCAGGACGTCAAGGAACTCATCAAGAACAATTACGGAAAAGACATTGATCTGGACAGGATACCATTAGATGACCCTGAGGTATTTAAGATGATAGGACGCGGCGAAACGGTCGGAATATTCCAGCTTGAAAGCCGTGGCATGACATCGTTTATGAAGTCTTTGGAGCCGGAGAGTCTTGAAGACATAATCGCGGGGATCTCGTTATACAGACCGGGACCTATGGACCAGATTCCGAAGTATGTTGACTGCAAGAAGCATCCTTCACATATCACTTATGACCATCCGCTCCTGGAACCCATCCTTAACGTCACATACGGATGCGCGATCTATCAGGAGCAGGTAATGCAGATCGTCCGTGATCTTGCAGGTTTTTCCATGGGACAGTCTGACAACATCAGACGTGCGATGAGCAAAAAGAAGAAATCGATTATGGAAAACTACCGTAACCTCTTCATGTACGGCGGAACGGATGATAAGGGCAGGCAGATCGACGGATGTATCAAGAGAGGCGTTCCGGAGAAAACTGCTGCGAAGATCTTTGATGATGTATCAGGCTTCGCAGGATATGCTTTCAATAAGTCTCATGCGGCATGTTATGCGGTAGTAGGTTATTGGACCGCTTATTTCAAATACTATTATCCTACGGAATTCATGGCAGCTACTCTTAATTCGTTCAGAAGTGATCTGGGCAAGGCTTCCTATTACATTTCGTGCTGTCCCGCCATGGGCATAGAGGTGCTGCCTCCAGATATCAATAAGAGCCGTGAGCGTTTTACCACGGAAGGCGACCGTAAGATAAGGATAGGTCTTTCTGTTATCAAGAATGTCGGAGAAGGCGCAGTGCTCGACATCCTGAGTGACAGGGAAAAGAACGGAGAATATAAATCGTTTGAAGACTTTGTTGTCAGAGCATCAAAGATCGGCGTGAAGAAAACAGTCGCCGAAGCGCTGATACTGGCTTCATGCATGGATTCATTCGGCCTCACCAGAGCTCAGATGACCGCGTGCGTACAGACCGAACTTGAGAAACTTGCTCATGAAGACAGCAGGAACATCGAAGGCCAGCTGTCACTGTTTGATTTAGGTGATGCCGTATCAGCCGGCCCCTCCGTATTCATTCCTGATATTCCGGAATACCCGGAAAGCCAGAAACTCGGATATGAGAAAGAGATGGTCGGCATCTATCTTTCTGGAAATCCGCTTGCTTCATATACTTCGCTGATTGCTGATCTTGCGACATTCGATATGTCAGATGCTGCGGACATTCTCTCGCTTTCGGGAAGTGATGCGCTGGATGACAACAAGCAGGTTGCAATGTGCGGAATGGTTACCGAGAAAAAGACCGGTTACACAAAGAAAAAGACCATGATGAGCACGATAAACTGCGAGGATCTCAGCGGAACTTTTGAAGTGCTTCTGTTCGGCAAGAATTTTGATACCTATAACCGCATGATCGAGAAGAACAAGCCTTATCTTTTCATCGGCAGAAGACAGATGAGGGAAGGCGGAGAACTGTCGATGTTCGCAGACAGCTGTTATGAGCTGACCGATGATCCAAATCTTACCGCAAAGATCAGAAATGACAGGGCTTATCAGATTGCACTGAAGGAAAGAGGAGACATGCAGCCTGTAAAGACACCTGAACCTGTCGTTCAGGAACAGAAACCCGAGAACGGTGAAAAGATACTGAGGATACATTATACGGGCAAGCCTGATTCGAAAGGCTTTTCGAGACTGCTGAATTTCCTTGTTTATTTTCACGGAAATATGCAGGTCGAAGTACTTTTTGAGTCAGATAAGAGTATAACTAGATTAGATGATGTTTGCAGGTTACAGGCAGATCAGGAGATCATCAGGAAACTTGCTGATTTAGTCGGAGAAGAAAATATCGAGATCATCTAGACGGAGGTATTGCCATGGACGAGCACAGTGTAGCTGAACTTAACAGGATAGTAAGAGAATGCAATCACATCGTTTTCTTCGGAGGAGCCGGTGTGTCGACCGAGAGCGGGATTCCGGATTTCAGAAGCAAGGATGGTCTTTATAACCAGCATGATGTCAAATTCGACAGGTACAGCCCGGAATATCTTCTGAGCATTGACTGCCTTGTCGATCACCCCGATGTTTTCTATGAGTTCTACAGACAGAAACTGAATACCGCAGGGATCGAACCCAACAGAGCCCACTACAAACTAGCCGAGATGGAAAAAGCGGGCAAGCTCGACGGTATCATCACACAGAATATTGACGGTCTTCATCAGAGGGCCGGAAGCAAGAACGTACAGGAAGTTCACGGTACGACATACCGCAACTACTGCATGAAGTGTCACGAGAAATATCCGTTTGACTTTATCTTTAAGTCAGAAGGTCCTATTCCCAAGTGTCCTAAGTGCGGAGGCATGGTAAGACCTGATGTTACGTTATATGGTGAGGGCCTGCCGCAAACGGCATGGATCGAATCCAAGAGGCTCGTGTTCAGGGCAGACTGTCTAATCATCGGAGGCACTTCTCTGGCGGTTCAGCCGGCTGCATCACTTGCATATGATTTCAGCGGCAAGTATCTTGTCATCATCAACAGAGATAAGACTTTTGCAGACAGGAATGCCCATCTGGTATTCCACGATAACATTACTGAAGTCTTGGATTCGATTAAACTTGATGATTAATCCTTTATGGTGATTTTTCATGATCAGCTATCAGAAACTTACAAAAGAAAGATTAGATAAGTTCATTGAGCTTAGGATAAATCAGCTCCGGGAAGAAGGAGCGACAGAAGATATAGATCTTGTTCCTGCTCTCCAGGATTACTATGCACGTCATATGGCTGACGGTACTTTTGTATCCTGGCTTGCGATAGATGATGACGAGATAGTCGGAACCAGCGGTATGTCCTTTGTGGAAAAACCGCCATATTTCGGATGCCCGAACGGCAGGATCGGACTTTTATCAAGCATGTATACGGATCCCGGGCACAGGAGAATGGGTATTGCAAAGGAACTGCTGTCCAGGGTAGTTGAAGAAGCGCGGAACTATGGCTGCGGATGTGTGCAGATCACTGCTTCAGATATGGGCGTTCTGCTCTATACCGATTTCGGCTTCGTCAAGAACGGAAACTTCATGCAGTACAATTTCTAAAGTTTCCTGTACCTCTGGGAAGATGCTTTACAGAACTCTGATACAGTCAAGAGCGAGTAATCCTTTGTATGTAATATTGACTGCTTTTATATCAAAGAGTCATTGAATGAGAAAACGAATATAAAAACACGACGGGAACCTTATATATTTTCCAACGTTGACTAATTAAGTTGGTCTAAATAGTTTTGTATGCTTTTTAATTCATCTGTGCTTAAACTCCTGCATTGATTAACAATAGAAAAGAGTTCTGGAGATTCTTTTCTATAAACAACTATACAGTCATTGCTGTTAAGGTCACTGTTACCGGTAAGATAATCAACGGATGTATTAAGAGCGTTAGCCATTTCGCGCACTACTTGAACAGAAGGAGTTCTGATCCCGGCTTCATATCTCTGATATGCCGGCTGACTAACTCCAATCAATTTTGCGGCTTCAGATTGAGTGATACCTAAATCGTGCCTGCGTGCTATTAAACGTTCTACTAGTATTTCAATTTGCATCGTATTCTCCTTAATGAAAATGTATGATCTGCTATTGATTATACCGTTGGTATAGCATATAATCAATTATACCAATGGTATATTGATAGGAGGTATAAATTATGGGATGTTGGGTTGCAGCTTTAGGCAGACTTAAGATAGAACCGGAACCTACGGCAGAATTAATCAAGGATTATCTTTTCTTCAGTGAGTATTCTTGTCCTGAATCCTATAGGAAAGACGAAGTCTTTAGCAATCCGTGGTTTTTCGACAAGGATTTGAAACTTGCTTCCTTTGCCGGGAAATTTTGTGAGCCTACGATATGGTATGAGTTTCTTAAAGAAAACTTTTTTGAAAAGCGCGGTTACAGACTAATAGGAGACCCGCAGTTTGTTAGGGAAGGCGAGTTTGATTTACGAGAGTTTTCAAATGCGCGAGTAGAAGAATGGTACAAAACCAAGCCCATTATGGAACAGCGCTTTCTTAAACCTTTTGCTAAAGACAACAGTGGAGATTAGTATGCTTTTCTCATGAGAAAAAAACAGCGTTAGATAACGCTTTAGTCCCATATTCTTATTTAGTGTATAATTGTCTCTGAAAAACTATTAGATGTTTCGGAGGCATTATTATGGGCAGACTTCTTTACGATGAGAGTAACCTTCCCGAGATCAGCACTCTTAAGGCTTTAAACTATGACGAAGTAGATAAGAGCACCGTTGAACCTGTAAAGCGCGTTGGCGTACTCACCAGCGGCGGTGATGCTCCGGGCATGAATGCGGCCATCAGAGCTGTTGTCAGAGCCGGTATAAATGCAGGCTTTGAGATGTACGGTGTAACCAGAGGATATCACGGACTCTGGAAGGGCGAGATAAAGCCCCTTGACGGAAGAAGCGTTTCCGAGACATTGCAGCGCGGCGGTACTTTCCTTATGACCGCAAGATCACAGACTTTCATGACTGACCAGGGCGTTCTTAA
The DNA here is from genome assembly GCA_000621765.1 of Ruminococcaceae bacterium AB4001. Taxonomy (GTDB): domain Bacteria; phylum Bacillota; class Clostridia; order Saccharofermentanales; family Saccharofermentanaceae; genus Saccharofermentans. The sequence continues at coordinate 17,930 of JHXJ01000006.1, forward strand.
GGGTGCCAGGATGATGGAAGCATATGAGCTTGATGCTCTTATCGTTATTGGCGGTGACGGTTCATATAAGGGCGCAAGAGCTCTTGCAAGGATTGGAATCCCCGTTATCGGCATTCCCGGTACGATCGACAACGACATTGCTTCAACTGAATATACAATCGGTTACGATACGGCTATGAATACAGCCATGCAGTGCATCGACAAGCTCAGGGATACAGCTTCGTCACACGAGCGCTGCAGCGTTATCGAAGTAATGGGCAGACACGCAGGCTGGATCGCGCTCAACGTAGGTATCGCTACAGGTGCTGAGAGCATCCTCATTCCTGAGGTTCCTTATGACTTCAACAAGGACGTTCTCAGAGTCATCCTTGACGGACGCAACACCGGTAAGAAGCACTATATCGTTATCGTTGCAGAAGGTGTAGGCCATGCAGAAGAAATTGCTAAGCAGATCGAAGAGGCTACAGGCATCGAGGCACGTCCTACGATCCTCGGCCACCTGCAGAGAGGCGGTTCACCGACATTAAGAGACAGAACAATGGCAAGCCTTATGGGCATCAAGGCTATCGACTGTCTCATTGAAAAGAGATTTAACAGGCTCGTGGTAAGACAGCACGGCGAGATCACCGATGTCGATATCGAGGAAGGTCTTGCCATGACAAAGACTATCACGCCTGAGATCATTGCAAATGCCAAGAGACTCGGTTGATCCGGGCATTGGTTTTCAGACGTTAGAGGTATCTGAATAACATGTATGAATTTATGAGCTTTGAAGACAGCCTTGAGCGGAAGAAAATCCGCGGGCGTGTCTTGAATACGCTTGAATTCAATAAGATAAGAGACAGCGTTACTGCAAAGGCGAGAACATCCTACGGGCGTGAGCTTTGTGAGGACATGGCGCCCTGCTGTGATATTGATTACGTGACACGTGAACTCTCGTGCGCGAGACAGGCCATGGACCACATTTTGAGATTCGGCATGCTTCCTTTGAGCGGCATGAGGGATCTTAGAGAGAGCCTGGTCTATTCCAAGGCGGACGGCACACTTACATGCGGGCAGCTCTTGGAAGTCGCATCTTTCCTGAGAGCTTCTGAAGAGATCAAGAAATCTATCTCAAAAGCAAGGTCTGCCGGTTCACCGCTCGTAGACGAGACTGAGCCTGATATCTGCGCTTATGTTGACGGTATCGAAACTTGTTCCCGTCTGCTCGAGGAGATCGGCAGCGCAATACTGGGACAGGACGAGGTATCGGATAAGGCGAGCAAGGAACTGTCCTCCATAAGACGCGAGAGGAAGAACGTCGCAGGCGGAATAAGGACTCTGCTCGACAGAGTCATCCAGAATCATGCTGACATGCTCCAGGAGAGCATTGTAACGCTCAGGGAGGGAAGATACTGCATCCCCGTTAAGGCTGATTTTAACGGAAGGATCGAAGGTATCGTTCACGGTGCGTCTTCATCCGGCCAGACATTGTTTATCGAGCCCATGAGCGTAGTTGAGGCGAATAACAAGATCGCCGAACTGAACTTCGCCGAGCAGGCTGAGATACAGCGCATTCTGAAGTGCTTTACGAGAGAAGTGGTAGAGATAAGCCCGCTTCTCGAAAACAATATGGAGATAGCATCCCGCCTTGATTACATGTTCGCCAAAGGCGAATATGGTGTGGAGAACAATTCGTTCTGTCCGTCTTTAAACCTTGAAGGCAGGATAGACCTGAAGGGCGCAAGACATCCGCTTATCCCCAGGGAAAGCGTGGTGCCCGTCGATATCAATATCGGTGACAAATACGATTCGCTCGTTGTCACGGGTCCTAACACCGGCGGTAAGACGGTATCTCTCAAGACATGCGGACTTCTGGTCCTTATGACAATGGCAGGACTTCCGATCCCGGCAGAGAGCGGATCTGAAGTCTGTGTTTTCGACAGGGTGCTTGCGGATATCGGTGATGAACAGAGCATCGAAGAGAGCCTTTCGACTTTCTCGGCGCACATGTCCAATATCGTCTTTATCCTGAAGAACATCAGAGGAAGATCACTGGTGCTCCTTGATGAGTTGGGATCCGGAACTGATCCTGCAGAAGGAGCTGCTCTTGCTATCTCGATAATCGAGGAGCTGAGAAAGAAAAACTGCAGCGTAATGGCTACGACGCACTACAGGGAACTCAAGGGCTATGCCGAGACAACCGAAGGCGTTATGAACGCTTCGTGTGAATTCGATACTGAGACACTGGCTCCGACATATAAGCTGATAACGGGAAGACCAGGTTCTTCGAACGCGTTTGTCATTTCCAGCAAACTGGGACTTGCCAGGCATATACTCGATAACGCGAGATCCAGGATGTCTTCCGATGAACTGCAGTATGAGGCGCTCCTCGCCAAGGCTGAGGAAGAAGCGAGAAGAGTTACTGTTCTTGCTGAGGAAAATGACAGGCTCAACATTGAGCTCAAGGCTGAGAAAGCGCGTCTCGAAGAAGAGAATGCGAAGCTCAAGCAGTCGAAGACAAAGATACTTAACGAGATGCGTGCCGAGCAGAAGAGGATCCTGCAGGAACGTGAGGAAGAGATCAGTGAAGAGCTCCGCGAGTTAAGGCGCAGATCCAAAGATATGGACAGGGCTGAGCGTGAGAAGGAACTCGATAAGATCAGAAGAAAACTCAGGGCAGGTGTTGAAGATCTGTCCGAAGAAGATGATGAGGCAACAGATTCCGTCGCTTTGAGCGGTGAACCCGTTAAGGTTGTTGTGAAGGGTGAATGCTATTATGTTCCGTCACTCGGGCAGACAGGCGTCGCTGAATCCGACCTTTCGAAGAGCGGCACAGTCAATATCATCTGCGGTAACATGAAGATCGCAGTAAAGAAGAGCCAGCTCATGATGCCCACAAAGGCGCAGCGTGACGAGTTCTTCAGGACCAAGAACGGCAGAGCTGCTTCCAAGGCAGGAAACAGACAGTTGAAGAGTAAGTCCGAAGAGATGGGCAAGGTCAGGTTCAATGCCGCATCTTCTACCAGGGCAGAGCTTATGCTGATAGGGCTTACGACTGCAGAAGCCGAGTCAAAGCTTTATAAGTATCTTGAGGACTGTGTCCTCGCCGGAATCAAGGAAGCAAGAATAGTACACGGAAAAGGAACCGGTGCTTTGAGAGCTTGCGTGCAGGATATACTTATCAAGGATGACAGAGTTGAATCTTACCGCGCCGGAGCTCAGGGTGAAGGTGATGCAGGTGTTACAATAGTAAAGTTCAGATGATCTGAGAGGTGGGTAAATGGGAGAAGAAATTGAAGTAAAGACAAATCAGGAAGTTGTAAATGCTGCGGTCCAGCAGGAAGCTGCTGCAGGTGAGACTGCACCTGCTCCGAAAAGGAAAGTAAGGGTAGGATTGATCTTCCTTTCCATAGTTCCTGTAGTTGTGCTGATCTATGTCCAGTCGATGTGCCAGATCCCGTTCCTGATAGCTGCAGGAATTGAAGGCTACAAGAACGGTTTCATCAAATCTATGGAAGATGTCGGTGACGGAATGGATGTCATTATGAGCCTCTTCGCGGAAAAATACGCTTTCGGGGCGTATGTGGTATATGCGGTTGTCGGACTCATAGTTTTCGGACTCTGGTATTACAAAGGATTTGTCAAGAAGAATCCCAAGGTCAGCCTTAAGGAAGTTTTCGGAGTTAAGTCTGTAATCGCCGCTATCCTGTTGGTTATCGGATTGTATTTTGTCATTACGGCCGGTTTTGTTATCGCGTATAAGCTTTTCCCGAAGACGATGGAGAATTATGTACAGCTCCTTCAGACTTCCGGTCTGGCAGTCGACTCACTGATAAGGATCATATATGCCATTATGCTGGGACCGGTCCTTGAAGAGCTCTGCCTGCGAGGTGTTGTCTTCGGCTATCTCGAAAAGTCGGGTATAAAGCCCTGCTGGATCATATTCATTTCAGGCGTGCTTTTCGGAATCATGCATCTGAATATCGTACAGGGCGTATATGCCGCTTTCCTGGGCTTCTTCCTCGGTTATTTAAGATATAAGTACAGATCGATCTACATTTCGAGTTTCGCACACATTCTCTTCAATACGACAGGAACATATGGTGATGAGTTCATGACGAAACTCGAACTTTCTGACGGGGTAACGCTTATCCTGGGCGGAGTGGCTCTGTTTGTTCTCGTCTTTGCCATCCTGCTCATCACTAAGGACAAGAAAGCGTTCAAGCAGGAATAGTTTCATTCCGGGTTACAGATAGCTTTTCTTAAATCGGACGCGGGAAAAATCCTTGCGGTGTATTCAGCACGATTATTTGATATAATAAATGTGTATTTCGAATCGAATGGGAGACACCATTTTGCAGGACGAAGAAGAACAGTTATCTCAAGCCCTGGTTAGGATATTTGAGAATGTCGTTTTGACGGAGGAGAAATCTCTTCAGGCAGGTTATTTCAAAGACCTGTCCATTGCTGAGATGCATACTCTTACTGCAATCGGACCTTACGACGCACGCACCATGACTAAGACCGCAGAAGACCTGGGCATTACGACAGGTACTCTTACCGTGGCTATAGACAGGCTCGTTAAGAAGGGTTATGTCCACAGAGAGCGTGATAAGAAAGACAAGCGTATCGTAAGGATCAGCCTTACACATAACGGAAAACTTGCCTGCAGAATGAACAGCAAGTTCCACAGGGTCTTGGCTAAGCACATTCTTGCAGGATACGACGATGATGACAGAAAGCATATCCTCAATCTTGTCGATGAGGTCGACAAGTATGTTGAACAGCAGCTCAGACGTTATGACAGCAGTGATAATGTAAGGGCAACTGCTAGTCAGGTTGCTAAGGACACCACAAAGGAGAATAAGAAAGATGGCTGATCAAGAAAACCTCAGAGAGAAGGTAAAAAGTGAAGTTATCCGGATCATGTCCGAGACTTTGGAGATGCCTGCAGAGGAAATAACATCCGATCTTGAATTCAACACAGATCTGCCTTTTGACTCTCTTCAGCTCTATGAGTTCGTTATCGATGTCGAGGAAACATACAATATCCGTCTTCCGGATGAACTCCTTGATGAAGTTAAGACCGTAGATGACATGGTGGACGTTGTTATCAAGCTTACATCCAAGTGATCTGATGGTATCCAGATGAAAAAACTCTTTATTGTAAACAGCAGGGCGGATTCCAAAGCCCTTGCAAGATTTAAGACGGCATATTCAAAGTGTTCTGAAGAAAATCCCGGTGTATCGGAAATAATCTATACCGAATTTGCCGGCCATGCCGGTGAAGCGGCAGCCATTGCCGCAAAGCAGGATGATGTTCTTGTCATTGCATGCGGCGGTGACGGTACTATCCATGAAGTTGCAAATGCCCTTGCCGAGTCAAAGACTCCGATGGCTGTAATCCCTCTGGGCACGGGAAATGATTTCACGAGATCTGTCATGGACGGAAATCACAGGGATAACTGTGAAGTCTGTGTGAGTGATATATTCAGCGATAATTTCAAGGTTAAGGATTCCGACATGATCAAGGTAACTTCCTTTGACCGGGAAGGGAATAAGCTTGATTCGAGTTCTGCCTGGTGCCTGAATGTCGCTTCTATTGGACTTGATACCGAAGTCCAGCTTAGGGCAAAAGGAAAGGTGCTCGCTCATCCGAATTCGAGTTTTGTCAGGAGCACTGCCTATATCACGTCAGCTCTGGGCTGTATCTTCAATTACAGGAAATTCAATTTCAGATTCAATACTCTCCGCGGCGACGGAAAGCCGAATGATTCCGAGAAAGATGTTTTCACGCTGCTTGCAGTCTGCAACGCATCTTATTACGGTGACGGATTCTGTCCGGCTCCCCATGCGAAGATCGATGACGGCCTTATCAATTGCTGCGCGATAGATGCTGTAGCACTGCCCCGTGCTCTTTACCTGCTTACCAAATACAAGAAAGGAAAGCATGAGGGTTACAAGGAAATAGACTCTTTCGTAACTACGAGGATAACCGTAGAATCAACCGGCTCGAGAGATCTGAACGGCAATTATGACGGCGAGGATTTTTCCGGGCACAAAGTTTCTTTTGAATGCTATCCCGGAGCCATAAGGCTTGCAATTTACGGCTAAAGGGCTGAATTTCTCACCAACAGGCTAAAACAGATTATTCATTTTGAAACATTCCCGTACTTTTAGTTCGGGCATAAGTATGTGTTATAATTACAAGTTATGGATAACACTATCAGAGACAACATCAGGAATTATGGAAAATACGGCGTAAGCGAAAGCGCGCTCGAGGCTGCGGCACGCGCCGAAGAGGCTCTGACCGGCGTTTATGCGCGTATTGATGATATCGTTACGTATAACGAACTCAAGGTCCTTGATGCATTCAGGGCTGAGAAGTTCTCTGATACACATATGGGTTCTTCCTCAGGTTACGGATATGACGATCTCGGACGCGAGAAGATAGAATGCATTTTCGCAAGGGTATTCGGTGCCGAAAAGGCATATGTCAGGTGGCAGATCAGTTCCGGTACGCAGGCGATCTCCGCAATGCTCTACGGCGCGCTGAGACCGGGAGACATCATGCTCTCCGTTACAGGAAGACCTTACGATACTCTCATGGCTACTATCGGACTTTCATCTGACAACAATGACATGTCGCTCATGTCATACGGGATAGGCTATGAGGAAGTGAGCCTCAAAGAAGACGGCTCACCTGATCTTGAATCGATCAAGGCTGCCATCAAGCCTGAGACCAAGATGGTATTTATCCAGAAATCCAGAGGATATACCGGGAGACGCGCGCTGCTCTGTGAAGACATAGAGCAGGTAGCTTCTCTTGTTCATTCGATAAACAAAGACATTATCGTTGCAGTTGATAACTGTTACGGCGAATTTACCGAGAAGAAAGAGCCGACTGAGGCCGGCGCAGACGTTATGGCAGGTTCTCTTATCAAGAATCCCGGCGGCGGTATTGCCAGAACAGGCGGATACATTGCCGGAAGGGCAGATCTTGTCGAGAATGCCGCAAGACACCTTACGACTCCCGGACTTGGAAGCGAGGTTGGTCCTACATTGGGCGCGAATGCCATGATTGCAAGAGGTCTTTTCACTGCTCCCGCATGCGTAGGCGAGTGCCTCAAGGGTGCAGTTTTCGCAGCTGAACTCCTCAGCGCTGAAGGTTATAAGACAAGTCCTTCATCACAGGAAACAAGAGGCGATATCGTTCAGACCGTTGAGTTTGGCGATCCCGAAAAGATGAAGCAGTTCTGCACAGCCATCCAGTCCTGCTCACCGGTGGATTCTTTTGTAACTCCCGTACCGTGGGACATGCCGGGTTATGAGGACCAGGTCATCATGGCGGCAGGCGCATTTGTACAGGGAGCAACTACGGAACTTTCATGTGACGGCCCGTTAAAGCCGCCGTACATAGCATATATGCAGGGAAGCCTTGCTAAGGAACAGGCTAAGCTCGCCTGCATGCTTGCGATTGGAAGGTAAGGGATATGGCAGACGGAAAACAGTGGTACAACAGTCCGGAACAGCCGGATAAGAAAAATAAAGCAGGCGGTAAGACGGGAAATCCCGCCGGCAGGACTTCTCCTGTCCGCAGTAACGGAACTTCAAACAAGACCGGCGCAAAGCCTTCAGGCAAGCCTGCCGGTGCTCAGGCAGGAAGACCGTCAGGCGTTAAGACCGGTAAACCTTCCGGCAATGTTCAGGGAAGGAATGTCAAGACCGTAAACGGAAATGCGAAGAGCCGGTTTGGCAAGAAGGCTCCCGTTCAAAAGAAGGCCGCGTCTATCAACCTTTCCAAAAAGCAGCCGGTATCTGCTGAGACTCCCGTAAAGCCGGAAAAGAGCATTATCCCTCAGATGGATAAGATCGAGCAGTCATCTGACAAAAAACAGATAAAACCTGATCAAAAGGCGGTTTCAAGGGAAAAGGCAAAGATCGCTTCGCAGACTGCAAATAAGGAAAAGAACATCAAATCCAAGCGTGACCTGGCTGCCGAGAAGGAAAAGCGCCAGGAAGAGGCAAGGATCAAAGAACAGAAGAAGATAGAAAAGAGAGAACACGACCGCAAGCATCTGGGCATGAAGACGGCTGAAAGCCGTGCCGTAAGAAACGGATTCTTAGGCGCCCTGATCGTCGCAGCGGCTCTTTTCGTTCTCGCATTCGTAATCCGTCATTTATATGATTTCATCGCAGAGAAACCTAATTTCTCATTCGTTACGACCGGTACGGTCGAGCATACTATCGGTGCAAAAGCCCTGATCGTAAGAGACGAGGATGTTATCAAGTGTTCTAACGCCGGCGAACTCGTAACCCAGATAACAGAAGGGTCCAGAGTTGCAAAGGACCAGAAGCTTGCCATAGTGGTTCCCGATGAGATGAGGTCGGTCGTACTTGATCTTAGAAACGTCCAGTCACAGATATCAGATGTCCAGCAGGAACTTATTCTTACGGGCAGCGTGGCTGAGGCAGATACGATTTATACAAATTACAACAAAAACCTTTCAGCGATACTCGATTCCGTAAGGTTCGATGCCATGAGCGGAAATCTGACCAACATGTCATCTTACGGATCTTCCGTAAACGTCATCCTTGACGAGCGTGAAGACGAGATGAGCAGGATCAATTTCGATGATGAGAGAATAACCGTCTTAAGAAGTGACGAGAAAGTATACGAAGCGCAGGTCGAGAAGTATGCTTCCGTAATCACGGCTCACAGACCGGGTATTGTTTCCTTCAGACTTGACGGCAAGGAAGAACTCCTAAATTACAAGATGTTCCTTGCAATGCCTGCGGCAGATGTCAAGGCTTACATCAACAACTCTGTCGGAGCCATTACTTCTGACCTGACTGTTGAACAGGATGCTCCTGTTGCAAGGATCGCCCAGAACGAGAGCCAGTACTTATCTGTCTATCTGTCGGCAAACGATGCCGCCGTATCGGACTTCGCCGTAGGAACGCTCCACGACATCAACGTCCGTACGGAAGGTATCTCCATTGATAACTGTAAGGTTGTACGTTGTGAGAGCGACGCTTCCGGTATGCTTATCACTTTCGAGACTTCGAGATATGTTGAAGGTCTTCTTGATTTAAGGACCGTCGACATCGAGATCGTCATCGCAGAGACAAACGGAATGAGAGTCTCTGTTCCGAGCCTTGTAGATCCTGAATTCACAAAGAGGGGAAGCCCGGCATTCTGTGTTTACTTTGCTCCGGCTGAGGCCGTTAATGTTGAATCCTTTGCTCCGGATTCCATCTTCAACCTGACAGTTACGCCTGTAACAATGGGTGAGGACGGAACGCCCCTTTATGAGAACCCGGAAGATATTCCGGTGAATACTTCAGTCGGAGGATGCACCGTGATCCGTTCTGAAGCTTTTGAGAATGGAGGAGTCTTGGTAGCTTTTGCTACACCCAATGACTTTGCCAACTTAAAGAGGCTCGACAGGACATATTCCAAGGGCTATACGGCAAGCTTCGTTGACACTGCAACGGGTCTTGGCATCACCTGCAAGAAGATAATGGTATCCGATTATTCGGGCATGGCATCCGTATACACGAATAACCAGGGCTTCGTTGAAGAAATACGCGTAATCATTTTGGATAATGACCGTGAATTCGCGATCATTGATCAGGTAGGTGATTCGTCTGTTCCTAATCTTGATACCGTAATCATTACTAATCCCAAGACTGTAAAGCCCGGTAAGAAGGTCGACTGATATGCAATATGATTTTAGTGAAGATCTGAAAAACAGGATCGCCGATAATATCCTGTCTGTAGAAAGGTCGATAGAGGACGCCATAGCCGAATCCGGAAGAGAAAAGGGAAGTGTCACTCTCATCGGTGTCACGAAAGTATTTCCGGTCGAGTACGCAGAAGCTGCTGCCATAAGCGGACTTAAGGATCTCGGAGAGAACCGCGTGCAGGAACTGGTCCCTAAGATCGAGCGTTTTTCGGCGCTGGACATAGATGTTAACTGGCATCTTATCGGCACTCTCCAAAAGAATAAAGTCAAATATATCATCGGCAAGACCAGTCTTATCCACTCGGTAAACAGCGTTGAACTGGCAGAAGAGATATCCAAAAGGTCAGTCAGTAACAATGTTACTACCGCTATTCTTTTACAGGCCAATGTATCGGGTGAAGAGAGCAAGCACGGCTTTGCCCCGCATGAATTAAAGCCTGCTATAGATAAGATAATGTCACTTCCCGGAGTTAATATCCGCGGCCTTATGACAATGGCTCCGATTGAGACATATGAAGGTCAGGCAAGGGAAGTTTTTGCAAAGACGAGAGTCATATTCGAAGAACTTAAAAGCTATACCGGCATTGAAGACTGGAATGTATTGTCCATGGGCATGAGCCAGGACTACAGGAGCGCGATCTGTGAAGGTTCCACACACATCAGGATCGGGACTGCAATATTCGGCGACCGCTCTCAATACAGACCAATGTAACACTGTTCGATCGGATACCCTGTATTTTTGTTACATCGTTGTAATATAAGGCGGTTTAAGTTACCGTATTATGTCATGTTGCCCAAATTTATTGAAGTAAAAGTCAAAGTTCGTTAATATCCGATTATGTTATATGAATGTCCTTGGTCGGGCGAATAATTAAGGAGGAACACAAATGGGCAATTTTAGTTTTAAGAAATTCTTCGATGGAATGCTTCAGCCTGCTGACGAAGTTAATGAAGACACATATTATGGTGGCGAGATGGATGAGTTCATCGAAGACGACGGAGTTTTTGAGCAGGAGCCTATCACTGAAGAAGTCTTTGCAGAAGAGCCTCGCACCTTCGTTCAGGAGCCCGCTGTTACAACACCTGTAATGCAGCATAACGCAACAGTTATCATGCTTACACCTTTCGACATCAGAACGAGCCAGATCGTTTGCGATCACATTCGTGAAGGTCACATCGTAATCTGCAACCTTACAAACACAGATAAGAATCAGCGTGTTGTAGACTACATCTCCGGCGGCGTTTACGCTTTAGGCGGAAGAGTAGAGCCTACACCTGTTAAGACAACTTTCGTTTGCACACCTAAGTCTGTAAACCTCGTTGTTGAGAATCAGGATGCTGACGTAGGAACAAAGGTTTCCGCACTCTGATAAAAAACAAAACAGCTTTTTAGAACTGCCTTAAGTGACGATCACTTAAGGCAGTTTTCATTTGGAATAATGAAAACGGGTGAAATACCTTTATTTGCTAAGGCTTCGGCTTGAATTAAATATCTTTGTTAATATATAATAAACAATAATATGCGCGCAGGAGGACATCCTTAATGACAATCGAAGACCGCGAATACTTATTCGATCATGCTCAGCAGTTGTCTGAGATCCTTAATGAAGAATGTGTCGAGCTTTTGGGAATGCTCGAGAAGATAGAAGACAGAGTAGCTATTTCGAGACGTATCAATAAACTTGAAGCTGACGGAGACGTAGTATTCCATGAGTTTTCAGACAGATTGCATTCTGTAGAGCCTGATCCCGAGCGCAGGATCAACATTTTCTCTATGGCAAGACATATCGAAGACTGTGTTGATATGTTGGACGAGCTTTCCATGACGATTGTCAGATACAATACCAGGACTGTAAGCCCCGGAATCAAGGCCAGTGTTAATGCCATTGCCGGATGCGTAAAGAAAGAAATGCATCTCCTCAACATCCTGCGTACATATGAACCCGAGAACAAGGAATTGTTCCTCAGGGCTATTAATGAGTTTGATGCTTTCAAGGTCGATTTTTACAAGATGTATGATATGCTCATTTTCGGCCTCTTCTCACAGGCACATGATACCGTTGATATCATCAGATGCAAAGCTATCTATGACGCGGTTAAAGATATATTCAAGGCATTTGAAGTCAGCGCTGATGACTGCTATAAGTACGTTATGGCACGCAACAACAGCGACACAGATTTCTTTTCAGCAAACGAATAATATATCCGAGATAATTTGTCTTTTTGAATGAGTACGAAGATATCCCTGCCGGACGGATTCCATGTAGTCTGGTCTGACGAATTTAACAGCAGTAAGATCAATGATTCCATATGGAGTGCGGAGACCCGTGCGCCCGGATGGAATAAGGGCGAACGTCAGGAATACTGCGGGGATAAGTGCCTCGATATCAAGAACAGCTGCCTCAGCATAAGACCTAAGATCACGACTAATAATTCCGGCGAGATGAGATTCATGTCCGGACGTGTCAGCACATACGGAAAAAGGGATTACACATACGGCAGGATCGTTGCAAGGATCAAAGTTCCCAGGGTAAAGGGTTTACTGAGTTATATCCGTCTTATGCCTTCTGCGGCATACGATGAAGAGACCGGTGAATATAAGTCATTTCCTCTCCATGGCCAGATCGACGTGGTGGAGATATCCGGATCTCATACGGACGAAGCGTTTTCGCGTGTTGCGTTCGGCTATCCATATACTGAGCGTTCCGGAAGTTTCAGAAGGCTCAATATCGATTTCTCATCTGAATTCCATATCTTCTCCTGCGAATGGGACAGGGATGAGATAATCTTTTCGTGTGACGGCAAAGAATACTACAGGACATCTTACTGGTTCTCGAGGACCGGTGAGGTGGAAGAGCCTTATCCTGCGCCGTTTGACAAGCCTTTCCATCTCGTTATCGGAGTTGCGGTTACGGAAGATAACAAAGGCGGAAGCGGTGTTGCCGAGATCAAGGATAATGACGCAGAACTGCTTGTAGATTATGTCAGATACTATCAGAAAGCGTCTTATGACAGGGACGTTGTAAGGCCGGCAAGGATCTTAAGTCTTGATATCGGTGATGATGATGACAGCAAGTCCTCAAAGCGCAATGATTACAATTCATTCTATGTTGCAGAAGGTGATCTGAATACCAATGTAAGCTTCATGGAAGATGAACTCATCATCACGCCTTCCTTTATTTCAGGAATATCGGGCGAGACAAGACTTTTGCAGAACGGATTCCGTTTCAGGAAGGGCGTAACTTACGAATTCTCATTTGACGGAAGGGCCGATGAGGAACGAAGCATCAGATGTCTTTTCCCGGGAGATGACGAGGATCAGAAACCTGTTACGGAGCCATATAACATCCTGCTCGACCGCCACTGGCAAAAACACAGGATGCTTTTCGAAGCAACAGAAGATTACCAGAATGCATCGATCGTATTTGCCATCAGTGCCATCTCTAAAGCTTCCATTCATATCCGCAACATCTCGCTCAAAGTAAGGACCGGAAACGATAACAGACGCAAGCTCATTGCAGTCTGCGGCGTATGGGATGACTCTGATAATTTCAGCCTGTTCCTGAATTCCCTTCAGATCGATGAAGTCATTAAAGATTACGTAATCGCAAGCTTTACGTTTAACGTGAATAATCCCGATACATCGCAGGCGGAACTCGAGATGGAGTTTGCTGATATCCTGTCGAAAATGGAACTTGCCGCGATCGTTATCTTCGGTGAGATGATAAAGACACGTGAAGTCATCGAAAGACTTGCGGAAATAGGACACAGGAAAGATATTCCTGTAATTACGTTCCAGTATCCTGTTGAAGGCTGCATCAATGCTGATTTCAAATACGATTCGGGATTCGAAAACATAGTCGAACATGTCGTTACTGTTCACGGTGCGAAGAGGCTCGATATGTTCGCAGGGTTCAAGGATAATCCGTTCTCCGAAGAGAGAATAAGGATCTTCAAGGAAGTTCTTGCAAAGCATGGGATAGATCCTGAATCAGCAAATATCTACTACGGTGATTTCTGGCAGGCACGTGCATTTACCGTAATGGATGAACTTCTCGAAAACGGATATGAAATGCCTGATGCGATAATCTGCGCAAATGACTCAATGGCAATCGGAGTCTGTGATGCTCTGCATAAGAAAATGGTCAGGATACCTGAAGATGTAATAGTTACAGGCTTTGACGGCATCTGGCAGGGACAGTATAACGATCCGGTTCTGACTTCCTGCGAACTGGATTATTCGAAGATCTCTGAGGAGATCCTTTACAGGATAAATTACTGGGAAGAGCAGAAAAAGATCAGTGATGATTCTTTCCTTATCCCTTATAAGCCGCTCTATATGCAGTCCTGCGGGTGCAGGAAGGAAACGGATTTCCCGTGGTCAGAAGTAGTAGACGAACTGGCAGCGGAGAATCAGGATGCTTTCAGACACATGCTCGAGATGGGACGTTTTGTCTCACAGATGACGGCAACGGATAATCTCGATGAGGCTGCAGATAATCTGAGAAATTCCTTATGGGTATGGAAAAGCCAGTATTACTTTGTCGGTGTTTACGAAGCGGATGACTGCTGCCACAGCGTATTCCACGGCAGATCGTATAAGTATACGAATGCGCAGAAATTCTACCGCATGAAATATCCTGTTCCGGATTACGATCTTATACTCGCGCCGGACAGCAACGTTAATGTTCTTCTGTTCAGACAGATCAGATCGAGCTTTGAGTCATTCGGTTATGTAGTCAACGGTTACGACGTTATCACGCTGAGGTCTGAGCAGAGATTTGAAGAATTCAGTCTGTTTGTCAATGCCGCTGTTAACGCCGTAAATAACAACAAAAAACTCATCACAACGAGCAGGACTAATGAGCTGCTCTCTGAGCAGGATTTCCTGACAGGACTTTATAACCGCAGGGGCTTTTTTGCAGTTATCAACAAGCTTCTTAATACGCCTGCAAACACAGGCAAGATACTCTCGCTGTTTTCCATCGACATGGATAACCTCAAGACCATTAATGATACATATGGACATGAGAACGGCGACGTGGCTATCCGGACTTTGGGAAGGGCAATACTCAAGTATGTGAAGGATAACGGTGTTGCCGCAAGATACGGCGGAGATGAATTCGCCTTTGCCATAGTAAGCGACAGAAAGCTTGAAGACGAGGTCAAGAATATCCGCAATGAGATCGAAGAAAACGCTGATGCGGATCCTGCCATGACGGACAAACCGTTTGAGGTAGGAGCGAGCCTTGGTATGGCAGAACATGTCATAGACAGAAATATCAACATTGAAGACATGATAATGGAAGCAGATTCGAAGATGTACGCCGACAAGATGGCACGGAAAAGACTTCACAAGTTCTGATTTTCCATATCTTTAATCGCACTGCGGCTCACAGATTTTTTACCGGCATATATATTTTTTGAAAGGATGTTTTGGGAGATGAAGAGAAGGATCAATATCGGTTTTGTAATTGATGACATAGATAACTATTTTTCTAATCAGGCTGCGATAGGTGCCGAAGAGGCAGCTAAGGCGCTTGATGCGAATCTTATTGTTTTCCCCGGACACTATATCGGAAAAACGGACAGCAAGTATGTCAACAAGAAATTCGAGTATCAGTACAATGCCGTATTCAGTCTTCCGACGGAGCGTAATGTCGACATTATCTACATTCTTCAGGGAATGATCTGTTCCAGAGCTGATCTTGAGACACAGAGAACTTTTCTCAAGTCTATGCCTAATGTTCCCATCGTCTGTCTTTTCTCGGATTTTGAGGGATATCACTCTGTAACTTTCAACAACAAATCCGGTCTGAGCAGCATGCTTGATCACATTATCGAAAAGCACAATGCGAAAGATATCGGTTATGTATCAGGTCCTGAAACTAACCGTGACGCAAGAGAAAGACTTGATATATACAGGAATGTCCTGAAAGAAAAAGGCATTGCTTACGATGCACGTAAAGTCGTCTACGGCGATTTCACGATGAACAGCGAAGATGCCGTAAACGAACTGTTAGATCAGAACGATCATCTTGATGCTATTGTTTTCGCGAACGACTGTATGGCTGTCGGCGGTTACAGCGCGCTCTCGAAAAGAGGACTTATTCCCGGCAAAGACATCCTTGTCGGAGGTTTTGATGACGACGCTTTTGCAATTTCCATGGAACCGCCCCTTACAACGGTAGAGGCAAGTTCTGCGGCACTCGCTTTCAAGGCAGTACTCAATGCCGAGAACTATATTAACGGAACGGCATTGCAGGATATGACTGTCGATACACATCTCGTTCAGAGAAACTCATGCGGATGCGAAAATTTCGATGTCGAAAGCATGTATGAGAGACTGAAACTTAATGGCATCCCGGAGGGAGATGATTCTTTTATCAAAGCGGTCCTGGACTTCCTTCTCAAAGAATATAACGAGGATGAACTTATCTCTTCTACGATGACTTCATTCCTGGTCGCTTACAAAGACTTATTGAACAGTGAAGATATAGGGCCTTCTGCTGAAAGAATGACAGACAGTTTCTCAGAGTTCTTAAAGACGGATATCTTCGAGCGTTCCACACGTGAGAAGTGTTTTAATCTGTTCCAGACATTGCAGACTTACGCAATCGATATAACGTCTTCTGACAGCAAACGCGTTCAGATCTTTGAGACCTTCGCACATTTTTTCAGAAGACTGACTTTCTCCGGTATCTTTCCTGTCAGTGCTTCAGGAAAGAATACCAGGATGAGAGGTTTTATCAACAGGAGCATGGGTGAAGTGTTCCTGGTCGAGGGCGGTAAGGATATTCCGTATGAGCATCTGCTCGGCGGATTCAACGGAATGGGAATGGAAAGGACGTTCCTTTATCTGTTCCAGGGTAATATAAAGAATCAGGGTTCTTTCAATTGGATGCCTCCTACGTCCATTCTTTTGAAAGCCATCAATGATAAAGACGGTCTGAGGACACTGCCTGACGAACAGCAGCTCCTTCGTACTGAAAGCATTTTCGACAATGAATACATAACAGGCGATGACCGCCGTACGATGATCGTTTCTCCTTTATTCGTCGGTGAGGATTTTTATGGGCTTCTGGTAAATGAAGTGAAGATGACTGACACTTTCAGTCTGTCATCCCTCGCTTCGCAGCTGTCAGTAACTCTGAGATCGCTGTTCATGATCGAAGAGCAGAACAAAGTAAAGCAGGCGCTGCAGAATTCCCTTGAAAGGTTCATCAGGGATAATACAAAGCTTGAAGAGATCGCCCAGAAGGATGAGCTCACGGGGCTTTATAACAGAAGAGGCTTTATCACGAATGCCGAGAAAGCTATAAGCGATCCTGCAAATCAGGGAAAGATCGCGATCATCTGCTATGCCGACCTTGATAATCTGAAGGTTGTTAACGATAAGTTCGGTCATGACGACGGAGACTTTGCGCTCAA
The DNA here is from genome assembly GCA_000621765.1 of Ruminococcaceae bacterium AB4001. GTDB lineage: Bacteria > Bacillota > Clostridia > Saccharofermentanales > Saccharofermentanaceae > Saccharofermentans. The sequence goes on from JHXJ01000006.1 coordinate 35,092, forward strand.
GACGATAGCGCAGGTCCTCCAGGAATCTTTCAGAGATTCAGACATCATCGGACGTTTCGGAGGCGACGAATTTATCGCACTTGCCATTACGGGAGCCGATTGCGATATAGAGGCCATGAAGAACAGGATCGAAAAGGTTACGAAGCGTTACAACAAGTTTGCTGCCAAGCCTTACAATATCGAGATGAGTACCGGTATATACAAGTTCAGGGTAACCGGAAACGTTGATCTTTACGATATGATCAACAGTGCAGACGTTCTTCTTTATCAGGAAAAGTTAAGGAAAAAGGCAGGAAGGGACATTACCTGATATTATTCCTGTTTTTTCTCTTTCATCAGTGAATGCTTTCTTATCGCAAACTGATATGCGAAGTAAGCAAGTACGCTTGTGCCCACACCCAAGAGAATGCCGCCGATAACGTCGGTGGGATAATGAACTCCGACATAGAGTCTTGAGAATGCAATGAGCACCGCATAAATGATCACGGGAATGATGGCAAGCTTATATGCCAGGGAAGTCTTTGTGCGTTCAACTTCTCCGGCTTTTCTGATCACCGGAAGCCCCAATATCGCGATCAGGAGGAGCGCTACGGCAACAGAAAATGCTGCGCCCGAATGGCCTGAAGGGAAGGAGTAATCCTTCTGCTTGTCGATAAGGCTGACGAGGCCTTCGACCGCTTCATATGGTCTTGTTCTCGCTACGATATTCTTGATGAAAACATTGGTGATTATGGATTCGGTGATGATGCTTATAGCAGTAATGACACCGAATCTTCTTGTCTTCGGAATGAGCACGATGGCGAGCACGAAAATAATGAATGCGACACCCTTATCGCCGGTGTGTGTGATAAAAGTGAGGAACGGAGTCAGCAGATCCGATCTGACGTGTTCTTGTATGTACAATAAGAAATCGGCTTCCCAGCCCATCTGATAACCTCGCAAAAAGTAATAACGGGATAATTGTAATACTAATTCCGTTACAAACCCGTGTTAAAACTGTTTATTCTTCGGGAGGCATCGGTAATGTGGCACCGCCGAAAGGCATACAGATGACAGAGCAGTCTTCGCCATATCTTGCATATGCTTCGTCAAATGCTTCCTGCGCCGAATGCATGGGTTCCAAGAAGATGCTTCTTACAAAGTCATCGTCCATCTCAGAGATGAGAACGATCTTGGCGTGCTTTAACACCATTGCGATGGCAGCAGCTTTGTGTCCGCCCAGCTGGAAGTCTCTTCCGACTCTCTCGATCAGTTCGTCAGCAGTGTTAGCTGTAGTGAGCCATTCTTCAAACTTGGCGCTTCCTAAGCCCTCATTGCATGCGCCGATGACGATGATCGTACCGCCGTCTCTTACGGCATACTTGGAGTTGTCCAAAGCCTTTTGAGTCTGGTAAAGGTTAGCGTCCTTAGGAGCGCCTCCCTGGGATACGATAACGATATCTGCTCTTCTCTTAAGAGGCTTTCTGTACATCTGGTCCAAGTACTTGCAGCCCTCTCTATGTGCCTTAGTAACATCGCCTGCAACGCAGTAAACGATGTGCTTGTGCTCGTCGAGGATAGGGTTAACGATGAATGAGAGGTGGCAGAATGTCTCTGACTCTTCGATATCAGCTCTGATAGGGTTGCCGTTGAGGTTGCCTGCGCAGGCCTTCTCATCGACCATCATGCGGTGGTTAGCCTGGATGGCAGAAGGGGTGGAGACTCCCGGCATAAGTGCTTTTGCTCCGCCGGAGTAACCTGCGAAATAGTGGAACTCGATATTGCCTACGCCGATCCTGAAATCAGCTTCTGCAACACTCCTTGTTATGTCAACGGGAGTACCCCTGGAAGTATCACCCATGTGGATGCAGTCCGAAGGATCGGAGTCGATGCATCTTACTTCGTTGTAAACGCGTTCGCCGACAAGCTTTTTCTTTTCCTCTTCGGTGTGGGGTCTGTGTGATCCGAGCGCGAAAACAACGTATATGTCTTCTTTTTTGCATCCGGCGAGATAGAGCTCATCGAGGATGGACGGGATTACGTCAAAACTCGGGATGGGTCTTGAGATGTCGCTCGTGATGATGCAGATCTTCTGGCCGGGTTTTGCAAGGTCCTTGAGCCTTGGTGAACCGATGGGGTTTTCCAATGCGTAGACGACCGCGTCAGGACCGCGTCTTTCATGTTCAATGTCGTTAGCGACAAGGACCTGATCGAGATTCTTGTCAGGGATGTCTACCGTCTGTATGCCTTTGCCGTAGCCGAATTCAACTTTCATATAACGCTCCCGCACGATTTGATTTTTCTTATTTTACATTGTCGGAGATCTTTCTCAATAACGAAGGAACACAAAAGCGAAAATCGTTAAGTTCTTGTATTTGGTGATGTTCATGCATCCGGTGTGATAAGATTAGAAAAAAAGATGGGGGAGACGGAACATGGCTGTGTTTGAATTGTTCACTGATGCTGATCTTATTCTCGAGATGGCCTTGCTTCCGTTTACGCTCTTTCTCCTTCTGTTTTTTATCATGTGGCGTAAAGACAAATAACGTTCTTGTGCAGATTGCTTTTTTTATCCTACAAAAAAGGGCATTTTGTCCCTGCCTGAACAAGTTTTTTTGACATCTCCTATGCTATGATTTTATTAGATAAGCGTTGACCTGAACGTGCAATAACATTTCGGATCAGCGCTTATTTACTTTAGCGGAGGTGGAATATATGCTAAGTAACTTTGAGGAAGCGAAGAATTTTATCGCTGAGAATGACATCAAGATGATCGATTTCAGGATGATCGATCTGAACGGCAGGTGGCATCATCTTACGATACCTGCTGACAGATTCTCCGAATCGACAATGACCGCAGGAATCGGTTTTGACGGCAGCAACTATGGTTTTGCTCCTGTCGAGAAGAGTGACATGGTATTTATTCCGGATCTCTCTAGTGCCGCTATCGATGATTTCTGTGAGATCAAGACACTCTCAATGATCGGCGATGTAAGGATCATTGGCAAGAATGAAAATGTTCCCTTTAACCAGGAACCCAGAAACGTCTGCAAGCGCGCAGAAGAGTACATGAAGGAATTGGGTGTAGCTGATACGTTCCTTCTTGGTCCCGAGTTCGAATTCTATGTTTTCGACGAGGTAACCTACAACAACAAACCAAATAGCTCAGGTTTCACTCTTGACGGTGCGGAAGCCTTCTGGAACACCGGCGAATTCGGAAGCCACGGCTTCCAGACACCTCATCAGGGCGGCTATCATATTGCTCCTCCTCAGGATATAGCTTACGACTTCAGAAGCCGTGTAACCATGCTGATGGAACAGCAGGGTATTAAGGTCAAGTATCACCATCACGAAGTCGGTTCTGCCCAGATGGAGATCGAAGTCGAGTTTGGCGGCATGACAGAGATGGCCGATAAGACCATGCTCACCAAGTACATCGTTAAGAATGAGGCCGTTAAGGAAGGCAAGACCGCTACATTCATGCCCAAGCCCATCTATGGTGAAGCAGGTTCCGGAATGCACGTTCACATGCTGATGTTCAAGGACGGCCAGCCGATCTTCTACGATGAGAACGGATACTCAGGCCTGTCGCAGACAGCTCTGTATTTTATCGGAGGCGTTTTGCGCCACGTTTCAGCCATCTGCGCATTCTCGAACCCTTCAACAAACTCATATAAGAGACTTCTCCCGGGCTTTGAAGCACCTGTTACCATCGGTTATGCAACCGCTAACAGAAGCGCCGTAATCCGTATCCCGGCTTATGCAAAGACACCCGACAAGAAGAGATTCGAACTTAGAAATCCGGATGCCACATGCAATCCTTACTATTGCTACGCAGCTATCCTCATGGCAGGTCTGGACGGCATCAAGAATAAGATCGATCCGGAAGCAGAAGGCTATGGTCCTTATGACTTCAATCTTTTCAACCTTTCCGATGAGGACAAGAAAAAGATCAAGGGTCTTCCTAAGTCATTAGGCTCAGCTCTTAAGGCTTTGGAAAAGGATCACGACTTCCTCACTGCAGGTGGCGTTTTCCCGATCGAGCTTATCAACCTCTGGATCGCTAACCGCAGAAAGGATCTCGGACGTCACATCTCAATGCCTACACCTATGGAATACGAGATGTATTACGATCTCTGATACCGTTCTTAATGAAAAAGATCTTTATGCCCGGGAGCGACTGCCCCGGGCTTTTTCATACCCGGAAAGTATGGGCGTATACTGAAGATTACAGGCGCCGGCTTTTATGAGATAATTATTGGTGCGGAAGTTATCTTGATAGAGAAGTCAGGGCAGGTCTCCGGGGAACTGAAGATGCCGTTCAGGTTAAGCGTCAGCGTCGGTTATGTCATCATCGATCCCGAGAACGATCTCGAGAATGAGGAATATTTCCGCATGGCAGACGAAGCAATGTATGAGATGAAGAGAGAGGCACACAAAAATGATCTTATCTAATGAAGAACTCAAGAAAATATATTTCGGTGCATATGAATTTGAAGAGACTCCGGACGGATATCTGAAGGCAAACCAGTATTCGGGACCACAGATGGATTATTTCCATAATGCTCTGGAGATGTGGTCGGAAAGATGTGATGCATCGACTGCGAAGACGCTGGAGTTTACCACGGATGCTTCTGAGGTCTCATTTGATTATAAGATGATCTGGAAATGTTCCGAGGACTCCGTCGAGCTTTATGTAGACGGGCTAGCCCACGAGATCGTATATGTTAAGGATATGAAGGAGGAGGGAAGCATCAGGTTTTCGCTGCCTGAGGGCACACACAGCATCATGATCTATCTTGCCATTGATGCTACCCTGCTCATCAAGAACTTCTCGATCGATTCTTCTTATCAGATTCCGGTAAAGAACACCAAAGTTCTCTGGCTCGGTGATTCGATAACGCAGGGGTACGGATCTCTGCGTTCGTCCGAAAGCTATGTAAGCATCGCAAACAGATATCTTGACTGGGACATTCTCAACCAGGGAATAGGCGGATATGTCTACGATAAGAAGTCTCTCATGCCGATGCCCGGATATACTCCCGATAAGATCGTAGTTGCGCTTGGCACCAATCAGTATGGCGCGGAGACAATGGCTGATGTTGAAGAGTACTACGAGACGCTAATAGGGATCTACGGAACGGAGATACCTGTGCTCTGCATCTCGCCGATATGGAGAGGTGACAATCCTGAAGAACTTCCGGTATTCTTCAGATTCTGCGAAAACGTGAAGAAGATCGCTGGAAGATATCCGAACATCAAGGTGATCGACGGTCTGACTCTCGTACCGCACATGGAGCTTTATTATCTTGATAATCTCCATCCGAACAGCCTCGGTACTGAGACATATGCAGCCAATCTCGTTAAAGAGATGAAGCGGATCGGATTTTGAGACATAAATGAGAAAAAATCTTAAGTTGATGCTCAGTTACTATAAGCCTTATCTGGGAACGTTTTTCCTGGATATGTTTTTTGCTGTCCTGGCATCGGCGATCGCGCTGGCTATCCCTTCCGTCGTAAGGATAATAACGGCGGAGATCCCTAATATGTCCAGCGAAGAAGGAATGGACAGGATACTGAAGATCGCGATACTTCTGATCGTTCTGATGATCGTCCAGTTCTTTGCAAACTATTACATTTCCTATATCGGACATGTTATGGGCGCGAAAATGGAATATGACATGAGGGCGGAGATCTTCTCGCATTATCAGAAACTCTCATTCTCGTTCTTTGACGATCAGAAGGTCGGCCAGCTCATGAGCAGGATCACGAGCGATCTTTTCGAGATAACGGAATTGCTGCATCACGGACCTGAGAATATAATCACTTCGCTGATCAAGATAGTCGGTTCTTTTATCATACTGGCAGGCATCAGCGGGTATCTTACTCTTGCTGCTTTCATCATGCTGCCGTTCATGTTCCTGTTTGCTTATATACTCAATAAGAGGATGAGAAGGGCATTCAGGAAAAACAGGGAGAAGATCGCTGAGATAAATACGCAGATCGAAGATAATCTTTCCGGAATCCGCGTCGTAAAATCCTTTGCAAATGAGGAGATCGAGAACGAGAAATTCAAGGTGGGGAACGAAGGCTTCCTTAAGGCCAAGAAAGCAAGTTATTTCAACATGGGTATCTTCCATTCCGGAATGACTGCGTTCACGCTCCTGATCAATATAATCGTCATTATCACGGGCGGTGTCCTTATGACAAACGGACTTGTCCAGATACCTGATTTTGTTGCGTTCCTGCTCTATATCAATATTTTTACCGAGCCGGTAAGAACGCTCATTGATTTCACCGAACAGTTCCAGAACGGATACACAGGATTTGAACGTTTCGTTGAGATGATAAGCGTCGTTCCTGACATTCAGGATAAGGAGGATGCGTTAGAGCTTACCGACGTTAAGGGCGATATCAGATTTGATGATGTATCGTTCAAGTATAAAGACGGCGCGCACAGGGTATTAAGACATATCAATCTTGAGATTCCGGCAGGAGCTTATGTCGCGCTTGTCGGATCTTCCGGCGGCGGAAAGACAACGCTCTGCAGCCTTATCCCGAGATTCTATGATGTAACGGACGGTTCGATAAAGATCGACGGAAAAGACATAAGGGACGTTACATTAAAGAGCCTTAGGGATAACATCGGAATAGTCCAGCAGGATGTCTATATGTTTGCCGGAACGATAATGGATAATATCAGTTACGGAAGACCAGGAGCTACAAAAGAGGAGATCATCGAAGCCGCAAAACTTGCTAACGCGCACGATTTCATAATGGAGCTCCCGAACGGATACGATACCGACATAGGGCAGAGGGGCGTAAAACTCTCTGGCGGCCAGAAGCAGAGGATATCCATAGCACGAGTCTTTCTTAAGAACCCTCCGATACTGATCTTCGATGAGGCGACCAGCGCACTTGATAATGAGAGCGAGAATATCGTCAAGGAATCACTGGAGAGACTTGCAAAGAACAGGACGACTCTTGTAATTGCCCACAGACTGTCGACGATTAGAAATGCCGGAAGGATACTCGTTCTGACCGAGAACGGAATAGAAGAGAGCGGAACGCATGATGAACTAATGCGTAAGAACGGTGTTTATGCTGCTCTCTATAAATGGAATGACATAACCTGATCTTTACGTTGCTGACGGATCAGTGACGAACAGCTTCATGAGGACATCCGTCAGTTCCTTGTCACTGGTTACTTCGACATCCGGTCTTCTTTCGGGCGGCGGAAGGAGTCTTCTGTTGATCCATACCGAATGCCATCCGGAAACGAGCGCACCTATGATGTCTTTATCGTAATTGTCACCTATCATCCAGAGTTCATCGGGAGTAAGGCCTAACTTGTTTTCGAGAAGGCGGCATAATCTGACGTCCGGTTTGGAGATCCCGACATCACCTGTAACGATTATGTTTTCGCGCGAAAACCATTTATCGAGCCCTAACATGACGACTTTGTTCCACTGGTGTTTTGATTCACCGGCGGTGAGTATCGCGAGTTTTATCCCGGGATCAGAAGAAAAGGCGTCCAGCGCCGTTTTCATGTCTTCGCTCAGGAACATGTGGCTTTGGAGTTCGAGGTATGCATCGGCTGCTTCTCCGCCGTTTTCGGGTTTATAGGGAAGCCCCATCAGCCTGAAGGTCTCGTTATATCGCCATCCGTTGATGTCATGTGTCGATATCTCGCCTGATTCCAATCCCGCCATGTTGATGTCGCTCTTCTCGTAGAAGATCCGGATAAATTCGCGCCAGTCGGGAACCTTTACCCCGAGAACGGTCTCGGCCGCCTGTACGAGCATGTCCTGTCTGCAGTACAGTGTATCGTCGATGTCGAAAACGATGCCTTTCATGACTCCTCCAAGTTTAAGAATAGGTTAAGGTAAACCGTAATATAATAAAACAGATTCAGGAAAATGGAATAAGGAAACAGCCCTGAAAGACTGCAATTTGCGAAGCCTCAGATTTCACTCAAATATTCATTTGACTATTTTTGACTTTAAGAGTATATTGTTGTTGGCACTCAACTGGATAGAGTGCTAATCGGAGAAGGGAGAGACAAAAAGATGCAGTTAGATAACCGTAAAAAAGAAGTCTTACATGCTATAGTAGACGACTTCGTGTCAACGAACGAGCCTGTCGGTTCGAAGTCTTTGATAGAGCGTCACAACTTCCAGGTCAGCTCAGCAACTCTCCGTAACGATATGGCGGAACTTGAACATATGGGTCTCATCGAGAAGCCCCATACGTCTGCCGGAAGGATCCCTTCCGACAAGGGTTACCGTGAATATGTCAACTCTCTTATGACAATTGAGGAGCTTACTCCGCAGGAGCAGCTCGAGATAGAGTACAGGATCGGTTCGAGCGTTGATGAGGTAACAGACCTCATTAAGAATGCTACTCATACTCTTTCCGAGCAGACCGGTTTTGTCTCACTTGCAATGAGCCCGAGACTTAAGAAGAGTTTTTTAAAGCAGCTTAAGATCCTGATGATCGAGCCCGGCAAGGCACTGGTAGTCATGGTGCTTTCAGCGGGTGTCGTTAAGGACAAGGTCGTAAGGATCCCTAATTTCCTGAATGATGAGCAGGTGATGAAGATCTCCGGCGCCATCGAGAAGAATCTTACCGGCAAGCCCTTGGACGAGATCACTCTCGTTACGGTCGAGACCGCCGGTAAGGGTACAGAGGTTCCCGAGCCGCTTCTCAAGCAGGTTCTTTATGAAGCATATGCTGCCATCAAGCAGGCAGATGAGCTCAATATCTATCTCGACGGTGAGCACAGGATCTTGGAACTTCCTGATTTCTCATCTCTGGGACGCGCAAGAGATCTTCTCGGTACGCTTTCTGATTCCGGCATGGTCGCAGGATACGTAAACGAGATGGAGAATGCGAGGATCCAGGGAGGCAATGATTCATTCATGATCAGGATCGGCCAGGAGATCACGCTTGAAGGTCTTGAGGACTGCAGCTTCATTACCGCGACATATAACGTGACAGATTCGGTTTCCGGCAATATCGGAATCATCGGACCAAAGAGAATGCTTTATTCAAAGGTAATATCCCAGATCGATTTCGTTAAGAAAAAGCTTAACAGCGAGATGAAGAAATTTACCTGAAAAAAATAGAAAAATTAAGTGAAAGGAAGATATTAAATGGCAAGTAATGATGAAGAGATAGTTTTCGGAGCTGACGACGAGCCCGTTAAGGACACAGCCGACAGCGCAGCAGTAGAAGATGCTGCAGCTTCCGACAAGGTTTCCGCAGAGGGCGCGAAAAGCAGTGCTGAAGCAGAGCCCGTTGAGGAAGTAACAGAAGAGGCAGCCGCCGCAGACTCCGCAGCAAGCGAACTCGAAGCGAGATACATGAGCCTTTACGCAGAGTACGACAACTATAGAAGACGTACACAGAAAGAAAAGGAAAACCTCTACGCAGATGCGATCGCAACAGTTACAAAAGAGTTCTTAACACTCATCGATAATCTTGACAGAGCAGTTGACGGAGCCAAAAAGTCAGACGAGAGCTCACTTGAAAAAGTCATTCAGGGAATGGAACTCGTCGAAAGACAGGCACAGGATACTCTAACCAAGATCGGTGTTGAGGAAATACCCGCAGAACGCGGAACAAAATTCGATCCCAACCTTCACGATGCAATGATGCACATAGATGACGAAGAGCTGGGCGAGCAGGAGATAGCGATGGTTTTCGCTAAGGGATACAAGTACAAGGACAGAGTCATCAGACATGCTCAGGTCCAGGTAGCTAACTAAGGTAAAAACAAAAGCAGATAAAGGAGAAACAGTATGGATTTAATCAGATCAAGCTTGGTTCCTACAGTAATCGAGACCACAGGCCGCGGTGAACGCGCATACGACATCTATTCAAGACTTCTCAAGGAGAGAATCGTTATCCTTTCCGAAGAAGTTAACTCAGTAACAGCAAGCCTTATTACGGCCCAGCTCCTCTTCCTCGAGGCAGAGGATCCTGATAAGGATATCCAGTTCTACATCAACAGCCCCGGAGGATCAGTTTCTGACGGTCTTATGATCTACGACACAATGCGTCTGATCAAGCCTGACATCCAGACGATCTGCATGGGTATGGCAGCTTCAATGGGTTCAGTACTTCTCTCAGCAGGTACAAAGGGCAAGAGATGCATCCTTCCTAACGCAGAAGTTATGATCCACCAGCCTTTGGGCGGCGCTCAGGGCCAGGCAACAGAGATCCTTATTGCTGCTGACCACATCAAGGATACAAGAATTAGACTCAACCAGATCCTCGCAGACAACTGCGGCAAGGACCTTGAGACCCTGATGAAAGATACTGACAGAGATCACTGGATGACAGCTCAGGAAGCACTTGACTACGGTATTGTCGACAAGATCCTTGTCAGCAAGAAAGCATAAATAAGTGATAGATTAGCGGTTCTAAAGAACCAGGAGGAAAATTAAAATGGCAAAAGTAATTGGTATCGACCTTGGTACAACAAATTCATGTGTTGCAGTTATGGAAGGTTCGGAGACAGTAGTAATCCCGAATCCCGAGGGCAACAGAACAACACCTTCAGTTGTAGGTTTCACAAAGACTGGCGAGCGTCTTATCGGACAGGTAGCAAAGAGACAGGCAGTTACAAATCCTGACCGTACTATCCAGTCTATCAAGAGAGAGATGGGTTCCGACTATAAGGTAGTCATCGACGACAAGCAGTACACACCTCAGGAGATCTCCGCAATGATCCTCTCCAAGCTCAAGAGCGATGCAGAGGCTTATCTCGGAACACCTGTAACACAGGCAGTTATCACAGTTCCTGCATACTTCACTGACTCACAGCGTCAGGCTACAAAGGACGCAGGCCGTATCGCAGGTCTCGAAGTTCTGAGAATCATCAACGAGCCTACGGCAGCATCCCTTGCTTACGGTCTCGATAAGGAATCCGACCAGAAGATTCTCGTATTCGACTTGGGCGGCGGTACGTTCGATGTATCCGTACTTGATATCGCTGACGGCGTTTTCGAAGTTCTTGCAACAGCAGGTAACAACAGACTCGGCGGTGACGACTTCGATAACAAGATCGTTGACTACCTCGTAGAGTCTTTCAAGACATCTGACGGCGTTGACCTCAGATCAGACCGTATGGCTATGCAGAGATTGAGAGAAGCAGCAGAGAAGGCTAAGATCGAGCTTTCCGGCGTTACTTCTTCCAACATCAATCTCCCTTACATCACAGCTGACGCTACTGGCCCTAAGCACATGGACATCACTCTCACAAGAGCTAAGTTCGATGAGCTCACGGCTGACCTCGTTCAGAAGACAATGGATCCTGTTAAGCGCGCCATGAGCGATGCTTCAGTATCTCCTTCAGATATTGATAAGATCCTCCTCGTAGGCGGTTCCACAAGAATCCCTGCAGTTCAGGATGCAGTAAAGAATTACTTCGGCAAAGAGCCTTTCAAGGGCATCAACCCTGACGAGTGCGTTGCTATCGGCGCAGCTATCCAGGCAGCAGTTCTCACAGGTGACGTTAAGGGCCTGCTCCTTCTCGACGTTACACCTCTTTCACTCGGTATCGAGACAATGGGCGGTGTATGCACAAAGATGATCGAGCGTAACACAACGATCCCTACAAAGAAGAGCCAGGTATTCTCTACAGCAGCAGACGGCCAGACGCAGGTTGAAGTACACGTACTCCAGGGTGAGCGTGAGATGGCTGCTTACAACAAGACACTCGGAAACTTCATCCTTGACGGTATCGCACCCGCACCCCGTGGCGTTCCGCAGATCGAAGTTACATTCGATATCGATGCTAACGGTATCGTTAACGTAAGCGCTAAGGATAAGGGCACAGGCCGTGAGCAGAAGATCACCATCCAGTCTTCTTCCAACATGAGCGAGGAAGATATCCAGAAGGCTGTTAAGGAAGCAGAGATGCACGCAGCTGAGGATAAGGCAAACAAGGAGAAGGTCGAAGTCAAGAATCAGGCTGAGACAGCAGTATATCAGGCTGAGAAGACAATGAAGGATGCAGGCGATAAGATCTCCGATTCCGACAAGGCTCCCGTAAATGAGTGCATTGAAAAGCTCAAGGGCAGCATCGCCCAGGATGATACAGAGGGCATGAAGAAGGGTACTGAGGATCTCCAGCAGGCTCTCATGAAGCTCGGCGAAAAGATCTACCAGGCAGCAGGCGGCGCACAGGGTGCTCCGGGTGCAGGCCCTCAGGCTCAGCCTAATCCCGATGATTTCGCCGGATACGGCAATGAGTCAGCCGGCGGAAATGCAGATGGCGGCGACGGCTTCAAGAACGCAGGCGGCGACTTCTAATCTGAGTTTTAACTGCTATAATAGTCCGGCACTTCCGTTCCTTACGGATGTGCCGGATATATGCATATAAGGGCAGAACGGAAAAATTCCGGCGCAATGCCCTTAAACAACGCGAAAATGAGATCGGAGGGGTTCCTCTTTGGCAAGAGATTATTATGAGGTATTGGGAGTAAGCAAAGGCGCTTCCGATGATGAGATAAAGAAGGCTTTCAGGCAGCAGGCCAAGAAGTATCACCCGGACCTTCATCCGGGAGACCAGGAGGCTGAAGCCAAGTTCAAGGAAGTCAACGAAGCCTATTCGGTTTTGTCTGATCCCGACAAGAAAGCCAAGTATGACAGATTCGGCCATGCCGGAGTCGATCCGAACGGATTCGGCGGTGGCGGCAGTCCTTACGGCGGAGCTTATGACGTCGATCTTGGTGATATTTTCAGTTCATTCTTCGGCGGCGGTTTCGGAGGTAGTTCCAGAAGACGTACCGGTCCGATGAAGGGTGCCGATCTTAAATATCACATGGCCCTCGAATTCATGGAAGCTGCGTTCGGATGCAGTAAGTCCTTCCAACTGACCAAGGAAGATGTCTGCAAATCCTGTAACGGTTCAGGCGCACAGCCCGGAACAACTCCGGAGACATGTCCTACCTGCCGCGGTGCGGGAAGAGTACAGCAGCAGACACAGACCCTCTTCGGTATGACGATGGTTACAAAGGGATGTCCTACATGTAACGGAAGAGGAACTGTCATCAAGACTCCCTGCTCACAGTGCAGAGGCAAGGGCAGACTCAAGACGGTCAAGGCGATCAACGTGACGATTCCTGCCGGCGTAGATACGGGCGACATGCTTCCTATCAGAGGCGAGGGTGAACCCGGAACAAACGGCGGACCTTACGGTGATCTTTATATCGAGTTCAAGGTCAAGAAGCACGATGTTTTCGACCGTAACGGAAACAATACTTCCTGCAATGTTCCGATAACATTTGCACAGGCAGCTTTAGGCGGCGAGATCGAGATCCCGACTATCTACGGAAAAGAGAAATATACTCTTAAGGAAGGCACACAGCCGGGTGACACGATAACGCTCAGAAGCAAGGGTATTCCGAGCAAGAACAATCCGAACATGAAGGGCGACCATGTCGTAAAACTCGTGCTCGAGGTTCCTACCGGCTTAAGCCGTGAACAGAAGCAGCTCCTCAAGCAGTTCAACGATACGCTGACAGAGCGAAACTATGCGAGGAGCAGCCAGTTCTTCCAGAGGATAAAGAACCTGTTTAAGTAAACATAAATCCAAAAGTCGGGATCCTGACAGACGGGGTCCCGCTTTTTCTACGAGGAAAAGACTATGAGATGGGCAGAAATAACGATCAGGACAACTGAAGAAGCTTCAGAAGCTATCTGTGAGATGCTTGCGCAGGTCGGTGCAGACGGAATCGCATCGCAGGATCCGATGGAATTCAGGAATACCATAGACAACGACCCACTTAGTTACTGTGACGACGGTACCATTGAAAGCTATGGTACGGATGTCGTTATCAAGGCCTATTTCGCTGAGACCGATGACGGCGTTATCCGCATGGGAGCCAAGAGCGAGGAGTTCGCAAATCCTGATGGCGTCGGCATGATATACGGCTCGATCACCGACAAGGATCTTCCCACGGCTGAAGCGATGGACTTCATTAAGCAGCGCATCGCAGAGATCGGCGAGTTCCTTGACGTTGGCACGGGCTTTGAAGGATACCGTTATGTTGATGACGAAGACTGGGCCAACAACTGGAAAAAATACTACGAGGAATTCAGGCTTTCGGACCGTATCGTTATCTGTCCTTCATGGATCGAAAACGGTGACGCCGAGCTCGAAAAAGACGCCATTAAGGTTATCCTCGATCCGGGTTCGGCTTTCGGCACGGGCACGCATGAGACGACAGCAATGTGCGCTGAGATCCTTGACCGCATCATCAAGCCTGACACAACTGTCCTTGACCTTGGTACCGGTTCCGGAATCCTTGCGATAATCGCAAGCAAATTGGGCGCTAAGAGTGTAGATGCAGTTGATATCGATTCTCTGGCCGTAAAGGTCGCAGAAGAGAACTCTGCCATCAACGAATGCTCCAACATCACCTGCTACACGGGTGAGCTCAAGAGCGTAAAGAATGCGCCTTACGATCTTATCGTTGCAAACATCATCGCTGACGTAATCGCGGAGATCGCATGTGATATTCCTGCAGATCTTGCAGATGACGGTGTTTTCGTATGCTCGGGCATCATAAACACCAAAAAGGAGCACGTGATCGAGGCTCTCGAAAAGGCCGGCATGGAGATAATCGCCGAGCAGTCCAAGAACGACTGGATGGCATACATCGCAAAGAAGAAATTGTCTTAAGCTTTTTCGGAAATTGGAAACAAAGATATAATGCCCGTGGCTTTCCTCTGAGGGCCTAAAAACGGTACAAACGCGATAACAAGGAGTTTTTATGTCACAGTTTTTCAGAATCAAATGCCCTTCATGCGGAAATGTAGCAGATGTAGCCGGCACAGGTCTGCCGTGCGGAAACTGCAAGAGTCCTCTTAATCTCCCTGAAGACGGCGTAATCCAGATCTATCGTATGGGTTCACCTATGGGTATTGCAGTAGGCATGGGAATCTATCTCAACGAGAATCCTTTGGGCCACCTTGCAAATGCAGAGACGATCAGGATCCCCGTTCCTTATGGTCATTACAAGCTCCATATGACACACGGTGCAAACAGAAAGTGCAAGGATGTCGAATTTGACATAACTCCTGAAGAGAGGGTTGTTTATGTTAAGGCACACCTCAAGATGGGATTCATAAGCAATACTGTCGTGCTCGAGAAGGTTACCGGCGATACAATGCCCCAGCCCTGATATAACAGAACATACAAAAAAAGAGCCGCCTCTTAAGTGGAAAAAGTCACTTTTGAGACGGCTCTGTCAGTTATGAGATTTTTACTTACGGATTTGTGCAGTAGCCTGCGCTGTTGAAATTATAATCCTTGCCGTTGATCGTAACGGTCTCGTTCTTTGCATACCATCCGTTTGAATCGCCAAACCACCAGCCTGTGCTGTCTTTCTTCCATGATGCAACATACTTATAAGTCCATGAACCGTCTTTGTTCAGCCAGTAGCCGTTGCAGTATTCTTTTGAAGCCATGGCGCCGGATGATTTAAAGTAATACCATTTACCGTCAATCTGTTTCCAGCCGGTGACCATAGTAGCGTCTTGTTCATATTTGCCTTTTTCGAAATAGTACCACTTGCCTGAAACATTTACCCAGCCTGTCTGCATTACGCCGCTGATGTTGAAGTAACGCCATTCACCTCTGATGTACTGCCAGCCAGTCTGCATGACGCCATCCTTATTGACATAAAAAACCTCAGTTACTTGTCTTTGGTTTTTAATATCCCAGGTAGAAATGGTTATATAATCGTCACTGTACATTTTGCAGCTTATGTTGAAGCAATACCATTTGCCGTTTATATTCTGCCATCCGAAAAAAGCAGATCCGTCGCTGCCAAATCTGTACCAGTCACCGTCGATCTCTTTCCATGCATTGGTGATGGCATAACCGTCTTTGTCAAAGTAGTATAAAAATCCGCCCAGCTGTTTTAAGCCATCCTTCGGATATGAGCCGTCAGCGTTTTTGAACCACGATCCCTTGGAGGTCTTATTCCAGCCTAAACCGGAGTGAAAATTGACAAGGGTATCGCTGTTGACAACCAACTGGCGGTTCACATATACCCATGATTCGTTATAGCATTGATAATTTATGGCATCGTCGCCCCACTCGTCCTTTTCACCGTCGTAATAAGCGATCATGAGTCCGGGATTTGCAGACAGATCAACATATGAGACTTTTGTTCCTCTAATGCTAAGATCGCAGAGATTAGTTAAGTACTCAATACCTTTAAGCGAAGAGATATTCATATCACTCAGATCGAGCGTTCTTATTTCTTCGATCTCATATTCTGACAGGTATTTGTTCTCGTCCCTGTCATAGCGGTCAGATAAGAGAAAATTCATGAATGTTTTATCAGGAAAGTTTTTTGAATTAATAGCTATTCCTGAAGATTCCGTACCGCATGATGCGTCTTCGGCCTCAATGACTCCTGAACCATCGGGTGTCTGTCCGTCTGCGAGAACGCCGACGCTTCCGCTGAGCAGGATGCCCGATGAGAGCACAACGGAAAGCGCGCTTTTGAGCAAAACATTTTTCATTCCTATTCCTCCTGTTTTTTTGATGTTTCGATTATATCTGCTATCAGTACAAAATATAAGTAGATCATCAACCGGTTTTGCGATTGCCGGGAAAATTTACAATTGTTTCGTAAAAAATCCATCTCGCAACCCTTGCAAGCAAGTTGCTCGATTTGTGTTATATTTGTTCGCTTGCGCTCACATGAAACACTGCATCTTGCAACCCTTGCAAGCAAGTTGCTCGATTTGTGTTATATTTGTTCGCTTTCGCTCACATGAAACACTGCATCTCGCAACCCTTGCAAGCAAGTTGCTCGATTTGTGTTATAATTACTTGTTATTTAAAAGAAACAGGAGAATTGTGATGAGATACGCAGCACAGAAGGGTACGAGGGACATTCTTCCTTCAGAGATACACAATTGGCAGATCGCAGAGAAGACTTTCGCTGATGTATGCCATTCCTTCGGCTATGAAGAGATAAGGATCCCGACTTTTGAGCAGACTGACCTGTTCCAAAGGGGCGTAGGCGATACGACTGACGTCGTTACCAAGGAGATGTACACCTTTGAAGACAAGGGTGGCAGAAGCATCACGTTAAGACCTGAGGGAACCGCAGGCGTAGTCAGAAGCTTTATCGAGAACGGCATGACAAGCCTTCCTTCACCCGTAAGGCTTTTCTACAACATTACCGCTTTCCGTTATGAGAAGATGCAGAAGGGAAGAATGCGTGAGTTTCACCAGTTCGGACTTGAGTCTTTCGGCGCCCAGGGTCCGGATATCGATGCTGAGATCATTTCCGTAGTTGACGTCTTCTTCAAGAAGATGGGGCTTAAGAATATCGCACTGCACATCAATTCCATTGGATGCCCCAACTGCCGCGGAGAATATAACAGGCTCCTGAAGGATTATTTCAGACCTCATGTTTCTGAGATGTGTGAGGACTGCCAGGCAAGATTCGAGAAGAATCCTTTGCGCATGATCGACTGCAAGGTCGACGGCGGCAAGGACATCGTAAAGAATGCGCCGAGACTAATCGACCACCTTTGCGATGACTGCAAGGCACACTTTGAGGGCCTTAAGGCAAGACTCGAAGCCATCGGCATTTCTTACACTATCGACCCTAATATCGTAAGAGGTTTGGATTACTATACAAGAACGGTTTTCGAGTTCGTATCAGAGAACGTCGGAACGCAGGGCACCATCTGCGGCGGCGGAAGATATGACGGACTTGTTGAAGACTGCGGAGGCACTGCTACTCCCGGAATCGGATTTGCGATGGGTGTTGAAAGACTCCTTCTTGAGACAGAAGCTCAGGGAGCGCTTAAGGAAGCTCCGTCATATGTTAAGCTCTATATCGCTTCAATGTCCGAGCAGGCAAAGATCGAAGCACTTAAGATCTGCTATGCCTTAAGACTTAACGGCATCGGATGCGAGACGGATATGGCAGGAAGATCCTTTAAGGCCCAGATGAAATATGCCGGCAAGCAGGGAATTCCTTACCTTGCAGTTATCGGAGACGATGAGCTCGCTTCAGGAGAAGTCAAGGTAAAGTGCATGGCTGACGGTACGGAAACGCCCGTTAAGCTCGACGGTCTTGTAGATTTCATGACCGGAAAATAATTTAGAAAAGTTAGGATTTGCTGGAGGTAATATATGCAGTCACGTACACATACATGTGGAGAACTTAGGATCACAGACGCGGGCAAGAAGGTTCAGCTCGCAGGCTGGATGGAGAATTTCCGTGAAGTCGGAGCCGAACTCGGATTCGTTGTTATCCGTGATTTCTACGGCACGACACAGGTCGTTATCGAGACATCCGAGATGATGAAGACTTTCAAAGCCATCACAAAGGAATCTACCATTCAGGTTGAGGGTACCGTAAGAGAGAGAAGTTCCAAGAATGATAAGCAGGCAACAGGCGATATCGAAGTGGTTCCTGAGAAGGTAACAGTACTCGGACGCTGCCGTTATAACGAGCTTCCTTTCGAGATCAACCACAGCAGGGAAGCTGATGAGGCATCCAGACTTAAGTACAGATATCTCGACATCAGAAATCCTGAGGTAAAGAAGAACCTGATCCTCAGAAGCAACGTTATCGCTGCATTGAGACAGTCAATGATCGAGCACAATTTCATGGAGATCACGACACCTATCCTTACCGTATCTTCACCTGAGGGCGCAAGAGACTATCTCGTTCCCGCAAGAAAGCATCCCGGTAAGTTCTATGCATTGCCGCAGGCACCCCAGCAGTTCAAGCAGCTCCTGATGGTTTCAGGTATCGACAGATATTTCCAGATTGCACCCTGCTTCAGAGATGAGGACGCAAGAGGCGACAGGTGCCCGGGCGAGTTCTACCAGCTCGACATGGAGATGGCATTTGCAAGCCAGGAAGACGTTTTCGCCATCATCGAAGACGTACTGCCTCCCGTATTTGCTAAGTACGGTAAGTACAACAGAGCATCAGGTTCTCCGTTTATGCGCATTCCTTACCTTGAGGCAATGGAGAAGTACGGCACAGATAAGCCTGACCTCCGTATCGACCTTACAGTTACTGACGTAACAGATCTTCTCAGAACAGAAGAATTCGCACCTTTCGCAGACGGCGAGATCAAGGCAGTAGTTATCTCTGATTTCCACGAGAGCCGTAAGTTTATCGATAAGACTTTGGCTGACTGTGAGATCCAGTCAGGCAGCAAGGGTTACTGGTTCAGAGTAGATGAGAACGGCGAGATCGTCGGAGGCATCTCCAAGTTCGTTGTTCCCAAGAAGGACGAAGTTGTTGCCAAGCTCGGACTTAAGCCTGATACACTCGTTGTTCTTTCAGCAGGTACAAAGGGCGCTGCACAGAAGATGGCAGGCGTTCTCGTTAAGACATTCGGCGCAGCAGTTCCCGGCCACATGGACAAGGAACAGTACGCGTTCTGCTGGATCGTTGATTTCCCGATGTATGAGATCGGTGAGGAGTCCGGAGAACTCGAGTTCTGTCACAATCCTTTCTCTATGCCGTCGGGCGGCCTTGATGTGCTTCTCAAAGCAGAGAAAGGCGAGATCGATCCTCTTACGATCATGGCTGACCAGTATGACCTCGTAGTTAACGGAATCGAGCTCTCATCAGGCGCTGTAAGAAACCACGATCCTGAGATCATGATCAAGGCATTTGAACTTGTAAGACTTGGCGAAGAGGACGTTAAGAAGAAGTTCCCTGCCATGTATAACGCATTCTGCTACGGCGCTCCGCCGCATGCAGGAATCGCTCCCGGCGTTGACCGTATGGTAATGCTCCTTTCAGGTGAAGA
Source organism: Ruminococcaceae bacterium AB4001 (assembly GCA_000621765.1). Taxonomy (GTDB): domain Bacteria; phylum Bacillota; class Clostridia; order Saccharofermentanales; family Saccharofermentanaceae; genus Saccharofermentans. The sequence continues at coordinate 54,895 of JHXJ01000006.1, forward strand.
GACTATCCGTGAGGTAATCCCTTTCCCGATGAACAAGAACGCACAGGATATCATGATGGATGCGCCCGGATATGTAACAGACAAGCAGCTCGAAGAACTGCATATAAGCATAACTACAACAGAAAGTGATAATGGGGAGAATCTATGAGTAAAGAAGAAAACGTTTCATCCGAAAACATAATGGATGAAAGCAACAATTCGGTTTCTGAAAAGAAGCCTGCCGCAAAGGTTAAGAGAATAGGAAAGTTCGAAAAGGGCACCACGGCATATGAGATCCTTGACTGGCTCCGTACGATCTGCATCGGAGTGCTTGCCGGTATCTTTATCGTCGTATTTCTTGTTCAGAGAGATAACGTCTACGGTGATTCGATGGTTCCTACACTGTCTTCCGGCGACATAATCTTCGCAGAGAAGATCTCAACTTATGTCCACAACTACAAGAGAGGCGACATCGTTATCCTTGACGGCAAGAACATGGAAGGATATACGAGAAAAGAATATCTCGTAAAGAGGATCATCGGAATGCCCGGTGAGACTGTAAGGATCACGGACGGCTGCGTTTACATCAAGCCTGCTGATTCCGAGGATTTCTTCCTCCTTCAGGAGAACTATCTGCCTGATGGAATCGCAACGTATGTAATGGACAGCGGTATCAAGAAGGGCTATGACGAGATCCAGCTGGCAGATAACGAATATTTCTGCCTCGGTGACAACAGGCCTGTAAGTAATGATTCACGCAATCTCGGACCGTTTACAGAAGACAGAATAAAGGGCATTGCCGTTGTCAGGGTTTATCCGTTCAATGAGATGAGGGTGCTCTGAAAAGGGAATAATTAATGAGTGACAACTACCGTAATTACATAAGAAATTTCTGCATAATCGCCCACATCGACCACGGAAAGTCGACTCTGGCTGACCGCCTGATCGAGCATACCCACGTAAAGGAAAAGCGCGAGATGCAGGATCAGATCCTCGATAACATGGACATAGAGCGTGAGCGTGGTATCACGATCAAGTCACAGGCCGTAAGACTTCCTTATGCGGCTTCTGACGGCAAGACTTATCTTCTTAACCTCATTGACACTCCAGGCCATGTCGACTTCAACTACGAGGTCTCAAGATCACTGGCGGCATGTGACGGCGCTATACTCGTTGTAGACAGTTCACAGGGCGTAGAGGCGCAGACTCTTGCCAATGTTTATCTTGCAGTTGATGCGGATCTTGAAGTCCTTCCGGTAATCAATAAGATCGATCTTCCTTCAGCGCGTCCTGAAGAAGTTCGTCAGGAGATCGAGGATGACATCGGAATCGACGCTTCTTATGCTCCTCTCATTTCCGCAAAGAGTGACATTAACATCGATGAAGTACTCGAGAAGGTAGTCGAGTATCTTCCGGCTCCGGACGGCGATGAGACAAAGCCTTTGCAGGCTCTGGTTTTCGATTCGAAATACGATTCATACAAAGGCGTTATCGTCAGCGTTAGAGTTAAGAACGGAACCGTTAAGAACGGTGACCGCATCAGGATGATGCACTCCGGAAAAGAGTTTACGGTAACCGAACTCGGAATGTTCCATCCCGGAGAACTCGTTCCCACTGAAAGCCTCAAAGCAGGCGAGGTAGGATATATCTGCGCTTCGATAAAGAACGTAAGGGATACTGCTCCCGGCGATACCGTTACTCTGGCTGACAATCCTGCAGAAGAGCCTCTTATCGGCTACAAGGGAATACAGCAGATGGTTTTCTGCGGTATTTATCCTGTTGACGGTGCCAGATACGGCGACCTCAAAGACGCGCTCGAAAAGTTAAGACTCAACGATGCGGCATTGTCATTTGACGCTGAGACTTCCGCAGCTCTGGGCTTCGGTTTCAGATGCGGATTCTTAGGCCTTCTTCACTATGAAGTCATCCAGGAAAGACTGGAGCGCGAATTCAATCTCGATCTTATCAGTACCGCGCCTTCCGTTATCTACAAGATCCATCTTACGGACGGCAGCTGCGTTGACTGTTCCAATCCTACGAACATGCCCGATCCGGCTTCGATCGACTATATGGAAGAACCCATCGTTAAGGCAACGATCATGCTTCCGAAAGAATATGTCGGAAACATCATGGAACTCTGCCAGGAGAGACGCGGCGAATACACGGACATGAAGTATCTTGATGAAAAGCGCGTAATGCTTCACTACAAGATGCCTTTAAATGAGATAATCTACGACTTCTTCGATGCGCTCAAATCGCGCACGAGAGGCTATGCTTCATTGGATTACGAGCCTGCCGGATATCAGAGATCCAAGCTGGTCAAACTCGATATCCTGCTCAACGGAGACCCCGTTGATGCTCTCTCTTTCATCGTTCATGCCGACAAAGCTTATGCGCGCGGCAGGAGAATGTGCGAAAAGCTCAAAGAGAACATTCCGAGGCAGCAGTTTGAGATTCCCGTACAGGCTGCAATCGGCGGCAAGATAATCGCAAGAGAGACCATCAAGGCGTACCGTAAGGACGTTACTTCAAAGTGCTACGGCGGTGATATCTCGCGTAAGAAGAAGCTCCTTGAGAAGCAGAAGGAAGGTAAGAAGCGTATGAGACAGGTAGGTTCTGTCGAAGTGCCTCAGGAAGCCTTCATGAGCGTTCTTAAGCTGGATGAAGAATAAGTAAATTCCGTATCAGCCTCAGCTGAACATCTTACGGTTTCTGCCCTGTTTCTCGAAATCAGTGGCATCACCGTTATCTTCATCTGCTTCAGCTTCAGGCATTGCAGATTTGAAATCGAAATTACTTTCTTCACCGTATTTCCATCCTGTCTCAAGAGATACGAAATCCTTTGTCGTCTCGTAGGCAGTTATGGGGAATGAAGGATCGTAATAATTCTCAACGCCAAGTTCGGGAGCAAGCTCGTGTGAACTGGATTTTGACAGCATCTCGATGTCATGCTTTTCTCTGCCGTGCAGTATCTTAGGTAAAATCTCGGCCATGAAGAAAATAGCAGCGGCAAGAGTTATGGCAAGTATCAATGCTTCGCCCGGATGGTAGAAGATAAATGCCATAAACTTGAAGTTATCGTAGAAGCCGGATAACAGACGCAATACTCCGAGAGCCAGAACAGGAAGAAGATAAAGGATCGATCTGAGTCCTGCGTTCCAGCTTATTGCTTCGAGCCTTGCGCGTCTTCCGGTTCTTTCAATGGTTTCCCATCCCTTAGCGTACGGGAATTCTCCCGAGACCTTTCCAGTCTGACCGTTAACGATGTACTGGTAATTCCTTCCGTCGTAATCGATGCTCAGGAACCAGCAGGGAAGAAGAGCATACTTGATATCCTGATTGTTGTATCTTGTTATGCTCGCATCAGAATTGGGAACGAAATCATCGTAGCCGAAAGTAACCTCATCGCAAACTTTAAGAGCATATTTATCCAGACGCTTGTAGATCCTGTCTGTCATGTCGAGCGGCTGTTCATCGTATTTCTCTGCGAAGAATCCCTGAAGGAATTCAGGTCTGAATCTTACAAGTTCAGAGTAGTCAAAAGGTTCAGCGGCATACATCAGTCTGTTTGCAATCTTTTCCTCTCCGTCAAAAGGCACGTTTTTAAGTCTGAACTTAACCTTTCCGTAAGTGAGATGGGAATAGTTCCTGCCCTCTGATTTTGACATTTCCTCGTAGACCGAATCGACCATCTTTCCCATCTTGCCCTGTCCGGAAACGTTTACTTCGACTTCCGTGGAAATGATCCATGTCGGGACATAAAGACCTGTCATCTTCGACAGCAGTTTCTTTGACTTGAAGTCTTTCGGAAGATGATCGATGCCTGCACAGTGTTCTTCAAACAGCTTGATTGCTTTTTCCTTATCGAATTTGAAAGGAATGATGTAATCCGGTTTGAACTCACGTGTGAGTCTTCTTGTTACAAGCGCGGGAGAACCGCAGAATGCGCAGAAGGTTGAAGATGTATTCTTATCCGTTACGATCTCAGCGCCGCATGAGTTACAGACGATCTCAACACGCTCAGCATCTTCTTTGCTGACTTCGATCGTTCCATCGTATTCTTTCTCGGGATTTACGATTCCGAATGAACCGACCTTGTCTAATGTTTCAGGGTCGAAAAGACCGCCGCAGTTCCTGCAGATCATTGCCCCGTGTGAAAGGTCGTAAACGAGATTTGAAGCGCAGTTAGGACACTTTAATGAATCTGCGGAATATGACCGCGTTTTTGATGCGCCGAATCTGCCTGCGTTATCTGCAGGCTTGTCCCAAATAGCCATAAAACCCTACCCCTGTTTATCAGTTTATTCCTGAAATAAAATATACAATAACGCTCAAATCAAAGTCAATGATTATTGACAACCGTGCTGTTTAACGGGAAATGCTCACAATACGTTCCGGATGAGCTTACTGCTGCTTCCGTATAAGCTGCAGCTTATGACCGTGCCCTTGGCTCCGGATGTCCTTACGATGAAATACCGGGGTTCGCCTTTTTCGGGAAACGTCTCGTAGATATATTCGTATTCTACTGTCAGTTCCCATTCCTTTATGGTATTAGGCGTTCCAAGAACATCTATCATGTCCTGATAATCTTTGCATTTTAAAAGTTCTGCTGCCATCTGGTCGGAAGTCAGAAAATCGTTGTCTGTATTTCTCCACAGATAGGCGTCGTTCATGATTATTCTGAAACTGTCGGGATCAGGATGACGTACATCACAGAGCATGTAATCAAAACTGTGTGAAAACCCGCTCACCTTGAATTCTATCCTTGCCCCTTCACTCAGGATTATGAGCTTGTTCAGACCGAGATATTCTTCGTTTTCACAATATTCTATATATGAGACATAGATGTAATACCATTTGTCACCGCAGAACCCGGCATACGTTCTGAAACGCTCTCCTACGTAAATGCCGTTTTCCAGACGGTATCCTCTGTCTGACAGCATCTGATCATGGATATGGTCTAATTTGATGCCTGACATCTTTCCGGGATATGCTTTGAGGAAAGATTCTGCTTCGTCATTAAAGCCGGACTGCTCTCTTGTTACCGCTGAGAAGAGCTTTGCGAAACTGTCGGGATCACCTTTATCCGCGACGCGGAGAACTCTTCTTATAACATCTTCATCCATTATATATGTCTCATTATCTTTCCATCTCCATTCATCAGGCGGATAACGGATCAGGTCAATGGCGATCTTTGTGCCAAAGAAAAATAAGGGGATGGAGACCAGAGGAAGGATCAGTACCAGTTCCTTTTTCAGGGAATGGTCCGTTTTTGTCTGTCCTTTGTTTTTTATGAGATGAATAATAAAAACAACAATCAGCAATATCGCAGTTGCGAAAAGAAGTATCACTGCGAACAGATTCAGTCCCCATGTAAAGCGGCCTATTGGATCCATATCGTTTCCTCAGATATAAAGAATGGCTTTCAGAATACATTCAAATTATAACATTGGTTTTTCTATTCAATCAGACGTATGATCGAAAATGACCGGGTTTAACAAAATGTTATAATGATTTCATCTGATGAAAACTGTTTTTATGAATGATGAAGAAGGATAAATATGGAAAAGAAAAAGACACATAAAATCCGAATAGTTCTTATAGTGATTGCGGCTTTGTTTCTTGTCGTTTTTCTTATTCCCATGCCTTATTCTCTGACAGACGGTGGCTCAACAGGTGTCTGTTCACTTTTAGGTTATGGTTATGATGTGAGAAACTGTCATGAGTTAACCCGCCCCGGGAAAGAAATAGACGGCGTCACTTACCACTATGATCCTTCGCCGTCGAAATATAATGTCGGAACCCGTATTTCTGTATTTGGCATAGTTATATTTGATAACACCCACCTTGACTCGCCTGTGGCCGAACACTTGAAATATGAGGACGAAGTTAAAGACATTATCAGCTATTATACTTCGCATCGTGTAGGTGACATTGAACTGGGAAGCATTCACGTAAGTGAGAGGGAATCGCTGCGTTATGTGAATCTGTATTTCGGCAAGGTGGACAGGATAGAAGTGGCTGATGAAATAGCTAAAGTCATTATGGGATATCTTGATGAGAACCCTGACAGTTTTCTTTTTGATGATTTCGAGGTGACGGTTGATGCACATCATAGCCAAACGATCGAAAAAACGTTAACTTCCGAGTCGTGGCTGGTATATGAAGCAGATTATGTGATCAGTCCTTCGGATAAAACCGTAACTGAACTCAGATTGTCACCCGCCATGATCCCTGACACCGTTCCTGAAGGACATGATTTCATTGAAGTCCAGAAGATATCTTTCAGTTTAGTCAGATCGGTCGATGAAGATAAAGAATCAGTTTTGAGGATTATGTATCCCGAAGCGGAAATCGTATCCGAGTAAAAGGATGCAGAAAAAAAGAACGGTCAGAAACAATAAACAAAACTTTTTCTGCTCCAAACAAATGTGAAAAGAAAACGAAAAAGGCTTCCCGTGAACCATCACGGAAAGCCTTAAATCATGGTGCGCCTGACAGGACTTGAACCTGCACACCTCGCGGCACCAGAACCTAAATCTGGCGTGTCTGCCAATTTCACCACAGGCGCATGACGGATATTATAGCAAAAAATCAAAGCTGTGATAAGATTGTCAGGTGGGTTAAAACACCACGAAAACAGACTAAAGAGGTTATTGCCGGTGTCAGACAAAAGAAAGCGCAGAGAAAACCTGATAACAGCCCTGCTGATAGCGGGAATGTGTATTGTTATCGGAGCCACGATCATATTTGTCATCAAGTTTACCCGGAATAATAACGACGATGAGTTCGTGCTTTTGGCCGGAATGACAGAATCTCCCGGAACAGGGTTTCCGAGCGAGATAGGAACTGAGACATCCTCTACACAGTCAGAGACTGTCCCGGATACACCGACTCCAATTCCAACCGACACTCCTACACCCGAGCCTACGGCAACACCTGTGCCTACTGATACACCGACGCCTACTCCGACTCCGATGCCGGAAAAGCTCAAGAGCCTGTCAGGTTACAGCGCAGGAACTGTCATCAGCAAGGATAAGATAGACAGGGAAAACCTTTTTCAATACTTCACCTCCTACGAGATAGAAGAAGGTGACAGCGTATACAACAGGATCTACGGTCAGTCCTATGTAAGCAACAGCAATATAGGACTGAGTGATCTCCGGTATCTGAAGATGCTTCACATCAATTTCAACGGCGACTATCAGGTTGGCGAGATGATCGTAAACAAGAGCGTCGCAGGCGAAGTTTTGGAAGTTTTCGAGATCCTTTGCGCTGAAGGATATCAGATCTATTCGATGTATCTTATCGATGATTTCTGGGCAGGGGACGGTGAGTCATCTGACTGGTACTCTATCGAAGCGAATAACACATCGGCTTTCTGCTACCGTCCCGCCACGGGATCGGGAAATCTGTCTAAGCATGCCCTGGGCAGAGCCATCGACATAAATCCCCAGCAGAATCCTTACGTCACATACAATTCCGATGGAAGCCCCAAATACTCGCATGATAATGCTTCAGACTACGTCAGCGGAAGATCATCCGATACTCCGCATGTTATAACGACGTCTGACAGAGCTTATGAACTCCTGACCGACCGCGGATGGACATGGGGCGGCAGCTGGTCAAGTCCTAAGGATTATCAGCATTTTCAGAAGAACTGATTGTTTGAAAAATCTGTTCTGCAATTGTTTTCAGAAACTGTGGCAAATGAAAGACAATTGACTATTTGATTTTCACTTGATAATATCTTGGAGATGAATATTCCTGATAGAAGAAAACAGATCCTGGACATACTTGAGGAAGAGGGCGAGATCAATACGACAGCTCTCTCGGCCAGACTTGGCGTTACAGGAGCGACCATCAGAACTGATATCAGAGCGCTTGAAAGAGACGGCGCGATAATCAGATTTCACGGCGGAATCAAGCTCCCTCACAAGATGTCTTCATACAGCGGCGAGAACTATATGGTCAGAGCCGTTACCCACGTCGATCTGAAGAATGCGATAGGTGCAAAAGCCGCAACACTTGTCGGCAACGGGAATACCATCTTCATGGATGCGAGTTCAACTACTTTTCACATGATTCCATATCTGAAAAAGGCGAAAGACGTTACCGTCATTACCAACGGTATCCATACTGCCATGGAGCTTCAGAGGAACAGCAACTTCAAATCTATCATCATTCTGGGAGGCATGCTGCGTCCGCATTCCGGTGCGATCGAAGGTCTTTCTTCCAAGGAAATGATAGGCAGGCTTTCAGCTGAGTTTTATTTCGTATCGGGCAACGGTTTTTCTGCCGAGTCCGGACTTTCAGGTGATAATTTTTTCGAGCTCGAGCTTAAGAGGCTCTGCGCGGACCGTGCGAAAAAGATCGTTGCACTGATCGACTCCACTAAGCTCGGTGCAGATTCGGCTTCTTCGTTTATTCCCGCTGACAGGATCGACTACCTTGTCACTGATTCGGGCGCTTCTCCCGAGAGCGTTGCTCTTTGCCGTGCCAAGGGTATCGAAGTCCTCATTGGAGAAGTCTGATTTCAAAATCGTTAAAATTTTTTATTTTCTTTCTTTTAATGTATAATGTTCGGATGAAGAAATTCTTGCTTAACTGAGGTTAGACAGATGCAGATCAATCCGATTATTTTACCCAGCTGGCTTACCGCCAAGTGTGTTTTCCAGCAGGGCGTTGAACTCAAGATCGAAGGAGTAGCCGCACCCAGTGCGACAGTTACGCTCGAGATAGTCAAGGATCCTACTGACGGAAGAAAGGTCAGTAAGCTCGATACCGACTACGGTGTTATCTTAAGCCGTGAAGTCACTACTTCTTCCAAGGGAAGATTCAGTTTTACGATCCCGCCTTACAAGGCATCGGGAGACGCATACACGTTTACGTTCAAGTGCCTTACCGACCAGACTGTATTGACAGATATCAGATGCGGCGATGTCTGGGTTTTCCTCGGATCGGATTTCCTCTCGATCCCGATGAAAGAGGCGAATGCCACAAAAGCTCCTCTCAAGCGCAAGGTCATGAACTATCTGAGATTCTTCTCGCCCGCAAGATCCGGACTTGAAGAAGGCGAGGAAGTCTATCCCGCTGAGGACAAGACGCATTTTAAGAATGCCGAGTGGATTAAGGTTACCGAGACAGCGCGTCTTGCTGATGTTTCATCTTCAGCGTTTGCATTTGCATACCGTTTAAGTGACCAGATATCCTATCCTGTCGGCGTTGTCGACCTTTCATATGACGACTCTACGATCCTTAACTGGATCGCTCCTTTCGCGATGGACAGAGTCGAAGCATTGAAGGACGTACTCGAATCCATGGGTCTTTACCTCGATAAGGAAGGTTATGAGAAGCTTCTTTGGATCGACGAGAGAAAGAAGAAGGTCGTCGAGCTCAAGGAAGAGTTCCAGAAGACAAAGGAAATCGGTGATATCGACATCGAGATGCAGGACCAGCTCAAGATGCTCGAGGGCAAGGATCCTGATGACATCCAGCCGCTGGATATCGACTTCCCGACATCCGGTGACAGCTCCATGAATGAGGCTAAGGGACATAAGGAGAACATCTCTTTCTCTTCTGCAAGCCAGCTCGATTTCAACATGATCCCCGAGAAAAAGGAGAATCCCGGCAAGCTCAGTGAGGAAGATGAGAAGAAATTCATTCTTCCCAAGTTCAGAATGTCGACTCTTTACAGAACAAAGCTTGTTCCCCTTAAGAATCTTGCGGTCAGAGGTTTCTGCTTCTCGCCTGATAAGGGAGAGCTGCTTTACGAGAGATACGACCTGTTCCTTATGGGACTTCTCACGACTCTTGCTGAAGTATTCGAACCCAAGGAAGTTTACGACGATTCGCTCATGCCTTCGATACTCTTCGTAACGATGCATCCGGACGATGTCGACTTTAATAATCCGTACAGCGTTCTCGAATTCAACGAGAACTTTACGGCATTCACAAAGCTCCTCAGCATGCCTTCCGGTATCGTAAGCATGCACGACATGCTCCTGCCTGATAAGACGATCAGTTTTATTCTCGGATTAAGACTTGCGACCATCGCTCTGGGCACGCATTTCTCACCGAAGATGAGCAAGTCTTCACCTGAGCCCAACGATATCGAGATCGCAGGAAACAAGAGGATAATCAAGTTCAGCAATTTGGGTTCCGGACTTAATATCCAGGATGCAAGCGGCGAGATCACAGGTTTTGCCATTGCAGGCGAGGACCGTATCTTCTATCCGGCCCACGCGAAGAGCCTTTACGGTATGTGCGTAATGGTTTGGCGCGATGACGTCGAAGATCCCCAGTCGATCACATATGGCTTCACGCCTTTCCCGCATGACGCGACACTTAAGAACGGTGAAGATCTCCCGATCCTGCCTTTCAGATTCGACAGGGATCCTGCATATTTCGCACCGGATCTGAGCTTCACTCACTGTGACTGCCTTGAGTTTGTCGGAAAGAGGACTCCTGAGTCTGAATTCGAGACACTCGAGATCTACAGGACATTCAAGGGCAAGGGCATCATCTCGCAGGATAACATCCATAAGCTTACCGGCAGCGCATCTCTGCGCATCCGTTATGAGACGGACAAGTCGCTTTACGGCTTTGAGCCCTGTCTTGAGTATGCTTCTCTCTTCTCGCCGATCGAGATCTACGGAAGATCAAGGATACAGCTTTCCGTTTTCAATCCGGATCAGAAGAAGAAGAAACTGATAGTCGAGGATTTCGGTGAGGCCGAGATCCGCCAGCAGCTTACCTGGCAGACGATCACGCTTGATTATTCCGAGGACGGACCTATCAAGCTCAACAGTCTCAGGATCTATATCGAAGACAAAGAACGCAACGGCGAGATCTACATTGACGCGATAAATTTTATCTGAAAAGAGGACCATTAAATGAGCAACAAGCTTCTTTCTGCAATCGAGGATGATGTCTTCTTATCCGAGGGCTCGGTTCCGATAGTAATCGAAGGTCTGGAGCACTCTTACGATACCAAGGATTCACTTCCGGATGAGAGCATGCACAATTCACATGAACTCATGTATCTGAGAGAGGGCAAGATCGAACTTGTTGTTGGAAACGAGACTGTGCCGCTCTCGAAAGGAGCGGTAGTCGTCATCAGACCTCTCGTAAGGCATAAGCTGGTGATCAAGAGCGGAAAAGCAGACATGCTCAATCTGTATTTCGGATTCATTCACGATACATCAGATCTTGAGATCACAAGAGAGTCGCAGAAGACAAACAAGAATGCTCAGAAGCAGAGCAACAGCGCTGGACCGAGCGTATCGATCCCGGGTTCTCTTGCAAAGATCTCTCTTGAGAGTTTCCTTAAGTTTGCCGATCTCGGTATCACTGAGGACAATGACATCACAAGACAGTCTTTCTTTGTCATCAAAGGCGGGGAAAAGAAGGACATCAACCAGCTTGCCGAGCGTATCGTTCAGGAAGATTCCGAGAACAGATATGCAAAGGACCTTATGGTCCATACATTAACGGTAGAGCTCATGATAATCCTCTCAAGAGCATTGAGGGGTGAATGGGAAGAAAACCTCAGGGTTAAGAACGGAAAAGCCAAGGAACTCGTAGCCATTGCGAAGCAGTACATGGATGAGAATTTCGATCAGGGAATTACCGTTTCCGAGGCAGCGGCTTATGTATTCTTAAGCCAGGGATATTTTACCCGCGCTTTCCGCGATGAGACCGGCGTCAGCCCGATGAACTATCTGATGAAGAAGAGGATAGAGAAGGCCTGCAAGCTCCTGCAGAATAACGAGATCAAGGTTTCTGCGATCTCATTGCAGTCAGGCTTCTCATCACCGCAGAGGTTCAATGTAGCTTTCCGCAAGCAGATGGGCATGACACCCATGGAATACCGCAAAAAGTATCTTTGAGGGATAAGGAGATAAACGGATGTACGATTACGCAAATGACAGTTCGATACCTGAGGAGAGCCGTAAGAACATGGATCTTCCCAGGATCGAGAATGCTGTAAGGGAGATCCTTGAAGCAATCGGTGAAGATCCAAACAGGGAAGGACTTCAGGAGACTCCGCAAAGAGTCGCAAGGATGTATGCCGAGGTTTTCGCAGGCCTTCACAGGGATATAAGCAAGGACATCAAAGTCTTCCATGGCGAAGGCAATGACGAGATGATACTGATAGGTGATATCCCGTTCTATTCGATGTGCGAACATCACCTTCTGCCGTTCCATGGAAAAGCCCATGTCGTTTATATTCCGAGAGACGGCAAGATCTTCGGTCTTTCAAAAGTCGCAAGGATCGTCGATACGCTTTCGAGAAAGCCCCAGCTTCAGGAGAAACTTACGTCAGAGATAGCTGATGCGATCGAAGAAGCGGTTGATGCGAGATCGGTCTGCGTTGTGCTTGAAGCAGAGCATCTCTGCATGACCATGAGAGGCATAAGGAAACCCGGTTCTAAGACAGTTACTTCCGCAATGAGAGGCGGATGCAGATCCGACATAAGGACAAGGAATGAAGCACTCGCCCTGATCAACAGACAGCGCGCGGGTCTCTAAGGGAGATAATAGATTCATGAATTCTACCGACGGAAGATTTACAGGTATTTACAAGTGTGGTAACCGCACACTCGAGTTCGGTAAAAAGACGCTCGTAATGGGCATCCTTAATCTGACACCGGACTCTTTTTCGGATGGCGGAAAATACAATAACGTTGATGCTGCAGTAGACAGATGCGCTGTCATGATCAATGAAGGTGCTGACTGTATCGACATCGGCGCTGAAGCCACAGGTCCCAATGCCGTTCCGATTACAGCAGAAGAAGAGATCGAAAGACTTCTTCCTTCACTGGAGGCCATCAGAAACCGTTTTGATATTCCGCTTTCAGTCGACACTTTCAAGTCAGAGACTGCGGCTAAAGCAATAACCGCAGGTGCCGACATAATCAATGACATTACAGGTTTTTTAGGCGATCCTGATATGGCTAAGATCGTAGCCGATAACGGAGCCGGATGCATTCTGATGTTCAACTGCAGGACCAAGGGCGATCCGTTCCCTTATGTTGAGACCATCAGCAGACGCGCTGTCAGGGAACTTACCGAAAGCATCAAAATAGCCAGGAAAGCCGGCATTGCGGATAACATGATCATGACCGATCCGGGAATCGGATTCGGAACTACCAGGATACAGGACGCAGAGCTTACGTCAGCTCTTCTCTCGCTCGGCATGCAGGGCAAGCACCCTGTTCTTTATGCCGCATCCAGAAAGAGATATGCAAGGCTCTTTGCAGGCGGCGACCAGGCAACTGAGGCACAGCTCGATTACGCCACGGCAGGTCTTTCTTTCACGGCTGCTTCCGTAGGCGCATCTATCGTAAGGGTCCATAACGTTGCCGCAACGAGAATGGCGCTCAGATCTTTTGACGAATCATTCTACGCGTTCGCAAACTTCTGATTTTCGAAAGGAATTAACGAATTGGATAAGATCACTCTCTCGAAAATGGAATTCGAAGGACATACCGGCTGTCTCGACTTTGAGAAGGCCGACGGTCAGAAGTTCATCGTGACTCTCGTCCTTTATGTCGAAAGGATCAAAGGGTGCTACACGGATGACCTGAAAGATACTGTCGATTACGCGCATATCTATGAGATCACCAAGGATATCGTTACTGAAGACAGCGGTAACCTCATAGAGTGCCTTGCACAGAAGATATCAGACGGTGTCCTCAAAGCAGATAAACGCATCGCAAAAGTAAGCGTCACAGTCTCAAAACCCGAAGCTCCGGTAAAGGGTATCTTTGAGGCCATGGAAGTCACTATCGAGAGAAGGCGCAAGGAGTTTGTCATTCTCTCTTTGGGAAGCAACATGGGTGACCGCGAGGCCAATATCCATGCCGCTGAAGAGGCATTGAGGAACATTCCGGGTACTGAAGGTTTCGAGTATGCTTCGATCTACGAGACGGAGCCTGTGGGATTGGAAGACCAGCCGTATTTCCTGAATACATGCGTAGGTTTCTATACCGATGTCGGACCTTTCGAACTGCTCGAAAAGATCCACGTTATCGAGAATGAACTTTTAAGGAAAAGGGAAGTCCGCTGGGGCCCCAGAACGATCGACATAGACATCATTTTCTATGGCGATGAAGTGATAATGACAGACCAACTTACGATACCCCATCCGAGGTGGTATTTAAGGTCGTTTGTCACGGTCCCTTTGAGGGAACTTCGGGATGTGGGACAGGATCATCCGGATGACAAAGAAGTGTCCCTATATCGGAAGCGCGGATAATTGAGTTATCGGAAGTCAGAGTTTATAATTAAGCGTCATATAAGAACAGATGGAGGATTTTATGTCAGAAAACAATTCGGGCGCGGGAGTTCAGCAGCAGGACAATCGCAATAGCGAACAGAATAAGGAAAAGCGCCAGAGATTTGACCCTTCCAAGCAGGATGCCGGCAAGAGCAGAGGCCGCAACCAGGGTCACAGAAGAAGAAATAACGGCCAGAGACAGGGCGGATACGATAAAAGACGTGATAACGGCGAGAACCAGGGCGAGGGTAACAAGCCCCGTGAGCGCAATTTCAACCGCGACAGACAGGGCGGCCGTGATCAGAATAAGCAGAAGCGCGACCAGAACCGCGATCAGAACCGTGAGCAGAATCAGGGTAATGACAAGCGCAACCAGCCGTTCGGACAGTCTCCTGCTCCCAAGAAGAGCAAGCGCCAGAGAGAACTCGGTGAAGAGGTTGCAAAGAATGTCAAGAAGGTTGAGACCATCGAAGACATCAGAAGTGATAACGCAAGAATAACCAAAGAGATATATCTCGAGATAGCATCTCTTAAGAACATAAACCTCAACTGATGATGAAGGGTCTGTTTATCACGTTTGAGGGCATTGACGGGTGCGGAAAGAGCACCCAGTGCGAACGCCTTAAAGAATACCTTAAGGACAATGGCAGGGACTTTATCTTTGTAAGAGAACCCGGCGGCACTGAGATCGGTGAGCGCATCAGGGAGATCCTTCTCGACAAGAAGAATACCCAGATGACTCCAAGGACCGAACTCCTTTTATTTGAGGCCGCAAGAGCCCAGATAACCGATGAGGTAATAAGACCGGCTTTAGAAGAGGGCAAGATAGTCCTCTGTGACAGGTTCTTTGATTCCTCATCCGCATATCAGGGATGTGCCAGAGGCATGGGAATGGATTTTGTTGCAGGGCTCAATATGGCAGCCACAGGAGGCCTTAAGCCTGATATCACTTTCTTTTTCGATATCAGCGCAGAAGAGGCTCTCGCAAGGCGCGGCAAGAGAGGCGAAGCATCAGACAGGATCGAACTCGCAGGCCTGAAGTTCCAGGAAGACGTCAGGAAAGGATATCTTGAACTTGCCGGAAACTCTGACGGACGAATAGTTACCGTTGATGCGATGCTCGGAATTGACGAGATCTTTGAAGTAATACTTGATACATTGAAAGGAAAGATCTGATGGCGTTTTCTTCAATCATCGGAGAGAAGCAGATTAAACTCAGATTAGCCGCCGAAGCTCAAAGGCGTGGCAGCGGTGCTTACATGCTTTCAGGCCCTGAAGGCACCGGTAAGAGGATGCTCGCCGAAGAATTTGCCAAGGCTTTAATGTGTTCTGACGCAGGACCGGACGGTGCCTGCGGAGTGTGCGCCAACTGCAAGTATTTTGATAACTTCACGACACCTGATGTCACAAGGGTATATGAGCCTTCTGAAACAAAGAACGTTAAAGTCGATTTCATAAAGGACAGGGTAGTTGCCGAATCCTTCATGAAGCCTCAGTTTGCAAGGACTAAGACTTTCATCATCGACTTTGATTATCTTGGAGAAGAGAGCCAGAATGCTCTTCTCAAATCATTGGAAGAACCGAAGAAGGATGTAGTTTTCATCCTTACGAGTTCGAATACGGATAATGTTCTCGATACCGTAATGTCGAGAGTTACGGAGATCAAGCTCGATCCCTACAGTGAAGATGAACTCGAACAGATCGTTCGTAAGAATTTCCCTGATCTTGAAGACGAGAAGGTCAGGTCAGCGGTATATAACAGCGGAAGGATCCCCGGAAAGGCATTGGAGCTTGCCGGAGAAGATTCCGGTGTAAGCATCAGGCATGAGGTCAACACTATGATGATGGCTATGCCTAAAAGCTCATACATCGATGTGCTCGAAGATTTTTATGAGACCGTCTCAGGTTTCAAGGACGATTCCAGGATCGTTGCATCTTCGATACTCATGTTTCTGGATGACGTGGCAAGGCTCATCAGTTATCCTGACTGCCGCAAGATCAATAATGAGAATGAAAGAGAGGCGATCGAGAATTTCGTCGCCGCAAATAAGCATATAACAACAATTAAACTCGGAAGATGCTCAGAGGCTGTCCTTAAGTTTTTAAAGGCTTTGGAAGTCAATTCCAATTTTGATGCCGCTGCCTCGGCGATGCTTCTTCGGATACATAAGGAGCTGAAGAAATGAAGATAGTAAATTTGAGAACCCGCGATGCCGGTGTTACATTGAGATACCGCTGTGACGGGTTATCGCTCAGTCTCGGTGATGCTGTCATGATCGAAATGGAATCAGGCGAGGAGATAGCTTTTGTCGCCCAGGAACCCTACGTTGAAGACAGCAGGGAGGATATCCCGAGCGTAAAGCGTCTTGCAAGCGAGAAGGAACTCGATAAGTATTACGATATCTGCGCGAAAGAGAAAGAGGCTTTCTTCAAGTGCAAGGAACTTATCGCAGCACGCAACATCGAGATGAACCTTGTGGATTGCGAATACACCTTCGACATGAAGAAGCTGACATTTTATTTCACCGCTGACGGAAGAGTAGACTTCAGAGAACTCGTAAAGGATCTCGCATATACTTTCCGTACAAGGATCGAATTAAGACAGATTGGCTCGAGAGATCAGGCAAAGCTCGTCGGAGGTATCGGAATGTGCGGAAGAGAGCTCTGCTGCTGTTCTTTCCTTAACCGATTCGCTCCGGTCAACTTAAAGCTCGCAAGATCCCAGGGCCTTTCCCTTAACCCGGGCAAGCTCAACGGCGCATGCGGAAGGCTTATGTGCTGCCTGCAGTTCGAGAAGGAAGCTTATGACGACGCTCACAGAAGGCTCCCCGAGCCCGGCGCGCGTATCAGGACTTCTTCCGGTATGGGTGTCGTTACTGATGTCAACTACATCGAAGAGACTGTAAGCGTTAAATTCGTAAGCGAAAATGATACCGAGATCGAGAAGTTCTCATGGGCAGAACTGGAAGATCTTAACCGCGATATGGCTAAGCGCAACCGCGGCAATGCAGGCAATTTCAAGGACTATCCTGACATGAACGGTGCATTTGATGATTCTGAGAGCGAGGACGAATAAGTTTTCGACAGTTGTCGCTTTTAGGATATGAATAATGAACGATAAATGAATTTTTATAGAAAAAACACATTTTAATACTTGTTGACTTTGTTTTTTAATGGAATAATCAAGACACTATCTGAATAGGAGGATATTAATTATGGCATATGTAATTTCTGACGCTTGTGTATCTTGCGGTACATGCGCTGACGGTTGTCCTGTTGGAGCTATTTCTCAGGGTGATACACAGTACAACATCGATCCCGATGTTTGTGTTTCCTGCGGTGCTTGCGAAGCTTCCTGCCCTACAGGCGCTATCGCTGAAGGCTGATATATCGTAAGACTTATCAAATAGCAGACTGCAACGCGTTCCGTTAACGGGACGCGTTTTTATTGTATACTGAGGAAAGAATTGCCATAAACTCATCCATTCTGGGGGAATGAAGATCTATGATCAGATTTATAACTGATTCTGAAGAGAAGAAAAAGATATCCCGTTCGGTACTTGAAGCTCTGACCGACTGGTTTGAAGTAGTGGAGAGCAGGGAACAATATATTCGCGAATCGGCAGACCAGCCTTTCTGGGCGGCTGTCATAGACGATGTCCCGGCAGGATTTCTCTGTCTTAAGGAGACTGGTCCTGAGACCGTTGAACTTGCCGTTATGGGCGTTCTGAAAGAGCACCACAGGGAAGGTCTTGGAAGAAGGCTTTTCGCAGCTGCAAAGGACTATGCGGCAGCACAAGGTTATTCATTCATCCAGGTAAAGACTGTCCGTACGGGCATGTATGAAGATTACGACAGGACTAATGATTTCTATAAGAGCCTGGGCTTTAAGGAACTGGAAGTTATCGAGTGTATCTGGGGAGAGGATAATCCCTGCCAGATCTATGTTATGAGCCTTAAGAGCGCGATCGGAACGATCTCCGTGAGACACAGCTACAGAGGGAAATTCGCACCGGACCCTGTTCCTGAAGAAGATCTCAGGACGATTGCCGCTGCGGGCATAGCTGCTCCGTCAGGTTGCAACAAGCAGACAACTGATATCGTGGTCGTTAATGATCCGGCTGTGTTGGACTCTATCAAGTCCATGATCGACCCGCCTGTCGCGCAGACTGCGCCTGCCATGATCGTAGTGCTTACAAGAAGGATAAACGCATACCGTGACAGATGCTTTGCGGTACAGGATTATTCAGCGGCTATCGAAAACATGCTGCTGGCGATCGTTGAACTCGGTTACCAGAGCTGCTGGTATGAAGGGCATATCACTGACGAGGATCGATGCGATAAGATCGCATCGATCCTCGGTATTCCCGATGAGTACGATGTCGTATGCATCCTGCCTGTTGGCAAGGCTTTGGATGATTTCCACGCGCCGGGCAAGAAAACATTCTCTGAAAGAGTCAGATTCAACAGGTTCTGAGATTCCCGCTTTAATTTCTGTTGACAGGTGATGGCTGATAATGTAATTTATGGATGAATAAAAATTCATTCATAAAAGAGGTCACTATGCCAAAATCACAGGAACGCTGTCAGGAGATCAGGGAAGAGACAAGAAATCTCATTATAAAGAAATCCATTCTGTTTTTTGCCAGGAACGGGTTTGCGGGAACTAAGATAAGCGATCTCTCCAAACACATTGGTATCGCCCAGGGAACGATATACATCTATTTCAAGAGCAAGGAAGAACTGTATTCCGAGATCTTCTCGATATCGGATAATATCGCGGGAAACGATAAGCTCTTACTTCTTTCAAAGCTTCCGATACCTTCTGAACAGAAGATAAAGAAGATGTCCGGCTACGTCATTAAGAACCTTAAGGAAGATGAGATGTTTGCTGCGGGCATCGCTCTTTATACACAGAGGATGCTCGAAGGACAGGCTGAACCGGAGTTTTATAAGTTAACCGAGAAGATGATAAGGCAGGGGCAGAAAGAGGGAAGCGTCGTATCGGGAAATGCCCGTAAGCTTTCGGAGTTTTACTGGGGCGTTGTCTATCTCTATGCTGTAAAGAGCCTTTATACTGCAGACTCTGTCATGATCAGTTCTTCTGACCTTGCCAGAGTGCTTTTGGAGGACTGAACATGATTGCGATCATTACGGGCGCGACGGGAGATATCGGCGAAGAGTTCGTAAAAAGACTCGTTAGTGAAGTCGATCAGGTATGGGCTGTCGGAAGAAGTGAGAACAAGCTCGATTCCCTTAAGGAAAGATATGGCGGAAAGATCGTTCCTGTTAAAGCTGATCTGTCTGAGAAGGATGATGTTTTCGCGCTCTGCAGGAAGATAGAAGAAGAAAAGCCTGATATCAGATATCTGGTCAATAATGCAGGTGTCGCAAAGTTTGGAAGAGTATCCGGTCTTTCGCTCGAAGAGATAAGCGACATGCTCGACATCAACGATAAGGCTGCGACTCTGCTCTGCAGGGCATGCATTCCTTTTATGGCAGAAGGATCTTATATACTGAACATCGCTTCAGCATCCGCTTTTCAGCCTAATCCTTATATCACACTTTATTCTGCAAGCAAGGCATATCTTCTCTCATTCACGAGAAGCCTCAATGTCGAGAATGAAGGGATAAACTGTACGGCTGTATGTCCCGGCTGGGTCGATACGAAGATGCTTCCAAAGAACAGCAACGGATATAAAGTAAAGTATCCCGGGATAGTGCCGGCAGCCAGGGTCGTTGACTCTGCCTTAAAAGACTGCCGCAGGGGAAAGGATGTTTCCGTGTGCTCGTTCTATTACCGCTACATGCGGTTCCTGTCCAAGGTAACGCCGCATAAGCTCGTAATGAAGATATGGGTTGGCATGATCCGTAAATACATATGAAGCATAAGATAGAGACTGAACGCGAGAACCTGTTTGACGTGAACATGGTTATCGCAATGCGCGTAAGGATCACAGGTGATCCGGATATCGTGAAACTGGAAGAAGCGTTTAGGAAAGCGGTTTCCAAATTTGAGATATTGAATTCCAAAGTCGTGATAGAAGAAAACGGCGATGCGTATTACATTGACTGCGCTTGTCCTGCGAGCAGTTTTAACAGCACGGGCATGGGATTTGAAGAACTCATATATGAGAATGAAAGGATCAGGTTCAGGATAGAAGAAGGCGAATATATCCGCGGATTTCTGACGCCTGACGGGATTGTTTTTCTTATGCATCACTTAGGCGGTGACGGAAGATCCATGCTGTTTTTCATAGAGGAATTCATGAGCAGTCTTGAAGGCTCTGAATCTAATCCGATTCCCTTTGATAACCTGCCGGTGTCCTCACTTCCAAAGGAAAGCAGAATGCCGTTTCTGTATAAGCTTTTTGCAGATTCGTGGAATAGGAAATGGTCGAAGATGAGAAAGGTTTTTTCTTTTGATGATATTGAGAAATCTTTTGAAGATTTCTGGCAGTCTCACAGGACAAAGACAGAGATTACCGAATACGGAAAAGAAGAACTTGATGAGATGCTCTCAGAGTGCAAAAAAGCAGGGTGTTCGCTGACATCTTATCTGATAGCAACCTGGCTTAAAGACGATCCGAAAAAAGCGGATGTCGGCATGGCTGTAGACGGAAGATTGAGCAAGCGCCGGACTATGGGAAATTTCGCGACCGGAATACATATAAGATACAGATTTGATAAGAGCAGGAGCATCTCTGAAAATGCCGTCAGGATCAACAGGCTGATGAAGAAAAGACTAAACGATCCGGTGATTCGTTACAGCGTGCTTCAGCTGATTGGAAATCTCGATCCGACTCTGATCGATACGTTGTGCCTTGAAGCGTGCGGCGCTTATCACTCCAGTGAGATATCACGCTTTGCAGATTTTATGAGTTACGGGAAAAAGAAAAGGGATCTCAGCATTACGAATCTTATGCGGGCTGACATCAGGACTGATTACGGGCTCTATAAGATAAGCGATATAACTTTTGTTCCTCCGGTCGTTTCGTACGGCGTAAATCTTATAGGGATAATCACTGTAAACGACAAGATGATAGTTACGCGTCATGTGTACGGATAGCACTTTTTGTGCAACTCACAACGCGTAAACGGCAACTCATGCACTGAAGCATTGTACGCCCTTTGGGATTCTGATAGGTTTGTGCCAACAGAAACCAAAGGAGAAATGACATGATCAAAGCTAAAGGAATTTGCAAGAGTTTTGCAGACAGGGAAGTGCTTTCAGGTATTGACCTTGATATTTCTGCAGGAGAGATCTTCGGACTGCTCGGACCTTCCGGCGCGGGAAAGACAACGCTCATCAGGATAATTACCGGACAGCTCGATTTTGGAAACGGTGATGTCAGAGTTTTCGGAAAAGACGTTGCAGATCTTACAGGTGAAGACAGAAAACAGATAGGCATCATGATGGATAACCATGGTGTATATGAGCGTATGTCATGCATCGAAAACCTGAAGATCTTCGCAGATATTTACGGTGTCGACCACAGTAACATAAAGAAGGCGTTAGCGCAGGTGGGCTTGGCGGAAAGCGCCAAAAAGCCCGCGATGAAGCTATCGAAAGGAATGAGGGCAAGACTTCAGCTTGCAAGAGTTCTGATGATCTCACCTAAGATCCTGTTCCTTGATGAACCTACGAGCGGTTTGGATCCAATGACAATGAAATACATTCACAGACTGATTCTGGGACTGAAGGAGAAGGGCTGTACGGTCTTCCTTACCACGCACAACATGGAAGAAGCTGCTTTCCTCTGTGATGAGGTCGCGCTCTTAAATGAAGGAAAGATCGTGGACCGCGGAGCGCCTGCTGAGCTTTGCAGAAAGTACAATCACAGCAAGACCATAACGATCCATCTGACATCCGGAGAAGATATCAGACTGGAACAGAACGCGGCTTCGGCTGAGACATTGTGCAGACTGTTAAAGCAGGGAAACGTTGAGACGATACATTCTTCAGAACCGACTTTGGAAAGCGTGTTTTTAGAGCTCACGGGAAGAAAGCTCGAAAACGAAGAGGAGGCATTATATGCGTAACGTAGTAGTGATCATCAAAAAGCAGCTTAGCGATACATTCAAGAACAAGACTGTCCTGATACAGTTCGTGATGTTTCCGGTGCTGACGCTTATCATGGAACATGCCATCTCCATTCCCGGCATGCCGGAATGCTTCTTTGTCAAGCTGTTTTCGGTCATGTACATGGGAATGGCTCCGCTTACATCCGCCGCGTCGATCATCTCAGAAGAGAAAGAGAAGAACACGCTCCGCGTTCTCATGATGGCGAATGTGAGACCGTGGGAATATCTTGCCGGAGTCGGCATCTATGTATGGACGATATGCATGGCAGGTGCAGGCATTATGGCAAGCTCTCTTCCCGCAGAAAGCATCCCGTTCTATCTTTGCGTTATGGCAGCAGGTTTTATCATCTCCATCGTGTTCGGTGCTTGCATAGGGATCTTTTCCGCAAACCAGATGGTATCCACTTCGCTCGTTATGCCCGTGATGATGGTACTCTCTTTTTCGCCCATGCTCGCGATGTTCAATGATAAAATAGAAAAAGCAGCCGGGATATTCTACACTCAGCAGCTGCGTATCCTGATGAACCAAATGAGTTTTAACGGCATAAAGAAAGAGACGGTACTTGTAGTATTTATCAATGCATTGCTCGGTATAGTTTTCTTCTTTGCAGCCTTTAAGAAAAAGGGACTTGAGTAATGAAGATAAATCTGGACATAGACGGCAAATATGATGATACAGAAGTCATAATCCGTGCGCCGCATCTTAACAACGACATCGAGAGGATCGTTGCGATGATGCGTATGGTTGATATGCAGATCGCCGTAAAACGCGACAATGAAACATATCTCCTTGATACGGATAAGATCCTGTATGTTGAAGCAGTCGACAGGAAGACCTTTGTGTACACGAACAGCGATACCTACGAGTCCGAGCTCAAGCTCTATGAACTTGAGCAGGAACTGGTCGAGCGCGATTTTCTGAGGATCAGCAAGCAGAGCCTTGTTAATCTCCGTAAGATCAAGAGTTTAAAAGCTGATGTCAACCGCAAGATACGTATCACTTTGCAGAACGGCGAGCAGATAGTCGTATCACGTATGTATTCTGATGAACTCAGAAGAAAGTTGGGGTTAAGATAATGGAAGAGAAAAAGACGATATTTAACTATATAAGTCAGTTGTTTGCGATCTATGGAGTTGTGACAGCGATCTTTGTCGCGATAAACCTCATCATCGGAAATGAAGCAAAAAGCGTATCCACGCTGTTCTCACTTGGTTCGACGGGTCTTTCCACATCGACACTGATCCAGTTATTCATACTGGTCGTTATCGTAACTGTTGATGATAACATCTTCCTCACAGATCTTTTGATAAAGAACATGCCTTTGCTCTTAAGGAATATCCTGTTCTTTGCGGTGATCCTTGTCACCATTACAGTGTTTGCCGCTGTCTTCGGATGGTTCCCGCTGAACAATGTCGGATCATGGATCGGATTCATCGTATCTTTCTCTGTCTGTGCCGCTTTCAGTGCCATCCTCATGCGTATGGAAGAAAAAGCAGAGAACAGGAAGATGCAGGAAGCGCTGAATAAGCTTAAGAAGTGACAGCGTACTCTGCAAATACATGTATAATACTTTGTAACTTATAAAGAACGGCGGTAGGGATATTTGTCTGATCAGTTTGTGGTAAATATCGAAGGTGACATGATCGTGCCTGAAGATCTCGGGCGCGGCGGTCTTAAACTTCTTCAGCATAAGGACTGCTATAAACTCGATACCGCCAGTGTTCTGCTCGCGTGGTTCGCATCTGCGTTTGTCCGTGCGGGAAAGCCCTGCGAAATGCTCGAATTGGGAAGCGGAACCGGCGGAGTGTCTCTGCTTGCTTCGGCACGTTCTCCCAAAGCCCATATCGACGGCGTAGAGCTTTTGGAGCTGCCTTATAAGGTCTTTTGCGAAAACATCAGGATCAATCATCTGGAGGAGCGTATAAGTGCATTTAACTGCGACCTGCGCGAGCTTCCTGCTTCAATAAAGAATAAGGCATACGATGTTGTTTTCATGAACCCGCCTTTTTATGACGGGACAAAGGGGTCGGTTACCGATATTTCCGTTAAGTCCGAACATGTTTCTGCCGCACGCTTTTCGGAGCAGGGAGGCCTTGAAGACTTCATCAAAGTACAGTCTTTGAGAACAAGGACGAGCGGTGGTTATGCCGTAATGTGCATCAGTCCGGACAGAGTCCCTGAGTGTTTTTCTCTGTACGAAAAGTATAAGATAACACCTGTGAGACTTCTTACGGTCCACGCAAATGCTTCAAAGCCTGCTTTCCTGGCTCTGATCGCCGGGAAGAAAGGCGCACCAAATGCTGAGTTCAAGGCTCTGGCACCGTTGTTTATCAATGAAGAAGGTTCTTCAGCCCTCACAAAGAGAGCTGTACACATATACGAGGAGGAACACTCAGATTGCTTTATCTAGTCGGAACGCCTATTGGAAATCTTGATGATATGTCGCCCAGGGCATGTGAAGTGCTCAGGAGCGTTGATGTGATCGCCTGCGAAGATACAAGAGTCACGGGGATCCTTCTGTCACAACTCGGCATTACGGGCAAACGCCTCATTGCTTATCACGAGCACAACAAGGCTGCAAGCGGCAACGGCATTCTGGATCTGTTGAAGCAGGGCCTGAACGTTGCTGAAGTATCCGACGCGGGCATGCCTGCCATAAGCGATCCGGGCGCGGATCTTGCATCACTTGCTGCTGCGAACGGAATCGAAGTCAGTGTCATTCCCGGTCCGTCTGCTGTTACTGCTGCTTTGAGCATCTCCGGACTTGATACAAGATATTTCCATTTTGAAGGTTTCCTTCCGTCGGAGGGCTCAAAAAGGCGCGAACGCCTTAAAGCTCTTGCCCTGATAGGTGAGACTATCGTGCTCTATGAAGCGCCGCACCGTCTGAAGAAACTCCTTGATGAGCTTGTTGAAAACGGCTTTGGCGCCAACAAAATCGCTTTGTGCCGCGAACTTACCAAGAGATATGAAGAAGTGCTCAGAATGACAGTATCTGAAGCAGTTGAATATTATAAGACCACAGAACCGCGCGGCGAGTTCTGCATATGTTTGGAACCCCTTGAGCAGAAGGGAACGGCAGCTGCAGGGGATTCGGTAAAACTAATCGGCCTGCTAAAAGAGAAGGGCATGTCTTCCAAGGATATTTCCTCTGTTGTGGCCGAATATACGGGCATGAACAAGAAGGAAGCCTATAAGATCGCGAGCGAAGGGTAAAAGACGATAACACCTGCTTCGCCATGCCCGTCAAGGCACGGCTTGCGCCTTGATCTGTGTCAGCCTTGACTGGCTGCTCGCAGGTGTTGATAAGTGTTTAAGAGGGGAAAGCCCCTCCATGCATCAGGATGCCGAATTTCACACAGAATCAGACCGGTATATGTCATCTGTAGTTCTTGTTGATCAATTCATCGAGCGCTTTTACGTCAAGAGTTGCATCCTCTGACTCAAATGTGTAGAAAAGACTGTCTCCAATAAAAATGCCGTTATGAGTATAGGCGTTTGAGCGCTCAATCATATCTTTTACATATGCAGGGTCGCCCAGTTTTCCACAGTGTTCGTGATACAGGATCTTGCGGTCGCTCATCCTCAGTATCGTAAAATCCGGATGAATAATCCTGCCCCCAACTATAAGTGGACATTCGTATTTATATGGTATCCCGTTTGCATTAAGGCGGTCAGCTATGATTATTTCAGATTTTGATCTGACCCGTTCATGTTTCAATGTATAGAATTCAGGGGCATCCTTCTTAAAGGGTTTCTTTTTGTACGGCTTTTCGAGCCACTTGGCAGCAAATTGTTCATCGCCGACGACAATTGGTCTGGCATATCTCTTTACTTCCTCAGGCAGATCATCGTAAACCGTTTCCAGCGTGCTCAGCGGGTAATAAGACAGAATCTGTTTTAGAATTTTAGCTTCCTGTTTTGCTGTCTTTAAGACTTTTTGGAGATATCTTTTCTGAACCATGACCGCTATTTGTTTGCTGTCTTTTTTGCCGAGATATTTGGCTTTGCTGTTTTTCTCAGCATAGAAATATAAGGCTGATTGTTTTCGATGCTTTAAGACTATGCTGCCTTCCGGGAATCCGGCCAGTTTCTGTTCAATAGAATTAATTGTTTGCGCGACAAGTTCATAGCGCGCTTTCAGAATTTCGTGTGTTGACATAGCGGTACTGTCCTTTAGGAGTCTAGGACATAATTATATTGTGGAGTCTTTTGAGTTAGGGGGTAATTTGCACATGCGTAGGGTAAAAGGCCTCAAACTTGAGACTATAAGCATATGTGTGAGACTAATCTCAGGCTCTCCGGTAGGGCTGGCCTGAGCCTGATCAGATTTTATAAATGTTCTTTTTTGCGTTTCAAATGGCAATTTAGGGACATTTTTCTCAGAAAAATGTACTTTTTTCTTAAAATTCATCGTTTTAGGGACATTTATGACTTAAGGAAACCACGGCGGCCGATTGAGAACGGCTTGAACAGTGACTTTTGAAGCAGGATGATTTATGAGTTCTTGAAAACATCGGGATAAATAACTATAATTTCTTAATTACGCGCAGACTAATAATATATACGCGCGTTAGGAGGAACATCATGGCTGAAAAGAAGACATTCTACATCACGACACCGATCTATTATCCGTCGGGCAATCCGCATATCGGACACTGCTATTCGACTCTTGCATGCGACGCTATCGCAAGAATGAAGCGAATGCAGGGCTATGATGTAATGTTCTCCACAGGTACAGACGAGCACGGCCAGAAGATCGAGAAAAAGGCACAGGAACTCGGCATTACACCTAAGGCTTATGTCGATGACATCGTTGCTAACTTCAAGAAGCTTTGGAAGACTCTTGATATCCAGTACGACAGATTTGTAAGAACTACTGACGAATACCATATCAAGACAGTTCAGAACATGTTTGAGAAGCTCTATAAGGATGGCTATATCTATAAGAGCGAGTACAAGGGCAAGTACTGCACACCTTGTGAATCTTTCTGGACAGAGAGCCAGCTCGTTGACGGCAAGTGCCCTGACTGCGGCAGAGAAGTTACAGAAGCTTCCGAAGAGGCTTATTTCTTCAAGCTCTCAGAGTTCGCACCCAAGCTTGAGGCGCTGCTTCTTGATCCTGAGAAGAATTTCCTTGAGCCTAAGTCCAGAGTTAATGAGATGATCAACAACTTCATCAAGCCGGGCCTTCAGGACCTCTGTGTATCCAGAACGAGCGTTAAGTGGGGTATTCCTGTAACTATCGATGAAGGTCACTATGTATATGTCTGGATGGACGCTCTTACGAACTATATCTCGTTGCTCGGATTCATGAACGACACATATAACGACTATGAGAAGTACTGGCCTGCTGATATGCACGTAATGGCTAAGGAGATCGTAAGATTCCATTCACTCATCTGGCCTGCATTCCTTATGGCATTGGGTGAACCCCTTCCGAAGAAAATCTACGGCCATGGCTGGATCACT
This sequence comes from Ruminococcaceae bacterium AB4001, assembly GCA_000621765.1. Classification (GTDB taxonomy): domain Bacteria; phylum Bacillota; class Clostridia; order Saccharofermentanales; family Saccharofermentanaceae; genus Saccharofermentans. The sequence continues at coordinate 82,716 of JHXJ01000006.1, forward strand.
TTCGGTGACGGAGGAAAGATGAGCAAGTCCAAGGGCAACGTTATCGATCCTTTTGTACTTTGCGAGAGATACGGCGTTGATGCATTGAGATATCACCTCTTAAGAGAGATGGTATTCGGTTCTGACTGCCCTTATTCGAATGAGCAGATGTTTGCAAGGATCAACTCTGACCTCGCAAATGACCTCGGCAACCTCGTTTCCAGAACAGTTGCAATGGCTATCAAGTACTTTGACGGCACACTGCCTGCAGATAAGGAATTCACAGATGCCGACAACGATCTTTTGGAGCAGCTTGACGCGCTTCCGGCATTCGTTTCCGAGACATTCGAGACTATGCGTTTCTCTGAAGGTCTGGCAAAGATCTTTACTGTAATCGCGAGAGCAAACAAGTATATTGACGAGAACGAGCCCTGGAAGCTTGCTAAGGATGAGACAGCAAAGCCCCGTCTTGCTGCAGTTCTTTACAACCTTTTGGATGCGATCAGAAGAGTTGCAATACTCCTGTCACCCGTTATGCCTCAGACATCACCTAAGATCTTTGAGCAGATCGGTGCTGACGAGTCCAACACGACATGGGATTCTGCAAGCGTAAGATACGCTCTTAAGGCTGACGTTACGGTTCAGAAGGGCGAGGTACTCTTCCCGAGAATCGACATCGAGAAAGAAGTTGAAGAGCTCAATAAGCTTTTCCCTGCACCTGAAGAGAAGGGTAAGGAATTAGAGCCGTTAAAGCCCCTTACAAAGTTTGATAACTTTGCGGCTTTGGATCTCAGAGCCGTTAAGGTCCTTGAGTGCGAGAACGTACCCAAGTCTGACAAACTCTTAAAGTTCAAGGTTGATGACGGATTCGGCGAGAGACAGGTCCTTTCCGGAATCGCTAAGTACTATAAGCCTGAGGATCTCATCGGCAAGACTCTTGCGATGATCGTTAACTTAGAGCCCAGAAAGATGATGGGTTATGAGAGCAACGGCATGATCCTCTCCGTTAAGTACGGCGACGGCTACAGAGTAGTCGAGTTCGACGATTCCGTATTGCCGGGTTCGGATATTTCATAACAGACAGTGAAAGAACCCGTTTACTACAGCGGAAGCGCCAAGTTCTTTGACACTCACGCGCATATCTATGCCAGAAAATTTGACGCGGATAACACCACTACGGAAGACATCCTGCAAAGATGCAGGACTTCCGGTGTTACGAGCGTGCTTATTCCTGCTGATAACGAAAGAACTAGCCGTCTTGCTGTAGAGATGGCTAATAAGTATGACGGCTTTGAAGGCGTCAAGCTGTACGCCTCTGTAGGTGTTCATCCGCACGAGGCGAAAACTTATACGGAAGATACCGAGAAGTACCTCAGGGACTGCTTAGAGGCCCGCAGAGAGCAGAAGATAATGGCTTTGGGGGAGATCGGTCTCGATTATTACTACGATCTGTCCGAAAGAAGCGTTCAGAAGGAAGTTTTCGAGAAGCAGCTTGAGATCGCCAAAGAATATGACGTTCCGTTCATTCTTCATGAGAGGGATGCTACGGGTGACTGCTTGGATATCCTTAGACGTTTCTATAAGGAGGGCAGGCTCAGGAGCCTTCCGGGAGTATGTCATTGCTGCTCGTGTTCTGTTGAAGCCGCGTCAGAGCTCGTTAAGATGGGCTTTTACATCGGTTTTGACGGGCCGCTTACGTTTAAGAACAACAAAAAGACTCCGGAGGTCGCTTTGAATACGCCCTGGGACAGGATAGTTATCGAGACAGACAGTCCGTATCTTACGCCCGAGCCGAACAGGGGACTTACCAATGAGCCCTGCCACGTTGCCTTTGTGTGCCAGAAACTCGCCGAGATAAAGGTCGTGACTATTGATGAAGCGGCCAGGATAACCTATGATAACGGCAAGATGCTTTACGGAGTGAATTGACATGAAGAAAAAGACAGACATCATCCTGATAGTCATTACAGTGCTGCTGGTAATTGTTTTGGGCGTGGGATTCTTCTACGACAGGAACAGCGCGCTCCTTGAAAGGACCAATTATTTTGCGATTACAGGCGATGATAACCTTGAGATCGTAAATATGAATAAGGTTGGCTTTCTTTATATGCGTGCCGCATATGAGGCTAAGCTCAGGATCAAGGACGGACACGCCGACAATTATATTATCCGTATTGCGCAGACATACGGCGGCGCGGGTGAGATGTTTGACTATGAACAGTATAAACAGTACGAAGCTGATGTTTTAAACGGAGTTTCACTTAAGCCGAATCCCCGTGCGGATTCCTTTGTCTGGGCACTTGCAGTGCGCCTGGAGGAGAATTCTAACAAGAATATCGTCTATATCGTTACTTTGGAGGGCGAAGGAGAGGCTTATATATACATGTATTACTCGAGAAAATAACTATTCGAGAAATTTCTGAAATTCGTTATTGACATTAGTTCGGATTTTTTTTATAATTCATTCGCGCTTTGAATAAAGGTGTGGCTAACGGAAGCTTAGCTCAGCTGGGAGAGCATCTGCCTTACAAGCAGAGGGTCACAGGTTCGAGCCCTGTAGTTTCCACCAATGGTACGGCGCAGTAGTTCAGCCTGGTTAGAATGCCAGCCTGTCACGCTGGAGGTCGAGGGTTCGAGCCCCTTCTGCGTCGCCATTAACTTTAGGCCGAACACTTTATAAGGTGTTCGGCCTAACTCTTGCTCAGATAGCTCAGTCGGTAGAGCAGGGGACTGAAAATCCCCGTGTCGGCAGTTCGATTCTGTCTCTGAGCACCAGAAAAGTTAGAAAACTCTTTCTTTTGTTTACCGATTGCAAAAGGAAGAGTTTTTTTCATAAAGGGGAGATAATAGATGACGATTAGGAAGAGATTGAGCCCGGCACTTGCGACATTGCTGTTCTTGCTTGTCGCTGTCGCATGCCAGGTTGTAGTAATTAAGCTTTTCCCTTCGGTCGTCGGTAAACCCCTCATAGAGGACAATGCCTATATCCTTACAAGGATCATGGAAGGCTATCTGCTTGTCCTGTCCATTCTCTTTGCGATATTCACGAGATTCAAGATCCATTTTGAATGCTTCACTCCCAAAAAGGAGATGCTGAAAAAAGATCTGATCATAGCCGGGATCATGTGCGTTGCCATGATAGTCATTCTTTTCGTTATCCGTCTGGTCCAGAATTTCTTTTTCCCTGAGATCGCCGAAAGACCATGGTTCGGTCTTTATCTGGGAACCTATATGCGTTGGTTCTATCCGATCAGTGCCGTTCTTCAGGAACTTTTCGTAAAGGGTATCGTTGAGGACAATATCACTGCTTCCTGCAAGAAATACAACAAGCATTTCTCGGTCTGGATGACTGCGCTGTTCTTTTTTGTACTTCACATGGGATACGATCTCCCCATGATGTTCGGAGCCGCAGTTTTATGTGTCGTTACCGGATATCTTTATGAGCATACCAAGTCTGTCTGGGGAAGTATCCTGATCCATTTTATAATCGGATTTGTGCCGAAGATCATCGGTGTAACCAGATAATATTTTTTCATAATTAACACTGTTACAAAGTGAAATTGACGACTGTAATTCAATGAGATTACAGTTTGTTGACATTGCGTTTTGGCGTGCCTGAGCGCAATAACCCTTATGCTATACTCCAAATTAGCCATTTAATAAATTAAAGCATTTTTACGATTTTTTGAGGTTAATATGGAGTCGGAAAACATCGCCAAGTTTCAAGAGATAGTAAGCAGGCTTTCGCCTGAGAAAAAGCGCGAACTTCATGCCCGTATGAAGGGCATGTCCAAAGAAGAGGCGATGGCTCTTATCGACCGCATGGTCGAGATTTCCGAACAGCACAAAGTTGAGATCACAGCAAGGCCTAAGGTCCTGGCTGCCAGCGGCCGTGTTGCTGAACCGTCCGGAAGGACTGACTATGAAGTCAGGGAACCACGTACCGAGATAGTAAGGAAAGCACCTGAGAGCAGAAAGCTTGAGATCGTTAGCGATCCGAGGCCGAGGAGGACAGCTCCCCGCGCATCAAGACCTGCCCAGACACCTATCAAGAAGACCATGCCTGTATCAGATCAGGCGGCAAGAGATAAGATCGCCAAGCAGATCGAGCAGAAAAAGATTGACGAGATCGAAGCAGAGCTTGCAAAACAGAAGAGAGTTGAGATCGCAAAGAGGGCAGGTAAGTTTGCTCTTGTATGTCTCGGCAGAGTGCTTGCAACAGTAGGCGCTACACTGGTCATTGTTCTTGCAGGTTTTTATGCTTTCCTCGGAATAATCATGAAGGGACCTTCAGAACATCTGAGAGACCAGTTTGTCCCTTCAGTCATGGAATCTTCCGCAGGCGGCATCCTCGCGAAAATGATACTCTCCGATGAAGAGATCGATTCCATCATGAACAGCAATACGACTCACGAATTTACTGAGATCACCAATACGACCCTGGTCAATGCAATGGCTGCCCAGCAGACTGCAAATGCTGCAGCTGACGCGGTTGCAGTAAATGAGCTTGACCCTGATGGCGATGGTATCGAAGTACACGATATCAGCGGCCCGATGTATCACGGAAAGATGCTCGTCATCTATGATCCTTCGAGGATCATGGTAGCAACCATCGATAACTACAATCACAACGGTGCCGGCCTTACGCTCAAGGAACTCATCGAAAAGTACGGCGGCGTTGGCGGTATCAACGGCGGACAGTACGAAGATACGAACGGTATGGGAATCGGCGGATGGCCTGAAGGCATCGTTATCTCCGAAGGAAAGCTCAGGATGGGAAATCCCGGAGGAACATATGAAGTCTACGGCATGACCAATGAGAATGTACTTGTAGTAGGCAGAATGACTGCTCAGTACGCTTTGGACATCGGTGTAAGAGATGCAGTCTCATTCGGACCTGCCCTCATCGTAAACGGCGTTGCGGCAAACTACAGCGGATCGGGCGGAGGACTTAATCCCAGGACCGCCATCGGTCAGAGAGAAGACGGAGCTATCCTGCTTCTCGTTATTGAAGGAAGAAAGACATCTTCGATGGGCGCTACAATGGCTGACCTTATCGATGTAATGCTTGAATACGGAGCTGTTAATGCAGCTAATCTCGACGGCGGAATGTCATCTGCAATGTGGCTTAATGACGAGGAGCTCGTATCGAGTTCTTCGATCAGAGTCTCAAGACAGATGCCGACGGCATTTATCATCCTTCCTCAGAAGGACGGAAGCGCTGCAGATGAGCAGGTTGCGGTGAACTGATGAAATCTTCCGGAACCAGTGAGCAAAAGGAAAAGAATTCCAAAAAGAACACGAAGGGAAAGATCAACTTCTTTCTCGTGTTCCTCATCTGCTGGCTAATTGTAGTTACAGGATTCATCGCATGGTTCCTTTTGAGATTCAATGATTTCGCGGCAGATTATGAAGCACAGTATCAGGCTTCGCTCCCTTATCACATGGCTGATGATATAACTGCGCGCTTCAATGAGCACGATGTCGATTATATTTGGAGCAATATGTCATCAAAGCCTTCCGTAACGGTTTATGAAGACGAATCCGTGGTAAAGGAATATGTCGCTTCTCTTCTCGAAGGAAAGAGCTTCATCTATTCTGAGACCGAGAATTCGAGAGAAGACGCTCCCGAATACTACATCAAGACTGATGAAGGTCTTGTTGTAGCAAGAGTGACTCTGACTGAAGACAAATCACAGAACCTTCCTTTCGGCTTTAAGGCATGGATGGGAAAAACGTTTGAGTTCTATACTGCAGCTTCTTTCCATGTCAATGTCACCGCACCGGAGACATATAAGGTCTTTGTCAACGGCATAGAACTTAATGCATCGAATCTTACAGGGGAGATAGAGCCTTCTGAACTTGACCAGTATGTTGATCCTTATGCAACAATACCGGGCACAGCCAATTATCAGGTCAAGGGTCTTTATAAGAAAGCGAAGGTCACTGCCATGGACTATCTCGGAAATGAATGTGACTGCGTTTATGACGAGAAGACTGATTCCTACAAGGTCGGTTTCATCAAGGATTTTGAGGAAGAGGAAGCACTCTCTGAATTTGCTATATCCTTTGCTTCTGATTTCGCAAACTATATCTCACAGGATGCGGGAGCTTACGCGCTTGATAAGTATTTCCCCTCAGGCAGCAAGGCCTTAAGCTACATCAAGAGAAATTCTTCGAGAGATCTCTATACCAAGCACGGAAGCGTATCAATCCATAATGAGGAGATCAAGGACTGCATTGTATTCTCTGATGATGTCGTCTATATGGAAGTCTACGTTGAGCAGTGGATGCAGATGTACTGGGGTTCGAGCGAACCTGAGATCATTCCGACAGATGCGCACGTATATTTCGTTAAGATCGACGGCAAGTGGCTCGTCGGCGGCATACAGTACTGATTTCCGGTCCCTTAAACTGCCATAGGTTTACCACAGAATTACTCCGTTTTTGTAACGCTCCTGAAACTTTGTCCTTTATTTAAAATGATAGAATTATCGTAGCGTATTATGGGACAAGCATCTGAAGGGGGTACATGTCTTGGAATTTACATATTCGAACGACGGCTTTTTGCCTTACGATTCTTTTGACTATATTTTCAGCGAACGACAGATGCCGGAATTCGGCAAGGTCGCATCACCTTATCTGAAGAACCTTACTACCTGGAGATTCTATCTTGCTGGCGGTCAGTCCGAGATTCCTTTCGGAGTAATGAACACTTCGTTTGACGATTCTGAATGGGCTCTTGTTAACTGTCCTTCAACATGGCAGACAGAAGGTTTCGGTCTGCCTCAGAACCTGATCTACGATTACCCGATAAGACTTGCCGAGAACGCTGCACGGAAAGAAGAGACGATAAGCGACAAGTATGTGCTTAAGTCCACAGGTAACGATGACGATGAAGTCGGTATCTACAGGACAAGCATTGTGTTTACACCTGAAGATATCGAGAGAGCTCTCTATCTTGAAGCATCCGGTATCAGCGGAAGCTTTAAAGTGTTTATCAACGGAAAGCTGCTCTGCAATTCACACGCACTCTTCACACGCAAGAGACTCCTCATCTCCGGTCTTGTCGAGGCAGGCGTTAACCAGATTACGATTATCGTAAACCGCTATGACAGGGATGATTCAGGACACATCATCCTTGATGCGATGAACTACGGTTTCTCAGGTATTTTCAGACCTGTCATGATCGTTGAGGATTCGTTGCTTGAATTATCGAATCTTCACCTCAAGCTTGAATACGTTCCTTCGGCTTATATCTCTGAAGTTGCGAAAATGGATGCGCTCGCAGTGCGCGAGACAGTATCCCGTGTTCCGCACGGCGACTTCATGATCAAAGTCGATTTCGCAATGCGTAACCACACGAATTACATGATACCTTATTCAGTTCGCATCTCGCTTCTCGAGGCGCGTGCCGAATACGATCCTTACAAACTGCCTTTCGTAAACATCAAAGGGCAGAGCGAGCCTGTAGTAGGTGTTGTAGACGCACTTAAAGAGACACGCGCAAGCACTGACTTTGTTGCGCTCGATGTTGCACAGTGGTCTGACTGCACTCCCGTGCAGTACGACATCGTTTTCGAGGTCATGGACTCCGAAGGAAAGGTCATCTGTGCAAAGAAGAAGAGATTCGGTTTCAGGACTACTGAGATCGTACAGGATAAGATCAACGTCAATGACCGCCGCGTAAACCTCATGCTCGTAAAATATTACGAGTTTGATCCGCAGGGCGGTATAGCTGTTCCGCAGGACCGTATGCGTCAGGACATTATCCTCATGAAGCGTGCCGGCATCAACGGCGTTATCGCTGACGGTATGCCTCTGTCGGATGAGTTCCTTAATCTCTGTGACCAGTACGGAATGTACGTTATCGCGACATCCGCTGACTTCTACATGAGAGATTATGTCGAAAGCTGTATGAATCACCCTTCGATCGTAATGTGGGGTATCCAGAAATATAACTACAATCCCGAGACAGCCCTGAGATTTAAGCAGGAGTGTACTCTGATCGATGATACGAGACCGTGGTACTGTGAAGTCACAAAGCCCGTCACATCGTCAGGCAAGAAGGTGAGGACACAGGGCAAGGTATCCGACATGAAGCCTCTGCCGAGTGATGCAGGAGCCGTTTTCGGACCTTGGGAAGATCTCTGCCTCGACAGAAAGAAGATATTCGGTCTTAACAGGACGGGAAGAAATCTTTTCGAGACAATTCCCGGAAGAACCAGGTTTACTGACGATGAGACACTTTACAAGTGGATCCACCATGCGGATCTCGTCGGCGGAAAGCAGAAAGAGAATTCCTGTATCGGACAGGGAATCGTCGATGCCGAGCGTAATCCGCACCCGATATATCTCGACATCAAGAAGCAGTGCCAGACGATCGCGATCTTCTCTAACGGCGGAGATCCTGCGAATCTCACTATGCGCAATTCCAACCAGTTCGGTTACACGGAAGAACTGGATCTCGAGTGGAAGATCCTTCTCGGCGGAAGGACCATTATGTCCGGCAGAGGCCTGATACCTGAGATCGAACCGTTCGGATCGAGAACATTGAGATTCCCGTTCGCGACTGAAGTGTTTACCACACCCGGATGGGCACAGGGCAAGGCTGAGTTCATCGAGATGTATATGAATGCGCTTTCCAAGGAACTCGTTTTCGACATCACGTTAAAACTTCACAAGGACACGTATTACGCACAGGCAGGATACGAAGTTGCTTTCTATCAGGATGTGCTTACCGATAACATTGCAAGCCCTGTAGGCGATACATATGAATCTGCACAGGCATTGGGCAGCGGTTCCGCGCCGGAGTCGACTGTAGCTCAATTGGGCTCAGGAAAGGCCGTATCTTCTAATCCCGGATTTGATACGGGCATTGACAGTGCTCTGCTCGCAAATGACGATCAGGCGCTCCTCACAGAAGAGGACAGCGGAAAGGTCGAGCGTATCGAGAACAGCGGAGACATTCCGAAGATCGATGAATATGCAGACGGATCCGTTCCTGTCGAAGAGAAGATCGTTGATGTAATCACGCATAACCAGGTTACTACTGTTCCGCACGGCCTTTATGTCGGAAAGGGTGACTTAAGGATCGGATTCTCAAGAGAACCCGGAAGCCTGGAGAGCCTTGAGATCGCAGGTTATAACTTCCTCAAAGGCCCTCTTGCGCCGAGCTTCTACCGTTGTCCGTCTAATATCGACAGAACGGACAGGAGCTTTATCCTTGCTAGGACCGTTTTCTCCAAGGAAAGCGATTATGAGCAGATACAGAATTCCATTAAGTTCATCGGATCTGAATACAGTACCAGAGACGGCGAATTCACGATGATCTCCAGATATAAGTCATTTGCAATGAGCGGCGAGGTCATCATCTTCTATGAAGTGCCTCAGGCAGATACGCTCAGGGTAACACTCGAATTCAAGCCTAAATACGATATGGTCAGATATGGTATCAGATTCCCGATCGTTAAGGATGACTGCGTATGCTCATGGTACGGAAGAGGCCCCGGTGAATCTTATGTAGACCGTAAGAATGCCGCAAGATTAGGCGTGTATTCAGCAGGAGCAGGGAAGATCTATCATCCTTATGCAAGACCTGCCGAAAACTCTTCTCACACTGATACACAGATCGTTAAGATCACTAACGGTGACGGAGATTCCGTTGAGATCAGAAGACTTGGCAATAATCCCAGGTTCGATTTCACGGTGCTTCCTTATACTCCTGAGCAGATGAACGAGTTCCTGCATGAAGAGCAGCTCATGAATAATGATTTCTGCGAGTTCTTCTGCGACTTCGCATCGAAGGAGATCGAGAGAACGAAGGATAACATCACATCCCAGCCGGTCAAGAAGGACGTTAAGTACAGAGAGACATTCGAACTCCGTCTTGTACCTAAGAGAGGATTTATTGAAGAGACCTGATCTTCAATAAGCGTTGAAAGATACTGATGTACCGCTCATGAGGGGGATCTAATGATTGTTGTTTGGTATGTAGCTTTGGCAGCCATGTTGTTTGGTGGCGCGAAGATCTGCAAATCCAAGACTTGGAATGAGGAGAATATGTCATTCGATCAGACCAAGTGCTTTCTCGGATTCGGCGCGGTGGTAATATCGTTCCACCATATGTCGCAGGTTACATGCGCTCCCTGGATGGATCCCCAATACATCAGGCACGGACTTGATATCTTTGTAACGGCAGGATATCCGATGGTAGCGATATTCCTGTTATGCTCGGGATATGGCCTTTATAAGAGCGCATCTACCAAGCCTGATTTCTTTAAGCGTTTCCTGCCCGTAAGGCTGGTCCCGGTCCTTATACCGGCAGTGCTTACTACATTGGTATACGTCTGTTTCAGGCTCATGAGGAACCTTCCGATAAAGCTTAACAATCCGGTTGCGTTTGGCGAACACGAGACGCTGCATCCTTATATCTGGTATATTCCGTGCATGATAGTCATGTACCTTCTGTTTTATATCGGTTTCGGTATCTTCAAGAAGGAATCGTTTGCTATCTTCATAGTGGCATTCGGAACCTTTGACTGGGTCTTATACTGCATTAGATTTGCTTACGAACCTTTCTGGTTTAATGCAGCGCATATGTTCCTTATCGGCATCCTCGTTGCAAAGTATGAGAAGAAGTTCTTTGAAAGCTGCAAGAAACTGTATGTATTAAGGCTTATCGGAACAGTAATACTTTGCGTTATCCTTTGGTATTCCGCAAACCATGCAGGGACGATATATCTTTGGCTCAGTGAGATGTCATTGGCGCCAGATAACGGAAATATAGCAGATCTTTTTACAGCATTTCTCCAGAGCCTTTACACGCTCGCTTTCATGTCTCTGTTCTATCTTCTCGGAATGAAGATAAAACTCGGAAATCCCGTATTGAGGTTCTTCAGTAAGTTCACGCTCGAATTTTATCTCGTACACGGAATATTCATCCACATGTTCGGTTATTGCATGATCTATGCCGGAATCGAGCCGGTCTACTATATTAAAAATGTTCCGCTATTCATTCTCGTAGTATTAGGACTTTCGACACCTGCCGCCTATGGTCTCAGCATCGTGGACAAGAAGGTGGGGAAGCTCTTAAAGCCGAAATCTAAATGATCATCATTTTTCCTGAAAGGAGACACCAGCTATGAATCAGAAAGAAAGAATGCTCGCTAATCTGCCATACAGATCCTGGCTTGACGGACTGAGCGAGGAACGCATGGAGTGCAAGAAAAAGATATTTGAATACAATAATCTTTCTCCGGATAAGACAAAAGAAAGGGAGAAGCTCCTCCGCGAGATATTGGGAAAGACCAAGGAAGGATATCTCAATATCGAATCGCCTTTCCACTGTGATTACGGATACAACATAGAAGTCGGAACAGACTTTTTTGCCAACTATAATTTCATAGTTCTCGATGTCGGTAAGGTACGTATTGGCGACAGCTTCATGTGCGGTCCTAATGTTCAGATATGCACTGCAGGACATCCGCTCCATCCTGAAACACGCAATTCGGGATATGAATACGGCATTGATATTACGATAGGTGATAACGTCTGGATCGGAGGCAATGTTCTCGTATGTCCCGGAGTTACCATCGGAAACAATGTCGTCATCGGCGGAGGCAGTGTCGTAACGAAGGATATTCCGGATAACATGCTCGCTTACGGCAATCCGTGCCGCCCGGTAAGGGAGATAACGGAAGCTGACAGAGATTTTTATTTCCGGGACAGGAAGTTCGACGTCGAAGATTATAAATGATCTGAAATAGATAAGGGGTGTTGCTTCAGTTGCAACACCCCTTTGATCTTACGACGTTTCATCAATTACTGTCTGGATGCGTTTTTGCATTACCGGGATGATGTCATCCAGTGCCCGGCCGCCCTGGTAGTACGAGGACGATTCTTCGAAAACGATGTCCTCGATCGCATTTTCCACACTCATTCCGCTATAAGCAGAAGACAGTATCCCGATATATTTGTCTACTGCTTCAGCGGAGATCGGTTCATTCCCTGAGTTGATTATCCCATATTTGCGTTCCATCTCGAGCATTTCGTTATATTTTTTCAGACTGTCTTCTGTGATGTATCTGAGTGCGGCGATGTTTATAGGATTGTTTTCCTTTGTGCACTGTACTTCGTAAGACAGAAGGAGCTTTACGTAATCAACACACGCATCCAGATATTTAGTATCAGCGGATATGCTGACGAATTCGTGTGAAATGGTCATAGGACCTCTTCCGTCAAAAGAGGGAAGACCGTAAACGGCAAGTTCCGTGCCATATTGGGAATAGTAGCTCAGATAGTTACTGAATGAATAGAATGTGCCATAGACAGCGCCATACTTGCCGTATAAAGATTCGTTGTGTTCATCTATTTCATTGATGACGTCCTGAACGGCTGAATTGTGCATGCCGATGTGATCTGTTTCGGGTTCATCAATGCCGTTCTCTTCGACGAAGAGGATAAGTTCGCGGAAATCTTCACCGCTGAGATCTACTTTTCCGTCCTTGATGAACAGGTCGCTCATATTCATGAACAGTTTCGTGAAATAATCGCCTTTGCCTTGCCTGTAGCCGCTGGTCACACTCATCGGATCGTTACCGTTGCATTTTTCATCGACGAATTTCTTGTAAGCTTCAAATGTAAATCCTATCTGTCCTTCAGGAACATTACCGGCGCTTGTGACTATTCCTGATGCTGAGATGTCGAGAGGAAGGTGATATAAAGCTTCTCCGGATTTTGCTGCCTTAATGGCATTTGAGAAATACCTGTCCTCATATGTTCCTTCCTTCAGGTCAAGGTATGGCATCAGGTCAACGTAGAGTGAACTGTCCTTTGCTGAAACTGAAGCATCTGAATTGAGAATAATATCGGCGTTAAGATCGATCTTTTCGCCAGTCTCGTCATATGGATAAACATATTTGATGAAGCAGGAGTCATTCTGTTCGTTAAAGAGAAGTATTGCATTCAAATCTGAAGGTTCAGGGTATGCATCTTCAGCGGTTGTAAGAGTAAGGATGGTCTTCCCGGCATGGGGATTAGTAGCTTCTTTGGTCAGATGCATGATCTTATAACCTGAGAGGCTGCCGTAATAGTCATAAGTTTCTCTTCCGAGGATTATCTCACCGTAATCATCCGAGATATATAAAGAATTGGATTCCGCGATATCTGCCATGGGTGCGTTGACATTGCAGTAATCAAAGACGGAGATGAGCTCTCCAGTCTGGGGATCAATAACATTGATACCTTTGAGCGTATGTGCCACGGACTTGCCGTTGCAATATTCGAGCATATAAGAATCTTCTTTGCCGTAGAGTCCTGTAAGCTCGGTCAGTTCACCGGTTGCAGGATCAAGTGAAACATATACTGAATCGCCTCTTTGCTCATACACGGATAAGATCACCTTGCCGTTGTTTGCGGGAATAAGTTCGTATACACCGTCAATTCCGTATTTGAAAAGACCTGAAAACTCTACTTCATAAGAAGATCCGTCAGGCCCTTCGACTATTACGTCAGGCGTATAATAGTCTTCATGAACGATAACGAAAACCTTATAGTCACCGACTGAAATAAAGTCATAAAGATAAATGGTATTGTTATTGTAATACCTATCCATCTGCGGAATCTGCAATGTCTCGTCATTGAGCGTATAAGTCTGATAAGTACCTTCTCTGTCAGTATTCATCATTAAAGTATTGAGATGTCCGTCAGATATCCATGCTTTGTCCAGGACGCTGAAGTGGTCATCTACCACAACAGGGAGCTCAGTCTTTTCGATAAGCTTTCCGTCGAAAGAGAGTTCGAGTATGGATTGTTCGTAGATATTAATTAACTCTTCATCGGTGATCTTGAGGATATCGCCCTCGTATTTTTTCTGTGCTTCAGATTTTACGAAGATGGAACTGTCCGTTGCTCCGATAGTAGTAAAGAAAGTATAGTCATATAATTCGGAAGGGAACAGATCCAGCACTTCGAAAGACGAGCACTCATACCAGGAATCTGTATCTTTTACAGTCTCATATTCTCTCTTATTTGATGAACATGAAGAGACTGATGACACGATTGCCAACGCCAGAACTGAAGAAATGAATTTTGTGTAATGTAGTTTTCTCATGAGCATATTCTATAACAAGTTCACCGGGAAAAGAGTTAAGATTCAGGTAACATTTATGTCCTCAAATTGATTTGGGAAAGGTTTAGGAATAAGATTTTCACATGAGCAAGATACTGATCGTAGAAGATGATGAAGATATCGGTGCAGTCCTTCAAAGAGAACTTACGAAGGACGGCTATGAAGTAATCCGTGCAGTTACCGGTACGGAAGGAAGAGTTATGCTGGGCAGTAATCCGGATCTTATCCTTATGGATCTCATGCTTCCCGGACTTACCGGTGAAGAGCTGCTGACACATATACCTAAGGAGACGCCTGTTATCGCTGTCAGCGCGAGATCTTCTGTAGACGATAAGGTATCGCTTCTTGCAGGAGGCTGCGTTGACTATATAACCAAACCGTTTGATATCAAAGAGCTGAAAGCAAGGGTGGCTGCAGCGCTCCGTACTGCGGAAAACCGTAAGGGCGGAGCTGTTATCAAATGCGGTGATATGGTGATCGATACCGATAAGCATGAAGTAACTGTTGAAGGAAAAGAATTAAAACTTACGAGGACTGAATATGCGATCCTGAAGATGATCGCAACAGGAAAGGGAAGAGTCATTTCAAAATCAGAACTCTTAGACCTGATAAAGAGCGAGACACCTGACTGCACTGAAAGTTCAGTCAAAGTTCATATAAGCAATCTGCGTAAGAAGATAAAAGACATTACAGATACAGAATACATCGAAGCTGTGTGGGGCATCGGATTTAAACTTAAAGGAGATTTCTAATGGATAACGTTCTTTCGATCAAGGATATCCGCAAGGATTACGGAAAGTTCCATGTACTGAAAGGTGTATCGCTCGACATTCCAAGAGGTGCCATTTTCGGTCTGGTAGGAAGAAACGGTGCCGGTAAGACGACACTGATGAGGATCATAACAGGTCTTGCCGAACCCAAATCCGGAACCTACAGTATTGGAGGCATCTTGAATACTGACAGAAAGATCCTTAACAACAGGAGAAGGATGGGTTCAATTATCGAGAGTCCTGCGGTTTACCGTAACCTGTCAGCTTATGACAATATCAAACTCCAATATATCAATCTCGGAATGACTTCGTTCGACGATATTCCTGAACTTTTGGAACTTGTGGATCTTCAGGGTACGGGAAAAAAGAAGGCTGGTAAGTTTTCGCTTGGTATGAAGCAGCGTTTGGGCATTGCCGTGGCACTTTGCGGCAAGCCAGATATCCTTGTTCTCGATGAACCTATAAACGGACTGGATCCTCAGGGAATCATTCAGATGAGAGAGATTTTATTGAGGATCAATCACGAGAGACATACGACGATTCTTATCTCCAGTCATATTCTTGAAGAGTTGTCCAAGCTGGCCACACACTATGCTTTTATCGAGAAAGGCGAGATCCTGCAGACTCTGAGCAGTGTTGAACTTATGAGCAAGGTCAGGAAAGCTTCCAGACTTCATGTAACATCTACCGAGCTCTTATGCCCCGTATTTGACCGCGAAGGGATCGAATATAAGGTCGAAGACGATTCGCTTATGGACATCTTCTCTGACGTTACGGCGAGCAAGATCGTTAATCTGGCTACTAGCGCCGGTGTTGAAGTCATTTCCATCGCCGATAACAACGAGAGCCTTGAAGGATACTTTATGAACCTTGTTGCAAAGAAGGACGGTATCTCATGATCTGTGCCTTAAAGTCATCTTTATACAGGTTTGTAAGGACAGGACTTCTTGCAAAATTTCTGATCTTCTCCGTAATCGCCGGTGTGCTTATCGTATTCAGGTGCAGTCTGGAATTTCTGAGGATCATGCCATTCCAGACACCCAGATACATTGATAACGAGTTCGTCATTGAAGCGGTGATGTCTTTATTGTATGTAGTGCCTTTTACAATGGCGGTCTTCAGTACGCTCTTCAGCGGAAATGAAGTTTCGTTCCGTGCCGTCAACAATAAGATTGCTACAGGCATTCCCCGTTCTGCTATATTCCTGTCGGATTTTATCGTGACGATTTGTTCGACACTGATAATGCTTTGTATCCAGATTGGAATAATCTTTGCATATGCAAAGAATACCGGAGTGAAGAATGGTGTCCGTTTCAATAAGCAGATTATCATGATCACTGTATGTGTTGCTCTCGGATGTCTTGCTTTTGCGGCATTCGACGAGTTTATCCAATTTCTGTGCTCGAACAAGATCATCGCGTTGATAATCCTGCTCGCTACGATTCCTGCGTTATCTCTGGGCGGCGAGAGCATGGCGGAGAAATTAAATGAACCATACAGATACAGCTATGTTGACGAGGAAACAGGAGAAACGTTTTGGAAGCTTAATAAATCTTATATAGGCGGTACACCCAGGAAAGTGCTTGAGTTTTTCTCAGACGGCAGTCTGTACTCATATCAGTATATTGATTCTGATGACAGCCGGAAAGATGTAATTACCGTATCAAGCGGCGTGTTCATATTATCTGCCGCAGCAGGTATCGCAACGATAAAAAAGAAGGAGTTCTCGTAAAATGAAAAAGATCCTTTCCGGCATGTTTTACAGACTCTTTAAGAGTTTTGAGATATATGTTCTCATTGCTATTCTGATTCTTGCAGGTGTGTATAGTGCCTATGATTCGATTTCCAGTATTGACTATGTCTCTGTTAAAACGTTTGGTTACTGGGTATCTAATGATTTCGGAGATGGTGAGGTCACGTTTACTCCTGATAACATAGACCAGTACAGTTTCAAGAATTTGGGTGTAGATGCAATCGATGTATACAGGAAGGACACTGAGCCTATGCCTGAGGACATCTACCAGAAAATAGAAGACGCTCACGATATGCCGGTCGATGAAGCTGATGACCTTATGAGGAGTGTTCTGAAACTGGATCACATTCCGCTTATTCTTATACTGCTCTTTATCCCGATTTTCTTTGGCAGAATGTTCAGCGACGGTACGTTAAAGAATATTATTGCGAGCGGCTGCGGAAGAGGGACGATTTATCTTACCTCCTTGATCTTCTCGGGGGTTTTGGGTATTGCCATGTATCTGACGGATATTGCTATTTTCTTTGTAATGAGTTTCTGTTTGGGGTGGCATCCTCCATTCTGTGCTCAGGTGATCCTTCCACTTATGCTTGTGGATGTAATGCTTATATTGACAGTGTCTTCCATAAGCATCCTTGTGCTGTTTGCAAGTCAGAAAAAGGTGGCATCGATCGTTGCAGGTTTCCTTCTTGCCGCATTGCTCTTTTTGCCGGTCAACGGGCTGATCCCAATGGTGGTATTCCAAGACGATATAATGTATATTTCCAACTCTTCGGATCTGGTGGAATTTACCGAAGCAGTTAAAGAAAAAGGCAGTCATACTGTCGGTCGGAAGATCAATCTTACCAGATTCTCTCTCTCGTTTTATTGTGATGACCGTGAATACTATATTCTGTATGCAAAAGAAGATCCGATTCCGCCTTTGGCACGGTATACCTGTCTTACGTTGATCTATATGGACCCGTACCTGGTAAACAACTGTGAGACCTATTACGGGTTTGAGAATTATCTGGTTGTCCGTGACGGTATTGCGGCCCTTAATATTGCAAACTGTGTTTTCTGGACCCTTGCAACTTCGGCGGCAGGCATCTTAGTCTTCAGGAAACGTGAGATCCACTGCTGATTATCCAGTTGCTTTTCGCTATGGTATCATTGTCTTAATCTGAAAAAGGAATCTGTCTCATTTTGCCTGTATTGATTGCAATCTGTGTTTTACTGGTTGTGGCTCTTGCTACGGCGCTGATCGTTGCGGTCGTTAAGATCGTTCTCTTAAGACGCGGATTTGACGAGCTTACGATCCATATTGAAGACCAGATAAAGGGAGAGACGCAGATACCGGTCACTCTCACGACAACGGATAAACACGCAGTGCGTACTGCAGAGGTCCTTAATAAAGAACTTGGTGAACTTCAGAAAGAACGCAATGCATATCAGGATGGCAACCGTAAAGTCGCGGAAGCAGTTACAAACATCTCGCACGATATCAGAACGCCTCTTACTGCAATAAACTCATATCTTGATCTTATGCAGGAGGAGACGGATGAGGAACTCAAAGCGCAGTACCTTGAACGCATTAAGAACAGGACGCTTTCTTTGAGCGATCTTGCTGACGAACTTTTCAAATACAGCACCACTACTGACCCTGCGAAATATCCTGCGAAGAACAGCGGACAGACTGAAGAAACTATAGATATCAGCCGTGTGCTTGAAGAATGCATACTGTCGTTTTATGCGGCATTTAAGAATAAAGGTATAGAACCTGAGATCGAACTGCCCGAGCATCCGGTATACGTTATCTGTGAGAAGAAGAGCGCAAACAGGATATTTGAAAATCTCATAAGCAATGCTCTGAAATATGCGGAAAACGATCTTGATGTCAGACTCGATGAAAACGCCTGCGTGACGTTCAGCAATCCTGCTCCGAACCTGACTCCCGTATCCGCAGCTAAACTGTTTGACCGCTACTACACGGTCAATGAGGGCAGCGCATCCACGGGCCTCGGTTTCTCCATTGCAAGAGAACTCATCGACAGAAACGGCGGCTCGATCGAGTCGGAACTAAAAGACGGGATATTATCAATTACCGTGCATTTTAAGGGCGCAGAAAACTAAGCAGGAGAATCTGTTATGGGCATTGACTGGGAAGGCATATTCGGAGACGAGAACAGCGAAAACTTCGAGGACCATTTTTCAGGAACCGATATCAGTTTGGGCAGTTACGGTCCGGGTGAAAGACCTGCTACTAAGAAAGATGCCATAAGCTATCTTGAGAATCACCGTCTTGCAGATGCCGATAAATCAGTCCTGAATTTCATGGCGCGTGTTGCAGGCTATTCTTCTTTCACGCCTTATATCCTTGCATGTCTTAAGAATGCGAAGACGGGCGGATTCAACGCATTCCCTGATATGTGGAAGGATGATTCCGGAGCAGAACATCCGGCATACAGTCATTTATTCCATGCAAACAGCGTAGTCACTTCAGTAGACTATATCAGGCAGAAATGCATCTATTCCAGGCAGTATGGCGAAATACACAGACAGGGAATACAGACTGGGCAGTGGTCTGATCAGACCGACAAGCTGCTCGGGATATATAACGATATCTTTTTCGATAATTCAGATATAAGTTTCAAGACCGGATACAGCGTATATGGTCCGGTTGTATTCGTATTTGATATTGATATCCTTTCCGGTAAAAAGGTCAGGGTCACCAAGAATAATCCCGGAATGGCTGATAACCCCGGACAGCTTAGATATAAGGATCTTTTCTATACTTCTTCTGAGGAGTTCGGAGAAGCTTTCAACAAAGATTTCTATATGTGTTTTCTCAGCGATTTTTCTCATCACGTCACCGCGTTTGACACGGGCAGACTTGATTTTGGAGCAAACCTTAAAGCGTTGTACATAGAGAAATGTTTTGATGGTAGCGGTCGCGAGAATGACCTGAAGACACTCCTGTGTACTGAGCTCGCCAAAGCCGGCTTTTCAAATGTGCCTGTCGTTATAAGGCCGGGCGCTGCCGTGCCGGAATCAAAACGCGTCAGCCCTTCTACGTCTCTGGAAGAACAGTGGAGATTTCCTGCTGACTGACAGTATTCAGACAGCACCTTTTTGCATTTCACCTTTGAATTTTTGCCACTTACCTGACTTTCGGACACAGGGTAAAAAAGCTCTGTTACTATGTGGCCACAGGTAAAGAAAAGGAGGTGATTCAAATGATCAGGAAATTCATAAAGAGCAAATGGTGGAACCTTCTGGCCGCAGTAACTTCGCTGGCTACCGCAGGATATGTGGTTTATATGGCTTATGCATATCATGTGATAATGGTCTGGTTCCTGGTAGCATCTGTCTTCATGACGGTATACGAGTTTTGGAAGTTTGCATCGTTTAATAAAACTGCTTGATGTAACATAAAAGAAAAGCTTTTCGGAGGCTTTCGAGAATGAAAGTAAACATTGACATATCGTCAGAATATAAGGAACCTTATGCGGTCATATACACGGACAAGGTTACTGATGAGATCTCCCGCATGGTCGATATATTCAGTAACTGCGAGACACCCGTGACAGCGCTTCTTAATGAAGAGGATATCGTTATTCTGCAGCCTTCTGACATCTATATGGTAAGGGTCGAAGACGGAGACACGATCATATACGGAGCCAGACAGCAGTACCGCTCGAGAAAGAGATTGTACGAGCTTTCGCAGCAGTTGGGAAAGCAGTTTATGCAGATCTCAAAGACCACACTTATCAATCTGTCGTATATGGACTGTATCGAACCGGGCTTCTCAGGCACGATGTTATTGAAACTAAAGAACGGGAATAAGGATTATGTGTCCAGGAAGTTTCTTCCGGAGTTCAAAAAATATCTTGGAATATAGGAGGATATTAAGATGAGAAAGACAATAAAGGATCTTTTGATAAGTACATTGGTAAGTATAGGAATGGCACTGTCGATATTCGCTCTTGCATGTGTTGTTTTCGATATCGCATACAAAGGGAATTTCAGCCTTGAGAATTATCAGCTTACGAAAATGGTAATAGGAAGCGTGATCGTAGGCCTGGGATTTGGAATCCCGACAGTTGTTTACAACAATGACAGCATTCCGATGCCGATCAGGGTGATCATCCACATGGGTATCGGGTGTGTCATATATACCATAGTTGCGTATGCCGTTGGCTGGTTTGGAGGTGCTGCAACCATTGGTCAGGGTCTTATCATTGCAGCCATCCAGCTTATCGTGGCGTTTGTTATCTGGTTCTGCTTCATGAACTATTACAGGAAAGAAGCTAAAAAATTGAACGATAAGATACAGGCAATGAAACAGTAACGGAATAGCCTGATTATTGCCGTAATTTCAGCCTGAACGAATAAGCCTTCTTCTGTATAATCGCACGGAAGGAGGCTTTTAAAATGAAAAGCTTAAGGATAATGGGAATTATTATGGTTGCTGCGATCACGGTATCGGGTTGCGGCACCGCAGGGGAAATAACAAAAAGCCAGGAGAATACGGAATCACCGGTAACAGAAACTTCCATTGAGGTGACTGAGACGGAAACGGAAACCGTCAGTACGACTGAGCCTGTACTGTTTGAGTTCAATCCGCATGTGTATTCGCCCACGCTTGCACAGGAGATACCGCAGGATTATTGGGATTCTTTTTATAACATGTGTGATGCGCTGAGGACAGGAGAGACGTCTTTCGAATGTTCAAGCAAAGAAGCATATGATTTCTGCATGAATACGAGTACGACTGCTAGCCTGTTTCCTCCGGCATGTCTTAAAGTGTCAGGTGACAGTGATGATGGTTCCGAACCCTTTGAGAATGGCGTGGGGAAGATCTATTACAATATGGCACCTGAAGATTATGTCGTAAGGCAGGCTGAATTTGAAGATCTGATAGTTGGTATTCTTAACAGCAATCTTGAAAGCGATGACGATGACTTCGAAAAGTGCTTAAAGCTGTATCTTTATATGGCTAAGAATTACGATTACGATTACGAAAAAGAAGATAAAGCCTCCGATAACGGATTTGTATATGATACATTCATGACCAGGATGGGCCAGTGTGTCGATTTCGGTGCCGTATATGGTTATCTTCTCCTTCAGGTCGGGATAGACGGACTTGATATCGGATGCTTTGAGCCTGATATGTGCCATGCGTGGACTTATGTCGTGCTTAACGGACAGGGATACCACGTCGACCCGACATGGGCTCTGTCCTCATGCTATGGTATCGAAGATGTTTACATGGATTACTTTCTCATGAGCGATGAGGACAGAAATCAGGACGGATGTCTTGTGCGTGACCTCAGCATGCAGGCGCTTCCGCAGTTCTTCCTGTGTAACTCGACAATTAAGCTGAGTGCAACGGATGAACAGTATTCATTTCCCGATTATTCGACGTTCGAGTCTCTGGATGAAGAGAACAAGATCCTTTACTACCGGGATATGTATGGAAACGAATATGAGATGTATTACGGCTCTTAATCGTAATTGCTGAACGAATTCTTGTAGATAACGCTCTTTCCGTCACCTGAGATGCCGAAGATCGGTTCGCTTGAGGTTCCAGGAGCCATTCCGCTGAAATTGCTCTCGTACATATACATCCTGGAATCGATCATATCAAGTTCGTGCAGGATCATTGCTTCGGGTGTAAGGGGAGACCTGATGGCACCCCACTCGGGCTGGCCGTGATGTGATGCGAGCATGTGCTTAAGCATCGCAACCTGTTCTGCATTGTATGTTGTGCCGTTACCTGCCTGCTTGACTCTCCAAACCTCGCGGTCGATCATCTCGATTCCGAGCAGGGCATGTCCGAATAGATTGCCCATATCCGTGTATGTGCCAATGCCGGTATCTGAAGTTTTGATCTCGAGGATCTTGCCTATGTCGTGAAGGGCGGTTCCGCACACAAGCAGCTCACGGTTGAGGAGCGGATAAATCCCGCAGACGGAATATGCTGTCTGGATCATTCTGAATGTATGATAGGCCAGACCGCCGTACAAGTCGTGGTGCATGCATTTTGCAGCAGAAGATTTCGTAAAAGCCCTGAGATTGCCGGTTATAAGTCTAACGGCGAGTGCGGTGAGCGAGAGGTCATCTGAAGGGACATCCATTACCGAAAGATCGTAATCCCTGCCGGAAGACTGCTTTATGAGAGTAATGATGTCCTTAACCAGTTTGTCGGGATCAATGGGCGGAAGCTTGATAAGCTGCTTCAGTTCATCGTCCGGAAGCCTTGCAGGTGTGATTGCGGTGATCTTGTAGCTCTTGTTTCCCTTATAGTCTGTCACTTCGATCGTTACTGAGGCTGTTACGCCTTCTTCGATGCCGTTGGCGGCAAGATCCTTCTTGGTGGTGTCGAATATAAGTGCGGTGATGCTGTCCTCACCGTCGTTAAGCGTAACCTTGGTCATCGGTTTATTGTTCGCCGTGGAGGCCTGGGTGACTCCGGCGACTACTACATCGGACTCATGTGTTCCGAAAGACATTGTATTGAATTTGACTATTGCCATAGGTAACTCCCTTAATTGTGTTTGTTTTCTGATAAATGTTAGCATTAGAAGCATTGTAATTCTACAATTCGTTGGTTGATTGGCCTGATATTCGTGCTAAAATGGGCGCGAGTTGTCCGTATAAGGGCAGCTTGAAAGTGAAATGATATGAGATACAGACTGGCATGCTTTGATCTTGACGGAACACTCCTGGATACTCTGGGAGGTCTTACTGTCAGCCTTAATGCTGCCAGGAGAATGAATAACCTGGATCCCCAGTCAGATGAGCAGGTTCGGACTTTTATCAATAACGGCGTGGTCAAGTTTATTGAGCGGAGTCTCAATGCAGATCCCGGCATATATGACGAAGAACTGAAAAACAGGATCCTCAAGGACTTTAAGAATTACTACAGTTCCCATTACCTTGAGAATACACGTCCGTACAACGGGATCCATGAAGAACTCATCCGTCTTAAATCTGACGGGATGCTTCTCGCGTGCATTTCCAATAAGGATGACGAACCTTCGCAAAAGCTTGTGGAACATTTCTTTCCTGGACTTTTTGATTACGTAAGAGGTTCAGTCGAAGGCGTTGAGAGAAAACCGTCTCCTGAGCCTATTGAGAAATGCCTTTATTCATTGGGTATCGAGAACGGTGACACCGTTTATATAGGCGATTCAGATACGGATATCCAGACTGCAAGGAACAGCGGAATGGACATCATCAGTTGCACCTGGGGCTACAGAACGCGCGGATTCCTTGTCGAAAACGGCGCAGATAAGATCTGTACTGCTCCGATGGACTTAAGAAACTTTATGCGATGACGGCCATGACTGAAAACAAAGGAAAGACAAAAGGGCGTTTTGATCTCCGGCTTATTGCGGAGTGCGGCATTCTGGCCGCGATGGTCTTTATCGGTACCGAATTGAGGATACCGACCGCTTTAGGCTACATCAATCTGGGCGATGCGGTAATTCTCGTCGCTTCATTCTTCCTGGGTCCTGCAGCGTTTTTCCCTGCCGCAATCGGTTCGGCCTTAGGTGATCTCATAGCAGGTTACCCTATGTATATCGCTCCGACATTTGTGATAAAAGGATTAATGGCCTTAGCTTCTGCGCTTATCATGAAGCAGTCAGCGGGAAGAAAAGCAGCAGGCATTCTTATCAGGGTGATCGCAGGCATTATAGCTGAGCTTATCATGGCCGGAGGATACTTCGCGTTTGAAACCGTCATGTATGGCGCCGAAGCCGCATTGGGTTCTGTCGTGTTTAATCTCATTCAGGCTGGTGCTGCTATAGTAATTGCAATTCCTCTGACATATGCAATTAGGATAAAGAGACAGAAATAAAAGCCTTTTCCTTTCTGATATAATTGCTTTTGGATTAATAATCCGGGGAGAATCATATGGATATATTAGTTAACAGCCTTGTATTCCAGCTTTTCTATTCGCTGGTCTTTTCTGTCATTGCTTTGCTGATGAACATATATATCCTTGTTAAGGGACGTAAGGCATCAGAAGACAAAGTGTCTGTCGTTAATGAAGAGTAAGATTTTTATATGGGGAAGAGGTATCCATGGCACAGCAGAACATATATGATAACGAGAAGTTTTTCGAGTCATTCAAGAATATCAGGGCAGATGAGATTAATTTCAACGATCTGATCGAGACACCGATACTTCTCGGAATGATGCCCGGTCTTAAGGGTAAGAGCATCCTTGATGTCGGCTGCGGTATGGGTCAGCACGCAAAGCAGTATTCGGATATGGGAGCGCTGTCAGTTCTTGGCGTTGATATTTCCGAAAAGATGCTGGCATTTGCAAAAGAGAATAATTCCGCTCCCAATATCGAATACAGAAAACTCCCGTTTGAAGATCTCGAAAAACTTAACGGGCAGTTTGATGTTGTTACCAGTTCTCTGGCATTCGATTATGCTGAAGATCTCTGTGCCGTCCTGAAAAAGATATATGCGCTTCTGATACCGGGAGGCAAACTTGTCTTCTCTATCTCGCATCCGATATCTACTGCTTATGACGGCGTGTACGACAGGTATACGAGAACTCCTGAAGGAGAACGTCTCTATGCAAACCTTCACAACTACAACATTGAAGGATTAAGGAAGTTCAAATGGTGCGTGGAAGATTATGAAGTCTATCACAGACGGTTGTCGACGCTTATCAATGACATTGTTTCTGCAGGATTCATAATAGAAGAATGCCAGGAGTCAGATCTCCCGGAAGAGATCATCAGGAAGTATCCTGATAAGTTTGGCGGATTGTATCATCATCCTGATTTCATTTTTTTCAGGTGCGGCAGGCATCCTTAAGCAGTGTTTTGATTTATACTGTTGTATGGATCAGTAATCCGAATTTGTATTTATGGGGGAAGGGAAAGATGGATAACTTTAATGAGAAGAAAAGCAGCAAGGGCAAGATGATAGCCCTGATAGTCTGCGGTGCGGTTCTGTTATTAGGTGCGGTCTCATTTTTTGTCTTCATAGTAGTACTTAAAATCACGAATGCTGTTGACCAGGTCGGATATATTGAGCTTATGGAACAGCAGTATGGTGACAAGTTCGAAATGGACCGTTATCTGACCAATGGCGATTTTGGATACAAGCAGGCAATGGGCGGAATTTATCTTAACTCGCAGAAAATCACTAATCATGAGATCATGGTTGATACCACCGGTGATGAGGTTATGGATAACTATCTTTACTGCCTGTATTACGATGAGATCCATTCATACTATGAAAATGCATTTTCCAGGTATTTCCCGGAGGCAGAATGCACGGTTGAGACTATGAATTATGAATGGCTTCGCAAGACTGAATTCATGGATTTGGAATCTTATTTAAAAGAAATGAACGGACAGAGGCTGTTTGTGACATTCGAATTTGAAGAAGGAAAGGTTCCGGCTCCGGAAGCATTTGAGGAAGCGATGAAGAAGATCCAGTCTGAATTTAACTTTAAGGTCTATATCTCAGCTAAGGAGACTTATTCATACTGCTTTGAAGGCACTATAATTCCCGGTCAGGAAGATTATGAATTTACCATCCGTGATTATTATACGGAGAATTACGGCTGAGCAGATTAACTGATAATTTGAAGACGATATCAAGAGCACCTGCAATATCTGCTGGTGCTTTTTGCTTCCGTATCGGAAACTAAATGTTTGTAAGAGTAAGCGAATAATTCTATAATTAAGTGTAATCCTTAATTAAAGGAGAGTTCTTATGAATAAATATGACGTGATCATTATCGGTGCAGGCCCGGGCGGCATCTTTTCCGCTTATGAACTGGTCAATCTGAAGCCCGGTCTTAAGGTTGCCGTATTTGAGGCAGGAAAGCCTCTTGAAGAACGTAAATGCCCCATCGACGGAGATAAGGTAAAGAGCTGCATTAACTGCAAGTCATGCGCCATCATGCGCGGCTTTGGCGGTGCAGGAGCTTTCTCCGACGGCAAATATAACATCACAAATGATTTCGGCGGAACTCTTTACGAGCATATCGGTAAAGAAAAAGCTTTGGAGCTGATGAAGTATGTCGACAGCATCAATCTTGCCAACGGCGGTGAGGGAACAAAGCTTTATTCGACAGCAGGTTCTTCATTTAAGAAGATATGTCTCGAGAATAAGCTCCATCTGCTTGATGCATCGGTCAGACATCTCGGTACAGACAAGAACTATCAGGTATTGGGCAATATTTTCAATGTGCTCAAAGACAAAGTTGATTTCTATTTCAATTCTCCGGTCGGAGATCTGAAAGTATTGGAAGACGGTACTTTTGAAGTTGAGTGCCTCGGTGAGAGCTACGTCTGTGACAGATGTATCGTTTCCGTAGGGCGTTCGGGAAGCAAGTGGATCGAGAAGGTGTGCAATGAGCTTGATATTGAGACGTTCTCCAACAGAGTAGACATCGGTGTAAGAGTTGAGCTTCCTGCAGTAGTATTCTCCGATCTGACATCAGAGCTATATGAGAGTAAGATCGTATACCGTACCGAGAAGTTCGAAGATAAGGTAAGAACATTCTGCATGAACCCGTACGGTTATGTAGTTAACGAGAACACAAACGGTATAGTCACGGTAAATGGCCACAGTTTTGATGCGCCTGAACTCCAGTCCGAGAATACTAACTTTGCGCTTTTGGTTTCAAAGCATTTCTCTGAACCTTTTAAAGATTCAAACGGTTACGGCGAATCAATCGCAAGGCTTTCCAATATGCTTGGCGGAGGCGTTATCGTTCAGCGTTTCGGAGACCTGACACGCGGAAGAAGATCCAATGCTTCAAGAATCGAGGAATCGACAGTAAGACCTACACTGAAGGCTACGCCTGGCGATCTTTCGCTGGTACTGCCCAAGCGTATCTTAGACGGCATTATCGAGATGATCTATGCTCTGGATAAGATCGCTCCAGGTACTGCTAATGACGATACTCTGCTCTATGGCGTAGAGGTTAAGTTCTACAACATGGAAGTTGAGATCAATGACAGACTTGAGACCAGATATCCCGGTCTTTTCGTTATAGGAGACGGCTCAGGTGTAACACATTCTCTGTCACATGCATCGGCATCCGGTGTATTCGTGGCAAGGGAGATAGCAGAAGAGTTCTGATTAGCATTAAGGTGGGGGTGACTATGAAGAAGGCGTTTTGTGCAGTTTTTGCAATTGTTATTTTCGCAGCAGGTCTTCTGACCGGATGTACGAGCAGCGAGCCTTTTGACAAACTCGATATCACTACGGGTGCAAGGATTTACGGAATAATGGAACTGGACGGCAATCCCAATGCAAGTTATGCGGTCCAAGAGTTTTCGAACAGACAGGGAAAGACTGCTTATTACATCTCGAAGGATAAAACCGAAGCGAAGAAGCTTTATAACGATTACGTAAACCGGAACAGTTTCTTCCCGAAAGCGAATCCCGATGAGATCATAGTCATCGCAGCGAAGGAATGGATCGGCAGTACAGTATATACGACAGACTGCTATGCGATTTATTTTCCCGAAAAGAGCGATGCAAAAGCCTATTTTGATGAATGCGTCGGAATGATGAAATCTGACCGCGCAAACAAGAAGGGCTTTAAGGACGGATATGCTTATGCGATCACCTATTCGCTGAGTGCCAACAGAGACGGTAACTGTGACTGGATGGAAGGTTTTTATCTGAAGGGCAACAGCGTCCTTGTAATTACGGGCTTCTCTCCGATCAATAATGTGCAGAATTATTCCGACGTCGTTTACGATTACATGAACGTTGTCGATCCTGCCACGCTGAAGAATTGATTCAGGCCATTATCCTTCGCTTAAGATTCCGGGATCTGCCATATCCAGATCTTTATAGATCCTGTAGTTGATTCCGTTCTTATCGCCGTTTCTGGATACGGTGCTGATGATCAGGACACTGCTGCCGCACATATATGTGCCTTCACCTGCAGCGATGTTTTTGTCGCCGTAAAAACCGAGAGCATATTGATATCCTTTTTCTTCGCCTGTCTTGTGCTGGGGATGTGAATAGCATGCCGAGACTGCAAACCTGTACAGTGCTTCTGCATCTTCTTTGTTATCGAATTCCACGAGATAGATATTGGAAATGTATGTGTTTTTGTCGTATTTTTCCTTTACTACACCGATCAGAAGATTCTTGACGTTGTTAGCGGTGGGAAAGCCTTTGGCGTGCATATATTCATCATATCCGAACTTGGATTCTTCTTGTCCCTCACAGATGTAGTATGAAGACGGCGTGTTTTTGCCTTCCAATGTTGAACGCAGATAATCTCCGTCCGTAGTAGTCCACATTCTCTGCAGACCGAAAGTTTCTAATTCTTTTACTAATGCTGATGAATTGAATCCCTTAGAAAAAGTACAGCCTGTAAGACAGCTGATCACAAATGCAAATACCAGAATAGATGCTGCAGCCCGTTTCCTCATTTCCCCCTCCTTGATCATCCCGGTCGATTATGATTTTACTGATCTTTTGCGCTTGCGTATAAGCAGTATAGTAACTATTACCAGGCAAATGCAAGTAATTGCCGTTGTTGCAAGGCCACCCTCAGGACCGAAATTGCCGCCGGTGATAAGAGCGGATGCGTTACTGTCGTAAAGTGCCATTACCACGGAATTGGATGATAAGTTGCCTGATACCTGCAATCCGTAGATGTTGCCCTGTGAAAGGTTCCATGCTGTATGGATAGCTGAAGTCATCCAGATATCTCCGGTAAGCAGGTAGATCAATGCGAAAAGAATAGCCATCAGGAAGAGATTTACCGATGCAAGCGGAGTGAAACCGCTGTTGAGCGAATGGAATGCCGAGAACAGGATAGAGGATACGATCACACCGACCGCAGTCTTATATCTTTTCGAGAAAGCGGGGATCATGAAACCCCTGAACATGACTTCTTCAGAAGCTCCCTGAGGGAACCACATGAGAAGATTGAATACAAATACTCCGATACCCGAAAGGTTGAGATTAAATCCTGTGAAAGTAAGCTGACCTGTAAGATACATGATAGCTACCGTGCAGGACATCATCAGGAATCCGATAACAAGACCGAGGATATAGTTTATAGCTACGTGTCTGCCGCTTGTGACCGGATAGCCGCATGAAGCTACGGCATTCTTTATACCTTTTATCTTCCATACTCTTGCTGCGTGGATGAAGTATGTGATTATTATTCCCGCATAACCCAGAGTCATCAGCCCGAGGAAGAGCGGATCCTTAAAGAAGATGCCGAAGATCTCAAATGTCTTGTTGAGTATGTCTGATACGGTGCCGACATTAGCCAGATCACCGATATAGTCTGAATACTCGGGTTTTCTCATGTAAGAGACAACGACAGGTATCATTGCAAGGAACTGGAAGAACGACAGGACAATAAGCGGATAGAACAACTGGGTTATGAAATAACTGAAATTGTCGGTGGCTTTGTTGAAACGTTCCAATATGGAAAGCTTTCCGCCTTCGCGGTGGCGCTTAACTTCCCTTGCATCGACTGTATCGATTGAGACTGTATAACGCTCGATATATAGCAGTCTTATAGTGATGACTATAATAAGCGCGGTAAGGACAAGTGTTGCTATCGAGCTTACAATAAATCCGGGCAGATCGATGGTGCCTGTCAGGACATCACCTATTCCGTAGAACTGGCCATATACGGGAAGATACATATAGAAGTCAGCTCTTTCCGATACGGACTGGATACATGTGACGCATACAGCGACAAGAATAAGGAAGATAGGGAGGAACGCCGTCTGTGCGGATACTACCGTATCGTTGATTACCGATATCAATATTGTGATGGACGCTATGAAGATCTCCAAAACAAGAATGTAGAAGATAAGCGCAAAATAGAAACCGGCATTGTAGTTTGCAGTGATAAAGAGAACTGAGGCTATCGAGCCTATGATGAACGCCGGGATTATGGCTTTGATCACAACGCCTCCCAGATATCCCAGGATGATCGCGTATCTCGGCTGAGGTGTCAGCAGTATGCCTGTGAACGTGCCGCGTTCTTTCTGTCCGGCTATTACATTCGTTCCGATGCTCATTGAAGCATAGAGGAGGATGACAAACAGCAGGATCGGTACGAAAGTCCTTCCCAGGGTATTTGCGAATGCTGAGATGCCGTTGAGTTCTACCTGTGTTGAAACAGGCTGATCGATAATCTGTGAATCACTAACCGAAGTGATAGCGAGTCCGTAATCAGCTCTTATCTGGCTCATGTAACCCTGCAGATATTCACTGATGAAATCATTTTTCATATCGGTATATTCAAGTGAATTGGTTCTGTAATAAGTAAGCAGCTGGGGCTTTTCATCAGTAATGCCGGCCTGACGGTCTGAAACCAACTGGTCAAAATCTTTAGGGAAGACTATGGTCAGATATGCGTCATCTTCGCGCATCCATTCGCCGAAAGTAACGAAATCGTACATGGCATCAGATTCTTTATATACGAACTTTGTCCAGCCGTAACCGTCGTAGTTGTACTTGAAGGCAGACATGTGCTGCCAGTTGGCGAAATAGTTATAGCGGTCACCGTAATCTTTAGATTTCTTATCGCGGTCACTTTGTGTCTGCTCGTTGTATCTGGTAAATGATTCAGGTGAGTTGACGACTACGACATTGTAGACTTCATCGCTGAACAGATGGTACGGGAACCACCACATGATCCAGGATATGGCGCAGCAGGAGAGAGCGACGATGAAACCGACGGTCACGAGAAAGACGGCCGGTGAGGCCTGCGCGCCCATCTGTCCTCTCTTGCGGAAGAAACTTCCGACTATTGTTTTTATGCCCCGTTTTCCGCTCATATCAGTCCTTTATTCGACATGATTCTCAACATAGATCTTGAAGAATGCCTGCTCGAAGGTGTCGACCTCCGCCTGTTTGATAAGTTCATCTACGTTTCCCTGTGCGACTATCTTTCCGTCGACAAGGATAGCGATCTCATCACACAATTCCTCTGCAACGGAGAAGATGTGTGTTGAGAGGATGATCGCGTGACCTTTTTCTTTTAATTCCAAAAGATAATCCGTGACCTGCTTTGAAGTCAGGATATCAAGTCCGTTCGTCGGTTCGTCAAAGATGATTACCGGAGGATTATGTATAAGGCTTATCGCGATGGATATCTTCTGCTTCATTCCCGTAGAAAGTTCGGTTATCCTCTTATCCGCAAAGGGAGAGATACCGAATCTCGCAAAACTGATGTCACGTCTTTCGCGCATCTCCTCTTTAGGAATATCGTAAAGCTCAGCAAAGAAATTAAAGAGATTATTCGGCGTTGATAAGGGATCGAGCTTTATCTCGTTTGTGAGGAAGCCGATCTTTCTGTGTATCTCGAGAAGATCCTTATCCGAGGAAAGACCATCGATCTCGATCTTGCCGGATGTCGGCTTCATCAGGGTGGAGATCATCTGCATCAGCGTTGTTTTTCCTGCGCCGTTCGGTCCCAAAAGACCGAATATCTCGCCTTCACGGACTTCAAAACTTACACCTTTGATAGTCTCGTGTTCTTTTGTATAACTCTTGTGTACGTCCGTCAGTTTTATCATTTGTTTTCCTCTTTCCTGAAAGTGACTCTAAAGATCAGGAGTGTCAGTCCGAGATTCAGAAGATATACTACGATTACATGCCAGGCTTTGTTCTGTGCCATAAATGATTCGGAGATTAGCTCCAGTGTGTTATGGAGCGGTACGAAATATTCCATTGTGATAGGTCTTGTCCCTCTTACCATCTGCACGAAGAAGTCGCCGAGGAAATAGATCAGCGGGAGCTGAAGGTTGATCGTGATGTCCTGCATCCTTTCAAGTGAGAATACAGTACTGATGCAGACAGCTGTCATGAGTAAGACGGAGATCGGGATTGAGACAAGAACGATGACGAGTTCTGCCGGCGTGAGCATCATGCCGAAAGGCAGAAGTGACATAGCGTCATTGCTCCTGTTTATCCAGGATGAGAAGAACATCAGGAGCATTGTGATGTATGTTGCGACAGTAACGATCAGGTTTATCGCTAAGATCTTTCCGGCGTAGATATGTCTGCGTGATACAGGAGTCATCAGGAGCTTTGCCATGAATCCTCTGTCTCTTTCAGATGCGAACATATCACTTACAAGCGAATATACGCAATAGTACATCATGATCATGAGTACGCCGGGAACAACTCTTGATGCAGCGGTATTTGCGACGGCTCTGTAGTCTTCGAAATCTGTTATCGGATTGAATGAGTCAGTCTCGAAAACTGTACTTCCGACAACTGCGTAATTTCCGCCGAGAGTATCGATGAGGCTGCTTTGATAATCTTTTAGTACGCCTTCTTTGAACTGTTCAGCTCTTGCTTCGGATGTGATAGAGTTGCCGTCGTATCCGACATAAATGATTGCATTGCTTTCCGCTTTTGTGTTTTCGTTATAGATCTCTTCGTAGTAAGCACGTACTTCATCATCAAAATCACGTGAAGGATCAGTCGTAGTGAAATAGCATATCAGCATTCCCTGGCGGAGATGCTTTCTGAACAGCGCCTTATCTGAAGTTGCTTCTTTGTATTCATCCAGTGTTTTGAAATCGTATTCGAAAACTCTGGCGTCGACTGTTTCATTAACATATTTTCTGAATGATTCGGGTGCATCGATAACCGTTACCGGTCTTTTGGTCAAAGTGCCCGTAGACATATAGTTTACGAGAAGAGGGAAGACATTCAGTGCTGCCATTAAAAGAACTGCAGGCAACAGAAATAAAGTTACCGTTCGCTGCCAACTCGAAAAGAGCTTGCTTATCTCCCATTTAAAAACCGTTATTATTTTACCCATGGCACTATTTTAATTTAATGTAAATGCAAATTCCACGAAGTAAAAACAAATTTTGTGAAAACAAAAAAGCGAGATAAAAACGCAAAACATAATGAATCATTGTGTGAAAAGTGAACAAATAGAAATACGAAGCCCCGATAATATCTGCAAAAATTATAAAAAAAGTTTGTTGACACAAAATATAAAGAAATGTAGATTTATTATATCCAAACAAGGAAAAAATACGGAGGTTCTTTTAGTTATGGATACAGAAAAGAAAGAAGTTAAGACTGTTGCTACACCTGCAGCTGCTCCTGCTGTAAAGGCTGAGCCTGCTAAGGTTGCTGCTAAGAAGCCCGCTGCTAAGAAGCCTGCTGCAAAGAAGGCTGCTGCTAAGAAGCCCGCTGCAAAGAAAGCTGCTGCTCCTAAGGCTGCTGCTAAGAAGCCCGCTGCAAAGAAGGCTGCTGCTAAGAAGCCTGCTGCAAAGAAGGCTGCTGCTAAGAAGCCCGCTGCAAAGAAGGCTACAGCTGCTAAGAAGGTTGAGATCATTTTCCAGATCGATGGTCAGGAAATCTCTGCTACAGCTATCGCTAAGAAGCTTCCCAAGGCTGACAAGATCTATGTTGTTGCTGCTGAGAAGAAGGCTTACGATGTTGATGGTAAGGGTGTAGATCTCTTCTAATTAATTGCATCGCAATTTAAAGATCAGGAGTTGTCTCTAAGTGGTTTATCCACAAAGAGACAACTCTTTTTTTGTTCAAACATAAATCGGGAACCTCTTATTGCTTGATGTTATAATCAAAGAATCAAATCACAGGAGGTTGAAATATGCGTAAAATAGGCAGGGTATTTGGTATCTTATTGGCTGTTATCCTTGTGGTAACTTCATTTGCTTCAGGTGTTTTCGCTGACTCTGATGCCGAGATTACTAATTATGGTGAAAACGAGTACTACAACTGGTACTACTATTCAGACAAATTTCTGGATGTCGGAGTCAAAGCGGGTCAGTGTTATGCCCCGCTTGAGGAATTACCTGCATATATCCTTGATGAAGTCGAATCTGTAATGGTATTTGTTAATGAACAGGAACTTCAGTCTCTATGGATTGACGGAGCAGGCTGCAATGCTTCTTCTCTGCTTATCAGAGGCGACGGGAAGATCCATTACAATATTCTTACTGTTTCTAATTTCCCGAATGTTGTTGACGGCAGTAAATTTGTTATTCCGGAAGGAGACAGAGTTACCACATTGTCTTTTGACGGATTCAATTTCACTTCGCTGGATTTTCTTGATAACTTTAACGTTTATTCATTATCACTTGTATCCTGCAATAAATTGACAGATGTTGTTATGCCTCTCTTTAGAGGTGTGAGTTTTGCCAATTGCGAGAATTTGAAAAAAGCAAAAGTGTCTTCGACCACGACTATTTTCCATTTCCATGACTGCAGTTCTCTTCTCGAAGTCCATCTTCCTAATGGACTTGGGGAGATATGTACTGATTCATTCGACAATTGTGTGCTGCTTTCGGATATATATTTTGACGGTACTATTGATGAGTGGGAGAAGATTAAGGTCCTTGATCACTATGATCCGACAGATCTGAAAGCTGATTCTGTCATCGGTGGTGCCCAGAAGCATTTTAAGGTTTTGACCGGATGGGTCCAGGATGGAAATAAGTGGGTTTATTACGATGAATATGGCACTCTTATGAGAAATCAGTGGATCAATGAGAACGGCAGGCGTTACTATGTCGATGAAGACAGTTATATGGTCACAGGCTGGCTGTCTTTGGACGGATCATGGTATTACTTCAATGCCGGCGGTGATATGGTTACCGGCTGGAAACAGATAGGCGGCAAATGGTATTACTTCGATGCATTCGGAGAAATGGTCAGCAACGTGGCTTGTGAGATCGGGGGTAAAGTTTATGTCTTTGATTCTAACGGAGCGATGGTAAATTCCGGCTGGTTTAAACTCTATGATGCTTCTAATGGCAACACTGCCTGGTTCTATTGTGCTTCCAATGGTGTGGCAGCCACAGGCTGGAAACAGTTCGGCGGAAAATGGTATTACTTCTATGAGACCGGTTCCATGGCTGAATTCACATGGATAACAGAAGGTGGTTATAAGTATTTCCTCGATTCGGACGGATCCATGTTTACAGGTTGGAAGAGGTTTGGTGAATACTGGTATTTCTTCAAAGCTGACGGCAGAATGGCTTCAAACGAATACTGCCAAGGCTACTGGCTGAACGGAGACGGAACATGGACATATAAGGCTGTTGCATCCTGGAAGAAAGATGGTACCGGCTGGTGGTACGGTGATTCGACCGGATGGTATGCAAAGAGTGCAAGTTATACGATCGATGGTAAGGTTTACAATTTCAACGCAAGCGGTTATTGTACAAATCCTTAAGCCATAGCGAAAACAAAACACCGGGAGGCTGTCTCAAAGCAATTGAGGCAGCCTTTAGTTTTTAAGAAATTACAAAACCCTCCCGATTTTGTTTCATGTGATACAATGATTGCCGTAATAAATTGAAAGAGGAAAGAAATGCCGCTTCTGACGCTGAACAACATCACGATGAATTTCGGACCGCGCCGTATTCTTGACGGGGTTTCTTTTCGTGTGAACAGCGGTGACAGGATCGCGTTCATCGGAGATAACGGAGCAGGCAAATCAACGCTTTTCAAGATCATAAAAGGTGTGCTGACACCTGACGGCGGTGAGGTCATCCTTCACGGCAATACCATTGCCGGTTATCTATCGCAAAATATGGATGAACAGGATCTTTCAGGCGCGTCTTTAAAACCGTCAAGCCTGATCGAACTTGAATTAAAGATGGAAACATTATCAGGAAAGATCTCTCAGCTTTCCGAGACGGGAGGCGATACTTCCGCACTTGTTAATGAACTGTCTGATGTCCAGTCACGTTACGAAGCAATAGGCGGTTACGATTACGAATACAGATTGAAAGATGCTCTTGCCGGACTGGGACTGGGCAATATTCACGGAAGGGAAGATTATACGGATCTTTCCGGAGGTGAGAAGATGAGAGTCTGTCTTGCGAGACTTATCGTGGACAGGCCTGACATCCTTCTTTTGGACGAGCCTACGAACCATCTCGACATGGAAGCCGTCGAGTGGCTTGAGAAGTATTTGTCATCATATGGCGGAGCAGTTTTCGTCATTACGCACGACAGACATTTTATCGATCAGGTAGCGACAAGAGTCATAGAATTGGACGGCGGCCGCATTACCGAATATAAAGGTGGATATACCGACTATAAGGAACAGAAGGAACACTTTATCAAGTCGCAGACGCTTGTTGCAAAAGCGTTGGAAGAAGAGCTTGCGCATCAGCTTGACGTAAAGCAGACAATGCTCTCACACCGCAACATCAGCGGTTATCACCAGCGTGAGAAGATGGTTGCGAAATTGGAGGATAAGCTTGAGGAAGCGAGAGCAAAACTTCCGTCAGGTTATGCGAAGATGAGCTTTACTGCGCAGCCGCTTGAGCGTACCGGTCGCTCTGACAGGATAATCCTTCAGGCAAAAGATCTTTCGATGAAATTCGACGATTGTGATACTCCGCTTTTCAGTAATCTTTCGTTTGAGGTTACGGCAGATGAGAAGCTGTTCCTGGCAGGACCTAACGGATGCGGAAAGACAACGCTTTTAAAGCTTTTGTCAGGACATGCCGGAGACAAACTCCAGGGTTCTTCAGGAACTGTTCTTATCGGTTCTGCACAGTCTATGGGATACATGGAACAGTTCGTTCCTTTCGATGATGAGGAGATGAACTGCTTTGATGAACTCGTTTCAAGAAGCGACATAGGAACGACAGAAGCCAGAACGCTTCTTGCGCGTTTTGGGTTTAAGGGCGATGACGCATTTAAGAAGATATCGATGCTCTCCGGAGGTGAGAGATCACGTCTGTATCTTTGCTGTCTCCTGCGCGAAAACCCGGATATCCTTTTCCTCGATGAGCCTACGAATCACCTTGATATCAATTCGAGGGAGATATTGGAGGACGCGATAAAAGAATACAGCGGAGCCGTCATATGCGTAAGCCACGACAGATTCTTCATTGATAAATGTGCGGATAAGGTGCTCGGCTTCCGTGACAACAATGCATCGGTTTTCGATTCGTACTATTTCTACCGCAGGTCATTGCAGAATGAACCTTCTGCTGAAGTAAGTTCTGAAGAGCCGAAGCAGGAGAATGAGAATACGGTTAGATCTGTTAACCGCGCCCAGGAACGTAAGGAATCTGCAAAGCGCCGCCAGAGGATCGCTGATATAGAAAAAGAGACATCGAGACTTGAAGCAGAGCAAAAGGAACTGGAAGCCAAGTTCGGCGGATCCTGCAGCAGTGAAGACCTTAAGCGTTATGAGGAAAACGCCAACAGACTTGCAGCGCTCTATGACGAGTACTTCGAATTGAACGAAGACTGATCTGACATCAAAAATCATATCCGTTAATATAGCTTTCCCCGGTTCTTCCATAGAATAATCTTTTGGTTTTGCCACAGGTATTTCCTATTTTTAATAATCAAATAATGTTGTAAAATATAAATTATTGATTTGGAGGAGCCCCAATATGCCGATGACCATGACTCAGAAGATACTTGCTGACCATGCGGGGCTTGAAAGCGTTGCTCCGGGTGACCTTATTGAAGCAAAGCTTGATTATGTAATGGGCAATGATGTTACTACACCGCCCGCGATCAAGGTGTTCAGACAGCTCGGTGTAAAGGATGTTTTCGACAAAGACAGAGTCCTCATGATACAGGACCATTTCACTCCGAACAAAGACATTAAATCCGCTGAACTTAACAAGACGATGAGGTGCTTTGCCAGAGAGCAGGAGATCACCCATTACTACGAACTCGGAAGAAGAGAGATGGGCATTGAGCATGTCATCCTTCCTGATAACGGAATCGTTCTTCCTGGTGATCTTGTTATCGGAGCGGATTCACATACATGTACTTACGGCGCACTCGGCGCATTTTCAACAGGTGTTGGCTCGACCGATCTTGCATGCGCTATGGCAAGGGGCGTCACTTGGTTCAAGGTTCCCGAAGCGATAAAGATCAACCTTAAGGGCGTGTTCAAGAAGTTTGTTACCGGTAAGGATCTGATATTGAGCATTATCGGAATGATCGGTGTCGACGGAGCTCTTTACAAGTCTTTGGAATTTGACGGTGAGGGCATCAAGGCACTTTCGATGGACGGACGTCTTACAGTCTGCAATATGGCTATCGAGTGCGGTGCTAAAAACGGTATCTTCCCGGTCGATAACTACACTCTCAAATATATTTCGAGAACAAATCCCGAAAGATTCATCAAGAGTGATTACAAGGTTTATGCAGCGGATGAAGATGCTGAATACAGTCAGGTGATAGACATTGATCTTAATGATATCGACCTTACTGTTGCATTGCCTCATCTGCCTTCAAATACCAGGAAGGCATCAGAATGCGGCGACATGAAGATCGATCAGGTCGTTATCGGTTCATGCACCAACGGAAGGCTTGAAGACATCGGCGCAGCCGCAACGATACTTAAAGGACTTAAGGTCCATAAAGATGTCAGGTGCATCGTTATTCCGGGCTCCCAGAAGGTATACAGGCAGGCGCTCGAAAACGGATGGCTTCAGATATTTGATGACGCAGGATGCGTTATTTCTACTCCGACTTGCGGACCTTGTCTTGGAGGACACATGGGAGTTCTTGCAAAGGGAGAAAGATGTGTATCGACAACTAACAGGAATTTTGTCGGCCGTATGGGTGACACGGAATCCGAGGTAATACTGAGCGGTGTTCCTGTCGCCGCAAGTTCGGCTGTATTAGGGCGTGTAGGCACGCCGGATGAACTCTGATAAGGGAGGTCTTTCATGAAGGTCAGCGGCAAGGTTTTCAAATACGGTGACAACGTTGATACTGATGTCATCATTCCCGCAAGATATCTTACATCTGCAGATCCGGAACACCTTAAAGAGCACTGCATGGAAGATATAGACGATACCTTCAGGGAAAGGGTAAAGCCCGGTGATATCATGGTCGCGGGAAAGAATTTCGGATGCGGCTCTTCCAGGGAACATGCACCTGTCGCTATCAAAGCCAGCGGCATATCCCTAATCATCGCATCTGATTTTGCGAGGATCTTCTACCGTAATTCCATCAATGTCGGTCTTCCTATTCTTGAATGTCCGGAAGCTGCAGAAAAGATCTGCGAAGGCGATGAGATCGAAGCTGATTTTGATACGGGAATCATTACTGATAAGACTACGGGCGAAAGCTTTCAGGCAAAGGCTTTTCCTGAGTTTATAAAGAACATTATGGCCAGTGGCGGACTTGTCGGATATACGGAGTCCGGTTTAAAGAGTCAGGGGTTTTAATATGGCAAAAAAATATAACATAGCAGTCATTCCGGGTGACGGCATCGGTCCTGAGATAACCTCAGCTGCAATTGAAGTGCTTGAGACGGCAGCTTCAAGAAAGGATATTGAGATCTTCACAAAAGAACTCAAAGCGGGCGGTGCCGCCATAGATCTATACGGAATTCCGCTTCCGCAGGAGACGATCTCTGCGGCAAAGGAAAGCGATGCAGTACTGCTTGGCGCAGTCGGAGGACCAAAGTGGGACAATATAGAACCTGAAAACAGACCGGAAAGAGCTTTGCTCGGTCTCAGATCGGGATTAGGATTATATGCCAATATCAGACCTGTAAAAGTCTATTCGGAATTGGCAGATGCTTCTCCTCTCAAGAACCCGGGAAACATTGACTTTGTTATAGTAAGGGAGCTTACCGGAGGCATCTATTTCGGTAAGAGCGGTGTATATCAGAGCGGTGACCGTCTTTCCGACGGTACTGTTAAAGGCAAGATCGCTTACGATACGGAGAGCTACTCCGAAGGAGAGATCAACAGGATACTGAAGATATCGTTCGAGCTTGCAATGAAGAGAAGAAAGAAGCTGACTCTCGTAGACAAGGCAAACGTTCTTACATCAAGCAGGATGTGGAGGACTCTTGCAAGCCAGATGAGCTTTGATTTCCCGGAAGTTGAGTTCGAATGCCTGTATATCGACAATGCTGCAATGCAGCTTATCAGCAGACCTTCGAGCTTTGACGTCATCGTAACGAGCAATCTTTTCGGTGACATCTTATCCGATGAGGCAGGGCAGATCGCAGGATCGATCGGCACGCTTCCTTCGGCGTCCATCGGAACTCCCGGAACTCCCGGACTCTTTGAACCCATTCACGGTTCCGCTCCTGATATCGCAGGACAGAACAAGGCTAATCCCATGGGCGCTATCCTCTCTGTTGCAATGATGATGAGGACTATGTTCAACGAGGAAGAGATAGCTTCTGATATTGAGAATGCAGTAAAGAAGACGCTCGAAAAGGGACTTCGCACAAGCGACATTACCTTTATCGGCGAGAATAATAACATAACGCTTGTCGGAACCAGAGAGATAGCTAAGGACATTATCGATAATCTCTGACAACAGACGGAAAAGAGGACATAACAGATGGCTAAAAAGCTTGTCGCAGTGATCGATGTAGGATCGCTCACGGCGAGACTTAAGATATTCGAGATCGGATCTAAAGGAAAACCCAAGGAGATCGAAGCAGTCCGCAAATTTACGGGACTCGGCGCCAAATCTTACAGCTCAGGAATCATCCAGCCTGCACAGGTCGATGAACTGTGCAAGTGCTTTAAGATGTTTGACGAGAAGTGTAAGGAATATGGTGTCGCAAGGGTATTCTGTGTTGCAACTTCAGCTTTCAGAGATGCATCCAATGCCGAAGTCGTAATCGAAAAGGTAAGAACGAGGACCGGATTTAAGATAAAGGTCCTGGATAACTCCATGGAGCGTTATTATCAGACGCTTGCCGTTCAGGCGATCTATCCTGATTTTGCAAGCATAATATCAGACGGTACCATGATACTTGATATCGGTTCAGGCTCCATTCAGGCTTCCGTTTACGACAAGTCTGAATTCTTATTCAGCCAGAATCTCCTGCTCGGATCTTTAAGGATCGCCGGAATGCTCAATGATCTCCAGAGCAAGACTATCCATTACGCTGAAGTCCTTCAGGAATTCGTTGCGCAGGATCTTGATGACTATCACGCGATGGAACCCAAGGGGATCATCTATAAGAATCTCATCGCATTTTCGGGCGAGATGGGTTATATCAAGAAGCTTGCCGGCAAGGACAGCATGAATTCAGTTGTTCTTACAAAGGATGAGTTCCTTAAGGTATACGCTTATCTTTTGAAGGTAAGACCTTCAGATCTAACGCTCAAGGACAATATCCCGTCCATGATCGCTCCGCTTCTTCTTCCGACGGCACTTATCGTAAAGAATATGCTTGAATACACAGGAGTAGAATCTATCTACATGCCCCATGCTTCTTTGTCAGACGGCATCATTTACTACTATTGTGTTAATTCACAGGGATTAAAGACCGATATCTCACCGGACAGTTATCTTATCTCTGCAGCAAGACACATTGCAAAACGTTACCGTTCAAGCAAGAAGCACATTGAATTCGTAGAGAAGGCTGCGCTCCAGTTTTTCGATGAGACCAAGAAGATCAGCGGACTCGGAAGCAGGGACAGACTGCTCCTTCAGATAGCGGTAATCCTGCATGAGATAGGTAAGTTCGTTCATTCGAGAAATCACAGTGACGCAGCTTATTCGATAATAAAGAATACGAATCTCATGGGACTTGATCATGATGAGATCAACATGCTCGCCATTATTGTCAGGCTGTATCCGAGAAACAAGCCGTACGACAGCTACTACTATTCGATCCTGCCGCCTGATCAGAAAGTCATCGTGTCAAAACTCGCTTCTATCCTTAAGATAGCGGACGCGCTTGATGCTTCCCACAAACAGAAGGGCAGAAAGATCGAGTGCAAGATAAGAGAAGGAGAATTCTTCATTACATGTGATGCTTCCGAGGATATGACATTCGAGAAATGGGCATTCGAGAACAGGAGCGTCATGTTCGAAGACGTTATGGGAATCAAGCCGATCCTTAAGACCAGGAGGGAAGGTTAATGGCAATCAAGAAGAGCGCGTCAGCGCGCAAAGGAAATACATCAGCAGCAAAGAAAAGTGTTGTGCTCGGTAAGGCGGGAACAAAAAAGACAACTGCCAAGTCTGCTGCAAAGAAGGCGCCGGTAAAGAAATCTGCTGCTTCAAAAAAGACTGCAGCTGCAAAAAAGAGTGTTGCATCAAAGAAGCCGGGCGAAAAGAAGTCAGCTTTGAAGAAGGCTTCTTTTGTTTCTTCTCCCGAGATCGTGGACGGCAGAATGCTTGAATCGAATTCATCATTTCTGAGCGGCAACGACTGCTTCTACAACCGTGAGCTTTCCTGGCTCGAGTTCGATGACAGAATTTTGCATGAGGCAAGAGATGTAAAGAATCCTCTGCTCGAGAGGCTCAACTTCCTGTCGATCACAGCATCCAACCTTGATGAGTTCTACATCGTAAGAGTAGCATCTTTAAGAGACATGCAGAGTATCGATTTCGCAGAGCGCGACATTGCCGGTTTCTCTATAGACGAGCAGCTCGAAAGGATCGATCAGAAGACAAGAAGAACGATGTCACTGATGTATTCCACATACGGAAGATCCCTTGTTCCTTCGCTTGCGCAGGAAAAGATCTTCCTCAGGAACTATGATGACTTAAGCGACCAGCTCAAAGCTATTGCTGATTCATATTTCAAGACAGTCCTTTATCCGATCCTGACTCCTATGGCGGTAGACTCGTCAAGACCTTTCCCTCTCATATATAACCGCATGCTCAACATGTGCGTAATGCTCGAAAACGAGCCCAAGAACGTTAAGCTCCAGGAGAGAGGCACTTACGGTATCAGCAATGCGAAGAAGTCTGTAAATGAAGACAAGTATATCTATGCGACCGTCCAGATCCCGACTGTCGTAAAGAGACTCTATCAGATCCCGACCGAGGACGGAGATGTTTTCGTTCCGATCGAGCAGATAATCAGAGCCAATACCAACATGCTTTTCGACGGTCAGAAAGTAGTAGCTACAGCATTCTACAGAGTAATGCGTAATGCAGACCTTGATATTGATGAGGATGAAGCAGAAGACCTTCTTAAGGAGATCGAGACTCAGGTAAGACGCAGGAGATTCGGTGAGATCATAAGACTTGAAGTCCAGGATGACATCGATTCTGAACTTTTAAGATACATCGTCAGTGAACTGCAGGTTGATGAGGCAGACATTTTCAGCGTTAACGGTCCTATCGATCTTACATTCCTTTCAAAGCTCGCTTCCGCATGCAAGGCTAAGCATCCAGAATTGTGCTATAAAGCTCATGAGCCTGCCGAGGCAGCATCTTTCGACGGCCCGGTCACAGAACTCGATATTTTCGAGCAGATAAGGCAGAAAGACAGGATCGTTCATCATCCGTATGAGACTTTCGAGCCTGTACTGGAATTCGTTAAGCAGGCTGCAAGAGATCCGAACGTTCTTGCCATAAAGCAGACGCTTTACCGTGTATCCGACAGATCTCCGATCATCGCATCACTTCTTGAAGCGGCACAGAACGGTAAGCAGGTAATGGTACTCGTTGAGCTCAAGGCAAGATTTGATGAAGAGAACAACATCAACTGGGCAAAGAAACTCGAGAATGCAGGATGCCACGTAATCTACGGTCTTGTCGGTCTTAAGACACACAGTAAGATCACGCTCGTCGTAAGAAAAGAAGAGGACGGTATCAGAAGATATCTTCATCTTGCAACGGGTAACTATAACGATGTAACCGCAAAGATCTATACAGATATGGGTCTGTTTACGGCAAATGAATCCTTCGGTGAAGATGCTTCCGAGTTCTTCAACATGCTCTCGGGTTTCTCCATCCCGCAGACATGGAGAAGGCTTATTCCGGCTCCTCTGTGGATGAAAGATTATTTCATCACAAGGATCATGCGAGAAGCTGATAACGCTAAGGCAGGAAAGCCAGCGCGCATTATTGCCAAGATCAATTCGCTCGTAGACGAGACGGTCATCAAGGCTCTCTACACCGCATCAAATGCCGGCGTTCAGATCGACCTCATCGTAAGAGGAATATGCTGTCTGAGAGCGGGCATTCCCGGAATGAGCGAAAACATTACCGTGCGCTCCATCACAGGACGATTCCTCGAGCATTCGAGAATCTTCTACTTCTATAACGAGGGACATGAGGATATGTATCTCGCATCAGCTGACTGGATGCCGAGAAATCTCAACCGCCGCGTAGAGCTCCTGTTCCCGATAGAAGATCCTGACTGCCGTGCTAGAGTT
This sequence comes from Ruminococcaceae bacterium AB4001, assembly GCA_000621765.1. GTDB lineage: Bacteria > Bacillota > Clostridia > Saccharofermentanales > Saccharofermentanaceae > Saccharofermentans. Next base: position 127,454 of record JHXJ01000006.1, read on the forward strand.
AAGGAAGTGCTCGATGTTGAGCTTGCTGACACAGTGAGAGCATCGTTCCTTTCTGCTGACGGCACATATCATAAGCTCGATCTCAGAGGCAAGGAAAAACTTGATTCACAGCAGAAACTCATTGAACTTGCAGACGCTGCTATTGCCGAAAGACATAAGAGCATAGACAATCACGAATTCATTCCTGAGGAAAGCCCTAAGGACTGATAAAAGCATATCTGATACGATGCTAAACGGGTGCCGCCAAAGTACAGCGGCACTTTTTTATTTTGCACTCCACTGTTCAATAGTGTCCCTAAATTGTCAATCAGCGGCCATTTAGGAACACTTTTTCGATAAAAATGTTCTTTTTTCGCGAAAAAGAAGCATTTAGGGACATTTCAAGGATGCATCCATGATTCTAAGAAGAGTTAAGTGCTAATTAAGCTTGGGTTAAGATTTGACAGATATATTAGTGATAGAATAACGCGGTAGGGGGATAAACATATGGAATTTGTAATCAGTCATTTAGTTAAGAACTACGGCTCCAAGCAGGTGCTTAAGGATGTCGATTTTGTTTTCGAAGAGGGAAAGATATACGGCCTTTTAGGACGCAACGGTGCAGGTAAGACGACTTTTTTCAACTGCATCAACGGTGATACCGACATTAACTCCGGTGAGTTCTATCTTCGCGGCAATGATTCCAATGAGAAGATATCCATTGCTCCTGAAGATATCGGTTATCTCGTATCAACTCCGACCGTGCCTGAATTCATGACAGGCAGGGAATTCCTGAAGTTTTTTATCGAAGTGCATGAAGAGGTCAAACCCGAAAAGACTCTCGATGAATACTTCGATTATATGATGATCCCTGAAGATGACCGTGACAGGCTCTTGAAGGATTATTCGCACGGTACGAAGAATAAGATGCAGATGCTGTTAAACATAATCGCAGCACCTAAACTTATGCTGCTCGATGAGCCGCTGACTTCTTTGGACGTCATCATAGCCGAGGAGATGAAGAATGTCATTAGAGCCCAGAAGCAGGGAAGGATAACGATCTTTTCTACACATCTTCTTGATGTTGCAGTCGATCTGTGCGATCAGATTGTACTGCTCCATAACGGAAAACTGGAGCCTATCGATAAGAGCAATCTCGGCGATGCCGCATTTAAGGATAAGATCATTGCTGCGTTAAGGGATCAGGACAATGCTTAAAGAATTCCGCAATACACTGACCAAGGTGATCCATTTAAGGAGCATCATTGGCTATAACAGCATGGTCTTCGCATTAAGGCAAATGCCGTTTTTCGGCAAACTCATTCCTGATGCGCTTTACAGGACTGCATTCCTTAAGGTGATCTATTGGATATTCCATGTGATCAAGGAAGTGTTCATGCTCTTTGCCGGCAAGATAGCAGGTCTTGGCCTGATCTATCTTGTTTCGATGTTCCTGAAGCAGGAATACCTGGAATACGATCAGGCTGAGGGCGTATCGGGCCCAGAGCTTTTTGCAAGCTTCAGCCTGCTCCTGTTTATCATTTATGCTCTGTTCGGGCTGCTGCTCAACACGAGGTTCTTCAAGTGTACGACCGAGAAGGAATATCTTGTATTCATGCTCAGGATGAATGCAAAAAAACTTAATACCACGATGTTCGTTTATGATCTCGGCAAGCTTGTCATCGGATACCTGATCGCAGGCATTGTCGCGATAATCGGAGGCGCGCCTTTCTGGCTCTGGCTCGGGATCCCCGTGCTGGCGGTATTTATCAAGCTCTTCGGAGCAGGCGCACAGGCATTGTCCTACAGATCAAAACGCAGACATAACAAGCCGATGAGGGGAAGCACTGCAGGCTTTATAGTCAGGATGCTTATAGTTATGGCATGTTGTCCTTTTGTCATTGCCTTTGTGGCTAACGGTTACTATATTCCTCTTTGGATCGTGCTGTTGATCTCTGTAGTATTCATCATTTTGGGTATTTTTGGATTCGTGGTACTCAAAGGCTTTGATGCAAATCTCAACAGGCTCGCCCTGCGCGATAACATAGTTCATGAAGAAGTCGAAAGATACAATAACTGCGATAACACCAGGCAGTTCAAGAAGATCAAGGCTAACGGAACCGTCAAAGGCGATAAGAAGGGTTTTGAATACCTGAACGCATTATTCGTAAAACGCCACAGCAAAATGCTGGTCGCAAAGCCTGTTGCCTTTACAATCATGATTTTGGCGGTAATGAGTCTGTTTATCTTTGGATTTATATACAGTTACTATAGAGATTTCGGCACAGACAATACCTGGCAGATGGTAGTTAGCAACCTCGCTAATCTTATCTTTTTCAGAGGCTATGTGGATCCGCTGCATGTGTACGATACCGGATCGTCAGTGGATTTCTTCAGATGGGTTGCCCAAAACCAGCTCCTGTTACTGATCGTTCCAATCACGATCACGGATGTATCTGTCACTGCAACACAGGCATTCTATATCAACTGTGATAACAGCCTTATGACGTTCAGCTTCTTTAAGCAGCGCGAAAAGATACTTGAACTGTTTAACATTAGACTTAAGCTGCTTATAAAGCTCAACATTATTCCGGCGGTTGCCATGGGATTGTTCGAGAATCTGTTCCTGTTTTACTCAGGCGGTCAGGACTATCCGTTCCAGTATCTTCTGACAATGCTTGTTCCGATAGAGATGAGCATTCTGAATTCGGTAACATGGCTTGCGCTCTACTATCTGTTCCAGCCGTTTACAACGACGGTCAACGTCAAGGGAGGCGCATATAATGTGGCAAGGATCATTATTTCATCTCTCGGAGCAATATTGTTCATGATTCCGTGCAACTCACTTGTTCTGGCGGGGATCCTGACGGTATTTACGGTTTTCTATGTGATCTTATTAAGATCGCTTGTCAGGAAGTACGCTCAAAAGACCTGGAAAGCAAAAGCTTAACGAGCATATAAAAACCTCCGTACATTATCTGAAGTACGGAGGTTGTTTTTGTTATATGGTGGAGCATACGGGACTTGAACCCGTGACCCCCACACTGCCAGTGTGATGCGCTCCCACTGCGCTAATGCCCCATTCGATAAAAGATTATACGTGGCTCTATCAGGTTAAGCAAGATATCAGAATGAGTGCTATACTTTTAAGAACAATTTTCATGGAGGTGCTTAGGAATGAGCATTACAACACGCGACTATTTATCTGCAAGTAATCCCGATTTAAAGGCTACTCAGTTTACTATTAAGATCGACGGCGGATACGAGGCATCTGTCATTACATACGGTGCTGTTATTACTGACCTTATCGTTCCCGACAAGGACGGCAAGCCGACAGATATCATGCTCGGCTGCAAGGGCCTTGACGAATATATGGGCAACGGCGCCAATCACGGAGCTGTCGTAGGACGTTCTGCTAACAGGATTAAGGACGCGTCTTTCGTTATCGACGGCGTTAAATACCAGATTCCCAAGAACGAAGGCGAGAACAACCTCCATTCAGGCAATCCCGGATATCAGAATGTTTTCTGGGACGGCAAGATCCTTTCTGAGGAAGAGGCTGACGAGATCATTCTTGACTCTAAGATCGCAGGCATTCCCGGCTGCGACGGCGGTGCGGTTCTTTTAAGCTATACAAGCCCCGACGGAGCTACGGGTTTCCCCGGAAACCTTGATACAAAGGTTCTTTATTGCTGGCTCGAGGATAAGACATTCCTTATTCTTTATTGCGGAAAGACTGACAAGGATACGATCTTCGCGCCTACAAACCACGCTTACTTCAATCTCCGCGGCGAGAACGCTGAAGGAACCGTCAATAACGACCTCATCATGATCAACTCTGATAAGATCACCATCAAGGACGATATGAATGTTCCGACAGGCGAGCTTCTGGATGTTGAGGGAACTGTTTTCGACTGCAGGGAGTACCGTTTTATCGGTGAACTTAACGACAGCGATGAGCACCAGATGGTCATCTCTAAGGGTATCGACCAGAACTTCTGCCTTAATACAACTGCAGGTACATTCTCGTTCGCTGCAGCAGTTACATCACCTGAGTCAGGAATTACGATGGAGTGCTTAACTGACCTTCCCGGAATTCAGATCTACGCAGGAAACAATCTGGGAAGCCCGCTCGACATCAAGACAACAAAGGCTTACGGCCAGTACGACGCTATCTGCCTCGAGGCTCAGATGGTACCTAATGCCGTTAACCTTACAGGTTTTGATTCGCCGGTCATTAAGGCTGGCAAAAAGGTATACCACGCCTGCGGTTACAGATTTGTATAAAGTGTATTGCTCCAATTTAATCTGTTGGAGTATAATGCGAAGTTAATTAAAAACAATCTTTAAGAAAGAAGGATAGTTTTATGGAAAAGAAGAATCTCGACTGGTCAAACTTGACCTTCTCTTATCAAAAGACAGATAAGAGATTCGTAGCTAACTACACTAACGGCGCATGGGACGAAGGCGCGCTTATCGATGATGACATGATCGTCATGAGCGAAGACGCAGGCGTTCTCCAGTATGCTCAGACAGTATTTGAAGGCCTTAAGGCTTATGAGACAGTTGACGGCAGAATCGTTACTTTCCGTCCTGACCTCAACGCTGAGAGACTTCACGATTCAGCAGTCCGCCTTGAGATTCCCCCGATTTCCAAGGAGATGTTCATCAGATCAGTTCAGGAGACAGTTGCAGGCAACGCAGCCTGGGTTCCTCCTTACGGTTCAGGCGCATCCCTCTATCTGAGACCTTACATCTTCGGTATTAACCCCGTTATCGGTGTTAAGCCTGCTGATGATTATCAGTACAGAATCTTCGCTACACCTGTAGGTCCTTACTTCAAGGGCGGCGCTAAGCCGATCGCTGTTAAGATCTCTGATTTTGACCGTGCTGCTCCGAGAGGAACAGGCAACATCAAGGCCGGTCTTAACTATGCTATGTCTCTCCACGCAATCGTTACAGCACATAACGAAGGATTTGCTGAGAACATCTATCTCGATCCCGCTACACGTACAAAGATCGAGGAGACAGGCGGAGCTAACATCATCCTCACAGATGGTCAGGGCACACTCGTTGTACCTAAGTCTGATTCCATCCTGCCTTCCATCACAAGAAGATCTTTGGTTTATGTTGCAGAGCACTATTGCGGCATGAAGATCGAGGAGAGAGAAGTTTACTTAGACGAGATCATGAGCGGTAAGTTCACAGAGGGCGGTCTCTGCGGTACAGCTGCAGTTATCTCTCCTTTGGGCAAGATCAACGATCACGGCAAGGAATTCACATTCGCTTCCGGCATGGAGGAGATGGGTCCTGTCATGACGAAGCTCAGAGAGACTCTCACAGGCATCCAGATGGGTACTGTTGAAGCACCTGAGGGCTGGATCATGGAGATCAAGGTCTGATCATATAATCAGTTCAATATCAAAGGCGGTCTCAGGTGAGGTCGCCTTTTTTATGTCTTAAGACAAAAGGATTAATTACGCTTTATTTTTCCAGATATAACCGCTCTTGATAACGGTTTCAATATGATAACTAGCATCACCTAACGATGCGCGTAGCTTTTTTATGTAAGTGTCGACCGCGCGGTCGTATCCTGCAAAATCCTGCCCCCATACTGCATCAAGTATTCGGTCTCTTGATAAGATCTGCTCTTTGTTCTCGGCGAAATACATAAGAAGATCGTATTCTTTAGGGGAGAGCACGATATTCTTTCCGTCTACGCTTACCTGTTTTCTGGCGGGTTCTATTACGATCTCGTCTATCACGATGCGTCCGTCTTTTACGAGCAGGCCTCTGTAGCGGTTTATGAGCGCATTTACTTTCGCGAGAAGGAGCTTAGCTGAATAGGGTTTTGTCAGGTATTCATCAGCGCCTATCTCATAGCCTTCGATTATGTTGTTCTCGCTGATCAGTGCAGTCAGGAAAATGACAGGAACATCGTAGCGGGTCCTAATGAACTTACAGACTTCTCTGCCGTCTTTACCAGGCATCATGATATCAAGGATGATCGCGTCATAACGGTTCTTCATTACGAGACTGCAGGCATCGTCACCATTGCCGACCTGGTCAACTTCAAATCCGTTCGTTGTCAGGAATGCAGAAATGATGCTCCTTAAGGAAACATCATCTTCTGCGAAAAGGATCCTGTATTTACTGTCTGTCATTCCTTTGCCTTTTTCATCTCGAACCAGAATGTCGTCTCACCGGATCCGCTGTTTACTCCGAACTTGGCCTTGTGAAGTTCAAGTATGCTCTTGTTAACGGCAAGACCTACTCCGTTGCTGCCCATGCGGTCCGTGCCGGACTTATCCTTTTTGTAGAACAGGTCCCATATCTTTTTCTGGTCTTTGGGACTTATCGTCTCACCGTCATTCGTGATCCTGAATATTATGTTTTTGCCACTGCTTTGAAGACTGACTTCAACTTTTTCCTTTCCGTATTTTACCGCATTGGAAAGGAAATTCGAGATGGCCATGTTGATCATGTCGAGATCTGCCATGACGATGTATTCGCTGTCCTCGTCATCTTTCCTGAATTCGATATTGATATTGCGCTCATCTGCTATGGCTTTCATATGTTTGCCAACAGCCTGTGCCAGCTCGAAAAGTTCCACTTCCTGAAGATCGAGCGTTACATCACCGGAATCCATTTTCGAGAGATTCAAAAGAGTGTTGACCATCTTATTCATGTGATCTATCTCTTCATTGATCTTCGCCGCAACTTCTGAGCGTTCCTTCTCACTTACGAGTTCCCAGTTCTCGACATAGGCCTGTGTCACGGCAAGAGGAGTCTTCAGTTCGTGGGCAAAACTCCTGGTCAGATTCTTTGTTCTCGCCTCAAAGTTCATTCTGTTAATGTACATTCTGCGCATCGCAATTCCGGTAAGAACCCAGAGAAGGATAAGCAGGACCACAAATAGGATATATGCATATGCATAGTTTTTAAATACTGTCTCAAGAGGGTGGAATACATACATATCGTACATATAGACTTTGACAGAATCAGATCCGAACGGAATGAACAGCGTGTCTGTTTCTATCTTCAAAGCATAAGAAGTTTTCCATCCGTTTTCGACTACGGATACATTGTCACTGGTGCTGTATTCATCAATGATCTGTTCGAAAAGTTCCATTGCTTCCTGGTTCAGCTCGACCTGGTTGCTGTCCTCTTCTATAACCATTTCATCATCGGCATAAGAGGTGGTGACCGCCCAGCCGTTTGAATCTGTGACCGTGAAGTATATGTTCATGGGATTGGAACCCGGAATATCTTCTATACTCTCAGACTCAATGATTACTTCAGGTCCTTCATCTCCGGATATTTCCGACACTCCGTCGTTTTCAATAGTAAACGCAAATCTTATTGTTCCGCTCGTATCAAGATTATTGCTCGAAAACCCGTCCGAATAAACGTATCGTCCGTAATGTCCGACATCGGAGATGTTCTTGTCCGTAAGAAATTTCATTCCGTTAAAAAGAACCAGAGTCGATTCCAGTTCGGCATCATTTTCGATGGATACATCGCTCATATCCAGCATGTTTTTCTTGCTGCTTATTTCTTTGTTGAATTCGGAATTGGCTTTGCTGACCTGGATTATGGTAAAGAGGATGCCGCCAAGCGCAATTGCGACCATTATCAGTGTACAGATCAGTGCCGTAATCTTAATATACGTTCTCTTCATTTCCTATTTCCCCCTTGCGCTTAGCGTCCCTTTGCATCTCTCTACGATTGGAGTATACAGCGCCGATGTGTAATCTTTATGTACTCATCAGAAAACCCGAAAAGTTTTTGTTCTAACAAATACTGATTCAAAACATTTAGCCTATTGACTCAATAGGTAAATAATGATAAATTATCGCAAACAATCAGAGAGGAGGAGTGAGAAATGAACAAAGCGTCAGGAAAAACACAAACCATTATGTGTTGTCGAATGTTGAACTCCCGGGTGCACTTTATGGACCAGGGCTTCGGATATCATTCCTCACGCCTTGATAACGGTCGATGTTAAACCGTTAATATGTAAAAGACATATTCCATGTGCCCGGGAGATAAATCTTAACCGGGCATTTTATTTGCCCAAAGAAGATTAAGACATGACTAAGGAGGCATGATAAAAAGTAAAACAGGGGCGATGTGAAAGCTATCACGGTTGTATTATTCAAGTACAACAGTGAGACAGAGTAGATACTAACT
>JHXJ01000007.1 GCA_000621765.1 Ruminococcaceae bacterium AB4001
TGTTTTGTTTGGGGAATGATGACAGATAACATTGAAGAAAGGGTAGCTTAATGAGAAACATAGCTGACGATATTTGGAAGGAGCCAAAAACACATGACGGTTGAGCCAGTTGCGAACCGACTATGTGTGCACCTGATCAGGTGATCCACGATCTTAGATAGCAAGGCTCTCGACGAAACCATTAGCCTGTCGGTAACCAATCCACGAATAACAGAGTGGCTACATGTCGGAGACTGTTATATTGGCTCTTTCCAAATGTTGTTAGATGAAAGGTATTGATATGAAGAAAAAATACTACTTGACGAAGGTCATTTCATAACAGTTGTAAGTAATTTTGCTTTTAATCTTAGATAGAGGAAAACAAAATGAGAAATTCAAAGATAAACAATAAGAAGATAATTTGTTTGCTGGTAGTTGCGGCAGTAATGTCTGGCCTCTTTACCGGATGCAATTCAGCTAATCCTACAGACAATAGAGAGACAACCTATGCCGGCGAAACAAAGGACACGGTAGATCCTTATGTTTCTCAACCCCAACAGAGTATCGCGAGCGATCCTCTGATTACTGAAACTACTACAGAAACTACTGAAGCGCCAACTTCTTTCAACACCTACAATCTCCGCGGCAAAGAGTTCACTCTCTCTGTCCATCTCGAAGATTATATCTACGAACTGGACGGCAGCGACTATAAATATTTCAACTTAGAAGAGTTCATGGGCCATTATGGTATGGTGAACAAATCTACTGCTAAATATATTGACATGTGCACTAGTTATGGCGACGACAGTTTTCTGATATATTTTGATACCGATAGCTCAATGAAGTATAGTCCAGATAGCGGGAATAATATTCCAAACTATATTGATTTAAGGTATGAAAATAATTCTTTAGAGAATATTGACGCTCTAAAAGGGGCTGGGGATATAGAAAATTGCTTTGAGATTAATGGATACTTCGACGCCGATAAAGGAAAATCTTTCTCAACTTGGTGCCTTTCCTGGGAACAAATAATAGTCTTGGGCGTCATCCTGGATGACTATGCGCAGACTGGATGTACAGATGGAGCGCGCGATGCGCTCTGCGAGGTGCTCGAAGACGAAGGCGGCGGAGTTAGTGGTGGAACATTAGATATTTAGTAGTCGAATAGCCCCTCGCGAAAGCGAGAGCTATTTTTCCAGCATAATCTGCATCAGCAGATTTCACCATATCATGTATGTCACACCATAAAGTGGAAATATAAATCCATATGGAATATACTCCATAACGTTTTATAGGTGAGAGATTCCGCTGTTTTCATTGAGTTTTGTGCATTTTCGCTTTACAAAGCCCATAACTGATGGTATTATCACCAAGTTGCCTTAATCGCAGTTTTGTGGAAGACTCCGACCCTTACCTTCGATTTTGGCGTATTTATCATTAAGGAGGAAAGATTTATGTCAGCATCTTTCGACAAGCAGGCTATCATCAAGGAATATGCTCTTACTGAGGGCGACACAGGTTCTCCTGAGGTTCAGGTTGCACTTCTTACTTACAGAATCAATCACCTCACAGAACACCTCAAGACTCACAAGGGCGACCACCACAGCAGAAGAGGACTTCTCATGATGGTTGGTAAGAGAAGAAACATCCTTGACTATCTTGCAGCAGTTGATATCGAGCGTTACAGATCTTTGATTGCTAGACTCGGCATCAGAAAGTAATCTTTCAAACGGATTATTTCAGGAAAGCGGTTCCTTAGGGGACCGCTTTTTTTGTGCGGTGGTTTAAACATAACCTTTTCGCGCAGCTTCCCGGTTTCGATGTTATAATAAATAGTTAGATTTTCCGGGAGGTATTAATATGCTTGACGGTTTTATCAGAGTGGCGGCGGCAAGCCCTAAAGTTAAGGTCGGTGATGTTGAGTACAACGTTGCTGAGACAGCAGGTCTTGCAAGGAAAGCCGCAGAAAGAGATTGTGCTGTTATCGTTTTCCCGGAGCTGGGTCTGACAGGATACACCTGCGGTGATCTGTTCCTTCAGAAAGCCCTTATCGAAAAGGCGGAAGAGGGATTATATGAATTGGCCGATCAGACGGCTGACCTTAATACGGTCCTGATCGTCGGTCTTCCTTACAGCCTTGGCGGCAAGCTTTACAATGTTGCTGCCGTTATCCATCAGGGCGACATAATCGGTTTCGTTCCCAAGCAGAACATACCTAATTATTCCGAATTCTATGAATTGAGACATTTCACGCCGTATGATCTGGACGGAATCATTATGACTGAAGACGACATCTGCTTCGGCAAGGCCGTATTCAGCTGCGGCGGTCTTAAGTTTGGCGTCGAGATCTGCGAGGATCTCTGGGTCGCTTCGAGCCCGTCGGTAGATTACGTTAAGAACGGGGCTGAGGTGATCTTCAATCTTTCATGTTCCGATGAGATCATCGGCAAAGCCAAATACAGAAGAGACCTTGTAAAGATGCAGAGCGCCAAGCTCATGGCAGCTTATGTTTACTGTGATGCAGGTTTGGGCGAATCAACGCAGGACCTTGTTTTCGCAGGACACAACATCATTGCAGAGAACGGAAAGGTCTTAAGCGAGAGCAAGAGATTCGCAAATGACAACCATGAAGAACAGATCCTTTACGCTGACATTGATCTCGAGCGTCTTGATGCCGACAGGAGAAGGAGCAATACTTTCGCAAATGACATAAACGGTGAGAGCGGCGTGGACATTATCGAGTTCGATGCCGAGTTCCCTGACATAGTTCTCGAAAGACATATCAGCAAGACTCCTTTCGTTCCCGAGAATTCGACAGATTTGGCCACAAGATGTGAGGACATCCTCAACATGCAGGCAGCAGGTCTTTATACCAGACTTAAGGCGATCAACTGCAAGAAAGCCGTTATCGGTCTTTCCGGCGGTCTTGATTCCACACTTGCGCTCATCGTCACGATCCACGCTTTCGATAAGCTCGGATTGGACCGTAAGGGCATTATCGGCATAACAATGCCGGGATTCGGAACCACATCAAGGACCAAGAATAATTCGATCAATATAGCTGAAGAGTACGGCTGCACATTAAGGGAGATCTCGATCTCTGCTGCCGTTACCCAGCATTTCAAGGACATCGGTCATGATATGGATGTCCATGACATAACATATGAGAATTCACAGGCAAGAGAGCGTACGCAGATCCTGATGGACATTGCAAATCAGGAGGGTGGACTCGTTGTCGGAACAGGCGACCTCTCAGAGCTCGCTTTGGGATGGGCTACATATAACGGCGACCATATGTCCATGTATGGCGTTAACTGCTCCATTCCTAAGACTCTCGTAAGATATCTCGTTTCTTATGAATCAACACGCACCGCAGAGTCGAATCCTTCTCTTTCCGCAGCGCTTGCAGACATCGTGGCAACTCCCGTATCTCCGGAGCTCCTTCCTCCGACGGAAGACGGAAAAATCTCACAGAAGACAGAAGAAACGGTAGGCCCTTATGAGCTTCACGACTTCTTCCTCTATTACATGATCAGATTCGGTTTTGCCCCGTCTAAGATATACCGCATGGCGCTTTCCGCTTTTGAAGGTTCTTATGATGCTGAAACGATCTATAAGTGGGAAGAGACATTCGTCAGGAGATTCTTCTCACAGCAGTTTAAGCGTTCCTGCGTTCCTGACGGTCCGAAGGTCGGTACGGTATCTCTGTCGCCCAGAGGTGACTGGAGGATGCCTTCTGACGCTTCCCGTAATGTTTGGCTTGAAGACTTAGAGACAGTAAAGGATTGACATATGAAATCAGTAGTTTGTTTTGGCGATTCAAATACATACGGACATAACCCCATAAACGGTGAGAGGCTTCCCGATACAGTAAGGTGGCCATGCCTTCTTCAGAATCTTTTGGGTGACGGGTTCAAGGTCATCGAGGAGGGACTTAACGGAAGGACGACCGTATTTGACGATCCCAACGACGACTGGAAAAACGGCGTCGACTATATCAAGGGCATCCTCTGTACGCACAGGCCTGTCGACTATCTGGTAATAATGCTCGGCACAAACGATATGAAGACCGTCTACAACGCTCCCGTTGAGGAGATTGCTGCAGGTCTTAAGGAGATCGTTAAGAGAGCTGAGAGCGTCATGGAGTTAAAGCAGGGATATGTCCCCAAGATTCTGATCGTTTCTCCGCCGGAGATTTCGGAAGACATTCTCACGGGTCCTTTTAACGATTCTTTTGACAGGGTATCCATTGAGAAGTCCAAGCATCTTGCTTACCACTATAAGCAGGTAGCTGACAGATTCGGCTGTGATTTCCTTGATGCTAAGCAATATATCAAGCCTTCAAAAGAAGACGGTCTCCACCTTGATCCGGAAGGACACAGGGGACTGGCTGAGGCAGTGGCAAAGGCTATCCTGGCAATTTAATTGTTTTTATTAGGATAATTTGTCTTATTTTGCTTTTAGTATATAATTATTAAGTTCGAGAAGGAGTGTAGTGTGTAGATTGACTGCCCGAACAGCAGTTGTTTTTGCTCGGACAGTGAATCTACGAACTACCTCCTTTAAAAAAATCTATATATTTTGTAAAGGAGTTTCAGATGGAAAAGATTTTCAGAACTGAAATCGCCGGCAGACCTTTGGTTGTCGAGACCGGTAAGATCGCACAGTTTGCTAACGGTTCCGCTCTCGTCAGATACGGTGAGACCACTGTGCTTTCAACAGCTACGGCTAGCGCTACTCCCCGTGAGGGAATCGATTTCTTCCCGCTTTCCGTAGATTACGAGGAGAAGATGTATGCGGTAGGCAAGATGCCCGGCGGCTTCCTCAAGAGAGAGGGAAGACCCGGAGAGAAGGCTATCCTTGTTTCACGTGTTATCGACCGTCCTATCAGACCTTTGTTCCCTAAGGATCTCAGAAACGATGTTTGCGTAAACAACCTCGTTATGTCCGTTGATCCTGATTGCTCTCCTGAGATCACCGCTATGCTCGGTACATCTATTGCAATCGCTATTTCCGATATCCCGTGGAAGGGACCTGTCGGAGGAGTTGTATTAGGTCTCATTGACGGCAAGACGATCATCAACCCTACACTTGAGCAGCGTGAAGTTTCCCAGATGTACGTAACACTCGCAGGCACACTTTCCAAGATCTGCATGGTCGAGGCAGGCGCTAACGAGGTTCCTGATGACGTAATGCTCAACGCAATCGCTGAAGGACATGAAGTCATTAAGCAGATCTGCGAATTCATCAACAGCATCGTTGCAGAGATCGGTAAGGAGAAGTTCACTTACGAGTCTGCTGACGTACCGGAAGAGATTTTCGAAGCTGTTAAGGAATACGGCTGGGACAGAATGCGTGAAGCAGTTCTTTCCAAGGACAAGGAAGTAAGAGACGGCAACGTTGCTAAGCTTCAGGAAGAAGTTGCTGCAATGCTCGAAGAGAAGGAAGAGGGCCTTTCCAAGTGGGCAGCTGATGCTATCTACAAGCTCGAAAAGAAGGTCGTAAGAGATTATCTCTTCAGAGAGCATGTAAGAGTTGACGGCAGAGCTTTGGACGAGATCAGACCTTTGTCCTGCGCAGTCGGCGTTCTCCCCAGAGTTCACGGTTCATCTTTCTTCCAGAGAGGTCAGACACAGGTAATGAATATCTGTACTCTTGCTCCTCTTGACGATGCACAGAAGCTCGAAGGTCTGGATGAGCAGACATATAAGAGATATATGCACCACTACAACTTCCCGGGCTACTCCACAGGTGAGGCTAAGCCTTCCAAGTCACCCGGAAGACGTGAGATCGGTCACGGCGCTCTTGCCGAGAGATCTCTCATCCCCGTTCTTCCTTCAGAGGAAGAGTTCCCTTACTCGATCAGAACAGTATCCGAGATCACGATGAGCAACGGCTCCACATCACAGGGTTCCGTCTGCGCTTCCACACTCTCGCTCATGGATGCAGGCGTTCCGATCAAGAGACCTGTTGCAGGTATCTCTTCAGGCCTTATCACAGATCCTGACAACGACGACAACTTCCTCGTATTCATGGATATCCAGGGCATCGAGGACTTCTTCGGCGATATGGACTTCAAGGTTGCAGGTACCACAGAAGGTATTACATCCATCCAGGTTGATATCAAGGTTGAAGGTCTTACATTAGACATCATCAAGGCTGCTTTCGAGATGACACACAAGGGAAGACTCCAGATCATCAACGACATCATTCTCCCTTGCATTCCTGAGCCTAGAGCAGAGCTCAACAAGTGGGCTCCCAGGATCATCTCCATGCAGGTTCCTGTTGATAAGATCAGAGAAGTCATCGGTTCAGGCGGAAAGGTCATCAATAAGATCATCGCTGACACTGGCGCTCAGATCAACATCAACGACGACGGTATGGTTTATATCTCCACACCTGATCTCGAAAAGGCTGAGAAGGCAAAGATGATCATCAACGGCATCGTTGCAGATCCTGAGGTTGGAACCGAGTACGACGGTACAGTTACCAGACTTATGGATTTCGGTGCTTTCGTTGAGTTCCTGCCCGGTAAGGAAGGTCTTGTTCACATCTCCAAGATGGCATGGAACAGAGTCGAGAAGGTAGAGGATGTCCTCCATGAGGGTGACAAGGTTCACGTTAAGCTCATCGAGATCGATTCTCAGGGCAGACTTAACCTCTCCATCCGTGACTGCTTACCTAAGCCGGAAGGTTATGTAGAGGAAGAGCCCAGAAGAAGAGAGGGAAGACCCAATCGTGAGAGACGCGGCGGTTTCGCAGGAAGAAACGGCGGCAGAAAGCCTTTCAACGATGACGATGGCGGAACTTCCGAGAATCCCAAGGGCAGAAGAAGAGAATTCTGATAAAACAAATATAAAGGGGTGACACTATGGCAGAGAACTTAGGCAACAACGAAGAACAGATCGAGGTAATTACCGAGGCGCAAACCGAGGATGTAACTGATAAGAAGTGTCCGAATTGCGGAGCTACTGTTGTTTACGATCCTGAGACTCTCGCCATGACGTGCCCTTTCTGCGGTTACTCAAGGCAGCTTCCCAAGCCTGAGGACAACGGACAGGATGTTGAAGAGCTCGATTTCTCTTCAGCTAAGAACCGTGAGAGCCTTGACTGGGGTAAAGAGAAGAAATCTCTTGTTTGTAAGAACTGCGGTGCTGAGACCATCATGGATTCTGCTGATACGGCACAGTGCTGTCCTTACTGCGGTTCAACACAGGTTATGCCTGTAGACAACGACGAGGACGTTGTTGCTCCGGGCGGCGTTGTACCTTTCGAGATTACAAAAGAGAAGGCTGCCCAGCTTTTCCGCAGCTGGATGAAGGGTAAGCTTTTCGCACCTAATGAAGCTAAGCAGAGCTGCGAAGCCAAGAACTTCAATGGTGTTTACCTTCCTTATTGGACATACGATTCACAGACGACATCTCCTTATGAGATCAAGCTCGGATTCAACAAGAAGGACAGCCAGGGCAATGTCACCACAACTTACAGGACATACCGCGGTATCTATGAGCGCTTTATCGACGATGAGACCGTATATGCCAGCAAGAAGACAACAAACCGCTTTATCAAGGCTGCATCCACTTTTGATTTCTCAAAGCTTCGCAAGTATTCGCCTGAGTTCATCGCAGGATTCCTTGCTGAACGTTATACAGTAGGTCTTGATGAAGGTTGGGATATCGCTAAGGGTCAGATCAAGGCAAAGCTCAGCAGCGAGATCTCCAGCATGGAGAAAAGGAAGCGTAAGGCTGACAGCGTATCAAAGCTGAATTTCAGCACAGCATATTCTAAGGTTACTTATAAATATGTACTTGCTCCGATCTGGATCGCAAGCTTTAAGTATAAGGAAAAGGTCTATAACATCGTAGTTAATGGTCAGACCGGCCAGATTAGAGGCGAGGCACCAGTATCTCCTGCAAAGGTTGCTATCGCTATCGCGATCGCTGTAGTTGTTATCGCATTGCTCATGTACTTCATGTCAAGGTAATAAGCGGGATATTATAAAATCTATAATTTATTAAAAACTATCGGAGTGTGCGGTGTTACATTTCGATAGTTTTTTTATACAATTTTGTGATTATTTGCCTTATTTGTTCAAAGTCGTTGCATTTTTGCTTGCTTTTTTTACACTTTGTTCATAAACTAAACCTGTCAAAAAATCTTTAACCCGGGTGTTTTGTATGTACAATTATTTAAAAAGAGCAACATCGGCTGTCATGGCCGGCGCAGTAGTTCTCGGAACGCTGGCACTATATCCCAGCGGAAACAGCAAGAACAGCACCGTTTATGCTGACGCGTCTTTGTACGATTCGGCTAGTGCGATCAACTACGCAACAATCCTTGGAGGCGCTGTAGACTACGGTGTCGTAGCTCCTGAGATCATTCAGACCAGCCACACTGAGACAACTTTCGCTACAAACTATTTCGTTCATACCAGCGATAACATCGACGTCGACTACATTACTTCAACGGCTCTTTTCCTAGTTGGCGCTTATCAACCCGGTCAAGGTGACAACAGATATATAAGATTCGGTAAGACCACAGCCAGCGCTTTATACTTTGAAGCACCCGCAGGTGTATATGGCGATGACTTCGATCCTGAGAAGGAACCGATGGGTCCTAACGGCAATTTCAGATTTGAGTGGGCAGAGAGTGTTCCTTTCATTGCAGCTGAAAATCCCAATACAAGCGTAAACGTTAACCGTCTTATCGACAGAATCTGTTCTACAGAGAAGGTTGAGGATGCCGAGATCGGTTGGTCCTACTTCCTGCAGAAGAGAGCTACTGACGACAGATATACTTTAAATCCCAAGGGTCAGTCCGCTCTTAACAGCCCTTATTTCACAGACATGAACTCTTACGTCCAGATCGATCTTACAGATCATTTCTTTGACGGTAAGGTTGTTTATATTAATGTTGATAAGGATTCAGGCCTTCTCAAGTATCTCCAGCAGAGCGGCGGTTTCCGTATCTATAAGAATCTTGATTCCGTTGTTGTAATCAACATCGAAGATGACGCTTTCGAAGGCACTACATTAAACATGAAGCAGCCGAGAGTCATCACAGATGGCAATGAGTATGTCGGTAAGACAGACTCTATGGGTAAAGACCCTAATGCCGGAAAGCAGCAGAAGTACTATAACGAGACAGTTATCTGGAATATCATGGAGCAATCCGACATCGAGCTCGAAGATTTCGGTGGCGCTATTCTTGCTCCTGCAACAAAGAACGTTACACTCAGCGACGGTAACTCCAGCGGATGGGTTGTTACCAAGGGTGTATTCCACATGGCTAAGGAGTTCCACTTCCTTTATTCCGGATCCAGCAAGGACAGCTACGGTGATATGCACTTTGCACTCACCAAGGGTTTCACAGATAAGTATGCTGCACACGGTTCAGTAGTTCAGGATACATCTGTTACGATTCCCGATGACGATACATATAAGTTCTATATTCAGGAATATGAGCGTGAGAGCAGCTACCGTGGTGACTTCCAGCGTCCTTACGGACCTAAGAAGGAAGTCAGTGCAAAGTCCATCGGTACCGTAACTTTCCCGATGCTCAGCTTTACCTGCAATGAGTCAAACGCTCATTACAATATCCATAGGGGTTCTGAGAAGATGTATTTCTTCAGGATCACTGAGGATACTACAAAGTCTCCTAAGGGCATTTCGAATTCCAACGGATATATCGACATAAGACTCAGAGTAGCCGTAGATAATAACGGTAAGTTCACATATTACGTAGACTATAAGTCCGTAACCGGTGAAGGTGTCGTATTCAGAGAATATGGCGAAGTTTACGGCGATGAGATCAAGATGTCCGGTGTCCAGTTCGACCTTGGTATCTTCTATAACAAAGTATTACCCATTACTGTTGACATCAGTAAGCGTGATATCAACAAGCCCAACGGTAAGGAAGTTCCCGGCGCTACACTTAAGATCACATATGTCGGCGGCGGAAACGGTGTGGATCTTTCCAATGTTACTCTTATCCGCGATGGAAAGGATGTCACAGATACAGGTTCACGTTCCGCTACTTCCGTTGAGTTCGTATCAGGTTCTGAGCAGACATCCGTTGTCGGACTCAAGCCCGGTAAGTATACTCTCGAAGAGACAAATGCACCTGTAGGATTTAAGCCCCAGACAACAGTTATCGAATTTACTATTGGTAATGACGGTAAGGTTACTGCCACAAATCCCATCTCTGCTGATGTCGGTATGATCGAGACCAGCGAAAACGGCGACACCGTAGTTATCCTTGATGAGATGTATAAGACTGATTTCGATATCAGGAAGCAGGATGTTGCCGGAAAGGAAGTCCAGGGTGCTACTCTTACACTTACTGCAAAAGATACAGATCTTGATTTTGCAGATGTAGGAGTTACAGCAACTCAGAATGACCAGCCTGCAGAAGAACTTACGATCAATAAGAACGTTCTCAGCTTCAAGACACAGGAGAACGGAAATACAAAGATCAAGAATGTACCTGACGGTGAGTATACTCTTACAGAGACCAGGACTCCGGACGGATACGTTACTGCAGAAGAGATCACGATCGTTATCAAGAATGGTAATGTAGTTGGTCCTACAACAGTTATCATGACCGATGTCGAGGCAACAGCTACACCTACTTCGACACCTACGTCAACACCTACTTCAACTCCTACGTCGACAGCAACATCGACACCTACGTCGACTGCTACAGCAACGCCTACAGCTACATCAACAGCTACGGCTACACCTACATCGACTGCAACGGCAACGCCTACAGCTACTTCAACAGCTACGGCTACACCTACGTCGACAGCAACGGCAACGCCTACAGCTACATCAACAGCTACGGCCACACCTACGTCGACTCCGACATCAACACCTACAGCTACTGCAACAGCCACGGCCACGGCAACAGCTACACCTACGTCGACTCCGACTTCGACGCCTACAGCTACTGCAACAGCCACGGCAACGGCAACAGCTACACCTACGTCGACTCCCACTTCGACGCCTACAGCTACTGCAACAGCCACGGCAACAGCAACAGCTACACCTACGTCGACACCTACAGCTACAGCCACAGCCACGGCAACAGCAACGCCTACAGCAACAGCTACAGCTACGGCTACACCTACAGCCACAGCCACGGCAACAGCAACACCGACAGCTACAGCGACAGCTACGGCTACAGCAACTCCGACAGCAACTGCTACGGCAACAGCAACACCTACAGCTACTGCAACAGCAACGGCAACGGCTACACCTACAGCAACGCCTACGGTAACAGCTACACCTACAGCAACACCGACGGCAACGCCTTCTCCGACGCCTACTGCTACTGCAACGCCGACAGCTACACCTACGGCAACGCCTACAGCAACGCCTACGGCTACAGCTACTCCGACAGCGACGGTATCTGCTACACCGACATCAACGCCTACAGCTACGGCAACGGCTACAGCTACCCCGACGGCAACTGTATCTGCTACACCGACATCAACGCCTACAGCTACAGCAACGGCTACAGCTACTCCGACGGCAACTCCGTCAGCAACAGTATCTGCAACTCCGTCGGCAACGGTATCAGCTACACCTACATCGACTGCAACGGCTACACCGACAGCAACAGCAACAGCTACAGCAACACCGACAGCAACAGCTACGGCAACTGCAACAGCTACTGCAACGGCTACGGCAACACCGACAGCAACTGCTACGGCAACTGCAACAGCAACAGCTACAGCTACAGCAACACCTACAGCAACGGCAACAGCTACTGCAACGGCTACGGCAACACCGTCAGCTACAGTATCTGCAACCCCGTCAGCAACGGTATCTGCTACTCCGACATCAACACCGTCGGCAACACCTTCAGCTACAGCTTCTGCAACACCGTCAGCAACGCCTTCTGTTACAGCTCCTGTAACTCCTTCCGCTACACCTACAGGTTCAGCTAACCCGTCCGCTCCTGTAACATCTACACCTACTTCAACACCTACACCTGGTGGAAACGGTGGCGATGATAATCCGGGTCCGGGCCTTGACGTTAAGCTTTCCAAGCAGGATGTTGCTGGTAAGGAGATCCCTAAGGCTGAGCTTACATTCACGAGCATGGACGGCTACGATCTGTCCAACGTCGTTGTAACTCAGGGAGGGGTAGAGGTAAACTATAAGCTCTCAGCTGATAAGACAGCTATCTCCTTCATTACTGTTGAGACTTCACCGTCCATCATCAAGGGACTCCGTGCAGGCAGATACAAGCTTGAAGAGACAGTTACACCTGAAGCATATCTGACAGCTGATGCGATCATATTCAACCTCCTTTCAGACGGTTCAACAGATTGCAACGGTGATGTAAGAGTTGCCGGTTCTCCGATCATCATGGTCGACCAGGCAGATCCTACATACCATACTGACGGTAATGGCGATGAGTCAGGCAGCGAGAAGAAGCCTAGCCCGAAGCCGATCCCGGCAACAGGCGAAGAGATCAACTTCGGTATCGTTTCTATCGCAGTAGTCTTCATCCTTGCAGCAGTATTCCTCTCCGGTTACAGCGCATACCGTATTAAGAGAAGAAAAGGCTGATAGACTTAGTTCAAATCAATAAGTAAAATACCGCTCCCGGAAACAGATCCCGGGAGCGTATTTTTTTCAAGGTATTTTGTTTATCAGTAATGTTTCCGAACCATATAGGAGAGAGCAGGGAGTAAAACCATGAAAAAAGGGCTGTCTCTTATTTGAGACAACCCTTTGTATTGGTGCGGCCGACGAGACTTGAACTCGTATGGAGTTACCCACACGCCCCTCAAACGTGCGCGTCTGCCAGTTCCGCCACGGCCGCATTTGAGCTTGTAAGCAAGCCTTGTAATTATACGGTTAGAGTTTTTTTGTGTCAATAGGCAAAATCAGATTAGTGAAAACAAAATTCAAAAATCTGTTTTTCAACCTATAAAGTCTTTACGACGTTCGTAATAGAACATGAACTGCTGCATTATTCCGCAGGTATCGGGATAGGGTGAACAGTCGAAGTGGCCGCCATAGTATCTGTCTTCTATGCGCTGTATCCAGACATCGACAGGAAAGCTCCCTGTTCTTGAGAAGGCGAAGAGCATGATGCAGTTGGCAACCTTTTTTCCAACACCGTACATCGAAGTCAGAGCCTTGTAGAGATCCTCATCGGACAACTGTGACAGGGCGGCTGTATCGATCTTTCCTGAAGCAAAGTCCTCAGCTGCTCTCTTGATGTAAGGCGCACGGTAACCGACGCCTGTATCAACGATGGCTTCGAATGGGAGATTGTTCAGTTCTTCCGGTGAAGGAAATGCGTAATATTCCTTTTCGAGAGGTGTTACAAACGGTTTCTCTAGAGAAGGAGCAGGTATCTTTTTGCCGCACAGCTTTGAGATCCTTTCCACCGATGTAGTGATGGAGGGGATCGAGCGTCTTTGGGAGATTATGTAGCTTATGGTTGTCTCAAAGATGTCCTGCCTGAGGATCCTTATTCCTTTTCCGAATCCGGCAGCTGACGTGAGGTAGACGTCATCAGGATCGATCGAACGGACTATGGCTTCGTAATCCCTGTTGAGATCAAAGAAGTCATTCCATGTATTCTCAAATTCCTTCTTGGTGCAGGAGAACACATATCTGTCACCTGAGACATGGGCTACCTGCAGGTATTTCCCGAACGCAACCAGTTCAATGTGATCGTCATTGATCACTTTTATCCTGAAAGCCTGGCCGGAATCTGCGATCTTTTTGAGATCGAAGAAGGGAATATCAACGGTTACCATTGTTCTTATCACCAAGTTTGAAGTAATTGCTCAATGTGCAGACGATGGCTCCGTTGTAGAGCTTGACGCGCTTGTCGGGTTTATAACCTGTTGCGTCCTCGAAAGCGTTTTCAGGGGTGATGACAGAGAGGCGCAGGCCTTTCTTGCACGCTCCGTCCCTTGTCAGATAGTTGTGGCCGATGAGCCTGTAAAGCTTCTCGGCATCTTCGGGCGTCATGAGTCTTCCACCATAGGGCGGATTGGTTATGACGAGCTGACGGGGAAGAGAGGTGAACTTTTCCAGGTAATCCGGAGTCATCTTGGCGGCATCACACAGCCTGAACTTCGTGTGCTTTCCTACGCCTGCAGCCTCAGCGTTCCTGCGTGCTGATTCGATAGCTTTAGGATCGATATCAGAGCCATAGAAGTAGCAGTCATCCATAGGCTCCGTATCCTCGTTGTCACGGGCTTCTTCGAGAGCTTTAAGATACGGACCTTTTCCGATGTAGGGAAGATCCTCATAAGCGAAATGACGGTCTCTTCCGGGCGCTATGCCGCATGCTGTTCTGGCTGCTTCGATGATTATCGTTCCGGAGCCGCAGAAAGGGTCTGCCAGAGCTTCGTTTCCAAACGGCCTGTATTTGGCGTATGTGAGCATTCCCGATGCAAGGGTCTCTCTTATAGGAGCCTCGTGCGTAAGCGGCCTGTAGCCCCTCTTATGGAGCCCTGCGCCTGAAGTATCGATCATGAAGCGGCAGACATCGTTGACGATGCCGAACTGGATCTTAACCGTTCCCAGCTCCTCGTTTTCGCTTATGATTGTATCTGCTGAAAGACCTCTTGATACTGCGAGGCTTTCGGCAATAGCCTTTTTGGCGAGCTTTTGAAGCGCGGGAACACCGTAAAGCTTGGATTTTCTGGAGAACCCGTTGACTACGAATGCCCAGTTAGCGGGAATGAAATCTCCCCACTTTATAGCTCTGCAGCCTTCGAAAAATGCGTTGAAGTTCGTATCCGCATTATCAGACCTGCCGCATTCAAACTCTCCGGTCTCGAAAAAGATGCGTTCAGCATGCCTGACCCACATGTTTGCGCGGGCGACGTCAGTAAAGTCGCCGTCAAGCGTAACGACACCGTCGTTGACGGTGATACGTTCCTTATCGTAGCCTCTGTCAAGGAGGTCGCCTTTTGTGGGTGATTCAAGCCCGAATAGTGTAGTTATTATTATTTTCATAGGTGAGATTATAACAAATTTCAGGCGATAAGATTACTTGTCTCAGAAGGCAAAATACGGGTTAAGTTCACTTTCGAAAAGCACGAAAAGCATAGTTTCGGATATGGTGATAATGTTCATAATGTTCATAACTTTGTTTATAACTATAAAAACAAACACTTCAAATCCGAAAGTACCCGAATGCCCGATAAATACTGAATTTGACAATTTGTTACCGTTTGTTGACAAAACAATTACAAGATGTTAGCAAAATTCTGAAAGTCAATAAATCCAGGCATTTCGGGGTCTGCTCATTGTTTTCCGGCAAATGAGTGTCCACGACAGGAGAACAGTAAAAAAACGAAATTGGCACTTGACAAGACAATTTGATACAGATTCCCCGATAGCAAATTTTGCAAAGTCTGACATGCCATAAAACACCCTGAAGAAGTAGAAATATAAAGAAAGTTATCTGATAGTTTGTTATAATCTTGCGGTAAGAATAATAAAGGGGAGGATTTTTATGTCTGAACTCCAGGATATAGCTAAAACAGCCAGGGAAGCGTCCTACATAATGGCTTCTTTGGGGAGCGATGTTAAGAATGATGCGCTCGCAAATGTTGCACGTTGTCTGAAGGCTGCTAAAGACGAGATCTTTGCAGCTAACAAGACCGATCTTGAGGAAGCTGAGAAGAATTCCCTTGACGCTCCGCTTATCAAGAGACTCAAGTTCAATGAAGACAAGCTCAATGATGTCGTTTCCGGTATCGAGAGCCTTATAGGACTTACAGATCCTGTAGGCAAGGTTACTTTGAGGACGACATTGGACGACGGACTGGAGCTTACCAGAGTCACATGTCCTATCGGCGTAATCGGTGTTATTTTCGAGAGCAGACCTGACGCGCTCGTCCAGATCGCTTCTCTTTGCATTAAGAGCGGCAATGCCGTATTCCTTAAGGGCGGTTCGGAAGCTCTTAATACAAATAAGGCTCTTGCATCAGTTATAAGCAAAGCCGGTATCGAAGCAGGTCTTCCCGAAGGATGGCTCAATCTCCTTACGCTCCGTTCTGAGATCGCCGACATGCTTAAGCTCGATGAGTACATTGATCTCATCATTCCGAGAGGATCCAACTCATTTGTCCAGTACATCATGCAGAACACCAATATCGCTGTCCTCGGACATGCTGACGGTGTGTGCCATACATATCTCGACAGCGAGGCTGATCCTGCAATCGCCATGAAGGTTGCAGTTGATGCCAAGACACAGTATGTTTCCGTCTGCAATGCCACAGAGACGTTCCTCGTCAATGAGGCTTTGAAAGAGACCCTGCTGCCCGAACTCATTAAGACATTGCAGGAGCGCGGAGTAGAGATCTTCGGAGATGATTACGTATCTGAGACCTTCGGTGTCGAAAAGGCTGAGGAGTGGCACCACGAATACCTTGCCATGAAATGTTCGGTCAAGATCGTAAAAGATGTCGACGATGCGATAGCACATATCAACCGCTACGGTTCAGGACACACTGACGCGATAATCACAGCAAATAAGGAAAATGCAGAGCGTTTCATGACTATGGTCGATTCCGGAAGCGTTCTCGTCAATTGTTCTACGAGATTTGCTGACGGATTCCGTTACGGCTTCGGCGCCGAAGTAGGCATCGCGACATCCAAGATCCATGCAAGGGGTCCTGTCGGCCTCGAAGGTCTTGTATCTTACAAGTACCGCCTTGTCGGTAACGGCGACATCGTAGGACCTTACTGTGACGGTTCGAAATCCTTTAAGCACATTCATCACGATATTTAATAGAAAAGAGGCATATATATGACAGTTTCAATCGCATCTGACCACGCAGGTTATGAATTAAGACAGAAGATCAGGAAGTATCTTGAGGAAAAGGGATTTGAAGTCCTTGACGGAGGCGCTCCGAACGGTACTGATTCCTATTCTTACGTAGATGCAGGTATCAAGGTAGCAGAAGATGTCTCAAGCGGCAGAGCCGAAAGAGGTATCGCCATCTGCGGAACCGGCATCGGAATCTCCCTTGTATGCAATAAGTATAAGGATTTAAGATGCGCCCTCTGTACAAACGAATATATGGCTAAGATGAGCAGACAGCACAATGACGCCCAGATCCTTGCTTTCGGTGAGCGTGTCGTAGGACTCGGTGTTGCGCTCGGTATGGTTGATGCATTCTTTGAGGAAGAATTTGCCGGCGGCAGACACGCTGACAGAGTCAATGGTATCAGGGAAGTAGAGAACAGAAATTTTAAGTAAATTTGTAAAATCTAAAACAACTATTATTTTTTTATAATAGGCGTAAAATGATTTAATCAGTAAGATTACGAAATCAGAGGATTTGGTATGAAAACGGCATTGATTATGGCAGGTTCCTGGCTCTCAGAGTTCTTTGCGGCATTTGCAGAGAAGTTTTCCGAGAGATTGGATCTTGCCCACAAGGACATCGGAGCTGAGATAAACGAAGCTATCATGCAGGTCCAGATGTATTTCAATATAGGGGATTACAGACTCCTTGTTACTGATGCCATCCTGGTAACATTCATAGCTTTGATCGCTATGCTCATAGTTATCGGTCTTTTGATCGGAAAGCCGTCCAAGGACGGTAAGCTTACAAAAGGCCAGGCTCTTGTCGTATCTCTTACCGAACTGGTTATTTCCACAGGCATGGGCTTTGGAATGAACCGCAAGCAGGCAGAAGAAGTAACCCCGATGATAATGACATTCGGTCTTGTCCTGATCGCCTGCAACTCTATCTCGTATTTCCATCTCCCGCCTCCGGCAAAGAACGTGGCTTTCCCTGTAGGATGCGCCATCGTAGCTATCCTTTACGTAATCGTCATGACGTTCAAGTTTATCGGTGTCAAGGGATTCTGGATCTCACTTACACAGCCTATCGCGATCATGCTTCCGTTCAGGCTCCTGGATTACGTAGTTAAGCCTTTGTCCCTTGCGTTGAGGCTTTTTGGTAACGTTTTCGCAGCTTTTGTATTCATGGAATTCCTGTCAATCTCACTTCCGCTTATCCTGCCGGGTATCGTAGGACTCTGGTTCGATATCATCGACGGTGTCATCCAGGCGGTTGTATTCTCCTATCTGACGATGTCTTATATCGGCGAAAACCTTGAGACATACAACGAATACATGGAACATCCCGAAGAACATCAGAAAAAGAAGAAAGATAAGAAGAGTAAATCCGAAGCTGTAGCAGCTTAAGATGATAACTAACAGATAATAATTTAGGAGGCCAAATATATGACAAACATTCTTATCGCAGCATTACCTATCTTAGCTGCACTTGAGACAAAGGGAATCGCAGCTATTTCAGCAGCGATCGCTATCTCATGTGGTGCTATCGGATCTACTGCAGCCATGGGCAAGGCGACAACAGCAGCTCTTGAAGCAGGCGCAAGACAGCCGGAGATCATCTCCAAGCTTCAGACATTGCTCCTCATCGCTATCGTCTTCATGGAATCTATCGGTATTTATGCACTCGTTGTTGCCTTCCTTTTGATTTTCACAGTAGGCTGATCAGATATAATTCCAAGAGTTAACGGAGCTAAACAGTATGACATATTTACCGGAGCTGTTATTTGAGGCAGGAGAATCAAATCTCTTTTCGCCCGATCAGTTTGCAGGTTACGCCGTAACCGCGGTGATCACCATCATAAATGTTCTTTTTGTTTTTATCCTTTTCAGGATATTCGCATACAAGAAGATCCTTAAGCTCATCCATGACCGTCAGGAGGCTCTTGACGCCGAACTCGAAGGCGCAAAGAAGTCCAGGGCAGAAGCAGAGGCTGTTGTAGCTTCTTCTAAAGAGACTATCGACGAAGCAAAGAGAAAAGCTGCCGAGATCGTTGAAGAAGCGAAGGGCAATGCCGAAAAGCAGAGCAAGACGGTTATCAGCCAGGCTAACGAAGAGGCCCAGCAGATCATTGCCAGAGCAGAAGAAGATGCTGCAAGGATGAAGCGCAATGCATTTGAGACCATGAAGGATGATATTGCCGATCTGTCAGTTCAGATCGCAGGTCATATCATCGGTGATGCGGTATCTAAGGATGAACTTCAGAAATCCGCTGCAAAGCACACAGAAGAGATCCTCGGACAAGAGGTAGTAAAGAGTGAGTAATAACGCAGCAGACAATAAGGAAAACAAGGCAAAGGCCAAGGGTCCGTCACTCCGTGTCGAGACTGCAGGTGATATCCCTGAGGAGAAACTCCAAAGGGTCGTTGCCAAATTTGCCGAGATAAACGAGATCGAAGATTATCGTCTTACTATCGAACAGAAAGACGATCTTATCGGCGGTTTCATTATTTATTTTCAGGGAGTCCGTTTCGACTATTCCGTTAAGGGACAGCTCGGAAGGATCGGCTCCTTTATCAAGCGTACGCGTTCATTTGACGCGCCCGTTGTTGACAGCAAAGAATCAAAGGCCGCATATACGGAGGAGGAATTTCCTTCGAGCAAGGTCAAGGAAGATCTCGAAAAAGCCCTTGAGCAGTTTCCGGAATCCCACAAGATCAGTCTCGATAATCTCGAGATTTTCGGAATGGCCGATGATGAATTTGATAAACGCGTCATGGATGCGTTCCTCTTCCAGGAACACAGGGATGAGGTCGGTAAGGTTTCATCGATATCAGATGGCGTAGCTTCAGTTACAGGCCTTCGTAACTGTATGCTCAACGAGCTTATCTCATTTGCATCCGGTGCTACGGGCATTGCGATGAACCTTGAAAAGTCCAAGGTCGGCGTCGTCCTGCTTACCGGTGAGGATACCGTAGTCGAGAGCATGAGCTGCAAGCGTACCATGACGACATGTTCTGTTCCTGTCGGCATGGGTCTTTTGGGAAGAGTAGTTGACGCTTTGGGTCATCCAATTGACGGTAAGGGTGTCATCAGATACACAGAAGAACGCCCGGTAGAATCTCCCGCTCCCACCATTATCGAAAGAGCTCCCGTTGATACTCCTTTGTTTACCGGTATCACGGCAATTGACGCTCTTACTCCGATCGGAAGAGGCCAGAGAGAGCTCATCATCGGTGACCGTCAGACGGGTAAGACATCCATCGCATTGGATACCATCATCAATCAGAAAAATGAAGATGTCATCTGCGTCTATGTTCCTATCGGACAGAAGATGGCAAATATCGTTGCTACAGCCGGACTTCTCGAAAAGCGCGGCGCAATGGACTATACGGTAATAGTAGCCGCTTCGGCATCCGAATCTGCAGCTATGCAGTATATCGCGCCTTTCTCGGCATGTGCCATCGCAGAGAAATTCATGTACGACTATCACAAGGACGTCCTTATCGTATACGACGACCTTTCAAAGCACGCGCAGGCATACAGAGCGATCTCACTGCTCCTCAGAAGACCTCCGGGAAGAGAAGCTTATCCTGGTGACGTATTCTATCTGCATTCAAGACTTTTGGAGAGATCCGCCAAGCTTTCCGAAGAACTCGGAGGCGGTTCAATTACTGCGCTCCCTATCGTTGAGACACAGGGTAACGATATCTCGGCTTATATTCCGACTAACGTTATCTCCATTACTGACGGTCAGATCTATCTGTCGCCTGAGCTGTTCTTCTCAGGCCAGCGACCTGCCGTTAACGTAGGTCTTTCCGTATCCCGTGTAGGCGGTGCTGCACAGACCAAGGCGATAAAGAAGGTTGCAGGACCTCTCCGTATCTCTTTGGCACAGGCCCGTGAGATGGCTTCATTCTCACAGTTCGGTTCTGACCTTGATGAGAATACACAGCTTCAGATCAAGAGAGGCGTAGTACTCAATGAAGTATTGAAGCAGGAGAGATTCAGCCCGCTCACTATGGCAGCTGAAGTTATCCTTCTTTATACCGCTACGACAGATAAGCTCAATTTCCTCGCGACCGAAGATATCACCGAATTCTATCTGGCATTCCTTGGTGATATAAGACTCCGCCATCCGAATATCTATGAAGAGCTTTCGATCGGTCAGGTCCTTACGGACGAGATAAAGGCCGAGATTGATTCCGCATACGATGAGTTTAAGGAAGTCTTTATAGCAGAGCACGAGGAGTACGTCGAGGACTACTGATCTTATGGAGAGTTTTTCCGCAATCAAGAAGAGAATGAAGAGCGTCAATGACATTAGTCAGATGACTAATGCGATGCAGCTTGTCTCGAGTGCGAAAATGAGAAGATCCCAGCTCCTTCACGATCAGATGTATCCGTTCTTCCTTTTCTGCGTCGAATCGATGCAGGAGATGATCCGCAACAACGAGCATCTCGACAACCCTTTCTTCGTTCTTGACCAGAAGCAGGAAGGTGATACGTGGAAGATCGGCTATTATGTTCTTTCAGGTGACCAGGGTCTTGCCGGTGCTTATAACAACAACATGGTAAAGATCACCGAAGATCACATCAGACAGAAGATAATGGAAAACACCCAGAAGAATATGTCGACAACATATGAGCTCAACGTATTCGGGCGTCTTGCAAGAGAAAAGCTTGCCAGATTCGGTTATAACGTTAACTCGGACTTCTCGTTCCCGATCTCAGAACCGACATATACGGATGCACGTCAGGTTAGCGCCATCATGAGAAACCGCTTCCTGAAAGACGACTTTGATTTGGTTTATCTTCTTTATACGCATATGGAATCCAGCGTAAAGATGGAGCCTGTTGCATTGAGACTTCTGCCTGTTGATACGAAGTCGATCTCAAGACTCCTGCCCAAGGATCTCGAAGATGCCGGAATGGCAATGCAGAGAGGTAATGAACTCGAGTATTTCCCGAATTCTGATGCGGTATTCAACTACCTCATCGATTCATATACAAACGCGATGGTCTATGGTGCCATGGTTGACGCTTTTGCGAGCGAACAGACAGCAAGACTTACCGCAATGGAGAACGCTACAGATAACGCAGAAGAAATGATGAAAAAGCTTGAATTAATGAGTAACCGTGCGCGTCAGGCAAAGATCACCACGGAGCTTACGGAGATCGTAAACGGTGCCCAGCAGGCTGAGAAGATGTGAGGAATAATATATGGCATATGGCAAGGTAATACAGATAATAGGACCTGTAATCGACTGTGAATTCGCAAAAGGCGAGATCCCAAAGATCAACGAGGCAATAAGGATCATGAAGTCCGCTCCCGTTATTTCTGTCGATGAAGATCCTTCACTGGTACAGGATGTCGTAAAGAGCGACAACGACGTTTATGCCGAAGTTCTCCAGCAGAGAGGTTCGGGTGTCGTAAGATGCGTATCTTTTAATGCCACAGAGGGTCTTACGAGAGGTCTGGTATGCGAATCCCTCGGTTCTTCCATCAAGGTTCCGGTAGGTGAGAACATCACAGGTCGTTTATTCGATGCAATCGGCCATCCTATCGATAATAAGGGCGAAGTAAATAACGATGCTTTATGGCCCATCCACAGACATGCTCCTTCGTTTACCGAGCAGTATCCGGCAGAGACCATGCTCGAGACCGGCATCAAGGTAATCGATCTTCTCGTACCTTTCTCAAGAGGCGGTAAGATCGGTCTTTTCGGAGGTGCAGGTGTAGGTAAGACAGTCCTTATTCTCGAACTCATCAGAAACATTGCAAGTGAGCACGGCGGATATTCTGTATTCACCGGTGTCGGCGAGCGTTCACGTGAGGGTAATGACCTCTGGAATGAGATGAAGGCTTCCGGAGTTTTGGATAAGACGATAATGGTATTCGGTCAGATGAATGAGACGTCTGGTGCCAGAATGAGAGCGCCTCTGACAGGTCTTACGATGGCTGAATATCTTAGAGATGAAAAGCACAGAGACGTGCTGCTCTTCATCGATAACATCTACAGATTCGTTCAGGCCGGATCAGAAGTTTCGGCTCTTCTCGGACGTATTCCTTCTGCTGTTGGTTATCAGCCTACTCTTGCAGGAGAAGTCGGTGAACTTCAGGAGAGGATCACTTCCACGAGAAACGGATCCATCACATCTATCCAGGCTGTTTATGTCCCTGCAGACGATATCACGGACCCGGCGCCTGCCACGACGTTTGCCCACCTCGATGCAAATATCGTTCTTTCCCGTGCAGTAGTTGAACTTGGTATCTATCCTGCAGTCGATCCTCTTGAATCATCTTCAAGAGTTCTTACAGAAGACGTAGTCGGATCCGAGCATTATCATGTTGCCCGTAAGGTTCAGGAGATGCTCCAGCGCTATAAGGAACTTCAGGACATCATCGCGATCCTCGGCATGGAAGAACTTTCCGAATCTGACAGGGTCATGGTATCCCGTGCGCGTAAAGTCCAAAGATATCTGTCACAGCCTTTCTTCGTAACGGCTGATTCAACAGGCTTTGAACCGAGATATGTTTCCATTGATGAGACTGTTAAGGCATTCGGAGAACTGATCTCCGGATCGTTGGATCACATCCCCGAGCAGTGCTTCTTCATGAAGGGCGGACTTGACGACGTAATCAAAGCATATAAAGAAACGACATAAATCTGATCTATGGCTGAACATACGACTCACAAGATCAATCTCCTTATCGTTACCCCTTACGAAGATTTCTTCGAGGGTATGGTAGACAGCGTAAGGATCCCGACAAGTGACGGTGAGTTCGGCTTCATGGCAGGACACAGTCCTTTCGTTGCTGCATTGGAACCCGGAGCATGCGCTCTTACCACTAACGGCAAGACAAGATACTGCATGCTTTCCGAAGGTTATTGCGAGATCAACGGCATGCTCGCACTTATAGTCTGCAACTCCGCAGAGTGGCCCGAAAACATGCGTCTCAGAAGGATCATCACTGCTTACAATAATGCTATCGCTGAATTAGAGAACCACTTCGACAAGAATGGCAGACCGGTTTTCTCTGAAGACAGTATTGCAAAGGGAAAGCGCGCTCTTGCCAGGATGCGTTTTATCGAGCGTTATGGTACTGATGAACAGCGTGAAAGACTTGCAAACTATAAGAAGACTGATTTCCCCGGCGGAAAGATCCCGAGACTGCCTTCTGTAGAGTGATTCTCCCGGTACTGTTATAAACAACTTCAAGCCTTACACTGTAAACCTGAATTCTATCTCTCCAATGGTTATTTTCTGACCTGATTTGATCTCATAAGTTCGTCCGTTTTCAACAGGCGAATCTTCGATATATGTCCGGCCCTTTCCCTGTGACGGCATAAGGAAAAACGAGCCGTTCTCCTGTTTGATAACTGCGTGTAGGGGAGAGACGGAATTATCATCCAATACTATGTCTGATAAAAAGCAGTCCGAGCCGATGTATGTCTCATCCAGATAGACTGCAAATTCGGGCTTGATTACACGGCTCTCCGAGATGAGGGAAAGCTTTCCTGATGAAAGCAGCGAATAATGCTTTTGGGCTTCAGCTGGTGACCTGTCATCCGGATTCATATCAAAAGAAGGGACCGTTTCTTCGGCGGGAACTGATGAGGTTTCCGAGAAAAGGACAGAGCTTCTTTGTTTTGAAATTACTTCTGATTTTTCTTTCTTTTCCTTCTCATCTATCTTCTTTTTGTTAAGCATTGAGAAAGTCAGGATTATCACTGAAAGCATGAAGAAAAGAAAGCTCGGAAGCATTAACTTATACATCAGCATGATGAGCGAAAACAAGGATGAAAAACATGCCGTGAGCAGGTCTTTTTCCGTACGGTTCATGTTCCTGATACCGCGCGCCGTTCCGGTTCTGCCAGGGTCAGAACCTCTTAAAGAACCGGTGGCCGCGGCGGATCCGTCAGGTGTTCCTTTTATCATGGAGGCAAGCTTAAGGAACATCTCCTCGTTGTTTTCCTTAACACTGAATACGAGAGCGTTTATCTCATCTTCGGTAATTATGTTCTTGAAGAAATCGCAGTGAAGAAGCTTTTCCAGTCTGGCTGAACCGAGTGATGAGAGACACAGATCTTCCGGTGTGCTCTTGACCGGAAGACAGCAGAGTTTTATCGCTATTCCTTCCGTATCAGTGAATATCATGTCCGGATCCAATACAATGCACGAAGGGGCAATGAGGTTGTCCAATAGCTTTACGAAAGAATAAAAAAGGTCACCGACGGATCTGCGTCTCAGGCTTAATGTCTTGGCTTCTTTCTTATGAGATGCGGATCTTTTGCCCGGAGAAAATACGGAAAACTCCGGGTCGGTTATCTGTATATATCCTGAGAATTCAAAGTAACACATGGCTCCCGAACCGATAAGTTCGGTCGAGGGGCTAAGATAGAAATCCGATCTGTTTCCGGCAATTACCTCTTCGGCATAATCACATAATCTGTCCGGACTGTCGAACTTCTCTAAAGCATAGTATCCGAAGGGACCTTTTTTAATCTGCATAGGCTTATTCCTTAAAATGTCAGTAACTCACAGCAGGTGATCTTGTATCAGAACGCGGATGAGATCTTAGATTCGTCAAAGCAGAAATCCATAACCTTCTGCCCGTATTCCGTGAGACCTGCCCTGAATATAAGTGCAAGGGCTACGAGGACCGCGATGATGATAACTATCTCAACGGTGCCCATTCCTCTTTTATTCTGCCGTTTCATTGTCTTTCTCATTATCGTTCCTCCTTTATCTATATGCCGATAGAGATAATTGCGGGTGTCATTGCGACCATGAGGACACTGATGAAATCCAGTGTCATAGGTATGATCATTCCGAGAGCTTCTCGTTCCTGTCTTTTTCGGGACGCATTCCTGCACAGATTCCAGCAGGATTGTGCCTGAAGATTCAGCATGTTCAGTACTTCCGATGTTCCGAGCCTTCCGTATCTTGCAACAAGGAGAAGAGCCGCCTGGGCTTCCGGGATCTGGATCCTTAAAGAGAATTTCTCCACTGCATCAGATGCCGGGATACCGCTCAGGATCATTGCCCTCAGGTTTTTGATCTCAAGGGAAAGGCTCTTGTTTTCCCCGAATGCTTTAGAGCATACGGATATGGCTTTCGGAAGCTGCATACCTGATTCAAGCAGGGTAGAGATGAGGCATAAGAACAATGGAATGTCGCTCATCAGTTCTTCTCTTTTTCTTTCGACATCTGTTCTTACTTCACAGCCGCCGAGAACTAAGATCGCTACAGTGAAGAACACTGAGTATAAAGGACTCTTATCAAGGCTGATCAGTATTGCAGATGAGAGAAGCATCGATACAGCTCCCGTCAGCAGCTGCTTTTTCAGGTACTGTTCGTAGGTGTGATCAGGATTTACCGACAGCTCGTTGAAAAGCTCATGCCTTGAAGTGATAAAGCTTGCCGGAAGGATTTTCTTCGCAAGCGAAGTCAGTGGTGAACGTGTCCTGTTTCCAGAGTTAACTGCGCTCGCAAGTTCTGACTTGTATGCTTTCCGTCCGTGTTCGTGAGACATGAACCTGAGAAGCATCGCGCATGCGATAGTACATATCCCGAATGCAGCTGCAAGAAAGATGGAGCCTGTTCTGGTATTCCTTGCCATGTCCAGATATTCACGGCTCATGTAATTAAGCGCAAACGTTACTCCGAACGGCATGGCGCAGAGTATTGCAGCTTCTGCGTTTTTACCTGCATTTGAGGCGGCGATCTCTCCCTGTACAGCATTAAGTTCAGAGAGCATCTGGCACGAACTCCTCAATATGGAAAGACTGTTATTCCCGATCTCGCCGGAGATCGCCAGAGCGTGGAAGACAGGTACTGTTTCAGGGAAGTCTATCTGCTCGGCAAATATGCTGAGAGAATCTTCAAGACTTACATGAAGCTTCAGATTATTCTCAAGATTTATAAGCGGCTTTAGAAGCATTGAGCGTTTCCCGAATGTCTTCTCAATGACCGGTCTTATAAGCAGCAGGGATTTCTCTATCGAATAGCCGCTCGAGACGCTTGTACAAAGGACCTGCAGAAGAACGAGGAGCTGTGTTCTCATATGCCTGTAATTATTCGAGTAGATCTTCTTCATGGCTTCTTTCCATGGAAGAATGCTCAGTACAATCGCCAGCACAAGACGGATCAGTTCCGATCTTATAAAAAGACCGGATGCGAAATACATGACAGCTGCGAACAGCGGATATACCCATGCCGTTTTTGCAAGGAAGATTGAAAATGAGTGTATCTTCTTATGCGCGGTATGCTTTTGCACTTTGGATCTCTTCAATGTCTGCGATACGCTCAAGATAGTCACCTCCTTTGTTACGGTAGAGTGTTTTCAATACGTATCTGTGGTCCTGCGGAGGCAGTACTTCACAGATCTCATCTATGTATCTTTTGCCTTCACGGCTTCTCATAATGTGAAGCACGATGTTTATTCCCATTGATGCCTGTGACAGTATCGCGTCGTAGGGGAGACTTGATCCTGACATGATCATTGCCGTAAGACGTTCCATCATCTCAAGGCATGAATTGCTGTGTCCCGTGCTCATGGATCCCGGATGTCCGCTCGTAAGGCATGACAGAAGGTCAGCGCTTTCTTTTCCTCTGACCTCACCGACAATTATCCGGTCCGGACGCATCCTTAAAGAGGCTCTGATCATCATGCCGATGTTGACTTCTCCTGTGCCGTCAGGCCCCGGTAGTCTTGCTTCCATTCTTACGAGATTGTCGATGCCCTGAAGGTTCAGTTCGGCAGAGTCTTCGATCGTAACTATCCTTTCGTTCTTGGGAATAAAACCCGAAAGACAATTGAGGAATGTGGTCTTGCCTGAACCTGTACCGCCGCATATGAAGATAGTTCTTTTGTTACGGACGCATTCGGCAAGAAACCTTGCTGCTTCCTCACTTATAAAGCCCTGCCTTATCAGCGAGACGATGTCATGCGTGATGCCTGTAAACTTTCTTATCGTTACCGTTGTCTCCC
The DNA here is from genome assembly GCA_000621765.1 of Ruminococcaceae bacterium AB4001. Taxonomy (GTDB): domain Bacteria; phylum Bacillota; class Clostridia; order Saccharofermentanales; family Saccharofermentanaceae; genus Saccharofermentans. The sequence goes on from JHXJ01000007.1 coordinate 27,777, forward strand.
TTGATATCGGAGGCAGCACAGCATTTGCTCTTGAGCCGTCAGGCAGTCTTAAGTCGGCAATAGGATTTGCTTCGTTGAGAGGCCTGTTCTGGTTTGCAAAGAAGCAGGAGATACATGTCTTCAAAGATTCCTCATCGCGGAAAGCAAGGTCTGATCTGTAGAGTTTTCCGCCTCTTTCAAAGAAGACCTTGTATGGACCGTTTACCATGATCTCGGTAATGGTCGGATCTTCCATCAGAGGTTCGATGACGTCCAGTCTTCTGAGCGAATTGAAGACTGCCTGAGCCATCTCTCTTTTCTGATCCAGGCTCATCTTTGAAGATGTGTTCTCGGATACAACATCGGAGATGATCTCACGCAGTTTCTCGTCGGAAGGATCCGTCTCGCCGGAGATCGCGTTAAGGACACAGTAAGTGATCTGTTCCTTGAGATCAGTCTGATCGGTTCTCACGTTTGTCATACGACAAGTCTCCTGCCGGCTTCTTCGCTGTCATTCTTATCGAGTTCTGCTGAATTGTCTGCATAGCAGACCGTTATCCTTTCGCGGCCGAGCGTTTTTGTAAGCAGCGCGATAAGGTCTTTTGCTCCGGCTATCTCGCCGGTGCTCTTGGAGGGAAGGAGAATGTAGACCATATCGCAGCTGCATAACAGCTCGGGAAGGTCCATTGTCCTGAAACCCTCCACGACAGCCAGCACGTTTGAAGAACCGGTTCTCGAGTGTGCGAGCCGTGACGCGTGATCTAAAAGCGTCCCGGACCGTCTGATACCGAGATCGTATACATCATCGTAGCCGGCAGTGCTTCCGGGAGTAAGAAATCCCATGTCATCCATATTGCAGTATTTCAGGATGTCTTCGGGAACGAACCTCTTTGATTTGCACGCTTCAAGCAGAGACGTCATGTTGCATCCTGCCGGACCTCTCCAGCCTGCTCTGAGCTTACTGGTGAAATCGAGCCTGATATTAATTTCAGCACCTTGAAGCCTTGAGGATATATCGCTGATAAACCTGTCCCTCACATCAGAGTAGACAAACGGAATGACGGCGGAAAGCGTTCCCGTAACGGGACCGAGAACTGTAGGTAAATCATCATTTGGTCGTAACATAGGTATCAATCTGGCGCAATCGATCAAGCCGCCGTCATCCGTAAGTCTGATTAATGAGAGTGAATGCTGTGGAATATCTTCTTCATTGATGTCTGATGGATCGTAGATGACTTTTGTATAATTGCTGAACCTGTCATCCGGATCCTCAGGGTCGAAATAAGGATCGATGATATAAGCATCAGGGAAAAACGAACTCAGACGCTTTTTCAGAAGCGTGAAAACATATCTGTCCTTCTCGTAGATCTTTATAGTGAAAGCCATATTCATTTCCTCCTTGTTCCGGTGTCCTTATGCCGGATTGTAAAGCCCTGAAGGCGCCTGTTAAAGCGACAAAATACGACAAAAACCGACAAGGAAAAAGGGCTTTGAAAGCGTTTTCGGGAGGTAATAAATTAATTAATATTATTAACAAATCGCCGGTTCGGTGATTTCCAAACAGGCTATTTTCGAAAATTAAGCAGTGTTTCCGGTTTAAGTTATTCGTTTTGACAGCGAAATGTGATAGAAGTATAGAAGAAATTTCAAACAGAGGAGACGGCCGATGAGGATCATTAAGCAGCACATAACGACATCGCTATTCCTGTGCTGCTTATTCATTGCAGGTATCTGTAACCTGTTCACGCATACTCAAAATACATTCGCTGCCACGCTGGCATTTAGTGCGAACTTCATTATCCTTACGGGCCTGATAGTATTTTGGGGACAATCTGTAAGGAAGAGGATACTTCCTACAAAGACACGTTCTTTTATCATCGCATCATCAGTGGTTATGGCCATATATACAATAATGCGTATCTTCAAATACCGTATGGTTGTAAACAGTGTTATTGTCGAAAGGTATATCAGTTATGCGTATTTCATACCTTTGTTATTGCTTCCCTCACTGTTCCTGATCACATCTATCTGTCTGAGTTTCAGTGATATAAAGACCAAGATCCTGATCGAGAGGATAATCATTGCAATATCTATTGTTCTATCGGTTTTTGTTCTTACGAATGATCTTCACTTTCTGGTCTACCGGCCATATGTCAAACTTTCAGAGTTTAATCTGGTAAGCGGAACGTATACCTGGGGACCGGGATTTTTCATGTTGTATGCATGGATGATACTGCTTCTTTTTGTCGGTCTGGTACTGCTTCTCCGTGTCAAAGATAAATACAATATCAAGCATGGACTGGCATTAATGCTGCCCGTATTATTTTGGATCTCTTTAAAATTATTCCAGGCGCTGGTTATTGAGAAGATCAGTGAAACCAGAATGTATACATCTTCTGACATCGACTGTTTCTGCATGATACTCTTCTTTGAATGCTGCATACGCAACAGGCTTATTCCGTATAACAGAAATTACGAAGGCTTTTTCAGGAATCTTAAAGTTCCGATCATGATAACTGATTCGGAATTGCATACTGTTCTTACTACCGGCATGGCTATAAATGTCCAGAAGGCAGAACTGTCCAAGGCGATACATGAACCGGTTTATTCTGATGAAGAAACAAGACTTTCGGCGATGCAGATACGTGCAGGATATGCCTTTTGGATCGAGAACGAGAAAGAACTCCGCGAGCAGAGAAAACGCCTGGCAGAAGCGAATGCGCTTTTGAGTGAGGAAAACGACCTTATAGACGTTGAGAATAAGCTTAAAGCCCAGAAGGCTCACCTTGAGGCGCAGAATAAAGTATATGAACGCATTACGTCAGCTATCTTCCTGAAGCAGAAGCGGATAGAAGCGATCCTTGGTGAGACGGTGCCGGGAACCGAAGACTTTTCCACAAAACTTGGAAAAGTATGTGTCCTTAATGCATATTCAAAGCGCAAGACCAATCTTCTTCTTTTGTCAGAAGACAATCTTCCGAAAAGCAACCGCGAACTGTTTCTGGCCCTGGCCGAGTCATGCCGTTTCCTTAAGTGCCTGGGAATCGATGCAGCGGCAGTAGGTGAGGAGTATTCGAAGATGTCTCTTTCCGCGATAAATGATATTTACGATACATTTGAAACGGTTATAGAGACGTATCTTCCGATGCTTTCCAGAATGACGGTTTCTATCTTGCCTGATGGTATCCGTATTGCCATGGAGACCGGGAAAGAACTCGAGCTTCCCGATACAAGTCTTCCTGTGACCAGCAAAGAAAGTGACGGACTCCTGTTCCTGACGATCCTTAAGAAACCGGAGGGTGTAAAGACATGAACAGTCTGATCTCGATTGCCGGTTCCTGGATCTGGTATGTAATATGCATCAGTGCGTTTATCCTTTTTGCAGGAACGATTCCGCTTGTTTACCAATCCTTATATGACAGAAGGAATAAGGTGCATTTTTGTATTTCTGTTCTGAATCTGGTCATAATATCAGTCCTTCTTACCGTATTGATGGATTGTGCGCAATTTATGAATTCCGATTCACCTCGGAAATACAGCGGCTTCCAGTTGACTCTGTTCAACATGCCGTATTACATATATGCCGTTGTGCTGTTCATATCATGCATCCTTTTTCTTGCGATTGGTTTTGAAGGTGCAAATTACCGTTCGCATAACATCGTATTTGATACGGTACAGCAGGCCATTGACGTTCTGCCTCAGGGCATTGCGATATGTACCAAAGACGGAACCGTCTGCCTTTCTAATATCAGGATAAATACACTGTGCCGTGCCATGAACGGCAAGGTCATGGCTGACGGGTCAGAATTTTGGAATGATGTTGAAGAGTTCGGCATTGAACAGGGCAGGCAGTTTGTTATCACTGTGGTTGACGAAGTCTGGCTTATCGGTAAAGAGAGCATTTCGGTAAACGAAAAAGAATACGACCAGATAACTGCTTTAAACATTACTGAGAGATACAGGATCATCAAAGAACTCGAAAGAAAGAACGAACACCTTCAGGATATCAGGAGGCGTATGAAAGCCGTATCCGAATTGTCCGGCGATATGTTCATTGCCCAGGAAGAAGCTGATGCCAGAGCGGCACTTCATAACCAGCTTGGGCAGGTGCTTCTCATGGGACGTCACTATATAAACCATCAGGACATTACCGACCCGAATATTGTCTATGCGGCTACGATGCAGATGAACCAGTTCCTTTTGGGAGAAGCAAATGAGCCTTATAAAGGCGAGGAAGATGATTATTCCCAGGCAGTTCCCATGGCTAACAGCATCGGCGTCAAGGTTGTATTTGACGGTGCAGAACCCGAAAACAAGGAGATCAGAAAGATACTCGCCAAGGCAATTACCGAATGTGCCGCAAACACGGTCAAACATGCAGAAGGCGATACCTTATTTATCCGCATATCTTACGACTTGAATAAAACTGACATTACCATAACAAACAACGGCAAGAAGCCCGTACATGCTATCACAGAGAGCGGAGGACTGTTGTCTCTCAGAAGAAATGTTGAAGCCATGGGCGGAAAGATGGTAATTAAGTCAGAAGACGGATTTGAGTTGAATCTGAATTTTTAACTGATCTCAAAAAATGGTACAAATGGGTGATTTTTTAATCTCACCCTCTTTTATAAAATTATTGTATTAAGTGGAATACTATGCATAGAGAGTGAGATGAAACCGTGAGTAAAGCAAAAGTTGTAGTAGTAGATGATCAGAATATCTCGAGAGGCTTTTTCGAGATGTACGTCCGTGCGGCAGTTGATTTTGAACTTGTTGCTGGCCTGCGCACAGCCCAGTCCGCAATTGATTTTGTCGATAAGAACGCCGTTGACCTCCTGATAATGGACGTAATGATGCAGGACGGTATCGACGGGCTGTCGGCAGCAGCGCTGATTAAGGAAAAGCATCCCGAGATCCGCATAATCCTTACAACGTCAGCATCGGAGACCAGCTGGGAACAGAAGGCCAAAGATGCCGGCATCGAAAGCTTCTGGTACAAAGAGTACGATGAACACGGATTGCTGGAGATCATGGAGCGCACTTTGAAGGGCGAATCGATTTATCCCGATGAAGAACCTAATGTTCCTTTCGGAAGGATCACGAGATCTGATCTGACTGACCGCGAGATCGATATATTAAGAGAACTTACAGCCAGCAAAACAAACGAAGAAATCGCTGAAGAACTTCAGATATCGGTTAATACGGTAAAGAGACATATACAGAACATAATGGAGAAGACGGGGTTCGAATCCCGCCTTGATCTGGCAATGAATGCTAAGCGCATTGGTCTTGTTGTAAACGACAGTGACAGGCTCGGAAATGAATAAGGGGAATACGAAATGAATAAAGTTATTACCAAGTTTACTGCAGGTTTGTTGTCAGCAGGAATTGCAGTGTCGTTTATACCGAATATCACGGGAACAGAAAATGTCTCAGCGGCTGTTGTCAGAAATAAGAGCAATCTGCTGCTTGGCACATACGGAATGGCAAGTCCTGTCAAACCTTCTTCCCCGGATGATGCATGGTCCGGAAGCTATGTATATTATGGCAGTTATGAAGGCGAACCAATCAAATTCAGAGTGCTTGATACAGATACGACAAAATACGGTTACTGGACAATGCTGCTCGACAGTGAAGAGATTCTTTTTGAGAACAGGTTTGATGAATATTCGAATGTCTGGAATGACAGTGATTTGAGATATTATCTCAATAATGCTTTTATCGATGAGGCCTTTACCGGCAAGGAATACAAAGCATTGGCTACAAGTAAGTTAACAGGCGGAAAGGCTTATCCCGCAGGTTCTTTCGAGGCAGATTACTATTCCTATACCGGTACAACAGGTTTGTCTGGTGATTATGTATTTGTCCTTGAGCTTGATGAAATATTAAATGAGGATTACGGTTATTCGTCTCATGTCGGACTTGATTTGATTTCCGGAACCTGGGCAGATCCATTTACTTATCTTAGAAAAGCCCCCAATCACAAAAAGTATTACGGCGATTCCGTGAAAGATTGGTGGCTTAGAAATTCAATGAAGAATAAAACATCAGCCGGCGCCGTATTAACGTATGGAAATCTTGCATACGATAAAATCGGAAATGAAGAAGTCGGTGTAGCTCCGGCTATAAATATTAAGAAGGATTCGATATTGTTCTCTTCTCTGATAAGCGGTGAATTGGGCAAGTCAGGTGCAGAATATAAGCTCACATTGATCAATAACGATATCAAGATCACCTTTGCGCATGATGAAAACGTTGTATGTAAAGGCAGAAATGTAACTATCCCGTATGTTCTTTCCGGAGATTATGCAGAAACTGTAAGCAGAGTATCTGTTCTTATTCTTGATAAGGGCTACATGTACGGAAATCAGAATAATGCAAAGATCTTGTACTACGAGGAATTAAAAGGCGGTTTTGAGGCTACGACTACTTACGATTATGCTGATATAGTAAACTACGGAACATTTACACTGCCTTCGGATCTTGATATTAACGGATGGGGAAAGGATTACATAGTCAATATCATTGCCGAAGATGTAAACGGAACATACACTACTGATTATTCAAGTCTTCCGGCAGCGGTAGATAAACCTGAAATCGAAAACAAGGGGTGGGTTGAATATAACGGCGGCTGGTATTTCTATAACGATGACGGTTCATTGGCAAAAGGCTGGAAGCAGATAAACGGATCCTGGTATCTGTTTAGTGATTCAGGTCTGATGCTTACCGGCTGGCAGAATGATTCCGGCAAGCGCTATTTCCTTACCGAAAACGGTGCCATGAAGACAGGCTGGATGTTTGTTGAAGGCGGATATACCCTTGAAGGATATAGGTCACCTGCATGGTATTACTTTGGTTCCGATGGAGCCATGAAGACCGGCTGGCAGCAGATAGGCGGCAAGTGGTACTGCTTTAACGCTGACGGTGTAATGAAAATTGGTTTTAAAGAAATAGGTGGTAAGATCTACTTCTTTGACAGCAATGGCGCGATGGCAACCGGATGGCTGTATTATGAGGACTTGTGGTTCTTTTTTGAAAACTCCGGTTCAATGGTCACAGGTTGGAAGCAGATAGGCGGCGTGTACTATTATTTCAAATCGAACGGTGCGATGGCGTCAAAAGAGTATTGCGACGGATACTGGCTCGACGAAAACGGTGCATGGACATATAAGTACAGGGCAACCTGGAGGAAGGACAGCACGGGCTGGTGGTACGGTGATGATAACGGCTGGTACGCAAAGAACCAAACGGTTAAGATCGACGGAAAGAACTATAACTTCAACAGTGCAGGCTATTGCACTAACCCTTAAAAAACACATTTCTGTATTCAATAGCTGATAAACCGGGGGGCTGTCTGCATAATGCGGACGGCCTTCTGGTTTTCCTGATCCTGGATAAGATCATGGTGATTGACAAAGGCAAAATGTATAAGTAAAATCTTGTCGTTACAATTTAAGATTCATTGCTTATCAAGAGAGGCTAGAGGGACCGGCCCGTTACAATAGCCCGGCAACCGCGGAAAGCAGCGGTGCCAATTCCGGCAGGGAAACCTGAAAGATGAGGATCGTTTATATCAAGCGTTTACCTTCTCCTTTCGGGGGAAGGTTTTTTCTTTGTAAGCATGAATAGAAAGGAAAGATTATGAGAAACAAAAAAGGAAACTGGCTGTTCACATCCGAATCCGTTACCGAGGGACATCCCGATAAGATCTGTGACCAGATCTCGGACAGCGTACTCGATGCTATCCTTGAGCAGGATCCGGCTGCACGTGTTGCATGTGAGACCTGCACAACGACAGGCATGGTTCTGGTAATGGGTGAGATCTCCACGTCCGCTTATGTCGACATTCCTTCCATTGTAAGGAATACGGTAAAGGAGATCGGTTATAACTCAAGCGATATGGGATTTGACAGCAATTCATGCGCAGTGCTCACTTCAATTGACGAGCAGTCTCCCGACATCGCCATGGGCGTCAACGAGTCATATGAAGCACGTCACGGCGGCGAGAAGGAACTTGATACCGGAGCAGGTGACCAGGGCATGATGTTCGGTTATGCAAACGATGACACACCTGAGCTTATGCCGATGCCGATTTCTCTCGCACACAAGCTTACTATCCGTCTTACGGAAGTCCGCAAGAATGGTGCTGAGTTCTTAAGACCTGACGGAAAGTCACAGGTTACCGTCGAATACGAGAACGACAAGGTCAAGAGAATCGATGCAGTTGTCATTTCAACACAGCACAGTGCTGATATCTCTCTTGAGGAGCTTGAAGCTTACATCAAGGAGAATGTCATAAAGCCCGTCATTCCTGCTGAACTCATGGATGAGAATACAAGAATCTATATCAATCCTACAGGAAGATTCGTTGTAGGCGGACCTCAGGGTGACTCCGGTCTTACAGGAAGAAAGATCATCGTTGATACTTATGGCGGATTCGCGCGTCACGGCGGCGGATGCTTCTCCGGTAAGGACCCTACGAAGGTTGACCGCTCTGCATGCTACATGATGCGTTACATCGCCAAGAACATCGTTGCTTCTGGTCTTGCTTCAGAGTGCGAAGTTCAGGTAGCTTATGCTATCGGCGTTGCAAAGCCTGTCTCCGTAATGGTCGATACATACGGAACCGGAAAGATCGATGACGAGAAGATCGTCGAGATCGTAAACAAGGTATTCGATCTCAGACCCGCAGCGATTATCAGGGATCTTGACCTCAGAAGACCGATCTATGCAAAGACTGCAAGCTACGGTCACTTCGGAAGAACGGATATCGATCTTCCCTGGGAGAGGACTGATAAGGCAGAGGAGATAAAGAGCCTTGCAGGCATCTGATCCTTCGGTTTAGAGGACAATATAGTCTTAAGCGCCCGGCGGGAGTCCAGAACTTCAGCCGGGCTTATTGTTTTCGAAAAGTATCTTTGTTAGCATTTTATAAGTCTGTTCCGGTAAGAGGCACCAATGACCAAAAAGCCTGAAGAAAAGAAGCGGTTTACGCTGACGATAAAAGATGTCGGAAGCGAGATAGAAGACGTCAGGGTTACCTGTATAAAGGTCTTCTGCCCGAGGAAGGAGAATAATTTTGTCTCCTTTCTTTGCGACGGGAGGTTTACCGTGGCAGGCAGGTCAAAGGTCGATATCGTCGAAGGCGGCACGTACATCATCTCCGGCAAGGTAACCGAGTGGAACAACAGACCTCAGGTTACGCTTAAGAAGATCGCTGCCGATGAGAATGCCGGGATCACTCCTCTTATTTCATCTTTCCTTGCTGACAACATTGACGGCCTTGGCAAGGCGACAGCTGATGTCATGGCAGAAGAATTCGGTACTGACATCATTAAGGTCTTAAGTGAGACACCTGAACGTGTAGCTACTGCCGTAAAGGGTCTTTCTCCCGTCAGGGCGGCGGCCATCTGCGATCAGATCACCGAGAATATGGATTTCTATTCCCGCGGTCTTGAGGCGAAGCTGATGGGATTCTCACAGCTTCAGATCAAGCGCCTCAATAATCTCGGCTTCCTTGACTGTGAAAAGATCAGGAAAGAACCATACTCGCTTATGGGCCACGGAATTGCAGGCTTTGAACTCCTTGACCGTATCGCGATAGGAGAAGGCGTATCTCCTGATGCTACGGAGAGGATAGCTGCAGCTCTTTATCAGGCGTGCATATATCTTCATGAAGATACCAAATCCACTGCATTGAAGCCTGTCGATGTCAGGAGCAAGGCTTTTGAGTATGCGAACCGCAGCGAATCAAAGATGACGTCTGAGCAGTTTTCTGCAGTATTCAGAGCTGCTGCCATGCACGCGACAGAAGAGAAAAAGATCGCGATATATAAATACGATTCAGGCAAGTGCGCCATTTGCGATGTTGAAGATGAGAATGCGAGATTTGCCACCATGAGCTATTTTGCATCGGAACTTGAGATAGAGCGCCGCATCAATAAGATGCTTAAGACAAAGCTCGATCCGCCGCCCAGAGACGTGAGCGACAGGATCATCTGCGATGTCGCAGCAGAGCTCGGAATCATTCCGGACAGGTCCCAGCTTGAAGCGCTGTATCTTTGTATGTACAGTCCCATCTGCGTTATTACCGGCGGTCCGGGAACAGGAAAGACGACCATAATGGGTATTCTCGGAGAATACTTCAGAAGGAATAAGATTTCCTGTCTTTATGCCGCGCCTACCGGCAGGGCTGCAAAGAAACTCTCGGAAGCATGTGGCAGCGAAGCTTCCACCATACACAGACTACTGGGCGTAAAGATGTCCATTAATCCGGACGATGAGGATCAGCTTCCTCCAGACAGTTCGGGCCAGTATAACAGCCTGCTCTTTGTGCATGGCAAGGACAATCCTTTAAGAGCGCGCGTTATAGTCATAGATGAGATGTCCATGGTCGATACCATGCTGTTCAGACATCTTCTTGATGCAGTCGATAAGGGCACTTCGATAGTTCTTGTCGGTGACCCTGACCAGCTCTCTTCAGTCGGATGCGGTGAGATCTTAAGCGACCTTCTTTCCTGTATGTCCATCCCTAAGGTCACACTAGACGCTCTGCACAGGCAGTCCGACGACAGTACTATCGCTGCAAATGCCAGACTTATTCTTGAAGGAAAAGAACCCCATGGTGATGCTGAAGACTTTGAGGTCATAAGCTGCAAGAGTGAAGAGGAAGCTCAGGAGGTTATTGCAAGACTTGTTACCGAGCATAAGTTTGAAGATCTCATCTGTCTCACTCCGACCAAGAACGAAAATGTGGCACTTGGAACGGTACAGCTGAATAAGATGATACAATCACTCGAAGTGAAGGAAGACGACGAGCGTATTCTTAAGAGAGGGCAGAGCCTTGTCCTTCATATCGGCGATAAGATAATGCAGAACAAAAACGATTACTCGACGGAATGCAAGGACCCGTTCACGGGTGAAGTGATACAGGGCATTTTCAACGGCGAGCTCGGAACCGTAACTGACATTGACCCCATAAAAGCTACGGTTACGATAACCTTCGATGAAGGTAAAGTCGCTGTTTATAAAGGCAAGCTTCTTGAGAACATAGATCTTGCTTACGCAGTTACGGTACACAAGTCACAGGGCTGCGAATTTGACAGGGTTATTATTGCATTGGGGAAGATGAACGCGCTTCTTTATAAGCGCAACCTTCTTTATACGGCCGTTACAAGAGGCAGAAGGAACGTTACCATAGTCGAATACGACGGAACGCTCGGTAAGTTCTTAAAGGCACCCAAGAGCGATAAACGGGAGACCTGTCTGAAAGACCTTCTCAAGACAGTTGATTTCAGAAGGAAAGCCTGATGTGCGCTTTCCGCCACACATCACGCAGGAATATCATTTCACAGGAGATAAGAGAGACGTTGACGGGGGCCGTGGATCTTATCCTTCCGTTTAAGTGTGCCGTCTGCGGAAACGTATCTGATACAAAAGACCGGTTTGGAGATTACGACAGGCTATATCAGGAACTTTACGGGAAAGAACCTGAGCTTCACATCTGCGGTAAATGCCTTTCTGAATTTACTGCGTGCGAAGAGATCAGAAGGTGGCTGTTATGTCTTTCGGAACCGGTCGAAAACGATCCCGTTCCGGGACTGCCTTTATATACGCCTTTTGCATACACCGGAATAGCGGAAAAATGCATTCCGAAGATCAAGTTCGGTAAACAGATAGAGCTTGCAAGATTCTTCGGATGCGTAATGGGTTCGCTTCTTGCAAAAGACGGGATCTGCGCAGATCTGATGGTTCCTGTCCCGTTATCATCTTCCAGGCTTGAAGAGCGGGGTTTTAACCAGGCAGGTGAGATAGCTTATCCTGTCGCAAGATTGAATGGAATACCTTATGCTGAAGACTGTCTCATAAGAACGAGAGATACAAAAAGACAGTCTGAGATAGATAACAGATTCAAGAGAGCATCCAACATGAAAGGTGCCTTTTCCGTGAGCAGTGAATGGGACGTAACAGGACTTACCATTGCCGTCGTTGATGATGTCGTAACAACAGGTTCTACGCTTCACGAAGCTGCTGCCGCTCTTAAGAAAGCAGGGGCTGCAGATGTTCTGTGCATTGCGTTTGCAGGCAACAGGACAGTTAAGAATGCAGAGCCTTTCTAATTTAACTACTTGTCTCACGGTATAAGAAATCCGGAGCCAAAGACTTCCCGGGAAACTGAATACGGCATTCACAAATCACTTCTCAAAAATGTATAATGGAATCGGGATAATAAGAATAAAGCGGGGAATTAAATATGGGAAAAATCAAGCCTGTATCTATTGCCGTTGTCGTCGTTATGCTCATAACGGCTCTGGCATCATGTACTTCCGTAAAGAAGAGCACCAATGTGATCAAAGAAGATGATCCCTGGTATACAACGACCAGGATCAAGCTGGAGAAGCACATTGGCGAAAACGACCAGGTGGGGGATTATGTCATTTGCACGTGTGATGACTGCTTCTTCTACGCCTTTTGTTATACCGGTGACAATTGGGCTTCGACGACAACGAGACTTGATGCCTATGATTACCAGGGAAATCTGATCAGCAGTACGAAGCTTACTTGTCCGGAACTCGATGGTTTCCATATAGGAAGGATATACTCCCTTAGTGCTGCTCCTGACGGAAAGACCATTGAGGCGATCTTATATTTCAACTCGGCCAATATGCATGCTCACGCCTTTGCAAGTATCGATACCGGGACCGGGATCATATCGGAAATCAAAGATGCTAACAGCGGTGCTGCTGAAAAAGCAAGAAAGCCCGGCAGCGCCACAGGCACGATAACTGGTATAGGGGATTATGCTGTCGCGGTCCTTGATTCTTCAAATGGTGCGAATCCTGTTTATCAGCTGCTTTTGTATAAGGATAAGGAGTTTGTTGCTGAACTTGATCTGTCGACGATAGGTCTCAGACATTTGCTGGACGGCTTTTCGATAGATCCGTCTTCCAATTCAATTTATGCCGCTGGTTTGGAAAAGGATAATATCATCACTATGGAATTTGACCTTGGGAACGGTCATCTTAAGAACAAAAGTGTTTATAAGTCTTCGGATGACAATGAGATCAATTTAGCTGAATTCGTTGCAACAGCTAAAGGAGATCTGTGCAAGATCGATTCATTGGGAAACATAATGAAGGTTGATGTCACAACGATGAAACCTGAAACGGTGATCGATACCAACTCGTATTCGCCGATGTTCTTTTCGCCTGATACTGACGAGCATTACAGTGGCTCAGAGATCATCAGCTGTACTGAAGAAAGAACGGTCATCCTTGATAGCGAGACAACTATGTATGGAATTACCGACTGGAATTCCGAGCAGTATGCCAGGGTTCTGACAAAGAGCGAAAAGAATCCTAATGCCGGCAAGGAAATCATAGAACTTGCACTGCCTTTAGATTCAGGTCTTTCAGATTATCTTGCCCGGACGATCTATGAGTTTAACAAGTCAGATGAAGAATATTACGTAAGACTGTGGAGCAAGTATAAGACCGGATTTGACGTAGGACGCGGCATAAGCATTATTGATGAAGATGATGAGAAAATGTACCAGATGATCCAGGACCTTAAAGGTGATGAGGCCCCTGACCTTGCCATCGGCATACAGAATAATTACGTTATGCGTGATGAAGTCTTTATGGACCTGTCGGATTTCCTTGAGCCTGAGGTTATGGAGAAACAGTACGGGAATATCATCGAAGCGGGAAGAATAAACGGCAAGCTGTATTTCCTTCCGGTGACGATCCAGATCGAAGGTCTTGTTACAAATGCGGATCTGATAGATGAAGGCGCCGTCGGGATTACTTTTGAAGATTTCGACAGGCTGATAAAAGAAGACATGAACGGTTTTTCTCCATACGATTATCCGTATTCGGATTTCTATAACAAGCTTTCATTTTTCCTTTCGTGTATAGATACCAAGAGCGCCATCGAGGGTGAGACAGTTGATTTCGGAACAGACCAGTTCCGTAAGGCTGCGGAATATGCAAAGGAAAACTTTGTGTACGATGATTTAGGCAGCACGCCGGAGCAAGACTACAATTTTGAATATAACAGGAACAGAGGCGAATGCTATTATCAGAAAACAGATAATTTCCTTGACTTTATTCACGGCTGCTACGGACAGGACGGTCATTATGTCATTATCGGAACACCTTCAGTCGATGCATCCGGCCCGAGATTCAAGGCCATTGAGACTATATCCGTATCTGCAACCACGGATGTGGAAGCCGGCTGCAGGAAGTTCATCAATTATCTGTTCTCGGGTACGGCTTACGATTCGACTGACTGCGAATTCTGGCAGACAGTAACGAACAAGGAAATCATGCGCAAGAATGTCGGGACGCTCTGTCTCCTTAACAATAGGGCAGAAGATCTGTTGTTAGCTGCTAAAGCCAGCGGAGCGGTTATGCAGACAGAAGGATCGGAAAAAACCAGCGGCTATAAGTACGCTACTGATGATATGTGTGAAAGCTTCCTGAACAGTCTTTCGACCATTTCAACCTATTATTACGAGGACAAAAAGATCATACAGTTTGTGTCTGAAGAACTTGCCCCGTTCTATGCCGGAGACCGTTCTCTTGACGACGCTGTAAAGTACCTGAATGACAGGACGTACAAATATATCAGGGAGATGTAAAAGCAAAGGAGGCTTGTTTTAGCCTGCAACTCCCAATACTCTCAGCAGTGTTGCAGTAAAGACATAGATGAAGTCGATCATGCCGGCTGCGAGTACGAGGACGAGCCAAACGCGCTTAACGCTGAACTTCCTGTTCTTACGGAGTTCGTCGTGCAGCGGTGTGGTTATGCTCTTAAAGAGAATGATCTTTTTCTTGGTAAGTCTTCCGACTGTTATCTTCAGGATGGAGATACCGCCGTCGCAAAGGAAGGGGAGACCTACGATCAGATAAAGGAAAGGTACTCTGCAATATACAAGGAAGAATGCGATGAAAAGTCCCAATGACCTGGATCCGGCATCGCCCATGAGCATTTTCGACGGATTGAAGTTGAAAAGAAGATAAGCCAGAAGGCAGGGAACGAATATTACAGTCAGTATGATCGTGTTTCTGTCCGGCAGAGCGCCTGCCATGAATCCCATAAGGAAGGTGGTAAATACGGCCAGAACGGAAAGCGAGCCGGAAAGGCCGTCAATGCCGTCTGTAGCGTTAGTTGCATTGATAGAGACAATGAAAAGGATCACCGTGAGGATATAGAAGAGCACGGGGTTGATATCAATGAAAGCGCCGGTCAAAGAGATGTAGACGCGTGTGCCGAAGAAGTGGAGGCAGAAGAATGCTGCGATCAGGGAGATAACAACGTCGAGAGCTCCCTTGATGTATTCGTTCCAGGGCTTTGCAGACCTGTCGTCAAGCCAGCCCGTTACCATCTCGGCCAGAATGGCAATAAGGCCGAAGCCTAATCCGGTTACATAGTTTCCGCTCTCGAAAACGCCCTTGTCAGATACAACAGGGTTAAAGCAGAAGCACAGAACAGCTGATAAAGCCAGAAATACCAGGATGAAATAGAACCCTACGCCGGTAGGTTTTCCGATATTGACTTCGGCGCCCTGGGCAAATTTGCGGCCGCGGTCGTGCCCCATGAGGATTTTCTCGCCGGGCAGGAATTTTAAGAGTATAAGTGTAATGGCAAAGCCTGCAACACAGCCGGCTGCCAGTTTGATTATGAAATCCATTAAATCAACCTCGCTCATAAGGTTTAAGCAACATCTGAATTATACATTAACGGCAAATCTAATAAAAATGTGAAATAGTTCAATAAAATGCCCCTATCTGCTCGTCAGTATTGGCCAAATATGTTAAGATATTCACTCACAATAAGGAGTAAAAGATATGGATTACAAAGATTTGATCGCAACAAACTTAAGTGAATGCACCGGCCTCGATAAAGAGCAGGTATTGGGCCTCATAGAGATACCGCCGAAGCTTGAACTCGGTGATTATGCCTTCCCGTGTTTTGTTCTGGCCAAGACTCTTCATAAGGCTCCGCCCATGATCGCCAATGAGCTTAAGGACTCTCCTGAGCTCGTAAAAGGCTTTGACGGCGCTGTTACTGTAGATACGGCAGGTCCTTACATCAATTTCAGGATCGACAAGGGCATTCTCGCGAAGAGCGTCATCTCTGAGATCATCGAAGCAGGCGACCAGTACGGCAATAAGAACATCGGCGAGGGCAAGAATGTCATCATCGAGTTCTCATCCCCTAATATCGCTAAGCCTTTCCACGTAGGTCATGCTTTCACGACGATCTTAGGCAATTCACTTTCAAATATCTATTCAAGACTCGGCTATAACGTTATCAGGTTCAATCACCTGGGCGATTACGGCACACAGTTCGGTAAGCTCATCACGGCTTACAGGCTCTGGGGAGACGAAGCAGCAATGCAGGAGAACCCCATTGACGAGCTTACGAGGATCTACGTTAAGTTCCACGACGAGTGCAAGGTCTCTTCAGAGCGCGAAAAGGAGCTCGAAGACACTGCAAGAGATAATTTCAGGAAGCTCGAAGAGGGCGAACCTGAGGAAGTTGCCCTCTGGAAGCGCTTCAGGGATCTGAGCCTTGACGTTTTCGAGAAGACATACAAGAGAATGGGCATCAGGTTCGATAACTACAATGGTGAGTCGTTCTATTCTTCAAGGATCGATTCTGTCGTAAATATGCTCGAGGAGAAGGGACTTCTCGAAGAGAGCGAAGGCGCAAAGGTCGTTAAGCTCGATGACGAAGGTCTCCCGCCGTGCCTTGTGGTTAAGAGCGACGGTACCACGATCTATGCTTCAAGAGACCTGGCAGCGATCCTCTACAGACACGAGGAGTTCAATTTCTATAAGAATATCTACGTTGTCGGACTTCCGCAGCAGCTTCACTTCAAGCAGGTTTTCGCTGTCCTTAAAAAGGCCGGCTACGACTTTGCCGATGACTGCGTACACGTAGGCTTCGGACTTTTGAAGTTCAAGGATAACACCGCATTCTCAACACGTGCGGGCAACATCATCAAGCTCGATGAATTCCTTGATAAGGCAACGGAAAAGACAGCTGAGATCATCAGGAAGAACAGTGAGCTCAGAGGCGGCGACATGACCGATGAGCAGATCGCCCAGGTTTCCGAAGTCGTCGGACTCGGAGCAGTTACTTACACATACCTCAAGTCCGGAAGAGAGAAGGACATCTACTTCGACTGGTCAGACATGCTCGATTTCGAAGGCGATACAGCACCTTACCTTATCTACACATATGCCAGGATCAAGTCGATCCTCCGCAAGGCTGCAGACCAGGGTCTTACGGGTTCTGTTGAGAATGCTGATAAGCTCACCGCTGAAGATGAGTATGCAGTCATCAGGAGCCTTGCTGATTTCAATGATGCGGTAATAAAGGCTGCAGAGAGCTATGAGCCTTTCATGATCTCACGTCAGATCGCGCTTATCGCAAGGAATTTCAACCGCTTCTACAATAACTCGAGGATCTTAAATGCAGATTCCGATGAGATCAGGGACGCACGCCTTAAGCTCTGCGAAGCTGTTGCAGACTGCCTTAAGTCTGGCCTTGATATGCTCGGAATCGGCGTCGTCGAGAAGATGTAAAGCTTAGAAAGGTAAACGCATGGATAATACAGCGAACAGCCAGGTACCGGATTTTAAGGATCTTAAGTATACGAGACCGGATCTGGACAAGTTCACGGAAACGGTAAGGAACGTAAGACTGAGGCTCATGACCGCCAAGACGATCGAAGCGGCAGATGAGGCTCTGGGCGAATATGAGATCGCCATAAGTTCGTTCGATACGCAGTATGCACTCTGTCAGATACTGCACGACCTCGATACATCCAATGAATTCTATAACAAGGAAATGGAGTTCTTTGACGAAGCAGGAGCCAGGGTGCAGGAACTCTCTTCGGCCGTTCTGTCAGGACTCCTTACCGCGCCCTGTGCCGACTCTTTAAAGGTCAAGTACGGCCCCATGATCTTCCGCAAGGCCAAGAACCAGAAGGAGATAATCTCCAGCGAAGTCTTAGACGATCTTACGGAAGAATCAAGACTTGAGAACGAGTATTCCCAGAAGCAGTCGGAGGCTGAGATCCCGCTCGGAAAGAAGACTCTCAATCTTAGTCTTATCCAGCCTTTCCTCGAATCCACGGACAGGGATGTCAGAAGGAATGCGCATTCCGCTCTTGACGCTTACTATATGTCGCGTAAAGAGACCTATGACAAGATCTACGACGATCTCGTCAAGGTGAGGACGTCTGCTGCGAGAAAACTCGGATACAAGAATTTTACCGAACTCGGTTACAAGCGTATGGAGCGCTACGATTATACAAGGGAAGATGTTGCTTCCTTCAGGGAAAACATCAAGAGATACATCGTTCCGCTCACAACCCAGATAAGGAAACTTCAGGAGGAAAGACTTCAGGTCGATGAACTGATGTTCCATGACCTGCCTGTCCTTTTCGCAGAAGGCAATCCTGCTCCTGTCGTAAGCAAGGAGACTTACAAAGATGCGGCAGGCAAATTCTTCAGGACCATGTTCGGCGCTACACCGAGCTTCTTCGACGTCCTTACAGATCACGGATATACGGATCTTCTGTCCCGTCCGCTTAAATCGACCGGCGGATACTGCATGTATCTTGAAGATTACTGCATTCCTTTTATCTTCATGAACGGAAACGGTACATTTGATGACGTTGCGACAGTGATACATGAGGGAGGACATGCGTATGCTGCGCTCGCAGGTGCCGAATCTTCGCCTTTTGTAGAATGCCTGTCACCGACGCTTGAGACATGCGAGATCCATTCCACATCCATGGAATACATGTCATATCCTTTTATGAATATTTTCTATGGCAAGATGGCTGAGCAGTACTGCGAACTTCACATGACCGACGGACTGTTATTCCTTCCGTACGGATGCATGGTCGATGAGTTCCAGCATATCGTTTATGATAATCCTGACATGACTCCGGAAGAACGTCATCAGGCATGGAAGAAACTTGAAGAGACCTATCAGCCCTTTATCCGTTACGATGAGAATGACACGCCTTTCCATGCAATGGGCGGCGCCTGGATGAAGAAAGACCATATCTTTACGACACCTTTCTACTATATCGATTATTGTCTTTCCCAGATCTGTGCACTCGAACTCTGGGATGAGTCCAGGACGGATATCAAGGTCGCTCTCGAAAAGTACAATACACTCTGCCAGTTGGGCGGAAGCGACACATTCCTGAATCTCATTAAGCGTTCAGGACTTGAATCTCCGTTCGATGTTGACGTTATCAAGCGCCTGGCATATAAGTGTGCTGATTTTCTTAATTTGTAGAGGATAAGATGCAGCTTCCCGACAGCTTTGTCTCAGAGATGAATGAATTCTTCACGCGATACGGATATGTACCGCGTGATGGTTTTTATGAAAGCTTCGATAAAGAGCCGTTGAAGGGAATACGGTTTTCGCGCTCCAAGATATCTT
Source organism: Ruminococcaceae bacterium AB4001 (assembly GCA_000621765.1). Classification (GTDB taxonomy): domain Bacteria; phylum Bacillota; class Clostridia; order Saccharofermentanales; family Saccharofermentanaceae; genus Saccharofermentans. The sequence goes on from JHXJ01000007.1 coordinate 47,235, forward strand.
CCGTAGAACAGGAGAATGGTTTCCTTGCCGATATGAATGAGATCGAAAAGCCTGTTTCCTGGTGCAGCGGCGGCTACTATGTAAACAATGAACCCGGCGGAAAAGATCCGCTCTACCACGCGGGCGTTTACTATCCGCAGGAGCCTTCCGCGATGCTCCCTGCACAGGTAATGGCTGCAAAGCCCGGTGAGATCGTTCTTGACCTTTGCGCCGCTCCCGGCGGAAAAGCATGCAGATTAGGCGAAGACATGAGGGGCGAAGGGATCCTTGTAGCCAATGAGATAAGCTTCGAACGTTCCAAGGCATTACTCCGTAACATAGAACGTTCAGGTATTGAAGGCCTTGTTATCCTTAATGAGACACCCGAAAATATCGCCGCCAGACTCCCTCTGTTCTTTGATAAGATCCTTATCGATGCGCCATGTTCAGGCGAGGGAATGTTCAGACGCGATAAGAATGCCTGCAGGAGCTACATGAACTACGGACCTAAGGTCTGTGTCCCTCTGCAGGAATCGATCCTTGAATCCGCTGACAAGTGCCTTAAGGAAGGCGGTTCTATCGTTTATTCCACATGCACATTCTGTGTCGATGAAGACGAGAACCAGATCAGAAGGTTCATTGAGCGTCATCCCGAATACCATGTAAAAGCACATCCTGAGATCTGCGGCGTAACACATAACGGCGAAGATTCTATCCTTCCGGGTTCCATGAGGATCTGGCCTCACTTATCCGAAGGTGACGGACACTTCTGCGTCCACATCGTCAAAGGTGAGGAGAAGGAGCTTAAATCAGCTGATGAACTGCTTATAAAAGAGACTGTCGGCATCAAGGACAAGAGCGCGGAAGCGGCGCTGTCCGTTCTTGATGAAGTATTGTCCGATAAGGGAAGGGAAGATCTTCTTAAAGGGCGCTTTGTAAGTCACGGAACGGGACTGTTCAAGATGACTTTTGACGAGAAACTCTTTAAGGGACTTAAAGTAGTTAAGACCGGACTTTATGTCGGAGATATAAAGCCCCTGAAGTCTGGAAAGAAGGTTTTCGAGCCTTCAAACAGCATTGCACTCTCACTTGCGAAAATATCGATAAGGGAAGATTCATATCTTGGCCTTGTCAGGGACGATGACAGGCTCGCGAAATACTTAAGAGGTGAGACAATATCGATCACGTCTGAAGATGGTCTTAAGCAATCAGTACTGATAATCGTGGGCATCGGTGATTTCCCGCTGGGTTTTGCCAAGATTAACGGACAGACAGCTAAAAATATGTATCCCAAGGCATGGAGGCTTATATGAGCAAAGAAATGAAACTTATCCTCGCCACATCTAACAAGGACAAGGTAAGAGAGATCGGCGAGATATTGGACGGTACGCCTTTCAAGGTCGTATCCATGCGCGAGGAAGGTCTTGATCCTGACATCGTTGAAGACGGCAAGACATTCGAAGAAAACGCCCTTATAAAGGCCAGAGCGGTGCATGCACTTACCGAAGGCGCATATGTCATGGCAGATGATTCAGGCCTCTGCATCGATGCACTTGACGGTGCCCCCGGCATCTATTCCGCCAGATTCTGCGGTGAGGATTCCACATATCCCGAGAAGTTTGCAAAGATCTTCGAGATGCTTAAAGACGTTCCCGAAGAAAAGAGAACTGCGAAGTTCGTATGCAGCATCGCTGTCGTAAGGCCTGATGGTTCTGAATTTACTGTAAGAGGCGAAGTCTGCGGCGTTCTTCACGAGAAGCCCATGGGCGACGGCGGATTCGGATACGATCCTATCTTCTATGTGCCTGAATTCGGCATGACCACGGCCCAGATGACAAAAGAACAGAAGAATTCCATCAGCCACAGAGGCAAGGCATCAAGAGCGATGGCTGAGAAACTGAAGTCTGAGATCTGAAGATCTAATCCCATACAGGAAACGGAGAATCATGGCCAATGAAACCGTATATAAAATGGTACAAATGGGTGATAGTATAACGTGACGATAACCAATAAAATAAATGTGTAAGTGGGCGGTATATATTAAGATAACTTATCAAAAATTTATATTTTTACGGAAAAGTATTGACTTCGATGTTTGTAAGAGTGACAATCTCTCCCTCAGTCAGGCAGTCTAGTATAAGACTGTTTTCTTATAGTGAAAATGTTTCTAATAGCGCAGTTTGCCTGTAATCAGGCGGGCTGCGTTTTTGTTTAAGTTTGAAATAACAGAAGATAAATCAAGTAGGAGGATCTAATTGTGAATGGAAAGATGAAACAGATTGCAGGAAAGGTAACTGTCGGTTTGTTTGCAGCTGCTGCAAGTTTTTTCCTATTGGCAAATTTGCCTGCAGTTGTAACAAACGTTAATGCCGATTCCGGAGTTGAGATCAACGATACAAACTTCCCGGATGACAATTTCAGAAGTTATGTGTCGAAAAATTGTGATAAAGATCATGATGGATCCTTAAGTGCTGATGAAATAAGTGCCACAACGACAATGAAAATCTACTACGGGAACATTTCAGACTTAACTGGTATTGAGTATTTTACTTCGCTTTCAGTTCTTTATTGTTATGGTAACAAACTAACAAGGCTTGATGTAAGTAATAATACAGCTTTGACATATCTTGATTGCCAAGAAAACTCAATTACAAGTCTTGATGTTAGTAATTGTACTGCATTGACACAAATAAATTGCCACTATAATCAACTAACAAGTCTTGATGTCAGCGGTTGTACTGCCCTGACAAAACTCAATTGTTATGACAACCAACTTACAAGCCTTGATGTAAGCGGTTGTACTGCCCTGACAAAACTCGATTGTTATAACAACCAACTTACAAGCCTTGATGTAAGCGGTTGTACTGCCCTGACAAAACTCGATTGCGCAAAGAACAAGCTAACAAGCCTTGATGTAAGCAAAAATACTGCCCTGAGAGAACTCGCATGTTCTTCTAACCAACTTACAAGACTTGATCTGACGAAAAACCCTGATCTTATAGCTTTTGAGTGTTTTGATAACAAACTGACCAGAATAAAGATTGCGTATAACAGATATTTGTTGGAAGCATATGCAATAGGAGAGTGTACTACTGACACTTTTAATCTGCCTGATTCAGTAATTATATATGGTTTTGAGACTGATGACGATTATAGATTAATGATGGTTGACCGCTCCGTATTTATTCTTACCGATCCTTCTGAAACGGCATGGTATGAAAAAGACGGAAACTGGTATTACGTCTTAGCCGATGAAATAATTGCGACCGGTTGGCAGGAGATCGGCAACAATTGGTATTACTTCAATAAAGACGGCATTATGCAGACCGGATGGCTCAAAGACGGCGGTGTCTGGTATTACCTCAAGCCCAACGGCGCCATGGCAACAGGCTTGCTGGAGATATCAGGAGTTTGGTATTATTTCGGCACTAACGGAAAGATGAAGACCGGCTGGCAGAAGGTAGGCGGAAAGGATTACTTCTTCAAGTCTGACGGTTCCATGGCATCCGATGAATATATCGACGGATATTATCTGGATAAGAACGGCACCTGGACATATAAGTACAGGGCAAGCTGGAAGAACGATTCGAAGGGCAGATACTATCAGGATACGAAGGGCTGGTACCCGAAGAATCAGTGGCTAAGGATAGATAATCAGTGGTACTTCTTCAAGAAGGACGGCTATATGGCTCAGAGTGAGTATGTTAACGGCTATTGGTTTAACGTAAGCGGCACATGGACATATTCTTACAGAGCAAGCTGGAGAAAAGATTCGAAAGGCTGGTGGTATGGAGATGCCAACGGTTGGTATGCAAAGAACTGCACGATGAGGATCGACGGTAAGAATTACGATTTCGATGCATCGGGATACTGCACGAACCCTTGATCTGAGTTAACTCAACTGACTACAGAGAGGCTGTCTCACTTATGTGAGGCGGCCTCTTTACTGTGCATTGCATGAAGATATCACGGAATCGGTGTGTTTTGTGACGGAAAAGTGCAAGTGCTTTTTGCTTTGTTCATGCCGTTATTGCACGGTTTTCGCGAAGGTTTCTGTGCGATGCTTTATTTAAGCCCCTTTTTCGTTGAAATGCCCTCTTAATCGTGATAATATTGTCAGGCGCGTACAAATGTCCGTCACAGGAAGTATAGTGACAGCGCTAAACTTGTATGAAAGGTTTTGACTTTATGCCCCAGGATAACCCCGAATATTTCCTCGTCGACAAGAGAGTACTGCCTGAAGTCTTCATCAAGGTCATGGAGGTAAAGCAGCGTCTTAACACGGGAGAATCCACTTCGGTAAACGAGGCGGTAAGGAAGACAGGGCTTTCCAGAAGCGCTTACTACAAGTACAAGGATTCCGTACTGCCATTCTATGAGGCGGCAAGCGGAAAGAAGGTCACACTCCTTTTGTCCGTAGAGAATTTCCAGGGTATCTTGTCAGAGATCATACGGACCATCGCGGAATCGCGTGCGAATATCCTGACTATCAATCAGAATATTCCGATCAACGGCCTTGCAGACATCTCCATCTCGATAGAGACAGTGTCTATGTACGGCACGGTTGACGATATAATAAACGACATCTCTAAGCTCGCAGGCGTGCGCAAGTGCATGATACTGAGCAGGGAATAAGAAAGGTAAGGACAAAGTAAAATGGCAATCAATGTTGCGATCATGGGTTTCGGTACTGTCGGATCAGGTGTAGCCGAGACGCTGGACATCAATAAGGAAGCGATCACGAAGCGCATTGGCGAAGAGATCAACGTCAAGTATATCCTCGATATCAGGGATTTCCCCGAGAGCAGGTTTGCTTCCCTTGTAACACATAACGCTGACGAGGTCTTTGACAGCGACATCCTTATCGCTGTAGAGACGATTGGCGGCGCCAGGATCGCTTACGAATATACCAAGCGTGCCTTGTCACTGGGCATCAGCGTCGTAACCTCAAACAAGGAACTCGTATCGACACACGGTCCTGAGCTTATAAAGATCGCACAGGAAAATAACTGCTGCTATCTGTTTGAAGCTGCGGTCGGAGGCGGCATACCGATTATTAGACCCTTGTACAAGTGCCTTGCGGCAAACAAGATCACGAGGATCGCTGGTATCGTAAACGGCACGACAAACTACATCCTCTCCTGCATGAAGGATGAGGGCATCGATTTTGACACTGCTCTTCAGCAGGCAAAGGACAATGGCTTCGCGGAAGCAAATCCTTCTGCAGACATCGACGGCATTGATGCTCAGAGAAAGATATCGATCCTTTCGACTATTGCATCAGACGGCGGATATATCGCTCCTGATTCGATCAATGCCGAGGGTATCTCAAAGATCACTACTGATGACATGAAGTTTGCTTCTTCCATCGGATGCGACATCAAACTCATCGCACTCTATGAGAGCGGCGAGGACAAGCCGGTCGTATATGTTGCTCCGGCTCTGGTCGACAAGAGCAATCTGCTCTATAACGTCAACGGCGTGTTCAATGCCATTATGGTCGACGGCAACAGCCTCGGACAGGCAATGTTCTACGGACAGGGCGCAGGCACAATGCCTACGGCATCCGCTGTATGCGGAGATATCATCGAGGCAGCTCTCGGCAATCCCGCCGAGAACCGTGTATGGACAGAAGAGAGCATGGAGATCACTCCTTATGACGAGATCTCTGCTGACATCGTTGTCAGGGCTGATGTTCCCGCAAAGGTTATCGGTGCTGCTAACGGTTATGAGTGTGAAGTCCTTTCCGATGAGGCTATCCTCGTCAAGGGCATCAGGCACAAGGATATCGCTGCTCTCGTAAGCGGCAGCGAGGCTAAGTCCTGGATGCACTATCTTAAGTAATCGAAAACATAACAGTTCGGAGGAATAGTTTAATGAAGGTACTCGTAGTAGGCGGCGGCGGAAGAGAGCATGTTATCTGCTGGAAGCTCAAGCAGGATCCCAGGGTAACGGATCTTTACTGCGCTCCCGGTAACGGCGGTATCGCTTCTATCGCTACATGCGTTGATATAAAGGCTACTGATATAGACGGAATGGTCGAATATGCAAAGAAAGAGCAGTTCGATCTTGTTTTCGTTGCTCCCGACGATCCGCTCGCAATGGGCATGGTCGACAAGATGGAAGAAGCAGGTCTCAGAGCTTTCGGCCCTAAGGCTAATGCTGCCATCATCGAAGGCTCCAAGGCTTTCTCAAAGCAGCTCATGAAGAAATATTCGATTCCTACTGCAAAGTATGAGATCTTCGAAGATGAGCAGAAAGCTCTTGATTACCTTGAGACCCAGCCGATGCCTATCGTCATCAAATGTGACGGCCTTGCATTAGGCAAGGGCGTTATCATTGCACAGAACCTCGATGAGGCTAAGCAGGCAGTTAAGGACATGATGGAAGATAAGAAGTTCGGTTCTGCCGGCTCCACCATCGTCATCGAAGAATGCATGACAGGTCCCGAGCTCACCGTTCTTGCTTTCTCAGACGGCAACACATGTGTTCCTATGGTATCTTCAAGAGACCACAAGAGAGCATACGATCACGATGAAGGCCTTAACACAGGTGGCATGGGCGCTGTTACACCCGGCGCTGACATGACCGATGAGCTCAAGGCACGCATTCAGAACGAGATAATCACACCTACAGTCGAAGCTCTCAAGAAAGAGGGAAGACCGTTTAAGGGTGTCATCTACTTCGGACTCATGCTTACACCTGAAGGACCGAAGGTAGTTGAGTACAATGCACGTTTCGGAGATCCTGAGGCACAGGCAGTTCTGCCGCTTCTCGAAAACAGTCTCCTCGACATAGTCGATGCAGTCATCGACGGTAAGCTCGACCAGGTCGACTTCAAGTGGAAGAATAAGTGCTCCTGCGTTGTTGTCATGGCTTCAGGCGGATATCCGCAGAGCTATGAAAAGGGTTACGAGATCACTGGCATCGATACATGCGGCAAGATCGTATTCCAGGCAGGCACCGCTCTTAAGGACGGTAAGCTTGTTACCAGCGGCGGACGCGTTCTCTGCGTATACGATGAGGCAGATACCCTTGATGAAGCTATCGACGGCGCATACGAAGGCGTTGCAAAGATCTCCTTCAAGGACATGCACTTCCGTCACGACATAGGAAGGACACTCGGTTAATAGATGAGAATAGGTATCTACGGAGGTTCATTCGACCCCGTACATAACGGTCATATAGCAATGATGAGATCTGCCCTTAAAAGCGGTTTTATCGATTGCCTGATCGTTATTCCTTCTGTCCGCAATTCATTTAAGCTCTACGCCAACAAGCTTCCGCCCCCGTACCGTCTCTGCATGATGAAGGAGACGATTGAAGGGCTTGCCATTAAGAACTGCTACGTCAGCGATATCGAGTTTGGTATTGACGGCGTCAGTTATACTGCTGTTGTTCTTGCTAAGCTCACGTCTGATGAGTACATAAGGGAATTCCTTATGGCAAATGACGTTAAGCGCAAGAAGGCAGAAGAACATCACGAATTCTTCTGGATAATGGGCTCAGATACGCTCGGAACGTTTGAGACATGGTATAAGCCAGGCGAGATACTGAAGTACGTTACATTGCTTGCTGCAGTCCGTCCCGGTGATGACACGGATGTTGATAAGGCTGCCGATTCGATAAAGAAGAATCTCGGCGGCAAGGTTGAGCTGTTCAGGCTCAACGGCGTTGAGTGTTCTTCTTCGGAGATAACCAGGAGCGGGGATTTCTCGCAAGTTCCCGAACCGGCACGTGAATTCATAAAAAGGCATGCGCTTTATACTGAGAACACTATGCTTAACGGTATAAGTGACGAAGCGAAAAAGCAGTTCTTTGAATGCGCGACATGGATGCATAAATATCTTGGCTGTAAGCGTCTTCTTCACACATTGAACGTCGGATACCTGTCAGCACATCTGGCTGGTCTCTACGGATGCGATAAGGATAAGGCACTGCTTGCCGGCGCACTGCACGATTGTGCTAAAGAACTCCCCATCGAGCAGCAGCTTGAGATGGCGAAAAGATACACGGGAGATCTCTTTACAGAAAAGAAGATAATCCATTCTTCAGCCGGCGCTACATTCATTAAGGAAGAACTTGGAATCGAAGACAAGGAGATCCTTGATGCGATCTGCTATCACACTACAGGCAGGGGCAACATGTCCGTCCTGGAGAAGATCGTCTATCTTGCAGACAAGATCGAACCCTCAAGAACCTATATGGATCTGGCACCGATAAGGGAAGCTGCCGAGCATGACTTGGACGAGGCGGTACGTATGACCGCAGCTGCAGTAAGAGATAAGTTCATCTCACAGGGAAGGGCGTTACATCCTGTTACAACTGCGATGATGAAGGATTTAGGGATGATAAGCGATTGACTCCTCTCTCGCTTAACAATAAGTTCAAAACAACATAAAAGTTATTGTGTTACAATCAAAACATCAAAGAAATAAGGAGATAACTAATGGATACAAAAGAATTGGCCGCTAAGATCGTTGAGATACTGGATTCGAAGAAGGGTATAGATATCGAGACTATAGATCTTACCGGAAAGACCGTTCTTGCAGATTATTTCGTTCTCGCAAGCGGTAATTCTACTACTCAGATCAAGTCCCTCGCAGATGAGGTTGAGTATGTCCTCAAAAAGGATTACGAGATAGTTCCCGATCACATCGAAGGAAGATTCGGTGACAAGTGGATCCTTCTGGACTATAAAGATGTCGTTGTTCATGTAATGGGCAGGGAAGAGCGCGAGAACTACAACATCGAGAAGTTCTGGGAAAGCAAGCGCAAGGACAGCGAGTCTTAAGTTATTGTTTTCGTGTCCGCGTTTGCGAAAAGAACCGGACTGAAAAAGCAGACTGTTCTAGTAAATTATTTAAAAGTAATGTATGAAGCCGGCAAGCTATAACCTTGTCGGTTTTGTCGTATTTTGTCGGAATTTAAAGCGTTGACGGATGCTATTCTTTCCGTATGACGAAAAAGAGCGCGACAAAGAAGATCAGGCGGTTCATTTATCCTGCGGCATTCATTCTCATAATAATTCTGAGTGCCTTATATAAGTTTGTTTTCAAGGGAAGCGGGGATGTTCTTGCAGAGGCGTTCAAGAGCGGTAAGAGGGCTGTCATTACTGATTCTTCCGAAGCGGTAACGGATGTATCGTCAAGCGAAGAATGGGACACGGAAGGGACCACAATGCCTTCGTCCGAAGCTTCTTCGGAGCCTTCGGAAACTAAAGAATATGTGAGCGTGTATATCTGCGGTGAAGTAAATGTTCCCGGCATTTATGAGGCGCCTAAAGGCGTCATGCTCAATGAGATAATCGAAGATGCCGGCGGGCTAACTGAAAGCGCGTCAGCCAATAACATCAACCTTGTCTACCGGATAGAATGCAATATGTCGATATATATCCCTTCAAAGGAAGAGATTAAGGACGGTTTCAGCGGAGGAGACATAATAAGATCTGACGGGGTATATGTCTGGGGAACCTCTTCAGGCGGTTCAGGCCAGGCCGGGCAGCCTTCAGGAAACAGCGATGGCAACGTTATGGTGAATATCAATACGGCGACCGTTGATGAATTAAAGACTCTTCCGGGAATAGGAGACGTGACGGCACAGGCTATCGTCGATTACCGGAAGAATGCTCCTTTCAAGACAATAGAAGACATCAAGAACGTGTCCGGCATAGGAGACTCAAAATACAGCCGGATAAAAGATCATATATGCGTATAGATCAGGTGTAGCCGTAAAGGCCTCTGACACTTACTTCTCCGCTCCTGAGATTTTCTATAGAGCCGTCTGTGAATTCGACCTTTAAAGAGAAGTCGTCATTGACGGCAAGCGCTGTTTCGGTGCGTCCCTCGCCGTTTTCGACCATGCGGGGATATGCCGTGATCTTGCTGCCTGCAGTGATATTCAGTTCGCGGTAGCGTTCGATGTAGTAGGAAGACGAGGGCCAGTCGGATCTGAGTTTGTCCATGGTCTTTACCAGTTCAGCGGCAAGCCTGGAACGGTCGAACTTCCTTCCGCCGTTTTCGATGGATATCGATGTAGCGATGTCCGAGAGCCCGGCAGGAAAGTCGGAGGGGGTCTCATTTACGTTGATGCCAATTCCGATTATGCAGGTGTCTATAAGGCCGCTTTCGCCCTCTACGGTTACTTCGGTCAGGATGCCGCATATCTTTTTCCTGTTCATGAGGAGGTCGTTGACCCACTTTATCTGGGTTTCGAGCCCGTAGGCATTCTTGATCGCGTCAGCTACGGCTATTGCGGACCAGCTGGTCAGGTCGGATATCTTATCCAGGCCGTCTTCAGGCCTGAAAAGGTAGGAGAAGTAGATCCCGACTCCTGAAGGGGATGCAAAGCTCCTGCCGCGTCTGCCTTTACCGCTTGTCTGCTGGTCGGCAATGACGACCGTTCCGGAAGGCGCGCCCTTTGAAGCCATTTCTTTGAGCACGTTGTTTGTCGAGCCGACAGAATCGAAAAGTAAAATGTCAGAACAGCGCTGGTCAGGCAGATATGAAGATACGGAACCTTTGGAAAGTATATCGGGGCTTTCCGTGATGAGATATCCTTTGTTTGTGGAGGATTCTATATGGTAACCGTCATTCCTTAGAGCTTTAACGGCCGAGTTTACGGCAGCTCTGGTTACACCGAGCTTGCGGCTTATAGTCTCTCCGGAAATGTAATCTTTTTCTCTTGAAAGCAGCTTAAGGACTTCGTCTTTGAGCATCGTATTCCTCGTGAGCCCGTTATTCGGGACATTTGATAACTTCTTATATTTAGAAAAATAATAACACTTTGAATGATTTTGCGATAAAATAATTATGGTAAAGTGAAAAATAATATCTAAAGATTCGGGTGTCTATGGGTACTTATTCTATAGTTCTGGCAGTTGTAATGCTGGTCAGTATGGCTTCCACATTCGCTCTCGTCCTCTTGTCGAGACGAGGTGCGAACACGCTTGAGATACTCGTTTCACTCTGCATCATGATGAGCAATATCGGATATTTCGTATTATCCTGCTCCAGAAACCTTCAAGAAGCTATACTTGCCAATGCACTTGCATATATCGGAGGAATCTTCCTTCCGCTTATTATCGTTTATATCCTCATAGACTACTCTGATTCAAAAGTACCTATCTGGTTCTCGGGAGCTATCCTTGCCCTCAATATCTTTGTCTATATCACTGTCATCCTTACTGACAGATTCCCTCTGTTTTATTCGGCAGTCAAATTCGTACCCGGTGATCCCGGCGAGATCGTCAGGGAGCCCGGCCCGATCTATTACATAAGATTTATCATCCTTGCCGTTGAGCTCGGTCTCGTAGGATTCTTTACGATCCTTACATATCTCGGTAAGCGTAATGCTTCGTTCAGACTGATGCTGATCTACGCAGGTTCGATGGTAGGTGCGGTCATAATCTATATCTCAAAGAACTTCTTTGAGCTGAAGTACGATATGATCCCGTTCCTTTACCTCATCTATTCGCTCATCCTTGATTATGTCGTTACCAGAACCACGATCTATAACGTTAATCTCAGCGTACAGGAAAAGATCGATGAGCTCAGTGCATACGGCTATATCGTTTTCGACAAGAAGTTCAGATATGTCGGAAGTAACCCTGTGGCAGAGAAATTCTTCCCCGAGATCAGTAATGCGAGGATCGATTCTAAGATCATTGCAAAGGACTATGCTCTTAAGGATCTCCTGAAGTGGGTAGCCCAGAATGCCACTGAAGCAACAGCTGAAAAGAAGACGACAGGTAAGTACAAGAAGTCCATCACCATAAATGACAGAAGCCCTAATGAGAGAAGGTTCCTTGAATGTGAGATGAGCTTTATCCATTTCGGACTCGAAAATCACGTCTCGGGCTATCTCGTTGAGATCATCGACGATACCGAGCAGCATAACATGATCGAATCGATGAGCTTCAAGGGTGAGTCTTTGAAGCGTGAGGTCGAGAGACAGACCAAGAGAGCACAGTCGATGCAGATGTCCACCATCCTCGGCATGGCTGCTATGATCGAATCACGTGACAACTCCACCGGCGGTCACATCAACAGAACATCCGAGTGCGTTGCGCTTTTCGTTGAGCATCTCAGGACTTTGGATGATTACAACATGAGCGAGAATTATTGGGATTCCGTAATTTACGCTGCACCTCTCCACGATCTCGGAAAGATAGCGGTTGACGATGCTATCCTCAGAAAGCCTACAGGACTTACGGAGGAAGAGTATGAGAAGATGCAGACACATGCCGCATACGGCGCCCAGATCATGAACAAGGTGCTTTATGACGTTGACGATAAGGAATTCGTAAAGGTCGCTGCAAACGTAGCTCACTATCACCACGAGAAGTATAACGGTACAGGTTATCCCGACAAGTTAAGAGGCGAGAATATTCCTTTCGAGGCAAGGATAATGGCTCTTGCCGATGTTTTCGACGCTCTGGCTAGCAGAAGATATTACAAGGATCCTATGTCTTATGATGAGGCATTTGAGATCATCAGACAGGAACTCGGACATCACTTTGATCCACATCTCGGACGTATCTTTATCTCTTTGAAACCCAGGATAATTGCTCTTTATGAATCATTTGAAAAGACTGAATATGGCCGTAATAAAGAGCGTGATTCTGATTTCGGAATCTGACCGACGTTAATCCATTTCGTCGTTAATGATATTTCTGACCCATTTGTATTTCCGGTAGTGGATTATGACTACCGGAATCTTTATTATCTCGTCGAGATTTAACAGGAAGTAGACTACCATTACCGGGCAGTTGAAAACGAAGGCGGTGAGATAGCCCACAGGTACGATGAATGCCCACATCGTTAATGTATCGCAGATGAATCCGAACTTGGTGTCGCCGCCTGCAGAGAATATTCCACCGATAAGTATCGAGTTGATCGATCTTCCCAGAATGTAGTAGCTGCACATCAGGAGCATTATCAGCAGGTAATGTTCAGCCGTGTCCGTAAGGTTGGTGAAGTAGAGGATGAGGGGCGCTGATGCAGCCGCGATACATCCGAGGATGATGCCTGAGATGATTCCCAGCTTGAAGAGCTTGTCGCCATAAAGTTTTGCCTTGTCGAGCCTTCCGGCGCCGAGCTCGTTGCCGATTACGATAACGCTTCCAGAAGCGATCGCGTAGCACAGGCAGGAGACGAGGTCTTTGACGATTGCCGCAATGCTGTTCGCGGATGCGACATCGGTACCGAGGTGTCCTAAGATGACAGTTATCATGGCAAAGCCGAAACCCCAGATCAGCTGGTTCAGGGTATAGGGGAGGGTGTATTTTGAAAACCTCTTCCTGAGATCCAGATCGACATGGAAGATATTGCTCAGTCTAAGCCTGAACTTTGTAAGCTTAAGGTTGAATATGAGGCAGAGCAGAAATCCTGCCGCGTTGGATATGGATGTGGCAAGGGCAGCTCCCTTGATCCCCATTTCGGGAGCTCCGAAAAGTCCGAAGATGAATACCGCGTTCAGGAAGACGTTGAGAAATACGATCGCTATGCTTGCGATGGTGCACTGCTTTACGAAGCCTACGTTTTTGAGCAGTGTCTCATAGATCATTGCAAGAGCCATAAAGATGTATGAGAAAGAAGCGAACCTGAGATAGGGTATAGCGCCTTCTATGAGCTCCGGGACATCAGTGAATATCCTGATGACTCCTTCGGGAATGAACATCGAGCAGGCAAAGAATACGAGCATTATAGGAAGTGATAACGTGAACATGTATCCGAAGATCTTTTCGATCGACTCGGTATCTCCCTTCCCCCAATACTGGGCAGCCAGAATAGAACCGCCTGCCGTGATCGAGTATGAGAACAGCGACAGTACGAATGGCACCTGAGAAGCGAGCGATACCGATGTCATCGCTTCCTGGGAAAGGAATAACAGCATTACCGCATCTGATATCGGGACGAGCGCGAAAACGAGGTTCTGCAGCGTCATCGGAAGTATCAGCGAGATAAGCTTTTTCCGGAATGTCGTATCTTTTACATTTTGCATGTGCGTATTGTATCAGAGTGCGCCCGAAAATAAAGGAGCATCACCAAACACGGATTAAAAGAGCAAATTATTAAGCGAAATACTGCTATGGGTGGGAATGGCATTATCCACAGATATAATGTATGATAAAAAATATTTAATAAAACTATAAAGGTGGGGAATAATATGAAAGCGGTGAGTATAGTTTTAACGATTTTAATGGTGGCTTCTTTTTCACTTACAAAGTGCACTGCGAAGCTTTTTCCGAACGGGATCGATCCTTCTACAGTAGAATCGATCGCAAGTGAGCTGTCAGGTGAGACAGATCCGACTTCAGTAACGCCTTCTGTACCTGAAGAAGTCAGGACATACACTATCCCTGATGTAAAAGGAATGCCCTATGATAAAGCACGCAGCCTTATCGAAGATGGTATCAAGGAAGCAGGCATGACCAACGTATATGTTAATTTCTTCTGGGATCCCAGTAATTACGATCCTGCAATGAACGCAAAGATTACGTATATCAAACCCGCACCTGGAACAGTCCTCATCGATGACGGTACCACTATAGTAATTGAATTGGCTGCCGGAGAGCAGGCTCCTTTCAGCAACTGACATTAATAACGTGGGTAAATGCTTTCACTTCAGCATGGATATTCCTGATCCGGATGTGATCTTCCTTGAAGGTTACTATTTCCTGATCACGACTACCATGCACTTTTTCCCTGGCGGAGAGATCTTACGGTCTTCTGACCTGAAGAAGTGGGAGCATTATTCATATGTCTTCGACAGGCTCGAAAGCACTCCCGGACAGTGCCTTGAAGGTGATTCTTACATTTACGGTAAGGGCATGTGGGCTCCCTGCATCAGATATCACGACGGCACGTTCTATGTGGCGTTTTCTTCAAATGACATGGATAAGACATACCTGTTCAGGTCAAAGGATCTGAAAGGCCCATGGAGCAGAAGTGAGATAAAGGGCTTCTATCACGATCTGTCATTGCTTTTCGATAACGGTAAGGCATATGTGGTATATGGAAATACCGACATCCATCTGACTGAATTAAATGCTGAACTGACTGGTCCCAAAGAGGGCGGACTTGACCGCGTGATCGCTGATGACAGCGGAAATCCGATGCTCGGACTTGAAGGCTCGCACATTTATAAGATCGGTTCTAAGTACTATCTTTTCATGATCCATTCGCTCAGGGAGCGTTGGAGAAGAGTTGAAGCGCTGTATGTTTCAGACAGCCTTGAAGGCGAATTTACCGGATGCGATATTTTCGATAACGATCTTGGTATCAGGGATTCCGGAATCGCGCAGGGCGGCTATGTTGAAGGCCCATTGGGCTGTCACATGATAATGTTCCAGGACAGCGGTGCAGTAGGAAGGCTTCCTGTCGTCGTACCGTTTGAGTTTAAAGACGGTATGCCGGTCTTCGATGAAGAAAACACTGTTGAAGAATGTGAGCTGTGTGGCCTTTGCGGCTGCGATGATTTCATCGACGGATATAAAGACTTCTGGCAGTTCAACCATGAACCGGATATGAGCCTTGTCAGCTTTGATAAGGGATTCCACATCACCACTGATAAAGTCAGCATGAACCTCTTCCATGCCAAAAATACACTGACTCAAAAGATCGAAGGTCCCGTAAGAAGCGCGGTCGTAACCGTCGATGCAAGCGGCATTAACAACGGGGATTATGCAGGCCTTTCTGCGTTCCAGGGAGATTACGCCTTTGTCGGTGTTACGAAGGATGACACAGGGTTTTACGCCGTCATGCTGAGCAATACGAGTAAGGGCGGACCGTGGGATCTTAGCGAAGAAGCCGGCGTAACAGAAGAACGCATCAGCATAAGCGAAAGTAAGCTTACGGTTAAAGTCGAATGCGATTTCAACCAAGATACTGCGACCTGCTGCATCAAGACCGCAGACGGCTTCAGGCAGATCGGCACGTCTCACGGTCTCCGTTTCAGACTTGATCACTTTACCGGCTGCAGGTTCGCTCTGTCATGTTTCTCGACTGAGGCAGCAGGCGGTTGCGCGGTGTTCAACGATTTTGTGGTGGAGTGATAAACTTTCCGATTGTTTATTCACTAAGCACTTTGTTTTCGGTTTTTCGAAAATAATACAATCACTTTTTTCATATAGACATTTTTTGATTGTCTTCATATGTGAGACCCATTCGCGAAAAAAAGGGTGCTGCCCGGCGAATCCGCCTTTACAGCACCCCAATAGTTTTTCTTTGAGTTTCTAAAGTTTATATCAGTGGCCGAATCCGCCTCTTCCGTCAGGGTTTCCCATTCCGTCCGGTCCTCCATTTCCGCCGAAGCCGCCTCCGCCCATGAACTGGTTAGTAATTGTATCTGTTTCCTCACCGTTTACTATTAACGTGCCGCCAGTGTATTCACAGTCTCCGTCGTAATCAAAGGGCGACTGTGCTGTTATGTTAAGCGTTCCGCCATTGATGTAGAGATTGCCGTTGGAATCGATAGCGTCAGTGTCTCCGCTGCCCATTGATATCGTGACCTCGCCGCCGTTAATTGTGCAGGAGGGAGTATAAGAAGATGACTTTTTGGCTGCGTTGATACCGTCATCGGAAGCGCTTATATCTAATGTTCCTTCGTTGATCGTTATCACGGTTGCTTCCATGCCCTCGGCTGCTGTTATCTTTATGCTGCCGTCTTCGATCGTCAGATATGAAGTTGCGTGTATACCGTCGTCAGCGGCATTGATTTCGACCGTTCCGCCCGAGATCGTAATGTATCCCAATGTGTCATCGTCTTCGTTCTCTGCATGGAGACCGTCGTTGCAGTTCTTGATCGTAATATTGCCGTCTGACATTAGGATAGAATCATTAGCCTCAAAACCGCTCTTAACGCAGTCTATTACATATGTGCCGCCTGTGATCTTAAGGTCATCTTTGCAGCTGACGGCGTTTTTGGTTGAATTGATGTTAAGAGTTCCTTCGCCGTTTAATACGAGATCGTCTTTGGAGAAGATGACCGCATCGGTATTTGTGTCTCCGTCAGGCTGGAACTCGCCTGTTACTTTTAATGTGTTCTCCGAACCGGAAACAGTAGTTACTAACACTTTGTCTGCACTTACTACATAGATGCATGGTGAGTCGGTATTAGTGATAGATACTCTGTCTAAGACCAGCTGGACCTTAGCGTCATCATCTGCGTCGATCCTGACAGTTACTTCAGAAGCGGTCCCTGTCAGCACATAAGTGCCTTCCCCGGTAATGCTTATGTCTTCGTTATCTTTGACCTGAATGGTTGTAGCGTCCGTTGTGTCCACCGTCTGTTCAAGATCCCTGTCTGTAAAAGACGAGCCGGTGTTATAAGACTGGTTCACTACTGTTGATTCTTCCGAAACAGTCTGAGAAGTCTGTGCTTCGGCTGAGCTCTCTGCCGTGGTAACCGTATTTAACGAGCAGGCCGCGATAGATAGCGAGAAAGCCAGAGCCAGTCCTGCAATCAATAACTTCTTTTTCATATTTATATCCTCCAAATTCGTGTTTTTCATCTGGTTGTTACGGTAATGATATTTCCTAAACTTAAAATGAACTTAAAACTGGAGAGAAAAGATTTTATTGGTCAATTGCCCCGGTTAATATATGCCTTATTTCGCTTATTAAGACAATAATTTGCATTATTGTTCGATTTTGTTTTTAAGCCCTAAAATTCCCTTTAAATTTATAAAATTTGGGCTACCATTGTTTTTAATCCAGTGCTTTGCAAGGTGGTTGCGTTGTCTTGCGGCACAATAGTTCAGAAAGGAAAAATATATGAAGACAGGTTCCAAGTTTTTCAAAAAGATCATGGTCATGCTGTTAACTATGGTCCTTGTAGGGACAATGTGCCCCCTCGTTGTATCGGCTGCGGGAAAGGACTATACAACTGCTAAGACTGTAACATTTGATAAGAAGGTCTCCGGCGAATTGACAGCGAGCAATACTCTTGACTGGTATAAGATCGTTTTACCGTCAGCTGGTGAGCTTACCATTAATGCTCAGGCGAATATCCAGTATGTAAGATATATGTTTTATTCCGGAGACTCAGCAGAGACCCAGCTTGAAAGTAAGTACTTTGAGTGGGATGAAGTTTCTGAGTACAGTAACAAAACAAGTAAAGTAAGATTAGCTGCAGGAACATACTATTTCCGTGTAAGTGTATATACAGGTAGTACTGCCGTTACATATGGTACTTATAATTTTAAGGCTTCTTTTACGAGCGCAAATGAGTCAATCAAAGAGAAGATCAATGGCATCAACAACACCTTTAAAACAGCAAGTGCTATTTCGGTAAATAAACAGTACACCGGTCAGTTGTCTGTTAACGATGACAAGGACTATTACAAGTTTGAGATCACATCTGATACTGAGGTTGTGATCAAAGCAACATACTATATGGAATATGTTAATTTCTATTTATATGATGCTGATGGCACAAAGTTGAAAGACTTTTGGGGTTATTGGGATTCCAGTGCTCAATCGAGGCAAGTAACGATTACAAAGACTTTATCTAAAGGTACATATTATTTTGTTGCTACACGTTACATGGGTTGGAGCGGTTTGTATGATTTCAAGGTAATCGTTAATACATCCGGCTGGCAGCAGGATTCCCGTGGCTGGTGGTATCAGAATTCTGATGGTACTTACCCCAAGAACACATGGCAGGAAATCGATTCCAAGTGGTATTACTTTGATGCTTCCGGTTATATTGTTACCGGTTGGAAGCAGCTTGGCGGCAAGTGGTATTTCTTCAATACGAGCGGCCAGATGCAGACCGGTTGGGTAAGCACAGGCGGCAAGTGGTATTACTTCGATAAGAGCGGCGTAATGCAGACCGGCTGGGTAAGCGTAAGCGGCAAGTGGTATTACCTTAATTCCGACGGCTCCATGGCATCCAGAGAGTATATCCAGGGTTATTGGATCAATGGTGACGGTTCCTGGACCTATCAGTACATTGCTTCCTGGAGAAAGGACAATACCGGCTGGTGGTATGGCGATACTTCAGGCTGGTACGCACATAATCAGTCTCTTAAGATCGACGGAAAGGTTTACAAATTTGACGCTCAGGGATACTGCACAAATCCTTAAGTGATTTTCCGATAATCGGATCCGGCTCAAATCTGACGGGGGTTCTCAAGTTAATTGGGGACCCCTGATTCATAAATGTTATAATGTGTCCGTTTCAAAACTGTACTAATAGAAAAGATATATCTGAATGAAGTTCAAACTTGATAAAAAGAGAATACTGATCTGCTTTCTTGCCGTTCTCGGAATGGGATTCTTTCTGTCGTTCCTGATGTTATGCGGACTGGGCACGGATCCGTGTTCTTTCATGAATAAAGCCATCGCCACAAAGATAGGAATGCTTTTCGGTACATGGCAGCTGATAATCAATGCTGTGATGCTGGTAATCGTATTGCTGTGGGACCGCTCGAGCCTCGGCTTCGGAACGATATTCAACATGGTCCTTGTAGGGTATTATGTGGATTTTTTCGACTGGGTATGGAGCAAGACGATCCCTGCTCACATATTCACAGACGCGGCTACCAGATGGCCCATCTTTATCGCTGCATTGTTCTGTTTTATTGTCAGCGCTGCTTTCTACATCAATTCAGATATGGGTGTTGCTCCTTATGATGCACTCCCTAAGATCATTACCGAAAAGGTGTCAGGGCGCTTTCCGAAGTTCCCTAAGATGCTTGTGCGTATGGCATGGGATTTTTCCGCGATCGTTGTCGGTGTCTTTGTTGGGGGAATACCGGTTCCGGGTGTTATACTGATGGCATTATTCCTTGGCCCTGCGATAAGCTTTATCGGAAAGATCTTTTTCGGCAGGAAGAAGGCAGAACCAAAAAGCCCTGTGTAATTGTTTTACGGAGATCGTTTATGTTTAAGGCATTTAACCGGATATCAGTTTGTGTGCTCCTGCTCGCTATGTGCATGCTTACTTCATGCATTTCAATATCTGGCAGAAACGATCCGACAAATAAGCCGAGGGAGACAGCTTTGTACCCGAAACCGGAAGGCAGTGACACAGTCCAGACATCAGATGTGACAACAACTGAGACCGGTAATGGCGAGTATGTTTTCAACAGGGATGACTGGAATGTCAACGAGTATGAGGACTATGGTTTAAAGTATATCCAGATACATAATTCCGGCAGGCATGGAAGACAAAGTGAGATCGACTACATTTTCGTAAAGGTATACGAAAACGAAGAAGACTCCAAGAAGGCCTACAAGGAGTACTACAATAAGTCCAAAGACTACGATAAAGGACACTGGGAAGAGGGCGACAACTGGTTCATCTCTGACGAGTGGGGTGTTATGGATGCTTCTATCGTCTGGATGGTGTACAGGGAAGGCAACATGCTGATCATTGCGGATCTTGCCTTTAACGGTAATTGGATCGTCTATGGTGAAAATGCTTCTTCGGATGGTCCGGAGCCTACGGAATCAACATTTAAGGGATACATATTAAATAACGTTCCCGCTATAAAAGAATTTATGGAAGAACACTTTTTGAAGTAATCACAAGATTGATATAATCGAAGTGTAGTTGGGCTTTTTTCGGGACGGATATTGGGGAAACAAGTGGCTTATCTTAAGAGTTATTCATGTCCTAAGTGCGGAAGCTTTTTGGAGGTCGACAGAGATCAGGATGAATTCGATTGTCCTTTCTGCGGCAGCCATTACGATGCGGTAGCTTTTCACGGAAAAGATCTCGTAGAGCAGGCCAAGGAACTGATCCTGAAGAAAGACTTCAAGTCTGCAAGAGAAAAGTATGAATACCTCTTATCCAGGAAGCCGGGCGATACAGATTTCCTTTACGGTTATGCCTGTGCGGTCGGTGAAGTGTCTTCGCTGGATTATTTCTACGATCCGAAGAAGAGCAGTCCCAAACTCCTGAATCTTCTAAGAAACGATCCCAGATATGCTACAGGACCTGCCGCGCCTTATTATGCAAAGCTGGCTGAGATGTTTGCTATTTCCAATAAGTCTGCTGAACTGGCTGCAAGAAAACGCAAACTTGAAACTGATTCGAAAGAAGGTATCACCAAGATCAGCAGGGAAAGAGAGTTTAACGGCTTTGGTCTGGCGATCTATCTGATCTTTCATTTCATTTTCGGTTCCATATTTGTATCGCTTTTTTATCCGGTTTTCGGGCTATGGGTTTTTGCAGCATACTTTATTATTCCGGGTATCGTGTGTCCGGTCGTATATAAGATCTATCAGATTCAGGACAGGAAGAAAGAGCCTGAATATGCGGAAAGGCTTGCTCCTTTTTATGCGATGAAGAAGGAAGCGAACGAACTGAAAAAAGAGATAGATAATCTTGAAGATGAGTATGAGAAAGCCTTGAAGGAGATACGAGGTCTTAAGCCTGAACTCGGAGCGGTTTCGTCGCCTGCAGTTAAGCCTAATGTTCCCCAAAAGAATGATATTAATCCTGATCCGGAAAAGACTGTAGTATGCAAAAAATGCGGCGCTGACCTGGTCTTAGATAAGGAACAGAAACTCTATGTGTGCAATCACTGCGGCGTCTCTTATGATTATTCCGTCTTTGTCGGTGATCCTAAGAGCAAGGCTTTTACTGATTTCAAAAATGGTGAATACGAACTTGCGGATAAGAGATTTGCGCAGATATTGGAAGATGATCCCAGCGACTTTGATGCTAACAGAGGACGTATCCTTTGTGCCGCCGGGTGGTACGGCTTTACGCAGATCAGGCTCGGTGAGGATCTCGAAAATATTGACTGGGCTTTGTTGGAAGAACGCCTAAATACTGCAATTGAGAATTCTGATCCCGTTAACCTTGCTTATTTCACTGAACTTAAGGAACTCATTGATATTGCCAGAGAATACTATGTGATCTGTGACTCAATGAGAGTAGATGATCCCAAAGCCGATCTTCGCGCTCTGCTTCAGAAAAAAGCCTTGCTTCTCGATGATTATAGGGCCAAGTATCGTTCTTTTCTCGAGAAAGACAGGAAGCACCGCGCATTCTATAATGAAAACCTTGCGAATAATCCGGACAGCATGTTCGGCTACAGAATGCGCATTTTAAGCGCCGGACATTGGGAAACGATCAACTCGATAGATACTGATATTCCTTTAATTCCCGGACGCATACAGCTCATCAGGAACGTGATAGAGGAAGCCCTGGAGAACTCGACAGACGAATACTATGAGTACTTTGAAATGTGGAACACTTTCATTGAGCTTTTCAGGGAATATGTGAAATCAAAGGCTGAACTCGACAGGCTCTGTAAGCAGGAAGAAGAATTGAGACCAAAGGCTGTAAATAACGGGCTTACGGAAAGATGGAACAGATTAGTTGATACGATTTCCGAGCATAAGAAGGGTACCGAAAAAAGCGGGAAAGAATACGGGAAGTTTTATAACAAACTGATCGAGTTTGATAAAAAACTGTTTTACGAAGATAAGTAACTGGATTATCCCTTAAAGGCTTGCTCTGACAGATTTGAAATATCCGAAAAGATTATTATAATGGAATGGTTAGCGATGACTAACCATTGCGTGATAAAACATATTAAGATGTTTGTCGGTCCGGAAGGAGTGGCTATAGATGGATACAAATATTCTTATCGGTATCATGATACCGTTTGTCGGCACGGCGCTGGGAGCAGCCTGTGTTTTCTTCATGAAAAAAGACTTCGGCGCGAAGGTCCAGAAGGCTCTCACGGGATTTGCAGCAGGCGTAATGGTGGCTGCTTCGATATGGAGTCTCTTGATCCCTGCTATGGAACAGACAGAGGAATATGGAAGATTGTCTTTTCTTCCTGCATTTGTCGGTTTCTGGCTCGGTATACTTTTTCTGCTTTTGCTCGATATGGTTATCCCGCACCTGCATTTGAATTCCGAGAAGGCAGAAGGACCAAGGGCCAGATTGAAAAAGACGACGATGATGGTTCTTGCAGTTACTCTTCATAATATCCCTGAAGGTATGGCTGTAGGTGTTGTATATGCAGCCTTCATATCCGGGAATGCGCAGATCGCTGCAGGAGGAGCTCTGGCTTTGTCGCTCGGTATTGCCATCCAGAATTTCCCTGAAGGTGCCGTTGTCTCAATGCCTCTCTGCGCTGAAGGGAGGTCTAAGGGTAAAGCGTTCCTTTACGGCGTTTTATCAGGCGCTGTTGAACCTGTAGGATCAGTGCTGACGATCCTTCTGGCAGGTCTTATAATTCCCGCGATGCCTTATCTTCTGAGCTTTGCAGCGGGAGCAATGATGTATGTCGTAGTCGAAGAACTTATCCCGGAGATGTCATCCGGAGAGCATTCAAATATCGGAGTAATATTGTTTTCGGTAGGCTTCACGCTCATGATGGCTCTTGATGTTGCTTTAGGGTAACAACCATAGCCTATTGACCGGGTAGGTAAGAGTTGATAAAATTTTCTCATTGTAATTAAGAAATAAAGGGGAAAGACATGTCTTTTATAAGGTTTTCATGTTGTTGCTGTTGTCCGTCCAAGGGTGAATTCTTATGGGCGCCTGATGCATGCAATTAATGTGTCCCCCCGAAAATATGTAAGATCCACCCGAAAGCTTTATACTATAATAGTTTTCGGGTTTTTTATTTGTTAAATCAGAAAAGAGGCAGTTTATGACTAAACAGATCAAGCAGGAAGAGATCGATGAGATCGTAAAGCAGATATTCGACGATTACGAAGGCGGAAAGAACATCGATGCCATCAAGCTTTTCAACAACCCAGACAAAGAAGAGGTAAGAGAGCTCGTTGAGCATTTCTTCAGGATCATATATCCCGGATATTTCCGTGACCTCACATATAAGATCTATAATCCCAAAAACAGCTTTGCGGTAACTATCGAGGATGTTTTCTATCATCTCAAAAAGCAGATATACAGAGCTCTTGCTTATTCACAGCATGATGACAAGATGACTGATGAGAAGCGCGAAGAAGAAAGCTACGAGATCACAAAGGAGTTCTTCAAGAAGATCCCCATGATCAGGGAATATATCGAGACAGACCTCCTTGCAACGCTTGACGGCGACCCTGCTGCAGCTAACTTTGATGAGGTTATTCTCGCATACCCGGGACTCATGGCAATAACCGTATACCGTATTGCACATGAACTGTATCTGCTCAAAGTACCGATCCTGCCGCGTCTCATGACAGAGTATGCTCATTCCGAGACGGGAATCGACATTCACCCCGGCGCTACGATCGGCAAGTATTTCTTCATTGACCACGGTACAGGTATCGTTGTAGGTGAGACTTCCATCATCGGCAGCAACGTTAAGATATATCAGGGTGTTACGATCGGCGCACTCTCGACAAGAGGCGGCCAGAAGCTTTCAGGCAAGAAGCGCCATCCTACTATTTGCGACAATGTAACTATCTATGCCAATGCGTCCATTCTTGGCGGCAATACGGTTATTGGCGAGAACACCGTAATCGGAGGCAACTCATTCATTACGGCATCTGTTGAACCGAACTCCAAAGTCAGCATGAAGAATCTTGAGAAAGAGAATAAGACTGACGGAAATCATGGAAAGAGTGAAGAGGTCAAGCAGGGCGAAGAGTGGTATTACATAATCTGATGCAGAATATAGTTAGGGGAGAACGGAAATACACTGACGCTATATAATGAAAAAGGCAGTCTGGAGATGGTTTTCGAGACGAGCTGATCAATAAAGAAAATCTACGGCGACCGGGAATAAACCGGCCGCCGTTTTCTTTTGCACCGGAAATTTTCTTGACAATTACTACGTATACGTACTATACTACGCATGCGTAGTAATGATAAGGAGATAGTGATGCCAATGAAAAACCTATTTAGATTCAAAGCAGCTAAAGATACCGGAATTGCAGCGGTTGCAGGTCTTGTAATGATCGCTCTGAGTCTTTTGATGATCCCCTTTGGCGGAGATTCGGTAAGAGATA
Organism: Ruminococcaceae bacterium AB4001; assembly: GCA_000621765.1. GTDB lineage: Bacteria > Bacillota > Clostridia > Saccharofermentanales > Saccharofermentanaceae > Saccharofermentans. Next base: position 72,146 of record JHXJ01000007.1, read on the forward strand.
CGGTTATCTCATTCATCCTGAGAGATGTCTTAATGGTCTTCGGGCTGGGTGTGGTTTTCGTGACTTTATATGTTGAGAAGAAGGGTACAGATGTTTTAGCAGATATCGGTTTTACAAAGCGAAAATGGATCCTGAGTCTTGTATTAAATATCGCTTTGGGAACAGGCCTTCTTGCCATGTTTTTAAAAGACGAGGTGCCTCATAATGTCATATCTTTAGAGAATCTCTACGGAGCTTCCTACATTCTTGTAGCCGGCATTTTCGAAATGCTGTTTATATACGGGTTCCTCAGGATGAGCTTTGAAAAGGCATTTGGAATTATTCCTGCGATCTTGCTTACTTCGGTTTTCTATTCGCTACATCATGCTGGATTCCAGCCCGAGTTTCTGCATCTGTTCCTTGTAGGCTTAATGTATTGTTCTGTTTTCTACATAACAAAGAACATGCTGATTATATTTCCTTTCTTCTGGGGTGTAGGCGCTTTATGGGATGTTTTGGTATCATCTGAAGCAGGCGGCGAGATCAAGAATCCGGTCTCATTTGCTATAGCGCTTATAATCCTTTTTGCATCCGTTGCATGGGTTTTATATAGAAAGTGGAGGAGAGACTCAAATGTTGTCAAAAACTTCGATAGTGATCTTGGGAATGCTCGTGAAGGGTGAGATGAACGCCTATGACATGCTGAAGATGATCGACCGGATGAACATGAAATACTGGTTTCCGATCGGTGCTACCACTCTCTATGAGACCTGTTTAAGGCTCGAAAAGAAGAACTATATCGAGAACACAGGAGAATCGGATAAGAAGGCTGTTTATCATCTTACGGAAGCCGGCATGCAGGAATTGAAGAGCACCATATGTGAGTTGTTTGAGCGCGTGGACTTTGATTCCGTATGGTTCTGCCTTGCCGTAATGTATTCAGGCGTCTTAAGTAAGAAAGAATTGAAAAAAGAGATAAGCATACGCGAAAAACTCCTCGATGAATATGAGAAGGGTACAGAGGAGAATAAGGAGATAATGCTCAAATACAACGTCTCTTATATCGAAGTCTGCGCTATCGACAGAATGCTTCAGATAATCCGGATGGAAAAAGAAACGCTGGAGAGATTTGCAAGTCAGGCAATTTAATAGAATCTCAGAGACAGATGAAAACCGCATAGTAAGGATTCATTGTCTGGGTGCGTTAAAGACTTTAGCGTGATGCGCTTTTTATGTTTTTGAAGCATAATTGAATTCACACAAAACACATAATACAAACACATAGAATACAACCGGCTTTGTTATTATACCTTCATAAGCATGGGATATTATGCTTCATAGGAAGGGGAAACGTATGAAAAGGGCGCTGATTCTTTTGTTGGTTTTTACGATGTTATTACCTGTGGTTTCATGCAGATCTGAAGAGCCGGAAATGACATCTGATACTACAGAAACTTCAGAAGCTGTAACAGAACCTGTATACGAATTTAAGTACCAGAGATATGCGGCTATGTCTCCTGAAGAGATTGTCGCTGAATTGACTCTGGAACAGAAAGCAGCCCAGATGGTCCAGCCGCTCCTCAATAACTCAAATATCCAGGGCATGCAGGATTTCTGCTATGGAAGCATCTATGGTGATGAGGGAGTACATACGGCTGAAGAGTGGAGTAAGATCGTTGATACATACCAGAAAGCAGCCATAGAATCTGAAGCAGGAATACCTTACCTTTTGGCGCAGGATGATGTTCATGGAGTAGGTTACTGTGTTGGTGCAGTTTACTTCCCGCATAATATCGGCATAGGCGCAGCCAATGATGAAGAACTGGCTTATCAGGTAGGTCTCATTACCGCCAATGAAGCCAAGCAGTGTCACATGATGTGGAATCTTTATCCCTGTGTGGCGCAGTCTGCGGATCCCAGATGGGGCAGGACTTATGAATGCTACAGTTCGGATATTGAGACGATAAAAAGACTTTCCACGGCATATACAAGAGGACTTGTCGACGGTGGAGTCATAGCATGTTCAAAGCATTTTTTCGGCGACGGTAACGTGCTGTTCGGAACGGGTGATCATGAAGAGTACAGCTTTTTAAGCCTGATCGACAGGGGCGATGCTCCGCTTTCCGAAGAAGAGATCAACGAACTTCTTTCGGTATATCAGGCGCAGATCGATGCAGGCGTCCAGACGATAATGGTCAGTTATTCTTCGCTTAACGGAGTTAAGATGCATGAGAACGGGGAATACATTTGGAAGCTGAAGAATGAGATGGGATTTGAAGGCTTTGTTGTAAGCGACAGCATGGCCATCCAGTATACATCTCCTAAAACTTATGAAGAGCAGGTAATTACGGCGATCAACAGTGGAATAGACATGCTCATGGAAGGCATTAAATACTCGCAGGCCAGAAAGATCATCGTGGAAAGCGTCGAAAACGGAAAGATAACTGAAGAACGTGTAAACGATGCCGTCACAAGGATAATCAAGGTTAAGAAAGACGCCGGTCTTTTCGATGATCCGTATTGCGAGAACATAACCATAAGCAGTGAAGTGGGTTCAGTTGATTCCCGTGCAGTAGCTGAGCAGCTTGTCGAAAAGAGCCTGGTCCTTCTCAAAAACGAAAATGATACGCTGCCGATCAAAGAAGGCACCAAAGTCTTGATATTGGGACCTGCAGCCGATAATTGCGTAGCCCAGGTAGGCGGTTGGACATTGGGCTGGAATAACAGTCCTATAGCTGACATCAAAGGCGTTACTACAATAAAAGAAGCATTTATTGAGAATGCTGATCAATACGGTATCGAAGTCATTACCGATCCGGAACGATTCGATGAAACTGACGTGGTCATTCTCTGTATCGGCGAAGATTCCTATGCAGAATGGTTTGGCGATTCCATAGATCTTAGTCTTAACGGTAATAACGCTCTGACCAATAACATGAGATCTATCAATCAGGTTAAGTCACTTGGAAAACCGGTTGTTGCCTGCATTGTGGCAGGAAGACATCTGTTCATCGGAAAGCAATACTTAGATTCCTGGGACAGTGTTGTTATGTGTTATCTTCCCGGTTCGGAAGGTAAGGGTGTCTCAGACGTGCTTTGCGGATATGCGGATTTTACGGGAAGACTTCCATCTCCGTGGTATGGATCTCACAAACAGATAATCGGTCTGGCAGATTGCGTATTTGAAAGAGGATACGGATTGTCTTATGGGGAAGATTTTGTTCCAAGAACGTAATAAATGACCTGTTCTATATTGTGCTTAGAACTTCAATTAGACCGTTCTGGCAAGTGGTTTACGTCTTGCAAATTGCTCTTGCGGATTTTTAAGGCATGTATATAATATCTTTGTTAGTTAAACCTAACAACAGTATTGCATGACTTATTTTGTCGTAAGCATGATTCAAATCTGTAGTTCATATACAGCACAAGGATATGGGTAATGAGCGAATCTGAAGAAAACTACATTAAAGCGATTTATATAATCAAGAAAAAGGATGGCGTAGTCCGTTCGATAGATGTCGCTAATGAATTGGGATTTTCAAAGGCAAGTGTCTCACGGGCAATGGCTAAGCTCAAAAAATGTGGCCTTATAGTAATTGATTATGATGGTAAGATCGGATTCACTGCCGATGGGGATAAAGAGGCAGCCAGAATATATGAGAGATATTCAGTAATAAGCAGTTTTTTAAGAGCAATTGCGGATGTGGATGATGATACTGCGCAAAAGGATGCATGCGGAATTGAACATGTTATCAGCGTTAGTACATTTAACGGTATCAAACAATATTTAAGGGATCATCCGGAACTTAATTGCCAGTAATTAATTATTCTTTTATTTTTGTTTTTTTATACTTCTTTGAGTGGTTACAAATAGCATCAAAAGTCTCATCGCTTATGTCGTGTTCTATCTTGCACGCATCGCTTTCTGCGACATCATAACTTACACCTAGCGCAACGAAAAAGTCGGTAAGTTTTTTATGGCGGTCATATATCTTGTTTGCCACTGCTAAACCTTTTTCTGTAATCGTGATAAAGCCAGAACGATTCATCTCAATATACCCGTCTTCACGAAGATGTTTCATTGCAGCGCTAACACTGGGCTTTGTTACGCCTAAGAATTCTGAAATATCAACAGAGCGGATATAACCGTTTTTTTCTTTAAGAATTAGCATTGATTCAAGATAATCTTCAGCTGATTTTCCTATGGTGTTATCTGTCCTCATAAATTCCACCTCAAAAAAATAAAGAAATATAAATAATTATTTACCAGAATAATTCTACCATATCGGACATTGTTATTCCTATTGCAATTTTTCCGATTGTACATATAATGTTAGGCGTAACTAATTAGCAGAGACTAACTAATATAAGGTTTAGCGTACTGAAAAGTGATAAAGAGGTAGATATGATGCCAATCGTTGTAGCTGATTGCGGTGAGGAACTGATAGTAAGAAAAGTCGGTGGAAGCTCCGAAGTAAAACTTCACTTGGAAAACCTCGGTATTGTTCCGGGCGGACTCGTAACCCTCATCAACGTTAATGACGGCAGCGTGATTCTTAAGGTAAAGGAATCCAGGATCGCACTTAACAAAGATATGGCCATGAAGATCATGGTATGACGGCGTTTATTAAATAAACAGGAGGAATATATGAAGACACTTAAGGAAGCGAAGGTTGGAGAGACTGTTACGGTCGTAAAGCTCCATGGTGAAGGCGCCGTAAAGCGCAGGATCATGGACATGGGAATCACCAAAGGCGTTGAGATCTATGTCCGCAAGGTAGCGCCTCTGGGTGATCCCGTCGAAATTACTGTAAGAGGTTATGAATTATCTATTCGTAAGAACGACGCAAACATGATTGAAGTTGAGTGATTTAAAGGAGCAATTATAATGGCAAGTAAAGAAATTAAGATCGCATTAGCGGGAAACCCTAACAGCGGTAAGACAACACTCTTCAACGCTCTCACGGGTTCCAACCAGTTCGTAGGAAACTGGCCGGGCGTAACAGTTGAAAAAAAGGAAGGTAAGCTCAAAAAGCACGACGGCGTAACCGTTACAGACCTTCCGGGTATCTATTCTCTATCCCCTTACACATTAGAGGAAGTTGTAGCACGCAATTATCTTATCGATGAGAATCCTGACGTTATTCTCAACATCGTAGATGGTACTAACTTGGAGCGTAACCTCTATCTCACGACACAGCTTACGGAACTCGGTATCCCTGTCGTAATGGCAGTCAACATGATGGATATCGTTAAAAAGAACGGTGATAAGATCGACCTTAATATGCTCTCCAAGCAGATGGGCGTTAAGGCTGTTGCTATCTCCGCTCTTAAGGGCACTGGCATCATGGAAGCCGCTGAGGAAGCAATCAAGGCTGCAAACGGAACAAAGACAGTTCCTCCCCACTCTTTCTCAGGTCCTGTCGAGCACGCATTGGCTCACATCGAAGAAGCCTGCCTCCACGATATGAATGCTGATAAGCAGAGATGGTACGCGATCAAGATTTTCGAGCGCGACGAGAAAGTAATCGAGAAGCTCGGCATCTCCAAGGATACATTAGAGCACATCGAGAAAGACATTAAGTCAGCAGAAGCTGAGCTCGACGACGATGCAGAGTCCATCATCACAAACGAGCGTTATGTTTATATTGCATCTATCATCAAGAGCTGCTACAAGAAGCAGTCAAAGGCTAAGCTCTCAACATCAGATAAGATCGATAAGATCGTAACCAACCGTATCCTCGGTCTTCCTATTTTCGCTGCCATCATGTGGCTTGTTTACTTCATCGCAATGACCACATTCGGCGCAAATCTTACAGACTGGACAAATGACAACCTCTTCAGTGACGGTTTCTTCCTCTTCGGCATCGGTCAGAATCAGTATGACGAAGCAGTAGACAGTTGGGCCGGCGAAGTAGTTTTCGTTGACAACGTTAAGGCTGTTATCGACGAAGCTGCCACGAACGACGTAACAGGTGCAGAGAACCTCCAGGCTGACTTCGAAGATGCTGATTTCGGCGCTTTCGAAGAAGACTACGGGTTCTTTGCTGACGAGCTCATAGACAAAGGTTATGACATCGAAGCACCCCTCGTAGAATCTGGCGCTTTGGATGAAGAAGGCGAATTCACTGCTCCGGGCATGGACGAGACAGAAGGTGCTGTATTTGTTCCCAGTATCCCTGACTTTGTTTCAGGACTTCTCGAAAATGCCGGTGCAAACGACTTCGTAACAGGTCTTGTAGTTGACGGTATAATTGGAGGTGTCGGTGCAGTATTGGGATTCGTTCCCCAGATGCTCGTACTGTTCTTCCTCCTCGCATTCCTTGAATCATGCGGATACATGGCAAGAGTCGCATTCGTACTCGACCGTATCTTCAGAAGATTCGGACTTTCCGGTAAGTCATTCATCCCTATGCTCGTAGCTTCAGGATGCGGCGTTCCGGGCATCATGGCATCACGTACGATCGAGAATCAGCGTGACCGCAGAATGACCATCATGACAACAACATTCATCCCTTGCGGTGCTAAGCTCCCTATCATCTTCCTTATCACAAATGCACTTTTCCGCCACACTGCAATGGCAGGCGGCTGGGTAACTCCCGCGTGCTACTTCATCGGTGTTGCAGCAGTTATCGTCTCAGGTATCCTTCTTAAGAAGACAAAGATGTTTGCCGGCGATCCTGCTCCGTTCGTTATGGAGCTTCCTGCATACCACTGGCCGACACTTGGAAACCTCTTAAGATCCATGTGGGAGCGCGGCTGGTCCTTCATTAAGAAAGCCGGCACAGTCATTCTCATCTCCTCAATCGTAATCTGGCTTGGTTCCGTATTCGGAAACACAGACGCAGGCTTTGGATTTGATCCTGACATGGAGCTTGAAGCTTCCGTATTGGGAATCGTCGGCGGTGCTATCAAGTGGATCTTCGCTCCTTTGGGCTTTGCTAACATCAAGGCAACCATCGCAACGATCATGGGTCTTGTCGCCAAGGAAGAAGTCGTTGGTGTATTCGGTGTACTCGACTTTGAAGGCTTGAATATGCTCTCAGGCTTCGCGTTCCTCATCTTCAATCTCCTCTGCGCTCCCTGCTTTGCAGCTATCGGTGCTATCAAGAGAGAGATGAACAACGCAAAGTGGACATGGTTCGCAATCGGTTACCAGTGCGTATTCGCTTACGCAATCGCTCTCATCGTTTACCAGTTCGGCCTCCTCTTCACAGGCGCTGTAAACGTAATCGGATTAATCTTCGCTCTGCTCGTTCTTGCAGGACTAGTGTACCTCCTTGTCAGACCTGCCAAGAAAGCAAAGTAAAGGACTGTATTTATGATCGGCTGGCTTGCTGCAAATTGGGTTAACATCTTAGTAATAGCGCTTGTTGCTGTTGCTGTATTCTTTGCAGCAAGAAGCCTGATCAAAGATAAAAAAGCAGGTAAATGCTCTTGCGGCTGCAAGTGTTCCGGCTGTGCAATGGCTGATAAGTGCCACAGCCGGAAGGATAACTTAATCAACAATCATATGCCATAAAACTGACCGGGACTGTCCTGATATTCAGGGACAGTCCCGGTTAAAACTAAGGATTATTAAATGACCGGGGGAGGCGGATATTATCGTTTCCCCTTACTAATACAGTTGGAGTTAGCTCAGCTAATCAATACTGATATAACGAAATGGAATCTTTGAATTTAAAAGGGGGCTCTTATCCTGGATGCTTGAATTTGTGGAAATGAAGCAAGCTTATGAAACAGGATGGAATCTATAGGATCTTTGTAAGCAGAAGAAAACAGGATATAAGCTGGAAGATTTCATGATTTTTGGAGGATAAAAATGGATAATAAAAGTAAGAAGCTTAAGGCAAAGGATTTTATAACTGTCGGTATCTTTGCAGCAATCCTTTTTGCAGTTGAATTTGCATTCGGAATGCTCGGATATATTCATCCGTTTATTGTTGCATCATATGTAATCATACTGCCTCTGGCAAGCGGCATCCCCATGATGCTCTTCTATACGAAAGTCGAAAAGTTCGGCATGATCACGATCGTTTCCATTCTCATGGCGATCATCATGTTCGTCGGAGGCATGGGATATCTTGGCGCTCCGCTCATTATTTTATCCGGTCTTGCTGCTGACTTTATCGCTAAATCAGGAAATTATAAGAGTTCTAAGAAAACAGTGCTCAGTTTCGGCGTTTTCAATCTCTGGATCTGCGCTAACTATTTCCCGATCCTCGTTACTGCAGAAAGTTACAGACAGGATCTTATCGACGGCGGCTATTCTGCTGAATACGTAAATAATCTCTTTGCAGCGATTAATGTTAAGACTATCGGCATTCTTGTTGTCCTCTGCTTTGTCTTCGGTTGTATCGGAGCAGTTATCGGAAAAGCTGTAGTTAAGAAGCATTTCGAGAAAGCCGGAATCGTTTAACATGAAGCTCGATCCCAGAACAAAACTGTTTATGGTATTTGTCGTATCGCTCGTCGCCATGATGAGCGCGACAACGCCGCTTTTGTGGGGCATCAGACTGACCATCACCATTATTCCGATTATTCTTCTTGTTACCGAGAAGAAGTACGCTTCCGCGCTTCGCTTTTTCCTGGCATATGCAATAGCTTTTGTGCTGGCTTTTTATTTTCTGTCAGAGAAGTCTGAAGGCATAATCTCATCGCTTCTCATAGGTTACTGCGGGATTGTCGTGCAATTCATGCCTGCCATGATCACCGCCTGGTATGTCATAAGAACAACAAAGATCGGCGAGTTCATGTCATGCATGCAGAAGATGCATATACCTGACGGTATTGCAGTGTCACTTGCAGTAGTCATGAGATTCTTTCCGACGATCAGGGAAGAGTATTCTTCAATTAACGATGCGATGAGGATGAGAGGCGTCATGTTAGGCGGCGGCAATGTCCTCAGGATGTTTGAATTCAGAATGATACCGCTCCTTTTTTCGTGCGTTAACATCGGCGAAGAACTGTCTGCGGCAGCGATTACAAGGGGGCTAGGCGGAGATACCAAAAGGTCAAGCGTAATAGAGCTGAAGCTTGGTTTTGCAGATTATCTCCTGATGACTTTCCTTACTGCTGCGACAGTTATCTTCGTGATGTATAAGTATTTCTTATGAGTATCGTAGAGCTCGAAAACATAATCTTTCAGTACAAGGGGTCCAAAGACGGTTCCCTTAATAACATCAATCTTAACGTCGAAAAGGGGCAGACGGTGCTTCTTTGCGGCGCTTCGGGCTCCGGCAAGACTTCGATAATAAGGCTCATCAATGGCCTTATCCCGCATTATTATTCCGGTGAGCTTGAAGGTGAGATAAGGGTTGCAGGTCATGATATAAAGAAGACTGAACTTCACGAATTGGCAGGAACAGTAGGTACTGTTTTCCAGAACCCCAGAAGCCAGTTTTTCTCTGTTGATACAGATGGAGAGATAGTATTCGGACCTGAGAATATAGGTCTTGATCCTAAAGAAATCAAGGCGAGATTAAATGATATCGTGGTTGAGATGAATCTCGATGAGATATTGGGAAGAAGCATTTTCGATCTGTCAGGAGGACAGAAGCAGAGGATTGCCTGTGCATCAGTTGCTGCTTTGCTTCCTGAGATAATTCTGTTAGACGAACCTTCTTCCAATCTTGACTTCGATTCCATTGAACTGCTCCGCGGAATAATAATGGAATGGAAGAGACAAGGCAAGACAATAATCATTTCAGAACACAGACTGTGGTATCTGAAAGATGCCGTAGACCGTGTTATCTATATGGAAAACGGCAAGATGGCCAGGGAGTGGACCGGCGAGGAATTTGTTGCGTTAAGCGAAGACGAGGTGAAGTCGTATAAGTTAAGGCCAATAGTGCTGGAAGAAGAGCTTATCAGAGATATACGCGGTGAGAGCAAAGCTTCCCTTTGCAGCGTAGAAGACGCTATTGAACTTAAGGATTTCTACTTCAGCTATAAAAAGCATCCGTATATATTTTTAAAGAAGCATTTTAAGGAATCAGATGGTGATTTCCTTAATCTGAACATTCAGTCTTTATCGATCCCTAAAGGCAAGATAACCGGTCTTGTAGGGCCTAACGGAACAGGTAAATCCACGTTCTTAAGATGTCTTTGCGGACTTGAACATGACTGCAGAGGGAAGATCATATCTGATGGAAAGATCTATAAGGGCAGAGACCGCCTGAAGATCTGTTATATGGTCATGCAGGATGTTAACCACCAGCTCTTTACGGACAGCGTTAAATCCGAAGTAATGCTTTCCATGAAGGATAAAGATGAAGCAAGGTGCGATGAGATACTGGAGAGTTTAGGTCTTGCAGATTACAAAGATACTCATCCTATGGCGTTGTCGGGCGGGCAGAAACAGAGAGTTGCAATTGCATCTGCAATAGCTTCTGATGCAGAGATCCTGCTTTTCGACGAGCCTACATCGGGCCTCGATTATTCTCATATGGAGAAGGTATCTGAATTGTTGCAGCAGTTGGCATCTTCAGGTGCTTCAGTGATTGTATCCACACACGATCCTGAACTGATATCCGAGTGCTGTGATTATGTATTGGGGCTTAATCACGGAAAAGTGGTTTATCTGAAAGAAAACAGTAAGCAGCAAAGACGTTAAGAATCATATTAACCCGCAAATTGCTTTGTTTCACTGATCCGGGAAAATCAGCTAAAGCATACAAAAATTAGACTTATCTAACCAAATGACAAAAATACTTTGAATCCAACATCAAATCCTTGTCGAAAAAATGCATACACACTGGCGGTTAGCATAGACTAACATTTAATCAGAAAGATGTTGAGGTGATTGATATGTATATTGAGACAAGAGATCTTAAAAAGTCTTATGGTGAAGGCGGCAGTTTTGTCCAGGTATTAAAAGGTGTCAGCATTAAGATCGATAAAGGCGAGATGTGCGTAATCCAGGGGACATCCGGTTCCGGTAAATCCACATTACTAAACTGCATTGGCGGTCTTGATGATATTGATTCCGGTAACGTCTCCGTAGCCGGAACGCTCGTTGAATGTCTAAAAGGAGAAAAGCTATCCGATTACAGACGTGCAAACTTAGGATTCATCTTCCAGTTTTATAATCTGGTTCCGAATCTTACGGTCAGAGAAAACATCCAGGTCTGTGAGTACCTGACAAAAGATCCTCTCAATATGGATGAACTCATCGAAGTTTTGGGTCTTACCGAACATCAGTATAAGTTCCCGTCACAATTATCGGGCGGTCAGCAGCAGAGATGTGCTATAGCCAGGGCTTTGGTGAAGAATCCTAAGGTTTTGCTTTGCGATGAGCCTACGGGAGCACTTGATTCAAAAACATCTAGAGATATTCTGATCCTTCTGGAGAAGATAAACAGGCAGTATGGAACAACTATGCTGATCGTTACGCACAACAACTCGATCAAGAATATGGTCGATCACGTTATTTATTTAAAGGACGGAGAGATATACAAAGACTATATCAACGAGAAGAAGGTTCCTGCTTCGGAATTGGAGGATCTCTGATATGGGATGGATACTGTTTAAGAGAGCTGTCCGCGATCTTAAATCGGGTTTCGCCAGATATATAGCATTGGCGCTTCTTATTGTATTCTCGCTTTTTATCGTAATCAGCCTTATGGGTGCAGCGGATACGATTATCGACAGCACAGTTATTTCAGACAGAGAACTTAACTGCGAAGATGGCGAATTCTCAGTCTTTGTTCCTCTCCGTAATGAAGAAATCAAGAAGATTACAGAACGCGGTGTATCGGTTGAGCAGATGTTCTATGTTGATTATTCACTTAACGGGGACCAGGTCTTAAGAGCATTTAAGGTCAGGGAAAACATTAATAAGATTTCTCTGATCAATGGTACGCTTCCGGCAAATGACAGTGAAGCTGTGATCGAGAGACGTTATTCTGAAGTTAACGGTATAAGTATTGGTGATAAGGTCAGTATCGGCAATAAGGATTTTACCGTTACAGGTATCGGTGCTGCACCAGACTATAACACAGTAATTAAGAAGATAACGGATACTGTTGTCGACAGCAGATATTTTGGACTGATCTTCGTTACGCCTGAAGCGTATGACGAGCTATACAGTTCAGGGTGTTCGATCGCATCTGAAGAATACTATTATGCTTATGTACTCAATGGCGCAATGAGCGAGAGTGAGTTGAAGGCTATTCTTGATGATAATACTTTCGATGTTGAGGACGTCGATGACGAATATTTCAAAGAGTATTGGGACAGGATGACAGAGCGTAAGGACGAACTCTTAGAAGGTATCGATGAACTCAAAGAAGGCGCTTCAGACTTGGCAGATGGTGCAGATGATCTTAATGATGGTATCACAGAGTTCCATGAGGGAATGAAGGACTTGCATGATGCTGTTCCGGATCTTACAGACGGAGTTGAGGAGTTAGATGACGGCGCGGCAGCATTGGAAACAGGTATAAAAGAATATACTTCTGCAGTAGACAAGATCGAATCAGGCGCTTCAGATCTGTCAGATGGTGCTTCTGCGCTTGCAGCCGGAACATCAGAACTGAATACAGGTGCAGATCTTTATGGTACCGGGGTTAATGAATTGGCTGGAACTGTTGAGGTCATGTCTCAAAATGAAGTTCCATATATAGCTGAAGTAGCAGGCGGTTTTTTGGATCCGGCCAAAGCTTTGGCTACTGGTTTTGCCCAGATCCAGACTGGTATCGCCGGTGTGAATACAGGTGCAACAAGTATGTCAAATGGTGCATACCAGTTATATCAGGGAATCAAAACACTGAATTCAAACAGCGGGGCATTAAAAAGAGGCGCTGCCGGGCTTCATGCCGGAACAACTGCACTGAAGGAAGGCGTTGCCGATTTGTCTGACGGAATCGACAAATTGTACGACGGCTCGATAGAAATAAGTGATGGATCAGATGAACTTGCAAAGGGTGCAAGGGAACTGGCCGACGGTGTTAAGGATTTCTCTGATGAAGCCAATGATCTTATCGATGAAGTCTTTAATATAGATCTGTCGAATCTTCGTGTGTTCATCAATAAAGCAGATAATCCGAGGATTGATTCTGCTGCTGATGATGTACAGATCAATTATTCTGCGAGCATAATCTTCGGTATATTGCTGGTTGTCCTGTTTGCGTATGTTATCTCTGTCTTCATCGTTCATACGATAGACCAGGAAAGTGCAGTAATCGGTGCACTGTATTCGATGGGTGTTAAGAGAAGGACGCTGACATTAAGCTATGTTGCAGTGCCTGTTATCGTAACTTTTATTTCCGGTGTTATCGGCACATTGATCGCAATCTTCACACCGGCAGGAATTCCTGCCCAGATGGCAGACTCATTGGGTTATTTCTCTATGCCTAAGATGGACATAATCGTTAAGCCGTTTGTACTGATATACGGACTTGTTATTCCGCCGGTAACTGCGTTTATCGTTAATGTTCTTGTTGTAAGAAACAGACTGGTAAGAACGCCTCTGTCACTGCTTCGCAATGAACAGAAGGCAGTCCGTGGCAAGGAACTGAAGATAAAGGGACTGAAGTTTATCCCTATGTTCAGATTAAGGCAGATAATGCGTGAGATCCGTGCAGGACTAACTGTTATCTTCGGTCTGTTCATGAGCCTTCTGGTAGCGCTTCTGGCAATTAATACGAGCGTATACTGTACAAACGTTAAAAACTCTTATATTGATCTCACAAAATATGAGTACATGTATAACTACAAGTATCCGACAGAGGAAGTTCCTGAAGGCGGATATGAAGCAGTGGCAGAAGGATTCAAGAAAGAGATCTACGGCTATACATTCGATGTTACCGTGCTCGGAATCACTAAAGAAAATCCTTTCTTCGATGTCGGAGAACTTCCTGATAATGATTCTGATGTTGTTATAAGTTCTGCGGTTGCAAATAAATACAACCTGTCAACGGGAGACATATTCACCCTAAGTGATGACAAAGGCGAGAGATTATATGCGTTCAGAGTAGTCGGGATATGCGATTACACCGCATCAATGTTTGTGTTCATGGATATAGACAGATGCAGGGATCTGTTCAACGAAGATGATGATTACTTTAATGTCGTATTCTCTGATCACGCTCTCGATGTCGATGGCGGAAGACTTTATTCAACGGTATCGAAGGAAGAAATCGCGAGATCTTCCGGTATCTATGTTGAGATGATGGGGCCAATGGTAACGACAATGTCTGTTGCATCTGCCGTTATTTTCCTGGTAGTCATGTATCTAATGGTCAAGATGATGATCGACAGATCGGCTTTTAATATTTCACTGGTCAAGGTTTTCGGATTCAGGAACAGGGAAGTAAGGAAGATGTATCTGGACGGCAATTTCTATATTGTTGCGATCGGCGCATTGATCTCGATACCGCTGTGCAAGATGATCATGGATTATATCTATCCGAGATACCTTGTAAGCAATGTTGGCGTAGGTGTAACTGCAGATTTTCCGCCGGAGGTATATGCTGCAATCTTCGCAGTTGTAATTGTTCTTTATCTGGCTATCAACCTCGTCCTCACAGGCAGGATCAGGAAGATAAAACCTGCAGAAGTACTTAAGAACAGGGAGTAATTATGATCAAGACAACAGTAAAGATCGACGGAATGATGTGCGGCATGTGCGAAGCCCATGTTTGTGATGCTATCAGAAAAGCAGTTCCTTCAGCAAAGAAGGTAAAGGCTTCGCGCTCAAAGAAGGAAGCCACATTCCTTACTGAAGATGCAGTTGATGCAAGCCTTTTAGAGGCTGCAATTAAAGACATTGGCTACGACTATCTCGGAGCAGAATCTGAGACTTACAAGAAAAGAGGATTGTTCGGATGACTTTTGAAGAGCGCGGAAACATGTCAGGCAAGACATTGATGCTCCTGCCAGGTACCTGCTGTGACTGGCAGTCTAACTTCTTAAACGTCATAGATGATCTTAAAGAGAAGTATCATCTGATCTGCGTCAACTACGATGGTTTTGACGGAAGTGATCTTATCTTTCCCGATATGATCACCGTCACGGAGAAGATAGAAAAATATATCAATGATAACTTCGGCGGCAGGATCGACGGTGCGCTCGGTTCTTCTCTCGGAGGGACCTTTGTCGGACAGCTGATCATGCGTGAAAACGTTCACGTTGACCACGGGATCTTCGGAAGCTCAGATCTCGACCAGAGCGGCGTCCTGGCTGCAAAACTGCAGGCAGCACTGGTAACACCTCTGCTTACAGGCGTAACAAAGAGCGAGAAGAAAAAGCAGAAGACGAAGAAGATGATGATGGATTCTTTCGAGATGAGTGATGAGGTTGCAAATTCTTTCATCGAAGCATTCTCGAAGTTCGATGTCAGATCGATAAAGAACGAATACTACACAGATCTTCTGACTCACTTAAAAGACGATATACATGTTGAAGGTACGACAGCTCATTTCATCTATGCGAACAAGATGGGCGAGAAATACCTGAAGAGATATCTCAAGTATTTCCGTGATCCGGACATCAGGGAGTTCGACATGCAGCATGAACAGTGGCTTTTCGGTGAGAGAAAGTACGCTGAACCTGTCCTTAAAGCAATCGATGAATTTATGGAGATATACTGACATGAACGATAAACAATACAAAGAGCTCTCGATAAAGGAATTCACCAAGGCAGCAAGTGTCTATGAAACTGACCAGGCCGGCGTCTACAAGATGTGCAAGAAGGATTATCCTGATGTGCTTGCCGAACTGGAGAAAGAGCCCTTTGATAGTCTTCTTGACTGCGGCTGCGGAACTGCACCGATGATCTCGCTTTTATATGAGAAATATCCCGAAAAGCATTACACAGGTATCGATCTGACACCGAAGATGATCGAAGTGGCAAAAGCAAAGAATATACCCGGTGCAGAATTTGTAGTAGGCGACTGTGAGAACCTTCCTTTTGAAGCTAACTCTTTTGATGCAGTCATCTGCTGCGAGAGTTTCCATCACTATCCGAATGTGCAGGATTTCTTCAACAGCGTTTACAGGGTGCTAAAGCCCGGAGGAAGACTGATCCTTCGTGACATGACGATGACCAGCAAGGCAAAAAGGTGGTTCTGCAACCACATCGAGATGCCTCTTATTAATCTGATTGGTCATGGCGATGTAAGGATCTATGGCAAAGAAGATGTGGATATGCTTTGCAGAAATGCGGGCCTTAAGATGGAGCTATTCGAGAAACGCGGATTCTGCAGACTTCACAGCGTGGCAAGAAAGCCGAAGTGATCCCTCTATGAGACACGAAGATTTCACAATGAGAAAGGATGGGTTTGCAGGTCATCTCGCAGAACCTGACAACGGCTCTGACAGGGCCGTTATCGTCATCATGGGCGGCGAGCAGAGTCTCCTGCCCGGCATTAAGTTTGCTGAACGTTTTGCGGATTATGGAATAACAGGACTTGCGGTCTCACTTTTCGGTTGTGATGGTCTTCCTGATTCACCTGACAGGATACCTCTGGATATGTTTATTCCGGCCGTTAAATATCTGAGGGAGCGGAAGCATATCGAACGCATCAGCGTATACGGCCAGTCCATGGGATCGATATTTGCCGTGCTTGCAGCGGTTTATATCGGCGGATTTGAGAATCTCATTCTGGTAAGCCCGACACATGTTCCTTTCGAAGGAACAGCAAAAGATAAGAAAACTATGTCAGGTCACAGTGTCGCGACATATCAGGGATATGAGATCCCTTATGTCAGGGCGGACTTCTCAAAGATAAAGGCAGCAAAATACTATAAGCACCCGGACTGCGGCTATAAAGTTACTGGAATGTGGGTTGCTTATCATGATGCATATGCTGATCAGTCACAGGTATTGCGTGCCGAATTGGCTGTCGAAAAGACTAATGCCCGCATACTTCTTATCGCAGGCGACGAGGATGAGGCGTGGCCTTCGGAATATTCCGTAAGAATGATCGCGCAAAGACTTAAAAATACCGGTTACGGTAAGGATGTAAAGGTTATCGTATATCCTCACGGAAGCCATCTTAACGGACTCATGCCAAATAAAGAACGTGAGAAAAAACTGTACCGGATGATGCCCCTGATAGGCCTTATGTACAGAACTTTTGGCAAATACAAAGCAGAGAATCTCTCTTATTTTGAAAGATCTGAAAAGGAGATAATCGAATGGATCCAGTAAAGCGTAATTCAAAACTGGCTTTAGCCGGAATCATTGGAACCGTTGTATATGCGGCAGCTGATGCATTCCTTTATCTCGGCACCGACATTGCTTCGGATAATAAGTTATCACTGTGGCAGGTCCCTGAGTGGCGCCTCATGACATCGATGTGGATCGGTGTAATAGGAAGCCTGCTGCTTCTTCTAGGTTTCATAAGCCTTGCAAGGATGTTTAATAAGGTGTTCGGGAAGGCAGGCAAATTCCTGATCCTTCCTGCGTTCCTTTGTATCGGCGGCGTGCTCTATATGCATTTTTCTTTAGGCGTTTACGCACCGCTTACATATAATTCCGCAGTTAAAGCAGGCATTACGGCTGAGCAGTTTTCGCTTCTTCTGGCAAATGCTGAAAGCTATATGAACCCTCTTACCATTGTATTGGTCATCCTTGGTTACTCAACGGAGATAGTGCTTATCTTCGGTATATTAAGCGGAAAGTTTGGCCTTCGGAAAAGACTTGTATCATTTATGTTCGGCGGCTACGCACTTGTAATACTGGTGTTTGCTTTAATAGCAAAACTTACCGGTGAATACGGTATCTTAGGCTCTGTCGAGAGCCTTCTCGAAATGACGTTTTTCATTCCGGCTTATATCTATTGGCGCAAGGAAGAAAAGAAATGATCGTAACTGTTGTTCTTTCATTGATAGGCTGCATTGCTTTCTTCCTGCTGATATTAGGTGTTACGGTAACTTTGCCGTCGCCGGGACTTATCAGCTTTTTCCCTGAAGACGTGCAGGAGAGACTGCGCCCACGTGTCGAGAACAAGCCGATAACTTTTAAGAGGTTCATGGGCTGGGTGATCCTTGCGGCGTTTTGCATTCTGTATATGGGATTATTCGTCTATGGCGCTGCAGACGGAATAAAGAACGGGTATTCGTTCTGGCAGTTCCTTTTGCGTTTCCTGATAATCGGCGCGTCGATGAAAGTCTTTGACATAGTATTTTTCGATTATTTCATTTTGACCAAAACAAGATTCTTCCAGCACTTTTTCCCTGAAACAGAAGGCTGCAAAGGCTGGAAAGACTTTGGTTTTAACCGTAAGCAGCAGACAAGGCAGTGTGTGGCCATAGTTGTTTTGAGCCTGATAGTAGCATTTATTTGCACGTTGTTATGAGGTTTCTATGTTTGATAAACGCCTGATGACAATGTGTCCTGAAAGCAAAAAGTATATCGCCGGCAATATTATCTGCCAGTGGATAGAATTGCTGATGAATGCAGTCATGATATATGTCGTTTCAAATGTCATCGGAAAAATATATGCCCGACAGTTAACATT
Source organism: Ruminococcaceae bacterium AB4001 (assembly GCA_000621765.1). Classification (GTDB taxonomy): domain Bacteria; phylum Bacillota; class Clostridia; order Saccharofermentanales; family Saccharofermentanaceae; genus Saccharofermentans. Next base: position 90,592 of record JHXJ01000007.1, read on the forward strand.
GTCTTTTCTGATCGTTTCTTTAGCTGTTGTTGGTGTTACTCTCATAATCCGGTTCTTCATGACAAAGACGACGACACGGATGAGTTATCTTGCATCGAAGACTGTAAAACGCGTGCTGAGAGAACACATATACGAGAAACTCCTGAAACTGGGAAGTGCATACAGGGAACATACAACAACAGCTGAACTGGTTCAGGAATCCGTAGAAGGTGTAGATCAGCTTGAGAGTTATTTCGGTCTTTATGTGCCTCAATTCTTTTATGCTTTTATAGCTCCGGTAACATTGTTCGTCTTTTTTGGAATAGCCGGAAGCTTTAAAGTTGCAGCGGTCCTTCTAGTATGTGTTCCGCTTATTCCGGGTGCCATTGTTATGGTCCAGAAGATAGCAAAGAAGATCCTTGCTAAATACTGGGATCAGTACACGAAGCTCGGAAGCACTTTCCTTGAGAATCTTCAGGGAATGACGGCATTGAAGATATATAAGGCCGATGCATATAAGAATAAGCAGATGAATGAGGAATCCGAGAACTTCCGTAAGATCACGATGAAGGTCCTTATGATGCAGCTTAATTCGATAATCATTATGGACTTCTTTGCATATGGCGGTGCGGCTCTCGGAATTGCGCTTGCAGGAAAAGGCTTCGTTGAGGGCAATATATCTTTGCAAAGCACAGTTTTCATGATCCTTCTCTCGGCAGATTTCTTCCTGCCTATGCGAAAACTCGGAAGTTATTTCCACGTAGCCATGAACGGTATGGCAGCAAGTGACAGGATCTTTAAGTTCCTGTCCATGCCTGAACCTAACGAGAAGACGGTGATTCTGCCTGAAAAAGGTCTGGATATAAGCCTTTCTGATGTTGATTTTTCTTATGACGGTGAAAAGCAGGTTCTTAAAGCGGTTTCTATTGATATTCCTGAAGGTTCTTTTACCGGTATCGTCGGTGAGAGCGGAAGCGGAAAATCTACGATCGCTTCGCTTATTATGGGCAGGAATGTTATAAAGCAAGGTCAATTATCTATTGCAGGAAATCCCATATCTGAAATAAACGAAGAAAGCCTGTTCTGGAATATTGATTATGTAGGCTTGGAGAGCACTTTCTTTACAGGAACCGTTAGAGATAACCTCCTGATGGCAAAGCCTTCTGCGGATGATGATGATCTTTGGCATGTCCTGTCAGATTGTAATATTGCAGAGTTTTTCAGAACCGATGAGGGTCTTGATACCAGACTTACAGAGAATGCATCTAATCTTTCCGGCGGACAGAGACAAAGACTGGCGCTTGCCCGTGCAATGCTTCACGATGCTAAAGTCTATATTTTCGATGAGGCGACAAGCAATATCGATATGGAGAGCGAAGAGATCATCTTAAGAGGAATAAGAAAGCTCGCCGAATCAAAGACGGTGATCATGATCACTCACAGGCTAATGAATGTCATTGATGCTGATCGGATTTATTGCCTTGAGAACGGCGAAGTTGCAGGCAGCGATACACACTCCAATCTGCTTTCATCATGCAGGACCTATGCCGATCTGTGGAATACGCAAAAGGAACTTGAAGAATTCGGTAAGGGGGATACTGCTCATGAATAAAGCAAAAGTCCTCCTGAGAATGATAAAACTCGTAAAACCGCTCACAGGATGCATGATCCTGGCAGTTTTATTCGGAACAATCGGGTTCTTAACGGCGCAGTTCATCCCTGTGTTAGGTGGAATGATCATTCTGAACGGCACAGGAGAAGAGACTGCTCTAAGCTTGAAAATGCTTATTGTTTTGTTGCTCTCATTTGCACTGTTAAGGGCTATATTCAGATTTGCTGAGCAGAGGATGAATCACTATATTGCATTCACTTTGCTGGCAATAATAAGAGACAAAGTGTTTAAGGCGCTCAGAAAACTGTGTCCCGCAAAACTCGAAGGCCGTGACAAAGGCGATCTGATATCCCTCATCACATCAGATGTTGAGCTGTTGGAAGTATTCTATGCGCATACGATATCGCCGATATGCATTGCGGTCATTACTGAGACGATAATGTGTATATTTATCGGGAGTTACCATCCCGTGTTAGGCCTTGTCGCATTAGCATCTTATCTGCTTGTAGGTTTGGTGCTTCCGCTTGTCATATCAAAACGCAGCGGCACAACCGGTGATGACTTAAGAAAACAATCAGGTGAACTGTCTGCTCATATGCTTGAAAGTATTAGAGGCATTGATGATACGCTCCAGTATTCCTATGGCAAAAAGAGGCTTAAAGAAATAGGCGAGAAGACTACGGCATTATCTGCAAAACAGGCATTCTTAAGTAAACTCACAGGAACCAATTTGGCGATAGCAAATCTTATGATCCTGATATCCGATATTGTCATGCTCTTTGTTTGTATTTTGCTGTATCAAAACGGACAGATCGGATTTGACGGGTTCCTGATCCCGCTCATTGCATTGATGTCTTCGTTCGGACCTGTTATTGCTCTGTCTGCTCTTGGAACAACTTTGCAGAGCACTATTGCATCAGGCTCGAGAGTGCTCGCCATTATTGATGAGAAGCCTGAGACGGAAGATATCACAGGCAAAGATGAAATAGCATTTAGCGGTGCTGATGTAAATAACCTTGGTTTTGCATACGGGAATGAAGAAATACTAAGCGGTGTTTCCGTAACTGTTCCTGAGAAAAAGATAATCGGAATCGTGGGTAAGAGCGGTTGCGGTAAATCCACACTTCTGAAACTCCTGATGAGATTCTGGAATGTTAAGCAAGGGCAGATCACTGTATCGAAGCGGAATATCGATGATATCAACACTGATAACCTGAGAGACATTGAGAGCTATATGACTCAAGAAACGCAGCTGTTTAAGGATACTATCGCAAACAATGTCCGCATCGGAAAACTCGATGCAACCGATGAAGAAGTGATTGATGCATGTAAGAAGGCTTCGATACATGATTTCATCATGACGCTTCCAAAAGGATATGAGACTGAAGTCGGAGAGCTTGGCAGTACTCTGTCAGGCGGCGAGAGGCAAAGGATAGGTCTTGCCCGTGCATTCCTCCATGATGCACCGTTTATGCTGCTTGATGAGCCCACAAGTAATCTGGATAGCTTAAATGAAGCCGTGATCCTGAGATCTCTTGATAAGGAAAAAGGTGAGAAGACTATCGTTCTTGTGTCTCACAGGCAGTCAACGATGAGGATCGCGGATGAGATACGTTCAATGGATGGTGGACGTCTGTCATGAATGACATTGAGAGTAAAAAAGAAAGGCGAAGATTAGAAAGTGGGAATTAAGAAGATATTATTCATTGTTGCCGGCTGCATATGTCTTGCTTTGGGAACTGTCGGTGTATTCTTGCCGATACTTCCGACTACACCATTCTATCTTGTAACCCTGTATTGTTTTGCAAGAAGTTCACAGCGTCTTGAGGACTGGTTCAAAGGAACAAAGCTTTACAAAAAGCACCTGGAATCATTTGTTGAGAAGAAAGGAATGCGGATGTCAACGAAGCTCAGCATTCTGATTACTGTTACTATACTTATGGGTCTCGGAATATTCTTTATGGCCCGAAAAGGCATATGGATCCCGTGCATAATCCTTGGTGTAGTATGGGTGTGTCATTTTATCTATTTTGTGTTCTTTGTAAAGACCATTAAAGGAGATACAGGAAATGAAGAGTTATAACGATCTCGGAATAGACGGTAAACTTGATAAAGAACGGATCGCTCATCTTTTCAAACTTGGTATAGTCGCAAGTCTTCTGGCTTTATCTGCAGATATGATACTCGGGTGGGGCATAGCGGATGAGACTCTTACAGGTCTCGATCAATACTTTTCAAGATATCTTACAGTATCAGATGCAAGGATCGTTTGGTCGGCCGTTCTGGGTATGATCGGTATAACTGTTGAGACACTCTGCTATTTCGGAGTGTACAGACTTATCGCTTCTAGATCTGAAAAGCTTGCTCATGCATACAGGGCAGGTCTTATAGGCATGATCGCCTTCGGTCCGTTTACGCACGTAATGTGCTGTGCATCGATTTACCATCTGAATGCGTTGAACAGGATAGATCCGGCTTGTGCAGCTGATGGCACCGTGAAGTTTATCTTGTGTTTTCTGCTTCCCGTTACGGTGATATTCTTTCCGTTTTTTATTACGGCTGCTGTCATTCAGTTTAAAGCCTTTATAAAGAATGAGACACCTTATCCGAAGTGGTGCTGTATCTTCTCGATCCTTTCAGGGCTTCCTGTTGTTTTGTTGATCAAGCTTATTGGGAATTACCCAGTAGTTTATGCAATATCCACGGGCTGGATAAGCATAGGAAGTCTGATCGCTTTTTCAGGCCTTCTGATAAACATGAAGAAAGCAGATATGTGATATTTCAGACAAGAGTTCCTTTGAAGTTCTTGGCCGTATCACTCTCGTCAGCAACATACCAATAATCACAGCTGTCACTTCCCAATGCGCATGTGTGGGTGCGGATAAGCTTAGCGTGAATGAGCTTGGGGATGATGTGGTCTGTTGCGCATAAATAGGGAAGAAGATCCATATAGCCGTTAGCTCTCGCATAATCTGCCAGAGGGCAGCCAACCAAGTCAAAGCAAACGCCTTCTTCGGTGTTTCTCGGATTGATACGTACTCTCCAGGTGTTGCCCCATTGTCCCTGAGCGAGTTTTTCTTCTACGAGTTTTGCATATGGAACATAACGCTTATACATGGATTTTCTAAGGGACTTCATCTGGCCTTTGCGGTTGACGTTGATGAACTTTCCTATAATCTTATATTTCTCATAGATCTCATTAGCCAGTTCGGTTATGGCATTGCCGTCTATCCTGTGATCTGAAGCTTCGTAGAAGGAGATTGCAAGTATCATTAGATCGAGGTTATGAGCCATAAGGTTTTCCTTGCCACCAATGTCAGGTGCTTTGGCAAAGAGTACCGGAAACAACTCATCTGCTTTGCTGATGATCGTTGATGCTTCGGCGGGATAGTGCTTTTTTGTATATCTGATAAATGCTTTCTTAAAGCTTTTTGCCATGGATGCCATATAAGGTTACTCCGAATAAAAATGAATGATTTCGGATATTATACAGCACTGTATTAGCATATTCTAACTTTTGTTCGAAAAAACTATTGACAGGATTCGAAACTTACAGTAATCTACGTTAGCTATCAATGTTAACTAACAAAAAGTGACAACTGTAATATGCCCAGAGATAAGACATTAAGCCATGAGAAAGTCAACAGAGCTATCCGTGAAGAATTCTTGGAGAAGGGATTCGAGGGTGCGTCTGTCAGAAGTATCGGCGACAGAGCCGGTATGACTTCTGCTGGCCTTTACCGTCATTATCCTGATAAGGCAGCGATGTTCGATTCCATTGTAGAGCCGGTTGTTACGGCGATAGAGAAGTGGACAAACGACCATAAGAAGAATGCCTACGAGCTCGTTGAGAATCGTAATCCGGACAGCGACCTTTTCGCGCAAACTTTCCTGGATCTTATTAAGGATATCATCCTTCCTAATAAGGTTGAGTTCAGACTTCTTTTGACAAGTTCCCGTGGTACCAAATACGAGAACTTTGTAAATGATTTTGTCATCGAGAACCAGACTGAGATGATGAAGATGTTCGGATATCTTAAGAGCAAAGGTTTTCCTGTTAAGGAGATAAGTGAAGAGGAGCTTCACATATTGTTATCAGCATATCTGACGGCATGTTTTGAACCTGTCGTTCACGGGTTCAGTGATGAACAGATAGAAGCGCATCTAGGTACTGTCCGGGAATTCTTCTTACCCGGGTGGAGAAATCTGATGGGAATGAAATAGGAGCCGTAAGGCTCTTTTTTATTGCTTAGGCTATCAATTATCGGTTGATGATAGCTAACAAAATACGAAATGTGTAACAAGGAGGAAATAAACTTGGGAAAGACACCGAAATACGATCACATGAAGCTGATAAGGCAGTTTGCCGGCGGGCATAAGCACCTTATCACTTTAGGAAGGATCCTCGCAGGATTAAGTGCGGTCATAACACTTATTCCGTTCTATCTTCTCTGGAAGATCATCGCGGTTGCTATTGAAGGAACTGATCTTGATAGGATCACCGGATATGCATGGGGAGCGGTAATCCTTACCGTATCAGCGCTTCTGGTTTATATCGTGGCGCTTCTTTGCACGCACATTGCGGCATTCAGGGTTCAGGCCAATATGAGAAGCGAACTCATGAGAAAGATAATAAAGCTCCCTCTCGGAATTTTCGATGAGGACGGAACAGGTAAGATCAGAAGGATCGTAAGTGATTCGACTGCAGCTACTGAGACTTATATCGCACATAACCTTGCCGATAAGACCGTTGCAGCCGTAACACCTGTCGGACTTATCATTCTTATTCTTGCTTTTGACTGGAAGCTCGGCCTCATCTGCATGATACCTGCCGTAATCGGATTTATCTGCATGATGTCCATGATGGGAAAAGGCATGCAGCAGAAGATGAAGGAATACCAGAATGCCCTTGATACTATGAGCAGTGAAGCTACCGAATATGTCAGAGGTATTCCTGTCGTAAAAACATTCGGCCAGACTGTTCATTCATTTAAGCGTTTTAAAGATTCCATTGACGGATACGGAAAGTGGACTACTGCTTATACACTGCAGCTCAGAATGCCTATGATCGGCTTCATGACATGCATCAATGCAATCTTCCTCGCAATTGTTATCGGAGCATTCTTCCTCACAAGGAACGGTGTTGCTGATGCTAATATCCTGAGTGTCATGTACTACATAATCGTAACTCCTCTGGTTACTGTAACGTTGACTAAGATCGCTTATTCCGGCGAAGCTGAGATGACACTCATAGATGCTCTTAAGAGAGTTGAATATGTTCTTAAGCTTAATGTGCTTCCTGAGACGGATAAGAACTCTATTCCTGAAGACAACGGTATCGTTCTCAAAAATGTATCTTACAGGTATGCTGATGCGACAAGAGATGCGGTGTCAGATATTGATATTGCAATTGTTCCCGGAGAGCACGTTGCTTTTGTCGGTCCTTCAGGATCCGGTAAGACAACACTTGCTGAACTGATGGTCAGATTCTTTGATGTTACTTCCGGAGAGATTCTTCTTGGAGGTGTCAATATTAAGGATATTCCTTCAGATAAGCTCATGGAATGTGTGTCATTCGTGTTCCAGGACAGCAAACTCATTAAGACATCGATCTTTGAGAATGTAAGAATGGCAAAACCTGATGCGACGAGGGAAGAAGTTATCGAGGCTCTTAACAAAGCGCAGTGTTCGGATATTATCGATAAACTGCCTAACGGCATAGATACGGTTATCGGGGAGAAGGGCACTTATCTCTCAGGCGGTGAGCAGCAGAGAATCACGATCGCCAGAGCGGTACTGAAAAATGCACCTATTCTTATCCTTGATGAGGCAACAGCATTTGCCGATCCTGATAACGAGGTAAAGGTGCAGGCTGCTTTTGAAGAACTCTCCAAGGGTAAGACACTTATCATGATTGCGCATAGACTTAGCACTGTTACAAGTGCTGACAGGATCTTCGTTCTTGACGACGGAAAACTCGAGGAGAGTGGAACTCACAATGAGCTTATCGCTTCCGGAGGACTCTATAAAAAGATGTTCGATGAGTATGAGAGATCTGTTGAATGGAAGGTAGGTGCTTAAAGATGATAGAAAAGTTAAAGCACAAGTACGCGCTCTCCACTCAGGGCGCCAAGGATATGATCAAGGCCTGCATCAGTGTAACGGTTACAAATATCGCTCTTATGATGACGGCAAGTGTTCTTTATATGCTGATCAGAGACCTTTTGAGCAGGGATCTTGCAATGAGCAAATTGCCGCTATATCTCATAATGAGCGCCGTTATTATAATCCTTGTTGCAGTAACAAACTTTATCCAATACAACATGACGTTCCTTACGACATATCGTGAAAGCGGTGTCAGAAGAACATCAATTGCCGAGAGATTGAGACGCCTTCCGTTGTCTTACTTCGGTAAGAAGAATCTTGCAGATCTTACCCAGAATATTCTCGGTGACTGCGCTCAGATCGAGACAGCATCAAGCCACTGGATCCCTGAGATCATCGGAGCTCTTATCTCTACAACGCTTGTAGGCCTGAGCCTTTTCATCTTCTTCGACTGGAGAATGGTTCTTGCAAGCTTCTGGGTAATACCGGTATCGCTTGGCATTGTGCTCTCATGTTCAGGACTCGAAAAGAAAGCCGTAAAGAAGAATCATGCCGTTAAGCTCGATATGAACGACGGCGTCCAGGAATGTCTCGAATCCATTAGAGATCTTAGAGCCAATAACGCTGAAGAACGTTATATGGAAATGCTTGAAGGCAAGATCAGAAAAGTCGAGAAGATGGCTCTGTTTACTGAACTCAAGATGGCTGTATATGTAAACTCTGCATCTATTATCCTTAAGCTCGGTATCGGTACTACGTCTATTGTCGGAGGTGTCTTGTTTGCTCAGGGAAGCATCGATATTCTTACGTTCTTTATGTTCCTCATGCTTGTAGCAAGACTTTACGATCCTATGCAGATCACTTTGCAGAATTTTGCTGCCGTTATCTCTGTTGAGCTTCAGTCTGAAAGACTGGATGAAGTGCTTTCGCACGAGATACAGACAGGTTCAGAGAAGAAGACTAACAACGGATATGATATTGTTTTCGATCATGTCGGATTCAAGTATTCCGATGATACTGATGTGTTAAAGGACGTAAGCTTTACAGCAAAGCAGGGCGAGGTTACTGCTCTTATCGGTCCTTCCGGTGGCGGAAAAACGACTATCTCGCGTCTTGCTGCAAGATTCTGGGATGTATCAGAAGGCAAGATCACTTTGGGCGGAGAAGATATCTCCAAGATCGATCCGGAGACACTGCTTTCCGATTATTCCATAGTCTTCCAGGACGTTATCCTGTTCAACAACAGTATTAAGGAGAATATCCGCATCGGCCGTGAAGGTGCAAGTGATGAGGACATAATAAGAGCCGCAAGGCTTGCTAACTGCGAAGAGTTCATAAATAAGCTCCCTGACGGTTACGATACCTTTATCGGCGAGAACGGAAGCGAGCTCTCAGGCGGTGAGAGACAGAGAATCTCCATTGCAAGAGCATTCCTTAAGGATGCTCCGATAATTCTTCTTGATGAAGCGACTGCTTCTCTTGATGCGGAGAACGAGACTGTAATCCAGGAAGCTCTTTCGAGACTTATCAAAGATAAGACAGTCCTTATTATCGCTCACAGAATGAGAACTATCGCCAATGCAGATCACATTGTAGTTCTTAAAGACGGTGTGGTCGCTGAACAGGGAAGCCCGGAAGAATTGTCAGCATATGACAGTATTTACAGCAAGATGACCAGCCAGCAGCGCATGTCGCAGAGTTGGACAATGGCATAATCTTTTACCCACCCTCTTTATCCGGATAACGGGCGGTACTGTTTAAGCCCGCCTGTTATCCGAGAAGGGTAATAGTTTTTTTGGAGCAAATATGAGGAATACCGTAAATAAAAGTAAATTTGCCAAAGAATTCCTTGTGATGGTAAGGGAACATTTCAGCGGCGATGTAGCAGAAGACATCTGCAGGATGGCGAATGAGTATTCAGATGAATACACGAATGCGCATCCTGATGCGTATGGTTCAGCATTAAAGGTTTCTTATCCTTTCGCAGGTGTCTATAAGGCACTTCAGGAATATGTATCGAAGGAAGAAGCTCTTCAGATGATGAGGGATTATGCTCCGGTAATAGGCGAGAAGGCAAGGAAAACGTATTGGCGCTTTACCTCGATTCCGGGTATGCCTTCGTTGCTGTGGGCAAATTTCGGAAAGATAATGAAGGTAGCCGGTGGCGAGAAAGCAGGGTATAAGAGCAGGATCTATGGCGTAAACGGTAACCAGGCCGGAATGGATGTGCTCTCATGTCCGGTTGTTAACGCGCTGGTCGAAATAGGGATGCCTGAAGTTGCTCCTGTTATGTGTGCGATAGATCAGGTGTATAGCACAGGTTACCGCGGGATCAAGTTCAGAAGGACTAAGTCAGTCGCCGAAGGTGACGATTGCTGTGACTATAGATATATGAGGGTAAAGTGATAATTACTCGAACAGATATCTGAGTACCAGGTCTGCCAGTTCTTTTACGATTTTGTCATCCTGAGAGCCATCGCCGTTGAAGACAGTTTCATGTATAACGCTCTCAACGGTAGTAAGTATGATGCGAGCTGCCAGATCAAAGCTCCGAAGTCTGTTCTATAAGAAGAAAGGGGCGACTCTTTGTGTGAGCCGCCCCATCCTGTTAAGTATTGTTCCCCTAAATCAGTTATTGGCAATGATGATATTGTTGAGTACACCTTCAAGGTATTCCTGCTTACCGGAACAGGGAATTGCAGGTGCTTTGAGTTCAGCGGCTCTGTCTGCAAGCTCTGCGAGCGTGACATTGCCTGATCTGACTTTCTGTCCGAGTTCGGAATTGAATGAAGAATAGCGCTCTTCGATATTCTTCTCGAGTCTGCCGTCTTCGATGATCTCGGCAGCCTTAAGGAGACCGAATGCGAACGAATCCATACCGAGGATGAATGCGTGGAACATGTCTTCGTATGTGTTGCTGGGTCTTCTGTTCTTGGAATCGAAATTGATTCCTACAGGAAGTCCGCCGTTCTTGACGATCTCATACATTGCGAGTGTCGTATCGTAGATGTTGCTCGGGAAGCAGTCTGTATCCCAGCCGAGCATGATATCGCCCTGGTTGGCATCGATAGAACCGAGCATGCCGTTGATGCGGCTGATGCGGAGTTCGTGCTGGAATGTGTGTCCTGCAAGTGTAGCGTGGTTAGCTTCGATGTTCATCTTGAAGTCTTTATCAAGACCGTAATCTTTTAAGAATCCGATAGCTGTTGCAGCGTCATAATCGTACTGGTGCTTCATGGGTTCCTTCGGCTTGGGCTCGATAAGGAATGTTCCGTTAAATCCGATGCTCCTGCCGTAATCACGCGCGATCTTCATTAAGGTTGCGATGTTTTCCTGTTCGAACTTTACCTGAGTGTTGAGAAGAGTCTCATAGCCTTCTCTGCCGCCCCAGAAAACATAGCCCTTACCGCCGAGCTTAACCGTAAGCTCGATGGCCTTCTTGACCTGTGCTGCTGCAAAGCAGTAAACATCAAGGCTGTTGGTGCTTCCTGCACCATTCATGAATCTGGGATTTGAGAACATGTTGGCCGTACCCCAGAGACACTTGATATCAGTGCCCTTGGTCTTCTCGAGAATGTAGTCAGAGATCTCATCAAGTCTTTTGTTTGTCTCATTGATGTCGTCTGCTTCAGGTACAAGATCGACATCATGGAAGCAGTAATACTTAATGCCGAGCTTCTTCATGAACTCGACGCCTGCATCGACCTTGGTTTTTGCATGTTCCATTGTACCTTCGGAAGCGGCGCCGAATCTCTTGTCAGCAGTTCCTCTGCCGAACATGTCTGTGCCGTTGGCGCAAAGGTTATGCCACCATGCCATTGCGAAGGGGAGATGCTCACTCATCTTCTTGCCGAGAACGACGCGGTCTGCATCGTAATACTTGAATGCGAACGGGTTCTTGCTTGAGCTTCCTTCGAACTTGATCTCGGGAATGCCTTCGAAAATTTCACTCATTGGAATTATCCTCCTATATCTATTTACGAAAATGTTAGTTATGACTAACTCTAGTAATGATAACACATTTTAAGGATTATTCTTTGCGCTTAATGTGCAAGTTTAACTTGATTATTTTATGTATTCTGAATGCCGCGAACGCAAATAATATTTATCTTTTCCAGAATTTTCAAAAACCTATTGACTCAATGGTTAGTATACACTAACATTATGTAGCTTCAGATAACAGTGTTATCGGTGATCTATATCTTAAGGAATGAATATGTCAGTATCTGATAAGTCCATTGACGGACGATTAATGGAGTGCGCCAGGAAAGAATTTCTCGAAAAGGGCTTTGAGAAGGCTTCGCTGAGAAATATATGCAGAACAGCCAATGTAACCACAGGAGCACTTTATAAAAGATTTAAGGGCAAAGAGGAATTATTCTCTGCAATAGTGGAAGACACTGCGGATTTTATCAATGAGTGTCTGAGATATAAGGATGAATTATCTATGCAGCCTCAGTCTGAGGAGTTCCTGGTCAATTGCTGGCATATGAGCGATGAAGTTATGCTCTACTGGTTCAAAGTGATAATGGAACACAAGGAGCCGTTTACAATGCTGCTCCGATGCAGTTCCGGCACCAAGTATCAGGACTTTGAACATGAGCTGGCCACAAAGATGAGTGAGTCAAATTACCGCTTTTATCTGCAGGCTTATGAACGCGGGATTACAAGAAAGAAGATCACAAAGACGGACCTGCATATCCTCGATGCTGCTTACTGGAAAGTTGTCTGTGAACCTTTTGTTCATGACTATTCGTGGGACGAGATAGTAACGCTTACATCTAATATCTGCTCATTCATGGATTACTGCAAACTTCTGGAGATAGATAAGGGATTGATAAGAAAGTACGCGATGACTCAGGAGAAGATCATCAAAGATATATTAATGGAGGGACATATATGATTTCCTACGTTTTTAAGTATGCCGGAAAGTATAAGAAGAAAACTGTCCTTGCGATGGTGGTGCTTACAGCAGGCGTATTGTTTTCGATGGTTCCTTATTTACTGGTTTACCAATTGATAGAACCATTGCTGAATAAGGAGAATATAAGTGCATCTTATGTCTTGATAAGAGTGCTGCTGTTTTTCTTGTGCATCCTTGCATATAAGGTGCTCTATTGCTTCGGCCTTAAGTTCTCTCATGAAGGTGCATTCAACACCTTGAAGAACATCAGGACTTATGTGCAGAGCAGGATCGAGAAAATGCCTCTCGGCAATATCCAGAACATCGGAACCGGCCAGCTTAAAAAGGTCTTTACTGATGATATCGACGGAATCGAACTTTTGCTGGCACATGCGGTACCTGAAGGCTTTTCAAACCTTATGGGTGCGGCAGTCATGATCATTGCAATGTTCTTTGTTGATATAAGGATGGCACTTTTAAGCGTAGCAGCACTCGTGCTCTCACTTATCATAAGTTTTGTCATGTTCGGTTCATGCATGAAGAAGATGAATGAATACTATGCAGCAGCGGCAAAGATGAACAACACGATCATCGAGTATGTTAACGGCATGGAGGTCGTAAAAGTATTCAACCGTCATGAGGAATCATTCAGGAAGTATAAGGAAGACGTTGTTAATTACAGGGATTACACTTTGGGATGGTATAAAGTGTGCTGGCCATTTCTTGCCATTACAACAAGCCTTCTTCCTTGCATGACGATATTCTCACTTCCTGCAGGCGTTATATTCCTTGCAAACGGAACACTCACACTTTCACAGTTTGCTCTCATTATCTGCTTAACTATCTCTGTCGGAACACCGCTGCTCAAGGTTGGAAGTTACGGTTCAACGCTTCCCCAGCTTCAGTATAAGATCTCGGCACTTGAGAAGCTGACAGAAGGTGAAGGCCTTAAGGCTGGCGATAACGGTTTTGAAGGTGCAAACCATGATATCCGTTTCGATAATGTGAGATTCTCTTATAAAGATGCTGAAGTAATACATGGTGTTTCTTTCGAGATAAAAGAGAATACGATGACAGCTTTTGTCGGTGAGTCAGGAAGCGGCAAATCCACGCTGGCTAAGCTTTTGGTACATTTCTATGATCTGAATGACGGCTCGATCTCAATTGGCGGACAGGATATCACGGATATGACTCTTGAAGCTCTTAATGATGAGATCTCATATGTATCACAGGAGCAGTTCCTCTTTAATACAACGATATATGAGAACATCCTTATCGGAAAGCCTGATGCAGACAGAAGCGAGGTCCTTGCTGCTGCCGAACGTGCGCAGTGCAGTGATTTTCTTGAAAGACTTCCTATGGGAATAGATTCAAAGGCAGGTGACAGCGGAAAGATGCTGTCAGGCGGTGAGAGACAGCGCATTGCTCTTGCAAGAGCGATCTTAAAGGATGCGCCTATCATTGTTCTCGATGAGGCTACCGCATTTATAGATCCGGAGAATGAGGAGAAGATGAATGCTGCTATTTCGCAGGTCATCAGGGATAAGACCATCATCATCATCGCTCACAGACTTCCTTCGATCGTTGAAGCTGATCAGATCGTTGTTCTTAATGACGGGAACATCAGCGATGTCGGCACGCATGAGGAACTTCTTGCAAGAAGTTCTGAGTATAAGCACTTATGGGATGCCCAGGCAAAAACAGGTGATTGGCAGATAAAGGAGGGAGTATAAGACTATGATCAAGTTAATACATAGAATCGTCGAAGCTGCCGGCAAGAGAAAGCTTCGGATCAGACTGGCTTATATCTTTTGCTTCATAAAGGGACTTCTCATGAAGAGCCCAGTCATAGTAGCCTTTCTTGTCATTGACAGATTCTTACAAGGAAATGATGTTTCTGATCTGTTTATGAAGGCTTCGATCGCCATGGCTGCGATCCTTCTGCTTCAGATCTTTGCCCAGTATATTGGTGACAGGCTTCAGTCGGCAACAGGCTTTGAGATGTTTGCCGACATGAGGATCGCCATTGGTGAGCATCTTAAGAATCTTCCGATGGGTTACTACACTGAAGGCAATATAGGCAAGATCTCATCGATCCTCACGACAGATATGTCCATGGTCGAGGAAGTGTGCATGTCACAGATCGCACAGCTTATGACGTATTTCTTCTCTGAAGCGATCATGATCATATTCCTGTTTGTTTTCGATTACAGGGTAGGCATTGTCGGCCTGGTCACTACCGCTGCGATAATCTTATGCGGAAAGGCTTCACAGAAGCAGATCCAGAAGCATTCCGATATGCGTCAGGCACAGGCGGAAAGACTTACTTCAGCCGTAATCGATTACACAGAAGGAATGAACATAATAAAGACATTCAATATGCTTGGCAAGTCTTCCAAGGATCTGACTGATAATTTCGACAAGAGCTGCAAGGAAAACATCAAGTTCGAACATGTGGTACATCCCTGGAATATCAGACTCGGAGTAATCTTCGCCACAGGTTCGGCTCTTACTCTCGGAGTCTGCGGGCTTCTTGTTATGAACGGCATTATCACAACCTCGGCCTTTGTTGCCATGATGCTTTTCTTATTTGATCTCTATGTGCCGGTATATGCGCTCTATAACGAATCCACAAGGCTTACGGTCATGAGCGCCTGCATGGACAGGATAGAAGAGGTTCTGGCTGTTCCGGAACTTGATGACAGCGGAAAATGCATCTTCCCGAAGAAATATGAAGGCGCGGAAGTCGAATTCGAGAATGTCACTTTCGCATATGACGAGAAGGAAGTATTGAAGAATATCTCGTTTAAGATGGAGCCTAATACAATGACTGCCGTTGTAGGTCCTTCAGGAAGCGGAAAGAGCACTATTGCAAATCTCCTGGCAAGATTCTGGGATGTTAATTCCGGAACTGTAAGGATCAAGGGTGTCAATATCAGGGACGTTTCCATGCAGCAACTGATGCAGCAGATAAGCATGGTGTTCCAGCGTGTATATCTTTTCCAGGACACCATTTATAACAACATCGTTATGGGACGTCCTGATGCAACAAAAGAAGAGGTTATTGAGGCTGCGAAAAAAGCCCGTTGCTATGACTTCATTATGGCTCTCCCGGATGGTTTTGACACTGTGATCGGTGAAGGCGGCGCGACATTATCAGGCGGCGAGAAGCAGCGTATCTCAATAGCAAGATGCATCCTTAAAGATTCTCCAATCGTAATTCTGGATGAAGCTACAGCTTCAGTAGATGCTGATAACGAGAGTCTTATTCAGGAAGCTATCAGCGAACTGGTAAAGGATAAGACTTTGCTCGTCATTGCACACAGGCTGAAGACCATAAGAAGTGCAGATGAGATCCTTGTAGTCGATGACGGCATTATCAAAGAGCGCGGTACACATGCCGAGCTTATGGAAAAAGGCGGTTTATACAAAAACTTCACTGAAAAGATCAACTCAGATATTGCTTGGAAGAAAGGAGAAAAAACAGCATGAAGAAGTTTGAAGTAAAAGATTTAATTAACATCGGTATCTATACGGCATTGCATTTCCTTTGTATCTTTCTGGTAGCGATGCTCGGTTTTATCCCGCAGGCATTTATATTTGCAGGGATCATTGAGGGCTTCCTTGGAGCTATTCCGATAATGATCTTCTTAACAAAGGTCAAGAAGTTCGGCATGATCACGATCATGGGATTGCTTCTCGGTCTTATCACATTACTGATGGGAAGACCCTGGCCCTGTGTTGTAATCGGACTTGCTGCAGGACTCATCACGGATCTTATCTGGATGAAAGCTGATTTCAGCAAGATCAAATTCGGCCCTGTGTGCTGCGGCACAATGATGCTCTGGACAGCCGGTATGGGACTTCCCCTGTTCTTTGGCTACAGAGACAGCTATCTTGCCAATCTTGAAGAGGGATATGGCAAGGAGTATGTAGAGGTCATAAGATCGCTTACACCTGACTGGATGTTCATCGGAATGATAATCATTGCAGTTGTCGGCGGATTCCTGGGCGGTCTTTTTGCCAAGAGGATCTTAAGAAAGCATTTTGCCAAGGCAAATCTTGTTGAATGAGAAAACTCGATCCGAGAACAAAACTGCTATTACTTGTAGTTATAAACGTAGTAATGATGACTGGAAAGATCACGGGCATATTCGTGCCCGTGAGGATCGTCTTTGCCCTGATCCCGTTTTTTCTGATGATGCGGGAGACCTGGTTCAGAGGTTCATTTATCTATTTTTTCCTGTATCTTTATGTATTTCTGTTTGAGCGGTTTACGCTGCAGGACATCCATCCGGTGCTCCTCATCATATTGCTGTTTACGACCGGCTTACTGTCGCGCTTCCTCGCGGGAGTAATGATGGCGTATTACCTGATGAAGACCACTACGGTAAGTGAGTTCGTTACGTCTATGGAACGGATGCATATTCCGAAGGTGATCGTAATACCGTTTGCGGTAATGTTCCGCTTTTTCCCGACTTTGAAAGAGGAGTGGCAGGATGTTAAGAACGCCATGAAGATGAGAGGGATTGGACTTGCAGGAAGAAATCCTCTGGATGTTTTGGAATATGTCATGGTCCCTATTCTTATGTCGGTTTCAAAGATCGCGGATGAACTCTCGGCGGCATCAATGACCAAGTGTCTTTCCGTTGACGGGAAGAGGACTCATATAGCAAAAGTCGGATTCTCATTCCTGGATATCATTATGTTCCTGTGTGCTGCAGCAGGGCTTTTCGCACACATATTCTTAGGAGGTGTAATCGGAACATGATCACATTTTCGAATATCAACTTCCATTATAAGAATAATAGGACCGACAAGGGTAATCTCATTGATATCAGTCTGACAATTGAAGATGGTGAACTGATCGTCCTTACGGGCGAGAGCGGATGCGGCAAGACTACGTTTACCAGGCTGATAAACGGACTTGCGCCCAATTACTATCCCGGAACAGTTACGGGTGAATTGTATCTTGACGGTGAGAACATCATCGGAAAGTCAGTAGCTGAACTGGGAAGGACTGTCGGTAGCGTTTTCCAGAACCCGAGAAGCCAGTTCTTCAATGTCGATACAGACAGCGAACTGGCATTTGCTGCGGAGAATATCGCAATGGATCCTTCCGAGATAATCAGGAGAATGGATGAGGTCACTGAAGAACTGGATCTTACGGAACTTAGAGGCTGCAGTATCTTTGAACTCTCAGGCGGCGAGAAGCAGCGGATCGCATGTGGCAGTGTAGCCGTTATGCATCCTAAGGTAATCGTCCTTGATGAACCGTCTTCGAATCTTGATGCCGAATCCATTGAAAAGCTTAAATGCGTACTTGCGAAATGGAAGAAACAGGGCAAGACCATAATAATTGCCGAACACCGCCTGTTCTTCCTCAGGGAACTAGCTGACCGCCTTATTGTGATGAAAGACGGCAGGATCACCAATGTATTTGAACGTGATGAAATGAGCGAGCTGAGCGCATCGCTTAAGGAAATGGGTATCAGACCGCTTGTAGAACCGGAGCTTATAGTCAGAAGATCTGTTGAGGGCATCAGGAATTATATCAGGATAGAGCATTTCAAGTATTCTTATGACAGAAAGACAGTAGCACTTTCCGTAGACAATATGAGCCTTCCCGGAAATCAGGTAGTAGCGATCATCGGAAATAACGGCGCAGGCAAGAGTACTTTCCTTAAGTGCCTGTGCGGCATCTATAAGACAAAAAAGGATAAGATCACATTGAACGGCAGCCGCTGGAAAAGAAAACTAAGATACAGGGATTGTTATCTTGTTTTCCAGGACGTTAACCATCAGCTGTTCACCGAGAGTGTCTTGGATGAACTGATAATCGGCATGGATGATTCGTTAAGCGAAGATGTGAAGAAAGAAAAGGCTTTAGAGATCCTGGAACGCTTCGGCATCAGGGATCTTGCTGACCATCATCCGATGGCTCTGTCCGGAGGGCAGAAACAAAGGGTTGCTATCGCATCGAGTGTAGCTGCAGGCAGAGACATTATTCTGATGGATGAACCTACAAGCGGCATGGATGAGCTTAATATGATGCGTCTGTCACAGGAACTGAAGCGCCTTAAAGAGGCGGGCAAGACCATCTATGTCGTAACGCACGATTACGAGTTCATTAATGAATGCTGTGATTCGGTGATCAGGCTCGCGTGATCCACAGGGAGTTATATTACATTCCGCCGTCCCGTAATAAAATATTAGCCCTAAAATGATTTTCATTCCGAAATAAAAAAGGCTGAAAATTCCCAAAATTCAACGATCTTTTAGCATTATCAGTATGAAGTGCTCTTTAAAACCTACCAAATTGATATATAATTCTTTTGAAGTTAGACGCGTCTAACAATTATATGGAAATGGGGTTACAGAAATGGCACTTTTAGAAATTAAAAATCTCAAGGTTGCAGTAGAGGACAAGACGATCCTTAACGGTGTCGATCTCAAGATCGAACCGGGCGAGATCCATGTTCTCATGGGACAGAACGGTGTGGGAAAGTCAACTCTTGTATCGGCTGTAATGGGCGATCCATCTTACGAAGTTGAGGGCGGACAGATCCTTTTCGACGGCGAGGACATTACTGATGCATCTCCTGACGAGAGAGCAAGAAAGGGAATCTTCATGTCGTTCCAGAATCCTTTGGAGATTCCGGGCGTTACGATGGAGAACTTCTTAAGGACGGCAAGAGGTTCCATCAGGGGAACGAAGGAAAAGATCGTTGCATTCAGACGCGAACTTGAAGAGAAGATGGATGCTCTCGGCATGGATCACGCATATGCGGACAGATACCTTAATGTGGGCTTTTCCGGCGGCGAGAAGAAGAAAGCAGAGATACTGCAGCTCCTTATGCTCCAGCCTAAGCTCGCTTTCCTCGATGAGACGGATTCAGGTCTTGACGTCGATGCAGTTAAAACAGTAACTGAAGGTATAAAGCACTTCCACAACAAGGAGAACTCTTTGGTCATCATTACTCATAATGCAAGCATCCTTGACGGACTTGATGTTGATAAGGTTCATGTTATCGGCAAGTGCAAGATCTTAAGAACAGGAGACAGAAGTCTTATCGACAGGATCAATGAATTCGGTTATGCCTCAGTAACGGAAGAGGTGTGATCATGTTTGAAGTAGAAGAGAAAACCAGGGTAGATGCGATCGACCGCACCCTGTACGATTTTAAGGACAAGCTTGATCCTGCCATGATCGTTAATTCCGGTCTTACAGAAAAAGTTGTAAGACAGATCTCACTGGAAAAGGAAGATCTTGAATGGATGACAGAATTCAGGCTTGAAGCACTGAAGACTTATAACTCACTTGATATCCCCACATGGGGACCGCCTATAGACGGTCTTGATATGGATAACATCATTACCTATGTCCGTCCGAAGGGTGAGATGAGCGCGAAATGGGAGGATGTTCCGGAAGATATCAAGAATACGTTCGAGAAGCTCGGTATTCCCCAGTCTGAGCGTTTGTCACTGGCCGGAGTAGGTGCCCAGTACGATTCCGAGATCGTATACCATAATGTCCGGAAAGAAGTTGAAGCACAGGGCGTTATCTATACTGATATCGAGAGCGCTCTAAAGGGTGATATGGCTGATGTAGTGAGGTCACACTTCATGAAGCTTATTCCTCCAACAGACCATAAGTTTGCGGCTCTTCACGGCGCGGTATGGTCAGGCGGCTCATTCGTATACGTTCCCAAGGGCGTATCAGTGGAGATCCCTTTGCAGTCTTATTTCAGACTCAATGCTCCCGGCGCGGGACAGTTTGAGCATACATTGATCATTGTTGAAGACGATGCATATCTGCATTTTATCGAAGGCTGTTCAGCACCGAAGTATAACATTGCAAACCTCCATGCCGGATGCGTTGAGATCTTTATCGGTAAGAATTCACGTGTCAGATATTCGACGATCGAGAACTGGTCCAAGAACATGTATAACCTGAATTCCAAGCGTGCTCTTGTTGAAGAGGGCGGAATAATCGAATGGGTATCAGGTTCATTCGGTTCCCACACGTCATATCTCTATCCAATGAGCATCCTCAAGGGTGATAATTCCAGAATGGAATATACGGGCATTACTTTCGCCGGTGAAGGCCAGGAGCTTGATACGGGCGCTAAGGTAATCCATATGGGAAGAAATACAAGTTCTCATATCACTACTAAATCGATCTCCAGAGACGGTGGCAAGTCCAACTTCAGATCCGAAGTTAAGATCACCCGTGAAGCAGAAAACAGCAAGTCCGCAGTTACCTGTGAGTCCCTGATGCTTGACGACCAGTCCAGATCGGACACGATTCCTGTATCAGATATCAGGAACAGCAAGGTCGATATCGGTCATGAAGCAAAGATCGGAAGGATCAGTGAAGATTCCATTTTCTATCTTATGAGCAGGGGCTTATCCGAAGACGATGCCAAAGCTCTTATCGTAGGCGGTTTTGCCGAGCCGATCGCGAAGGAACTTCCGGTCGAGTATGCGGTTGAGATGAACAACCTTATCAATCTTGAGATGAAAGGCAGCATAGGCTGACAGGGGTAATGTTATGAGTTACAGAGTAAATACTATTCCGATGCCTACATGGAACCACCTGAAGGTTAATTATGCACCGGATGTTTTCGAGAGAGACGTAAATAAGTCTGAGAAATTAAGAAGCTATTCCGTAAGTAATGTTTTCGATGATATGTTAAGTGGCGCAGGCTCTGACTTCGACAACGATGTAAAGGCAAATGCTTCGGTGATTAAGTGCAAGAACGTGGCTGCAAAAAGTGGGGATAACATCTTCGTATCAGAGTATAAGGAAGGTGTTGTAAGAGAATGCCTTGAAGTGTTTGATGGTGCTGAAGCAGAACTGGTTCAAATAATCGCTTCTGAGAATAAAGAACAATTAGATATCCTTACTCAGGTTTATGCTCACAAAGATGCTAAAGTAAGGCTTTATCTGCTTAATCTGTCAGGCATCAGATCCGATGTAAGAAGCGGAGTTGCGATCAAGGCTGAAGAGAATGCTGATATAGAAGTCGTCAGGATAGCAATCGGAAGCCATCGTGCACTTTACGGCATCCGTTCAGAACTGATGGGTGATAGCAGCCGCTGTAATGTAACGACTGCTTATCTTGCCGACAATGACGAAGTGCTTGATATGAATGACAGTACCAACTTCTATGGCAAGGAAACGTTCTCTGAGATCAAGGCGATTGGCCTTCTTTCAGGACGTGCATATAAGACCTTGAGGGAGACTGTTGATTTCAAGCGCGGATGCGTGCATGCGATCGGCCATGAAGGTGAGGATACCGTCATGCTTTCTGATGAGGTAACGAACCTTACGACACCACTTATCCTTTGCGGAGAAGAGTGGGTCGAGGGAATGCATGCGGCAACTACTACAAGACTTGATGACGATATGCTCTTCTATTTGCAGTCAAGAGGTGTGCCGCTTAGAGACGCGAAGCGCCTGATCATTGAATCCAGGTTCTCGCCTGTTGTCGACATGATCGCTAATGAAGATATTAAAAACAGAGTTATGAAATCAATGGGAGATAGACTCGATGCTCTCTCAGTATTATAAAAAAGACTTTAAGATACTTAGCAAGCTCGAAAACGATATGCGCCTGGTATATCTCGATAACGCTGCGACAACGCAGAAGCCGGATGTGGTGCTGGCTGCCGTTAAGAGATATTACACAGCTGATAATGCTAACCCTCACAGGGGAGTTTACGAGCTTGCAATGAGAGCGACTGATGTACATGAGAATGCAAGAAGTGTAATTGCAGCTTTTCTGAATGCCGAGCGGGCTGAGGAGATAATCTTCACCCGCAACGCAACAGAAGCGTTAAATCTAGTAGCTTACAGTTACGGTCTTGCTAATCTTAAAACAGATGATGAGATAGCGGTTGCCATATCGGAACATCACAGCAATCTCGTTCCGTGGCAGCGTGTAGCCGAAGCAACCGGCGCTAAAATTGTTTATCTCTATCCAAACGAACAGGGTGAATATACCGAAGAAGAACTGACTTCAAAGATTGGGAAATCCACAAAGATCCTGGCCATGGCCCATGTTTCCAATGTGTTGGGAATAGAGAATCCTGTAAAGTTTGCTACAAGGTTAGTCCATCAGAACGGCGGAATAGCTGTTATAGACTGTGCCCAGAGCGTTGCTCATATGAAAGTGGATGTCAGGGACATAGATGCTGATTTTGTGGCGTTCTCCGGACATAAGATCTATGCTCCGATGGGCATAGGTGTACTGTACGGCAAATATGATTTGCTTGATGCAATGCCTCCGTTCTTAAGCGGCGGCGACATGATATCTCACGTTCATGAGAGCGGCACAACATATGCCAAGCCCCCAAGAAAATTCGAAGCAGGAACATGCAATCTGGGTGATGAAGCGGGCCTTGTCGAAGCAATCCGTTATGTGGAACGGATAGATATAGATAAGATCAGAGAACACGAGACAGAACTTTGTAAGAAAGCACTGGAGGGTCTTAATTCTCTTGGCGGGATCGATATCTATCCCTCAGTATCAAGCAAGAGCCGTAGTCTTATATCTTTTAACATCAGAGGCGTTCATCCTCATGATGCAGCAACGATAATGGATTCATATGGAGTATGTGTCCGTGCGGGCCATCACTGTGCAGAACCTCTGATGGAAAGACTCGGGATAGGTTCATGTCTTCGAGCAAGCTTTGCAATCTATAACGACATGGAAGATGTCGATATTTTTATCCGCTCTGTTGAGCAGACAAGGAAGGTGATGGGAATTGGATCTTAATAATTTATATTCTCAGATAATAACGGAAAACAGCCGTGCTGCTCACAACAGAAGGCCTGTGCCCGGTGCGACATTAAGTCTTGAAGGAAACAATCCTTCATGCGGTGATGATATCGTTCTTCAGGTTAAGATCGAGAACGGCATCATTGAAGATTTAGGCTTTGTTGGAACTGGTTGTGCTATATCACAGGCATCCGCATCTCTTATGATCGATCTCATTAAGGGAAAGACCGTTGAAGAAGCAAAAAGCCTTGTAGATCTTTATCTGCGCATGATAAAAGGCGAAGCTGACGAAAAGGAATATATAGACAGGCTTGAAGACTGCTCAGCTTTAGCCGGTGTGTCGAAGGTTCCTGCCAGGGTAAAGTGTGCGGTGCTCGCATGGCACACGCTTGAAGATGCTCTGAATAATCAAAACGTTTGATAGTTTTAAGTTGACATAAAAATGAACGTGTGATAAAACAATTACCGATAATCAGATTATCGGTAATTTATTTTTTGAAAGAGGATTTTAATGTCCGTTCGTGATACCAGCATCGATCCGAGATTGATCCAAAGTGCCCGTGAAGAGTTCATGACTAGCGGGTTCATTAAGGCTGATCTTAAGCGCATCTGTGAGAATGCAGGTGTTACTACAGGTGCAGTTTATAAACGCTATAAGGGTAAGGAAGAACTGTTCATGGCAGTTGTTAAGGAAGCTGCCGACAAGATGGACAGTTTTGTTGAATTGCGTACTGAAATTGATTTTTCGAATATTACTGATAAACAGATTCGCGACACATGGAGCATGAATGAAGAATATGTGCTGGAACTGTTCAGAATGCTCTGGGATATCCGCAAAGACCTGATAATATTGCTTGAGAAGTCCGCGGGAACTGCGTATGAGAATTATGTACATGACTTTGCTCTTCGTATGACCAAAGCATATATGCAGTATTATCTCGAAGCCAAGAAGAGAGGGCTTGCCAAGGCTGATATCTCGGAAGAACAGATGCATGTGCTATGCACCGCTTTCTGGACAGCAATCTACGAGCCGTTTATCCATAAGATGACATGGAAAAAGATAGAGGAACACTGCAAAGTCCTGTGCCGGTATTTTAACTGGGCTGACGCGATAGGACTTGAATAAACCATACTGATAAAGCCGTCACATGACGGCTAAAAAAATACATCAGAAGTTAGACTTATCTAACAAATGTAAAGGAGAACTAAGATGTTTAAACGTGTGGCTCCGTATATCGGAGAGTTTAAGAAGTACACCGTATGGGCAGTCATAATGATGTCCATCGGCATCATAGCTTCAGTGCTGCCGTATTTCTTTCTGTATCAGATCATTTCACCTCTGACCAGAGGCGAAAGCGTGGATATGACTTTTATACTGATAAGAGTGGTTTTGGTTGCAGTATGTGAGATAGTGTTTTCTATCTCATATGTTCAGGGTTTGGAGTTCTCACATATCAGTGCCTATAACACATTGAAGAATCTCCGTGTTTCTTTGCAGAGCAAGCTCGAGAAACAGCCTCTCGGAACTATTAAAGAACTCGGTACCGGACGCATTAAGAAAGTGTTTACGGATGATATCGATCAGATTGAGCTTCTTCTTGCGCATGCGATTCCCGAAGGTATTGCCAATATAGCGATTCCGGTGATCATCATTATCCTTATGTTTGTATTTGACTGGAGACTCGGTCTTCTCTCGCTTGTCCCACTTATAGTCGGTATGCTTGCCATGGGCATGATGATGAAGCAGGGCATGTCTAAGATGAATGCATACTATGAATCAGCAGCCAGGATGAACAACACGATAATTGAATATGTTAACGGAATGGAAGTCGTTAAAGTCTTTAACAAAGACGGCGATTCTTACAAGAGGTTTGGTGAGGTCGTAAGAAGCTACCGCGATTTCACACTTGCGTGGTACAAGGTGTGTTGGCCATGGATGGCTATATATACAAGTGTATTGCCGTGCCTTGTTCTTCTGATGCTGCCTTTCGGTTCAGGAATGGTTCTTGGCGGAGTTATCAGCCTGGATAAGCTGATCCTTGTTATGTGCATGTCATTTTCAGTAGGTCCTTCATTCCTTAAGGCTTTGAATTTTGCAGGCAAGTTCCCTCAGCTGGATTACAAGATCGCTGAACTTGAGAAGATGATGGATAAACCGCCGCTTAAAGAAGGCACATCTGATTTTACCGGCAGCAATTACGATATCGAGTTCAAGGATATCCACTTCGGATATTGCGAGATAGAGGTTCTCCATGGAGTCAATCTGTCTCTTAAGCAGGGAACGACTACAGCGCTTGTCGGTGAATCAGGAAGCGGTAAATCAACGCTTGCAAAGCTTCTTGTTCACTATTATGACCTCAATTCAGGATCCATAACGATAGGCGGACAGGATATTACTGATATGTCACTTGAGGCACTTAATAATTATGTGGCATTTGTTTCGCAGGAGCAGTTCCTGTTCAACACTTCACTTTACGAGAACATCCTTATCGGAAGACCTGATGCAACAAAAGAAGAGGTCATGGAAGCTGCCAGAAGAGCGCAGTGTGAGGAATTCCTGGAAAGATTCCCTGAAGGCATCATGACGCAGGCAGGAGACAGCGGAAAGCAGCTGTCCGGCGGTGAACGTCAGAGAATCTCTCTTGCAAGGGCAATCCTTAAAGATGCACCGGTCATAGTGCTTGACGAGGCAACAGCATATATGGATCCGGAGAATGAGGAGAAGATGAATGCGGCCCTCGATGAGATCGTAAAAGACAAGACTGTTCTTGTTATTGCACACCGTCTGTCTACCATCAAGAACGCAGAATCGATTTGTGTCATGAAGGATGGCTTATGCATAGCATCTGATACTCACAACGGATTGCTTGAGACATGCCCTGAATATAAGAAACTTTGGGATGCATCTGTAAGTGCCAGCACATGGAAGATTAAGGGAGCGTGATCAATATGTTGAAGATATTACACAGAATAGTAAACATGACGGGAAAGTACAAAGCACGGATCAGGGCTTCATACATAACTGCATTCCTCAAGGGCATAGTGATGAAGGTTCCACTGATGCTTTGTTTCTTCTGTATCAGTTATTTCATGCATGGAGAGATGGATAAGACAAAGTGTATTTATTTTGGCGTTGCGGTTGTCGCCAGCGTAATACTCGAAGCCATATTTGAACATATATCCAATGTTTTGCAGTCGGCGACAGGTTACATGGTTTTCGCTGATATGAGGCTTAAGCTCGGTGATCATCTGCGAAAGATGCCGATGGGATATTTTACTGAGGGAAACATCGGAAAGATCAGTTCCGTTCTGTCAACAGACATGGTCTTTATTGAAGAGAACTGTATGGGTGTCTTATCTGAACTCGTAACCTTCCTCATCTCTCAGGGGCTCATGGTTGTCATGATGTTCGTTATGGATTACAGAATGGGTCTTTTGTCACTTCTGGTAGTTGCTGCATTCATCATTGTCGGTAACCTGATGCTGAAGACTACGATGAGGCATTCCGTTACCAAGCAGGAGGCCAGCGAATCTCTTACAGAGGAAGTTCTTGATTTTGCTGAAGGTATCGGAATCATTAAATCCTATAACATGTTAGGCAGTAAATCCAAGAGACTTACTGATGAGTTCGAGAAAAGCTGTAAGAAGAGCATTGATTTCGAGGTGGAATACTCGCCCTGGTCCAGAGCACTTTATCTGACATTTGGTATTGGTACGGCGGCGGTTCTCGCACTGAGTGCATATCTGTACGTCACCGGTGCCATAACTGATGTTTATATGGCCGGAATGGCACTGTTCCTTTTTGATGTGTTCGTATCCATCAAGAGTTACTACGGCCAGATGGCCAGACTTACAGTTACATCTGCAAGCCTTGACCGTATTGAGGAAGTTTTTGCTGCGGAAGAACTTAATGACGAAGGCAAGAAAGAACTCGTATCTGTATCAGGTTCTGCAAGTGAGATAGAATATGATAATGTCGGTTTCGCATATACTGAGAAGGATGTTCTTTCAAATGTCTCCTTCAAGATTAATCAAGGTGAGATGACTGCTCTGGTAGGCCCTTCCGGCGGCGGCAAATCAACGATAGCATCACTTCTCGCAAGATTCTGGGATGTTAAGAGTGGAAAGATCCTTGTAAGGGGCGAAGATATCAGAGAGGTCTCACTGGGATCTCTTATGGATCAGATAAGTATGGTGTTCCAGCGCGTATATCTGTTCCAGGATACTGTTTATAACAACATAGCGATCGGACGTCCTGATGCTACCCGAGAGGAAGTTGAAGAAGCCGCAAAGAAAGCAAGGTGCTATGACTTCATCATGCAGCTGCCGGACGGATTTGATACTGTTATCGGCGAAGGCGGCGCCTCTCTCTCGGGTGGTGAACAGCAGAGGATCTCCATTGCGAGATGTATTCTGAAGGATTCGCCGATCGTAATCCTTGATGAAGCGACAGCAAGTGTTGATGCAGATAACGAGCGTGCTATCCAGGAAGCTATCTCTGAGCTTTGCAAAGACAAGACATTACTTGTAATCGCACACAGATTAAGGACTATAAGAGATGCTGACCAGATCCTCGTGGTAACAGACGGCAAGATAGCCGAAAGAGGTAATCACGAGTCTCTGATGGCTCAGAATGGAACCTATGCGCATATGGTAAAGCTTCAGGAAGCCTGACAGAATCAGTAATAACTTAAACGGGGTGTCTCAAGGTGTTGAGGCACCCTGTATTATTTTGGAAATTATTAACAACTAAATTTGGTTAGCTATACCTAACTTATTGTGCTATAATTCTGCACAGATGTGATTTGGCAGAGGTTTGTTAGCATGAATAATCAGAATAAAAAGCTTGAAGCAGCATTTATCTTTGGCTTTATTTCACTGCTTTTATGTGGCGTTGGCGACTGGCTTATAGGGTATGAACCTGAAGGCGGGGAGCCGTTGATATATGGTATTACAACCACAGCGATAGCAGGTGTGCCTACATGGTTTTATGTGTTGTCATTCTTCTTCGGGTTCTTATCCGGATTCGGATGCCTTTATTTCGCGCCGGCTGTAATGAAAACCCTTGATCTGAAAGGCATCTCGAAGGATTCGAAAATGTATAAGCTCATGGGCTTTGGCTTAAAGTCGGCACCTATGATGTTTGTATCTTTCCATGCCGCATGCTGCATTGTGCTGCTGATGATACAGGCAGCGCTCCGTTCCGGACTTGATATAAGTTCTGCAGATTCTGTTTATCTGATACCTGCAGCAACAGCTATGCTGCCGTTTCTTATCTGGTGCTATATCTGTGATATTCCCGTGACTATTGCTTATATGTATTTCACTCTGAAGGGAAAACTTGGGATTAGCAAGGCTGCTTTTATTCTGTGCCCTATGGGCCTTAGTATTGCAGCAAAGATAATAGCTGCCGTGATGGTCGCTTTAGGAAGTAAATGGTCATTCCTTACGGCATGTGGCGAATCCTGGGGATATGCATTCATGTGCCTTGCGTTCTATTTCGCTGTTAAGAAAGATGTGAGGTCTGATAAATGATCGTTCTCCAGCTGATCTTATTCTGTGCTCTCTTTGCTTTAATGGTAAAACTTGGTGTTGGAAACAATGCTTTGAATGCTCTTTATTTTTACCCGAAAACTGTACAGGAACGTGTCTATGAATTAGGTCTCACCGACAGGCAGACGGTCTCTAAGAAAAGAAAGATCTTCATGACCGCTTTATTTACCGTAATGGCTGCCGCACTTATTGCGATAATAGCTATTTGGAATCAGATCAGAGATTTTTGGCCCGCTTATCTGCAGGCACTTTTGTTCCTTGAAGTAATGAACTGGTTTGATGGAATCGTTATAGATAAGATCTGGGTCGCAAAGAGCCCTCTTTGGATAATACCCGGTACGGAAGATATCCCTTATGTCCAAACGTGGAAGCAGATGTTCAAGAAGAGGATCATTCTCACTGGAATCTGGGTCGTTGGCGCTGCAATAATCGCAGGAATAGTCGTGCTTATTGGAAAGATAATGATGTAAATAAGGAGAGTGTTATGGGACTTTACAAGAAATTCGTAAATCAGACGAGAAAGCCGGAGGGAACCCTCGGTAAGATGATGGTAAACGGCATGAACAGCGGTCATGCTAAACTTGCTGACTGGGGCATATCGCATCTTCCTGAGATGGAACCTTCCAAGATACTCGAACTCGGCTGTGGAGGCGGCAGAAATGCAGGAGAACTAGCCAATAGATTTCCTTCTGCAAAGGTTACAGCAATTGATTATTCTGAGGTGTCAGTCGCTAAATCCAAGGAGTACAACAAAGATCTCATTGCATCCGGAAAGATGACTGTAAAACAGGGTGATGTGTCTGACCTGAGATTGCCTGTTGATACCTATAATCTTGCAACAGCTTTTGAGACGATCTACTTCTGGCCCGGCCTCGAAAAGTGTTTTACCGAAGTCTATAAAGTGCTTAAATCCGGCGGGGTGTTTATGATCGTCAACGAATCAGACGGAACGGATGATACGAGCCTTAAGTACGAGAAGATAATTGATGGAATGAAGTGCTATACGATCGAACAGATCGGAGCAGCGCTTAAAGCCGCAGGTTTTTCTGAAGTGACATCTGACCATTATGACGGCAAGCCGTGGATCACGGTGATAGCTGTTAAATAATGATAATCATATCCATCACAAAAAATAAAAGGTCAATATAAAGATATGGAGCTGAATAAAACATACGAGGAACTCCTTAAAGAATTTCTCCGAACACATCCTTATAAGGAAGTTGTTGTGGAAGGAGCAAAGTTTCATTATCTTCTTTGCGGAAAAGGCGATACCACGTTGATCTTTTTGGTCGGTGGAATGGGCCTGTCATTTCTTTATATGCCGTATATTACCGCGTTGGAATCAGAATACAGAATTCTCACTTTTGATTACCCATATGAGTATGATGATAATTCCGGTTTGGTTGAAAGCATATCCTTGCTTCTTAAACATCTGAATGTTGAAAAGGGGATTTTTGTCGGCAGTTCGTATGGCGGATATGTTGCTCAGATGATAGCAAGAAAATATCCAGAGCTCACAGGCGGAATGTGTCTTTTCTCTACGGCGAGCCTTTCTGAAATGACAGTAAGTGAATTAAGGGCTAAATATGAGAAGAAAGCACCTCTTCTATTGTGGATCTTGCGACATGTTCCATATTCCTGGCTTAAACCGGTGATGATAAGGTCATGTATGCGCATGGCAAAAAATACAACTCTCGAAGTTTATTCATACACTAAGGATATGTTCCGCTTTGTTTACCGTGATTATACGCGGGAGTTGGATCTGCATATGACGAAGCTTCTGATAGATCTTATGAATCAGACGCCATGCACACCGGAAGACTTTATTTACTTGAATGGAAGGGTTTTGCTGATACTTCCCGAAAATGATGAAAGCTTCACGCTGGAAATGCAAAAGGATCTTATCAGCATGATGCCGGAGAGCGTTATCGTTGAGGGCGTGGACAGTGGCCATATATCCACATTAATAGAAGTGGATCGTTATGTTGAAGAAATCCGGAGCTTTATTGGGGGGACGCTTGGACGCGGCAATGATAGCTGTGATTTCTGCGAACAGAGGAGAGTTAGTAATGGTTTTAGTTCTTGAATGTATAGTAATTTGCTTTATTTTATTCGTTCCGTGTGTTGTCGTTATCGCAAACGGAGTTCATAACGGCGCATTTCTTTTTGAAAAAGATGTTCAGGAACGTGTTGTTGAGATGGGTCTGGTTACAAAGGAACAATTATCCCGTAATAAGAAATTGTTTAAGATCATTTCTTTGACAGTGATGATCTCATTTGTGATATGGGCAGTATATGGAATAAACGGCGCCAGAGGATTCTTAAATCCATTTCTGCAAATATATGCGCTTGCTATGGCAGAAGGTCTGTTTGACAGATTCTTTATTGATACATTCTGGGTAGGCCATACCAAAGCTTGGACAATACCTGGAACAGAGGATCTGAAACCATACATACCGAAGAAAACTTTGATTGCCAAGTGGCTGATAGTTATTGTCGGAAGTCCGGCCATTGCGGCTGCATTGGCAGGAATCATGATGCTGTTCTTCAAGTGAGGTGAAGAATTTATGATCTGGTGGGTAATTGTTATAGAGGCACTTGTTTTCGCCGGTATTTTTACTGCAGTTGTTTTGCCTTCATGTTTGAGCGATAAAAAGTACAGTCCTGAAAGCATTCATAATTATCCGCCTGATATTCAGGAAGAGTATTTTAAGACGCATGAACGTGTCGATGTCTCATACAAATCAAAAATGGTAATATTCACCAAGTCGCTCGGCATAGTGATCTTTTGTGTAATATTACTTCTCAGTGCTCTTTGGGCAGGCGCATCGACTTTCCTTGAAGGCTTCCTTCTCTCGTTCGGGCTAATGGTATGGATAGGCCTATACGATACGCTTTTCATCGACTGGATATTGTTTGCGAATATAAAAGCATTCAGATTAGAAGGTACCGAACATATGGATAAAGCCTACCACCAGAAATGGTTCCACTTTAAGGGAATCCTTTTCCCTGGTATCGTATTTGGCACTATACCTGCGCTGGTCGTCGGATTGTTAATCGCATTAATAAGGTAAAGATAATGTTATTGAGCTTTTTATATGGCCTTATAGGTATTGTTCTTCTCGTAGCTTTCTGTCTGATAGGAGCTTTTCTTGTTCCGCAGAATGCGTATTGGTTTATGACACCGAAGGCTAAGGAATTGCTGGAAAAATACGGTGTGCCCAGAGAACTGAAACTTAAGGATAAGATCATTATCGGACTGCTTGCTCTTATTACCGGATTAGGGTTTATAGTCACGATCATTGTTGCAGGTAAGCAAGGTGTAGCTTCCGGGATGAATTTCTGGCAGATTGCTCTTCGCTTCGTGATCTTCTTTTGGATGGTTTCGATTTTTGATGCTGTTGTTCTTGATTGGTGGATGTTTACAAAGAGTGATATTTTCGGCGTGTTGATCAAGAAAAAGACGGGCAAGACTCCTGATGTATTGAGAGTCGAACCTCAGTGGGACGGGAAAGAGATACATAAGCTTGTAATTGAAGTTGTTGTGTCTGTAATTCTGGCATGGATATTTATTAAGGTTGGATAGAGCTAATAAGGACAGTACGTAATGAGTTTTACAGCAAAAATGATGAAATTCTTTATGAATCTGATGACGGGAAAACCGGCAGGCAGTGCTGATGAATTGCTCGAGAGGGCAAGGAAATATAATGCGAAAAATCAGTTCGTTATACCTTCCGACAAAAAAGCCTTGTATCGCGTTGAAAAGATTAATGACGGCAGTGATTTGCTGGTTGTCCGTTCGAAAAAACGGAGCGATAATGCAAACTGTGCAGTTCTGTTTATCTTCGGAGCCGGCGGGACGATGAACGCATGGAAACCGCATCTCATGATGGTCCGCAATATTGCAGATAAGACCGGTGCTGAAGTGTTTATGCCACTATATCCGCTCTGCACGGATGCACCTGTAAGCGCGGCTGTTGAAACCGCATATATAACATACCAAAGGATTCTGAAGGATTATCCGCCTGAAAAAGTTGTGATCACCGGTGACTCCTCCGGAGGTGCATGCTGCCTTGCTCTTATCTCGATGTTGAATCATCTGAATGAAGGAGTGTTAATGCCCAGGCTCGCGATACTTCATTCTCCAAGCGGTGTTCCGCATAATAAGGAAGCCTGGGAACGGATGAGTGAACAGAGTAAAAAGGATGCTCCGGGAACCTTCACAATGGTGGAATATTTTCCAGAGATCTGTGCACACGGAGAAACAGTTCCTGATTACATGATACATCCGGCTTTAGGAGATTACCGCAATGCTCCGGAAACGTATATCTATTACAGCGCAGATGAGACGTTGGCTGCATTGGGAAAAGACATTGAAGATGCATACACAAGATCCGGCAGTAAAGTCTATGTTTATTATGAGCCCGGTATGATCCACTGCTATTCTTCCTATCCGGCGTGTAAAGAGAGTAAAACAGCCTGTAATGAATGGCTGAATCATATTTCAAAATTGAAGGAGAATAAATAATGCTTTTAACGATATTTCTTGCAATCGTTTTTTGTGCGGCGATAACAATTATGCTCTTTTCTGCCGTTGTATTAGTTAAGGATAAGAGGCTGTTTTCGTCTGCTCCGAAGGAAGCCTTGGAGCTTGTTATTGACAGAAAAGAAGAGGAGTTTTACGGTGCACGTAAGATAGGCTGGACCTTGATTATAATGAGTATGGTCATGATATTGGGCATAGGCGTAATCTCTATTTGGGACGGATTCAGGAGTGACTTTACATTCTGGCAGTTCTTTTTAAGATTTGTCCTGATTTTTACGATATATAAGATCTACGACATGATTTTTTTCGATTATTTCCTGCTTTGTAAATTCCGGTTCTTCCAAGCCTTTACGCCTGAGGTAGCTCCGGTATACAACAACAGAAAATACGGCTATAACATCAAAAGCCAGCTGCTGAAGCTGATCGTTATATTCCCGGCGGCATCTGCAATCGCAGCGTGGGTGTGTTCGTTGTTATGATTCGATTAAAGGATTTGGATAAAAGCGACATCGAAGTGATATCCCATCATGTAGCTGATGCGTTTTGGGACTATGAGTATAGTAATGGCGATCTTGGATTAAAGAAATACATTACAACACGCGATGCTATGTTTACCTATATCAATGCTATTGTTAAGGCCGCATATAACAGCGGGCTTCTGTATGCAACCTCTGAAAACCATGAGGGATATATGTTTATAGCAGGTGAAGGCATTGGTACCATTGGCTTTGTTGATGGAATGAAAATGATATCTGCCGAAAAGAAAGCACTAGGCGGATGGAAGAAAATGAAGCAGTTTGTTTCGGACTCATTTTCTGACGGTGGTTCGATCGAGACCAGGATGCGTAAGGCAAAGCGTAAGTTTATAAGGATAGAAGTCCTTATTGTACGTAAAGAGTATCAGAAGCAGGGCTTCATGAGAAAGATGATGGAGTATGTTTATGACCTTGCTGGCAAACAGAAGGTGCCGGTGATCCTTGATACAGACGATGAGAATAAATCCGCCAGATATCAGCATCTTGGAATGACATTGGAAAGGATCCGTGATTGCGGTGATCATTATCATACATACGATTTGATCCGCGAACCTGTATGATTAATGAAGAGATAAGGAGTAACTGATAATGGCAGACAATCATATTCCAATCAGCAAATTACCATATTGCAAGCCGGTAAAACGCTGGCTTGTTGAAAGGTATGGCAGATCTCAGGCTGATGCAGTCTGGCAAAAAACAGTTGATCAATACCACGCATATCTTCCCGATCTGCCTGATTACGGAGGAAAGAAAAACGGTCATGCCAAGGCAATTTACGGAGGCCTTCTGATATTTTCATTGTATCCCTGTCTTCCTGATCAGCCTCCTGTATCTGAATTACAGGATTTTGTGTCGAACCTGTTCATGGGTCCTTTTGTAAAGCTCGGAAAGATATTCGATCTTAACCGTCCGTCGAACATGAGGCTGATCAATAAGGTCTTTAAGAGGTCGGGTGACGGAGACAGAAGGGACATCAAAAAATATCCGGCAGGATTTATTAATGTAGATGAACCTTATGATAACGAAAAACATATTTCAAGATATCATTTCGTTCAGTGTCCGAATGCGGAATTTGCAAAACAGCATAATTTGCTCCATGTACTGCCATTGATGTGCAATTCTGACTATTTCGGTATTGAAAAAATACATGGAACGCTCATACGTTGCGGAACCTGTGGTAACAGCAATATGTGTGATTACTGTGTAGTAGGTAATAAGAATCCACTCGCACAAGAGTATGAGCTTACAACTGATGAGAATGGGTTCCTGGTCAGCAGGAGAAAAAGATAGTTTTAGAATAACCCTATGAAAAGAGGATGCCATTGTGGCATCCTCTTTGATCTAACCGGATTATCAGTTGTGCTTATCAGCCTTCAGCGATAGCGCCTGTAGGGCAGGAAGCTTCACAAGCTCCGCATGCTACACAAACATCAGCATCGATGTTGTACTGTGTCTCACCCTGGGAAATAGCTCCGACAGGGCAGCCGTCAGCGCAAGTGCCGCAAGATACGCAAGCGTCAGAAATTACATATGCCATAAATATTTCCTCCTTGGTTTTTGGGATGTTAATAATATTCTTGCAATGAACAGGAGAAACGGCAAGTTTTTGCTGTGATATTTGCAATTTGGTAATAAATTATTTAAGTATTTTTCTACTGAAAGCAACTTCGGTCGAAAACCCTTGGCTAACTGCGTTTGCGGGCTTTTCTCAGTTGCCTTTTGCTAACTGAAAAAGTGCAAAAAAGTTTGATTGACAGTTATAAAATTACGCTGTAATATTACACCGAAATAAATATGCGTGGTTAGAGTTTTACATGTCTTACGATTACGAGAAAACACATGAACTGATCCTTGAAAGTGCTATGAAGACTTTTAAGGAAATCGGATTCAGAAATGCTTCAATAAGGAATATTTGTAAAGACGCCGGTGTGACTAACGGTGCTTTTTATGCACACTTTAAAAGCAAAGACGATCTTTTTGCTGCTCTTGTCTCTGAAAAACTGGCTGTGTTCAATGAGAAATATCAGGATATGAGCGAGATAAGCATAGAAACTGTAGATGATGTTATCAGAATGTTTGATATGTCTTACAGTTCAATAGAGACATTGATCCACTATGTTTATTCTGAGCGTGATGTATTCACTCTTATACTGAAGAGCAGTGATGGTACAAGCTATGAGCACTTTATCAGTGATCTGATCAATGAAGAGTGTAAAAATACAATGATCTTCCTTGAGAGCGCGAAGAAATTCATGAAAAGACCTGAGAATATCTCTGAGCGGATCATAAGGATGGGAGCATCGATGGTCATTAACTCAATGCTTGATGCTTTTCTGGAAGGCGTATCAGAAGAAGACAATATACGCGAGACGAAGATCGCCAGCGACTTTTGTATCGCCGGCTACAAAGAATTGTTGGGACTATAAATATACCGTTCTAAAGCAATGGTATATTTTTTTGCCATATAAGTTAGTCAAAACTAATATTCGGGAGGTGTAGTTAACTTGAAAGAAAAGAAGTCGAATCCTATGTCAAGACTTTGGCAGATAGCGGAACCGGAACATGGCAGGCTGCTGTTATCGGTGGTTTACGCAGTGCTTGGAGTATTATCCGGAATCATTCCGTTTGTTTCTGCTGCCAAGATAATATCCGGCATGATAGAGGGAAATACCAAATGGAGTTATTATCTGGTATTTGTTATTGCAGCTTTTGCCGGTTTTGCTATGAAAACTATTTTGTATGCTTTGGGACTCAGTGTCAGCCATAAAGCTGCGTTCTCCATTTTAGGAGAAATAAGAAAACAGATATTTGCCAAGCTTCCGCGAATGCCACTTGGTACGATCATTGATACTTCCAGCGGCAAACTTAAGCAGATTATCGTTGATGAAGTCGAGTGCATGGAGCGTCCTTTGGCTCACATGATTCCCGAATTGACTTCCAACATCATCGGAGCTTTAGCCGTTTGGGTATACATGATGATCGTTGACTGGAGAATGGGGCTCATATGTCTTATCTCTGTTCCTGTAGGTCTGATGTTCTTCGGATTCATCGCAGCAAGTTATGGTGAGGATTATAAGAAGTCCGTTGAGATCACACAGGATATGAATGCGAGTATTGTTGAATACGTTCACGGTATCGAAGTTATCAAGGCATATAACCAGAGCAAGACGTCCTATCAGAAATTCAAAGATAAGGTGTTTGCCAATTCATCATTCTACTATTACTGGATGAAGAAGACGGAAGTCTGCCAGGGCCTTTGTTATACGATTGCACCGTGCACACTTATCACGGTATTGCCTGTCGGTTGGTATATGTATATCTCCGGCAACATCACGGCAGATGTCTTTATGACTTCGATAATGCTTTCGATGTGTATTGTCGGACCGATAATTGCTGCAATCCAGTTTACTGATTCTTCTGCAAAACTTGCAACGACGGTTGCGACCGTAGATGAGCTACTCTCAGGTGAAGAACAGGATCACGCTGAAACACCTGTTGAGTTCTCAACACATAATATCGAGCTTTGTGATGTTACTTACTCGTATCACGAAGGCGAAGAGGTTCTTCATAATGTGAGCCTTTCAATTCCTGAGAAGAGCTTTACGGCGCTTGTTGGACCTTCGGGAAGCGGTAAATCCACCATTGCCAAGCTTATCGGCGGATTCTGGGATGTATCGGAAGGTGTTATTAAGATGGACGGAAAAGATTTGAAGTCGATTCCTCTTGAGCAGCTTTATGACCAGGTTGCATATGTATCACAGGATAACTGGCTTTTCGATGACACGATAATGAATAACATCCGTATGGGAAACACTTCTGCTACTGATGAACAGGTTATTGAAGTCTCCAGAGCATCAGGATGTGATGAATTTATCAGAGCACTTCCTCAGGGCTACGAGACCAAGGTAGGAAGCGGCGGAACGCATCTCTCAGGCGGTGAACGTCAGAGGATCGCTATTGCCAGAGCAATGCTCAAGAATGCTCCTATCGTTATCCTGGACGAAGCAACTGCATATATCGATCCCGAGAATGAAGCTCTGATCCAGAGAGCCCTTACAGGTCTGATAAAAGATAAGACCGTAATCATCATTGCGCACAGGCTTTCAACGATTATCGATGCCGACCAGGTAATCCTGGTAAATGACGGAACTGTTGAGTGTACCGGAACCCACAGTGAACTTCTTGAGAAGAGCGATCTTTACAGATCGATGTGGCAGGCACATGTAAGCGAAGGGGGTGCAGCATAATGCTCGAAGCGATTAAAAAGATAATAGCTTTTTCCGGACCGGAAAAGGTCAGGATATATAGGGCGATAATAATAGCTTTTTTTAAATCATTGTTTTCGATGTTTAGAATGGCAGCAATCTATTTTGTGCTGCTGGCATTTGAGCAGGGCGATAAGACAATGCAGCCGGCATGGACAGCCCTTATCCTCTTAGGAATAAGCATATTAGGACAATTCTTCCTAAAGATGATAGCTGATCTCCAGGCGGTTCACGCAGGCTACTTCATGAGCGCTTATAAGCGTCTTGAGATAGCTGAAAGACTTAAGAAAGTCCCGATGGGATATTTCAATGACAACAATCTTGAGCAGATTACAGGTATAGCCACAACGGTCCTCGATGTTGTAGAAAACCAGGGCGCCAATGTTCTTGTGCTTATCTTGAGCGGCCTTATGAATGCAGTTGTATTCTTATTCTGCGTATTGTTCTTCGACTGGAGACTGGGCCTGATCGTATTTGCCGGAATGACGATCTACATGATCATCACATCGTCAATGGAAAAGAAGAGCCGTTCATTGTCTCCTGTTAGACAGAAGAATCAGGCCGCTCTTGTATCGAAGGTTCTTGAGAGCCTTCAGGGAATGAGTGTCATCAAATCGTTCAACCTTACCGGCAAGGGCGATGAAGCCTTGAAAAAAGCGATTGATGATAACCGTGACAGCAACATGGCCATGGAGAGATTGTTTATTCCTTATGCCAGGATCCAGGGCATTGTATTGGGAGCCTTTAAGGTTTTGATCATGCTTTTCGGTATTGCAATGTTTATTGCAGGAAACATGACGATTACATATGCATTGATTACGATAATCTTATCTTTCCAGATCTTTGCGGATATCGAACAGACAGGTGCGGGACTTACAGTACTCAGAGTAGTATCAAGTTCTATAGAAG
This sequence comes from Ruminococcaceae bacterium AB4001, assembly GCA_000621765.1. Classification (GTDB taxonomy): domain Bacteria; phylum Bacillota; class Clostridia; order Saccharofermentanales; family Saccharofermentanaceae; genus Saccharofermentans. The sequence goes on from JHXJ01000007.1 coordinate 129,787, forward strand.
AGGCAGACAAGGTAAATCTTCTTCCTGTAATGGACGAGAACGGAAAGGATTATGCACCGGATAATTACGGAATTGCGCTTAAGAACGTATCTTTTGCCTATGGTGATAATGAGATCTTAAATGACGTAAGCCTTGAGATACCCGAGAATACCATGACTGCCTTTGTAGGTCCTTCAGGTGCCGGAAAAACGACTCTGGCTATGCTCATAGCCCGTTTCTGGGATGTTAACGGAGGAAGTGTTTCAATCGGAGGAAGAGATGTAAGGGAATATACCCTCGAGAGTCTTATGTCCCGGATAAGCGTGGTATTCCAGAATGTCTATCTTTTCGCTGACACGATAGAGAACAACATCAAGTTTGGTATGAACGACGCAAGTCATGAAGACGTTGTAGCAGCAGCGAAAAAAGCCTGCTGTCACGATTTTATCATGTCACTGCCAGACGGATATTCAACTGTGATAGGTGAAGGCGGTGCAACACTCTCAGGCGGCGAGAAACAGAGAATATCCATTGCCAGAGCTATTCTTAAGGACGCACCTATCATCATCCTTGATGAAGCAACAGCCAACGTCGATCCTGAGAATGAGGATAAGTTAACAGCCGCATTTGATGCTCTCACAGACAAAAAGACCGTTATCATGATCGCACACAGGCTCAAGACTATCCGCAATGCAGATAAGATAGTAGTTATTGATGGCGGTAAGATCAGCAGCGGAACGCACGATGAACTGATGAGCAGTAATATGCGCTACATCAATTTTATAAAGCTGAGAGAAGAGGCTGCAAACTGGAAGATTTAAGGGAGACGCTATAAGAAAAAGTTATCGACATATGTCGTTTTCGAACAATATTTACGACATATGTCGGAAATTAAGAAAATCCCATTGCATTAGTGGGATTAACCGATATAATGAACTCATGCCATAAAAAACAAATTGAGGTATCTGAAATAGAGCCTGGTGTTGTTGAAAACGATTCGGGATCTATAACGCGTGTTGAGTAAACAACACTTCTATCTGCCTCAATTAAATGATGTTCTTTTAGTTACTTACATCATAAAGAGGGCTGTCTGCACAGGTGCGGGACAGCCCTCTGTTTTGTTTGTTTATGGAGACGTGACTCCGTCGAGAACGCGAGGAACGAAGCGTGCGAGACAATAAACCACCCGCTATGCGGGTGCGCGACAGAAGTTATACAAAGAAGTCACCTTTCCCTATAATCGAGGTGTTCAAGCCAAAATTACAGAAAGGAAAGGTGACAAAATGGCAAATGCCAATCACAGTTTAGCTCACACAAAATGGATGTGTAAATATCACATAGTGTTCACGCCGAAGTACAGAAGGAAAATAATATTCAATCAGTACAAGGCGGATATAGCAAAAATATTGAGGCAACTGTGTGAATATAAAGGA
>JHXJ01000008.1 GCA_000621765.1 Ruminococcaceae bacterium AB4001
TACTACAACAAGGCAAGAGCACATATGCAAAAGGAGGCGAAGGTATATAACGGAAAGAACAGAACAAGAAGAATAGATAAACTTACGGCAAAAAGGAACCGCAAGATAAAAGACTATATGCACAAGGCAAGCAGGAAGCTAGTTAACCTGGCAGTCTCTTCGAATGTAGGGCTCATAGTTATAGGAGCCAATCAGGGATGGAAACAAAAAGTACACATGGGAAACATAACAAACCAGAACTTTGTATCCATACCGTATAAGACACTTACAAACATGATCAAATACAAAGCAAGACTTGAAGGCATTGAGGTAAAGACAGTACGAGAAAGCTACACGAGCGGAACGAGTTATCTTGACGGAGAAAAGCCCACGAGAGAATACTACGACAAAGAACGAAGAGAGGAACGCGGTCTGTTCAGGAGCAACAACGGGATACTGATAAACGCAGACATAAATGCTGCATATCAGATGATTAAACTGGGTTGTACAAGAGCAATTCCCATCAAAACAGGAGAACAGATAACCAAGATAAAAGCAGCCTGAATTAGATCAGGTAGAGGCATCAGGCTAGTGCCATTAAAGATCCGATATGATACTATTCATTTCGGAGATTTATAAATATCAGTCACGAATTGGTAAATAGCCATGTCAAATTCTATACTCCTTCATCCCTAAAATATACTGATCAAAAAATAAAATTCACAAACCCATTCATATAAAAATATCCGCGACTAAGGTTTCCCTCAAATAAGGAAATTATACCATCCCAGTAAAAACTCCCAACATAAAAAAGCTCCTGAATTACCAGGAGCTTTTTAAGTTATGTCTCATTCAAAAGAAAACAATCCTGAGACCGGTCACGAGCACTGATCAAAGAAATCCAGTATAAGTTCGTTAGTATTGAACCCTGCTACATCCTCTGTAGGCCACACGTGTTCTCCGCCGTCGATCTTGACTGACCACACCTGGTTCTTGTTCAGAAAAGCAGTATATTTGGTAAGTTCGGCTTTGGCCGACAGCTGTTCTACACCTGAAGGACTGAGACCGTTAGCCTGCACCCAGTATTTCATGACTTCTTCGATCGGCTGATAAGGAAAGGCTGTCGCCGTACTGTCCTGCGAAAATATGGGGTCACTTGTACCGTAGATCTCGAGTACACCGATACTGGTCTTATCGACCCTTTCGTCCCATATCTTAGTCGTCATCACTCCAGCAACGCTTGCAACGGCAACGAAAGTGTCAGAAGCTTCCATCGCGACTCTGTGCCCCATGAAGCCGCCGTTTGAAAATCCTGCCGCGAAAGCCTTGGTCTTGGACAGACCGTACTCATCCTGAAGATAGATTACGAGATTAACGAGGTAATCCAGACTGTCCACTTCATTGGTATCCCAGAGGCCGCAGTCCCAACCCTTTCCACGCGTTCCAAGGCCTGGCTCTACATAGCATACGGCATATCCTCTGGGGCAGGCAGTCTCGTCCATATGTGTCTGGAGCTTGAATCCCGAACTGTTGTTATTGAGGCCCGTCATCATGAGGATGAGCGGCGTATTGCCGTCAACCTTCTCGGGCAGGAAGAGCATGAACCTGAACGTCATGCCTTCAAACTGACACTCATAGGCATTATCTTTGGTCTGTACCACATCAGTGATCTGACTCTGCGGGCGCGGTGTTTTTGCACATGAACAGACCCCTGCGAGCATGCTGAGAATCATGACAAATACGATGAACTTCTTTAACATATATTATCCCCCTGACTTCTGATTTGCTTTTTAATCTCTTCCAATTCCTCTTACTGAAAATGAGTTATCCGGTTTTGATAAGTAATCTGGGACTGTCCCTATTATATTGGTGTAATTTAGTCTATGAATTAATGGCGAGGACAAGCATATATATAAAGAAATACGCTAACGGCAACAGTACCGAAGAAATAACTATTCCGGCTATGGCTAAGGGTTTTCCTTTTGTCCCCGTGCTCCTTGTTTTCCTAAGGCCGACGATCGAAAGTATCAGACCCAGTATAGGGCCTGCCGCCGTGACGAGAACCATGGCAAAAATCAATATGTTAAACAACGCCGTCGAAGCGGAATCATGGTGAGAGGAACTCTTCATCCAGAGATAATTAAAGAATATAAAAGTGCCTATAATGGTCACAAGATCTGCACCAAGAGCTATGAATACACGCTTTTCAAAACGTGGTTTTACAGGGCTCTGCACAACCGGAAATAAATATCCGCACAGACTGCATGCAGGTAGTGAATCTGCCTGTGGTGCTCCACAATTAGGACATGTCTTCATAAAATGTTCTCCTTATGGGGGAGTATATTCTGATTTGTACTCTCATGAATGATACTCCAAAAATGGTGCATCGTTCAACTTATTAGATTTGTTGCTTATGATGACATCTTATCTCTCATTATGATCTTGTCTTTCCTCACAAAATCATGGACGAATCTCCTGGTATTGCTCATATGCTTAGATAACTCATTCTCGAGTTCTCTTATCTTATCATCCATCTTGGCGACTTTTTCATAGAGCTCTGCATCAGCTTTTTCTGTTTTCTTCATCTTTCTCATTTCGAAAAAGTAATTAAGGTTATTGATTACTAAAAGGACGAGACTTATTGCGCCAAAGAAAAATACAAATGAGAGGTTTATGGATACATTATCGGAATTGGAAGCATATGCCGTAATCAGACCCTTGGCAAATACAAACGTCAGCAGCAGAAAAAAAGCTGTAACTACCCACATGGTAATGAACACAACCGTCAGATCATATCTTGTTCTGTATTCACCTCTGCCTTTGTAGTTTTGCGTGATGACAGAATTGATCTTGTTCTTTTCCTCACGGAGAGCTCCGATTTCTTCGGAACAATCAGCCAGTCTCTTCTTTGCGGCATAGACCTTGGCAAATTCCGTAAAGTATTCCTTGTCCTCTTCCAAAGCGTTCCCGATTACCCGATTTACCATTTGGGTGTCATAAGAGAATGATTCATTAACCTGATCAAGCTCGCTCATATCTGTCAGATGGGCTGCCGCGAGCATTAATCCTCTGAGGGCAAGGAAATCGTGAGGGTCCTTTTTCAACATGAACTCGTAAGCTTCTGTTGTAGCCATAAACTCTCCCCTGGAGAGATATGTCTCACCCGCCTCGTGTACCCGGTCTTCTCTGAAGTATTCGTAATCATATGTCGAACCGCAGAAAGTACAATGATACATCTGCATGTCGCTGTCTATTCTAAGGCTGCCTCCGCAGGACGGACACTGGTGTTTCTTGATCTTGCCAAAATCCGGTACTTGTTCCTTTACAGAATCCTTGGTTATCAGGCTGTCTTTCTTTACAAAATCCCGGATGGCTTTCCTGATATCGCCAGAGAGTTCTTCTGCTTCAGCTTCAAGCTTCTTTATCTGTTCTCCGGTCTTGTCTGATACAGCATGGAGTTCATTGATAACATCATCTATTCTCTTTATCATCTTCAGCCTTGGATAGACAATTAAGAAATTGATGCCTAAACCGATGAGAAGTGCAAGTCCGCCAACAACTGCGAAGAAGATTGATATTTTTCCCTCGTCGATGTTATCAAATGCTCTAATTAAGTTCGGCACACTGAAGAAGGCAGTTAAGATCCACACAATAATGAAAATTGATTTAGGAGAGTGTTGTCCGTTCTTGCTTTCGAAATAGTATTCGTAACGGGTATTATCGGTAAACCTGATTTTTGCGTCTATACTCTCGCGTTCCCTGCGCAGTGATTTGATCTCCCTTTTAATATCAATCTGTTTCTGTTTGTTAACATAGATTTTTCCGAACTCCGAGAAGTATTCCTTATCTTCTTCTGAAGCGGCATCAAGCACTTCACCTGCCAATTGGGAATCATATGAGAAGTGCTTTTCTTCACCTATACGGGCAAAGCCATCCATGTCCTCAAGATATGCTGCAGCAAGCATCAATCCTCTGAGAGCGAGAAAATCGTTAGGATTCTTTTTTAATATCAGCTTATACGCATCTACAGCGGCATTAACCTCTCCTCTGGAGAGATATGTCTCACCCATCTCATGAAGTTGTTCTTCTCTGAAATAATCGTAATCGTAAGACGAACCGCAGGAAGCACAATGGTACAACAGCTTTTCGCTATCGTCTATCAGGTTTCCGCCACAAGACGGACACTGATGTCTCTTAATCTGGCTCATTCCTTAATTCCTTACTATTCCGAATCTCAACAGATATCAGTCAATAAAAAAATTAAACGACCAAGGAACACCCTTGATCAAGGTCATTATACCATCCCGGTTGAGAACTTATTCATGCACAAAAATCGTGAATTTCATATAGAAAGGCTGACTGTTGACAATGCGCGCGAGGTGTATATAATGGATATATACACTAATTACTGTATGCCGACGTTTCTATGCGCAGAGAAATCGTCGGGCGCGCGCTAAGGAAGAAAGAATGGATATCATCATCAGTAACAGTTCCGGTGTTCCGATCTACGAGCAGATAGAGGAACAGATCAAGAATCAGATTATGACCGGAGAGCTCTCAGCAGGGGAGAACCTGCCGTCTATGAGAGTCCTTGCAAAGGAACTCAAGATAAGCATCATCACCACTAAGAGAGCGTACGAAGACCTTGAACGTGACGGCTTTATAGAGTCGGTCATGGGCAAAGGTACCTTTGTCAAAGCCATCAACAGCGATATCGTCAGGGAGAATATTATGTTCTCCATTGAGGAATTGCTTGAAGATGCTGTTGATAAAGCTGTCATCGGAAATATATCTGTTGATGAATTGGGCGAGATGTTGAAGCTCCTTTACGAGGAGAAGAAAAAGAAAGAATAGATTCGCAAAGAGGTTCATATATGGAAAGCGTTAAGAATGCGATTGAGATCAGGAACGTCACTAAAGATTATGGCGATTTCAAACTCGACAGCATATCTTTCGATGTGCCCGAAGGTTCAGTCTGCGGCTTCATCGGACAGAATGGTGCAGGTAAGACAACTACGATAAAACTGCTTCTCGACGTGAGGGCAAAAGATGCCGGTGAGATATACGTTTTCGGCAGGGATATGTCCAAAGAAGGTGCTGCTGTCAGGGAAGATATAGGTGTTGTTTTCGATGAGATGGGATTCAATGAGTATCTCACTTCAAAAGACATCAACATCATAATGAGAAACATATATAAGAATTGGGATGAGAAAGCTTTCTTCGATTACCTTAAGAGATTTGCTCTGCCAACGAAGAAAAAGTGCGGTGATTTTTCACGTGGTATGAGAATGAAACTTCAGATTGCCGTAGCGCTCTCTCACAATGCAAAACTTCTGGTCATGGATGAACCGACGAGCGGCCTTGATCCGATCGTGCGCCATGAGATATTGGAGATCTTCAGGGAATTTGTTTTAGAAGAAGATCACACGATACTTCTTTCTACACATATCACTTCAGATCTTGAACAGATCGCAGATGAGATAGTGTTTATCAACGCGGGTAAGATCGTGCTCAAAGGTAATAAAGATGAGCTTATCGAGAACCACGGAATCCTGAGATGCAAGAAGGATGAGAGAAGTAACATAAGCGATTCGCTGATCGTAAGTGAAGAGGATAATTCATTTGGAATACAGCTCCTCGTAAATGACAGATCAGCATGTGAGAAACTCTATCCCAAGTGCGTGATCGAGCCTGCCACGATAGAGCAGATAATGCTGGGTTATGTGAGCAGTCCGAAGCGAGGATAAAGCCATGAGAGGACTGATAATAAAAGATCTGATGAGCTTTCGAAAGAGGCTTGCCGTTGTGGTATTTGTTACTGTTGCTGTTCTTATTATGGCGGTCATGTTCAGTATCAGTGCCAAATCCGGCAATCTCTACCAGATGACTATCCCGGGACCTGACACGACTGAGCAGGAAGCTGAGTATGCAAAAGAAGTAATGTCATTTGCCTTTATGGTACTTATGATCCTGCCTATGGGCGCGGTTGGTGATACAGCAAAGAATATACTTTTCGAGGACAGAAAATCCGGTTTTACGGCAGTTACTTCCGTTACTCCTCTGACTGTCAGACAGAGGGTCTTGTCAAAGATCATAACCATTTGCGGGCTTTATCTAGCCGGTGCGGTATTAAGTATAGTGATATCCTCTTTGGTCTCGCTGTTTACCGATCTGGTTACATTCAGACAGCTGTTTGCGGTAGTTATCATTGGTTTTTCTATCTGCCTGATATATACCTTTCTGATGTTCGATATCGGGATCATCCTTAACGGTTCTGAGATGTATTCAGAAACTTTTGCTTTGCTGATCATACTTCTGGCCATTTTCGGTATGAACATAAAAAACATTATTTCTTTGATCAAGGCGGGAGATAATTTCGCAAGTGTGATAATTGAACAGGCAAAGAATGTAACTGCTGTTGTTTTGGATAGAGCCTATGTGTTCTTGATCATTGCCTGCGTCCTGGGTTTCATCTCTTATTTTGTTACTGTCGCAGTTGCGGCAAAGAAAAGGGAGGTGATCTGATGTCCGGCCTGCTTTACAAGGATTTTATATCCGTTAAAGGCAAGAAACTGACTATAACGTTTCTGGTTATCTTTGCCGTTATGATAGCAGTAAGAATTCTGATGCCGTATATTTTCTCTTCTTTGCCGGATGCAGATCTGGATATGGGAGATATGATGGCGGACGGATTATATTGGATTATCGGCATGTTATTGTTTACCATGATGTTCGGAACGGTTATATGCTCCTGTCCGACAAAACTCGTTGAAGACGATAAGACCAGAGGAAGAGTAATCGATTATTACAGCTCGCTTCCGGTAACAAAGAAACAGTACATAGCTTCTCACTACATCTTTATAGGAATCATGGCTTATGTTGTTTTCTCGTTTAGCATGATCTGGTATGTGATCGGTTCTTCGCTATGCAGAACAGAGCAGATAAAACCGCTCTGGAACATTGCACAACTGGTTGTTTTTTCATTTGCCTTATTTAGTATTTTATGTGCTGCTATCGATCTTGGAGCGTTTATTTCTCTGGGTTCTTCAAAAGGCAAAGCGGTCCGTGTCGCGATGATCATGCTTCTGTGCACAGCGATCCTGTGGTACTTCTTTTTCGGTGATGTCAAAGACGTGAGCCTGGAAATAATCGCCAACTGGATAATGGCACATCAGTTCGAGTTATCACTGGTCGAAGTAACAGGTCCTTTTATAGTTCTTTCAATCTATTATCTTTCCTACAGGATCAGCTGCCATTTCTGTGATAAGGGGGCATATTGATATGGATAAGAAAGTTCAATTGAAAAGGCTGATCATTTTTTTGGTATTGGCATTTGGTCTGGCTTGGGGTTATGAGTTCATATTTATCGGAAACGGCTTTGTCTGGGATGTGAAAGATCCTGACAGTGTGCGGTTGATAAGTCTTGTCAGCCTGGTAATGCTGGCACCAGCAATCGCGCACGTTCTTACAAGGGTATTTACCAAAGAGAGTCTTAAGCCTGCCGGAAAAGATTCCATGATGCTTGGCATTAATATCGATAATGGTAAGTGGAAAGTGTTTCTTTTCGCAATATTGATACCGCTAGCATACTCTGCATCAGCTGATCTTTTGCTCTGCTTAACGACCCGCGGATTGTTTGATACGAGTATCCTTCCTGATTCGGGAATGCCGAACAGCATGGCAATACTTATTCCGGTTAGTGCCGTATCGAATGGTGTTATCATATCGTTTGCGGCTTTCGGTGAGGAGTTCGGCTGGCGTGCTTATATGATGCCAAAACTCAAAGCACTTATGGGTAGATATCCCGCGCTTATCGTCGGAGGAGTGATCTGGGGACTTTGGCATGCACCGTTAACATGCATCGGTCATAACTTCGGCACTGACTATCCGGGCTTTCCCTATGTCGGAATAATGCTTATGTGTCTTTATTGCATTTTGCTCGGAGGCATACTTACTTATGTAACTGAGAAGACAGGATCTGTCTGGCCTGCAGCTTTTCTTCACGGAGTAAACAACGCATCGCCAAGTATCCTTGCTGCGTTTATGAATGCAGAAAAACTAAGTCAAGTCTCATTGTTTAAGCAGATAGTGTGTATGGTTATCCCGTTTGTTCTGATCTGCCTTATCCTTGAGCTCCGCGGCCGCAAAAAACTGATGTGAAAAGCACTTGCGAAGGCGTTAAAAATATCCATGAGTTCAATTGACAAATATTTACGGTCGAGAACAATTCTCGACCGTTTACTATATTAAACTATATCTGACAAAGCGGGTGCTCTGTCAGATTCAATCATACACTATGATTTGTCGGCGATTTTGCGAGTTAATAGTGCGAGATTAATAATACTCTTTGATAGCCTGGCTGGTAAACACTTCATCAAAGTGCAAATCAGCCCACGATCCTTTTACGACTTTAACCGTGTACTGAACGGAAATCATACGATCAAACGATGAGCTGTCCCATTTTTCCAACTGCATCTCTTCAGGAACAACAAACACTTCGACACCGGAGCCGCCAAAAGCCTCTTCTCCTACCATTTTAAGATTCTTAGGCAAAGTTATTTCTGTTAATGACTCACATGCGGCAAAGGCATATGGACCTATTGTTGTAATAGAATCCGAAAGATTGATCTTTTTCAATGCTTGGCATCCGCCGAAAGCGTAAGTACAGATTTCAACCAAATTACCTTTAATAGTAACAGTCTCCAGCTTTTTGTCATTCAAAAAGCAGTTAAGCGGTATCACTGTAACACCTTCCGGAATATCTATTTCTTTAAGATTCGGACAGTTCGAGTGCCACCCAAGTTTTGTAAGAGCTGCAGGGAGCTTTATTGTTTCCAGATTCTTCATTCTGGTAAACATATGACCATAGTCAACATCGTCGTTGCTTTTGAAAGCAACTGTCTTGGCTTTTCCTTCATCAATACAGCAGAAGATTTCAGTGTCGGCAGGGATTAACAATTCCTCCTGTCCCTTTCCTTTTTCCGTCAGTCCTGTTAAATATGTTTTCGACCCGGTTTTCTGTAAGGTAAAACAACCGCAATCAGATACAGTTTCAACTATATCCGCCTTTCTGTTAACCACAGAATCCAGTTTGATCCAAACGGCCGGCCGAACACCTCTTTCCACGAAGACAAGACCGCCTTCGTCATCAATATTACCCGGATATAGTCCACTCGTATCTATTATTGCCGCATGATCAACATATGCACCTCTGGATCTGAGCCACCACCCCAGATTATCACCTGTACTGAGGCATCGGTCTTTATCATCTTTAAAGTATCGGTATGCTTCTTCGATACTTAACAGAAAAACTTCATCGCCAAGCTTATTTACTATCTTACTGTGTTCTTCATCTGTAAACGCTTCATTAATAAATGTAGAATTCAACCACAAGCGAATATTGCAGTCTTTATTATCCCAACCGTAATAACTCGTATCAAATATGTAATAATCAACAATATCGTCAGTTATGATCAAAGCTTCTGAACCCTGAACATCCAAGACGCGCCAGGTCGTATAACCCTTATAATTTCCAAACTCGATCTTATCACCAACATTCACAGTATTAGTCTTGCTGCCACAAGAAGCTAGTGACAGAACTATTGCTATAACCAAAACCAATGAACAAAATCTCTTTAGCAAATTATCCCTCTATTCCAATATCAAAATTTATCAATCTAAGGTTTCCCTCAGACAAGGTAATTATACCATCCCGATTAAGGGCTTTTTCATGCACTAAAAGAGCGAATTTCAGAGTTTTGTTGGCTTTTTGTTGGCTTAAAAAATTGAAAGCCCAATTTGACTCCGAGTGCATTAAATTCCTGATTAGCAGGTCTAAGTCTGTTTATCTTTTTACTGTTAATCTCAATCTCGGGTTGGCTGATGAGTATTTCCCCGAAGTGCTGCACGAACAAATATATCGAGTAACGATAAATTATTCTTGAAAATCAATAACAGACGTAATAGTATATACTCATGGAACAGAAAAACAGACACGAGAAAATATTATTCATACAGACCATGATCATACTGGGCATAGCATTGATTGCCCTGATAGTTTTTTTGCTGACAGGAATGCTGACAGCATTTGCAATTCTTGTTGTTACATTGCTGATTGGATTATTGAAGGTCAGGTCTCTTAAAAAATCGTTAGTCATTCACGGGGGAACGGGAAGTTTTGTTGTAGCGTTGGTACTAACGATCATAATCGGCACTCTTACTTCACCAATCATTTCCTACTCCAAACTTCAATATCCGTTTATATATATGCTAAAAAAACAATACCTGAATGAAGCTTATATCGATAAGCTCCCTTTGGGGGCAACGAATTATCATTTTGAGAGCATGCCAAGCATCATGCAGGGAGACGGCTTTTATCGGCTGGAATTCAGGGCTCCTTCTGATTATATTGAAGAACTTCGCGAGAACTGTGAGAAAAGGGCCATCAGTTCATATAAGGTTTCGGAGCCTGATCCCGAGATGAGCGACATCAGTTTCGGCTATACCGATTTTTTCAGTGAACATACCGACGCCACGGTGTACGTATTCTCTTATAGGGGTGGGAATCATCCACACTATTCCTACATCATGATAGATGGTAATCAGGTTTATTGTAATGAATCGTAGAAGCATTACTGAAGCAGCATTTATCCAAGTTATTTCCATCTATAGAATTTGTTTCAAATACTTACCTGTAATCGAATCAGTCTAGAATGCTGATGATTTAACTATCCAAGACACAACATGGATACGATTATTATATCAATCCTGATAATTTAACTGATCGGAATCTTCTTTTTGTTGATAATAAGACCTACTGTCTTTACACGACGCAATTAAAGACATAGAGATGAAGTTGAAAGGCTTTCTAAAGCTAAGACTAAGCACTGTGAAACCATTACAGATCTAATCAGGTTAATATGCAGGATCTCTCCGGACATTCTTCTTGGTAAAAGTAACGAGCCGCCAATAGATAACATTTATGGTTTTGTTTTTAATGCAGATAATCTTTTAAATTCGGAAACTTATTCATCTGAATTCGCTGCTTTTCTGTATGAACTGAAATACTTAGAAAAACTTGGTTGCAATACCGTTTCTACTATTGAATATACGGGTTCGGTACTTAAAATCACTTACTTCATTCAACTTGGCGGATTCAATATTGTTACTGACAGGGTTGAAGAGTGGCTAAACTTCACGAAAAAAGGCAATACACTTTCAGTTTTAGCTAAGAAGGAGTTCGAGAGAAAAATCGAGAACGATCTCCAGCCCTATAACGAAGCTACCATTAAAGAATTTGTAGAAACCTATGGATAAGCCATGTGACACAACTGTAGTATGGGGCGGAGCTCTGGCGGTTCTTCTAGCTCGGATTCAAAGAGTACCTTATAAGGTGGCTCATATTAAGCACGATGTAAACGATTTTATCAAGAGAATCGGCGTCTATTACATGTGCATTGATGATCTTCCACTATAATCATTCAATAAATAAGCCTCGGATTTTGACTCCGAGGCTTAGTGCATTAAATTCCTGATCAACCCGACCAAATATTAATACTTATAGACAACGAACGGAAAAAGTATTATCTCTCTTTCTAGATCACACCAAACACCACGCCATTGATGAAATAACACACTTAGAACCATGCAAAACTCAGCCACAATCCGCACTGCTTTTGTGATTAAAATCAAGTGTCTGTCTCATATTGATTTGCCCCTGTTTCTTTTGAGTTTGTTTACGGACAAATACTAACAAAAGAAAAATACCGCGTCTCACAAGATGCGGTAAGTGGCAAAATCTCAAAGATGAAATGCATTAGTACGGCCGTGAGATTACCCGCCGATTCTCTCCATGACCAGATATTCACCTGTATTACGTCCGGAGATCTCGTAATAGACCGTGTCTTCATCGCCGGGATTCATATACACGAATGACAGTTCTTTGTCCTCACCGTCAACAGATAAAAAAGCATTTTGTTTTCTCACATCAACAGGCTTCAGATCAGATGAATTATAATAACCCTCACCATTCCAGACATAATGTTTGTCATCTATCGTCATGACAATAATCTTGCCCTCATAGAATAAGAGGTGCCTCATTCTGGTTGCGTTTACTGTGCAGACGATATAAGCAAATCCTGCAACGATCAGATAGATAGCGATCATTCCGATTCCCGCAAGGAATGTAAATCTTTTCTTGCGGAGAATAAATAAAACTACGGCAAAAACTATACCCAATACAGCAAACCAGAAATAAGGAATATAAGACGTAGACAACTTCACCGCCTTCACAGTTCCGGTAATACTCAATATCACTCCGAAAACCAGAATTAAACACTCCACTACCGTTAATCGCGTTCTCATGAAATTATCCCTTATATCACTGAATCAATATGTGAATTATACTGATAATATTCTTTACTACAACTCTTTGACCATCAGAAAAGAATCAACTGTTTGTCCGTCTTTATATCTCATGCTGTTTGGAAGCTGACCATACTTATGGAAACCAAGGCTCTCGTACAAGTGAACGGCGCCGGAGTTTTCCGTCACCACCTCAAGTTCTGCCTGAGTATATCCGTTCTTCTTTGCAACATCCAATATTGTATTGAGCATTTGGCGCCCAATACCTCTTCCATGGTATTTCTTGTACAATGCGATTGCGATACAGCACCGGTGTTTATATCTTATGGATGTTCCAACACTCATAAGAGAAACGTTTCCTATATGTCTGCCGTTCTCGAAAGCAAGCAGAAGAAGTTCTCTTTCTGATTTTTCTTTTCCTATTATGATCTCTTTTTCCTGCTCAAGGCTTAATGTAATCTCTTCCGGCTCACAAATAAGATACGGAGACTCGGCGTTAGTCTTTTTAAGATACTCTATAAGAGCCTCAGCATCCTGAACAACGGCATTGCGAAGCTCAATTTCTTTACCGGTCCTATCTTTTACTATTATGCTCTTATATAACATTGTCTCTTTTCCTGCTGATTTCCTGAAGCAACTCTTCGGCGAACTTCTTGTATTTAGTGTCACCGCCGAGATCAATTGCAACCTGAAGGTATTTCCTTGCTCTTTCCGGTTCACCCTTCAAGAAAAGCAATTTTCCCAAAGCATGCGAATAGCTTGCCTCAGTTATGGGATAAAGCGGTTTGATGGTTTCCAGCTGTTTCTGATAGTGCTCTTCTGCGCCTTCGTAGTTGCCCTGCTGTATCCTCATGTAGAATTCCGCATTCTTAATGGAGTCCTCGCAACTTTCTATATACTTTGGATTCTTCATCTTCTCCATGAGTTTTCTAAGCGCTTCTATCTCTTCCTGAGCCTTGTCGAGCTGATCGTTCTTCAGGTAGTACTCGATCATCAACCTGTGATATTCGGACATATAGCTTTTGGTCTTGATCTTTTGGCAACACTCGTAGACCGAATCGTAATCATCAATAGATCCGTAGCCTCTTGCAACTATTGAATTGTACATCGATACGACAGGACCTTTTGCTTTTTTCTTGAAAAGCCTGTTCGTCTCATCAATAAACTTATGTACCTGACAATTGTAGAAGAGGGGAAATACTTCCTTAGAGAATTTTCTCGATGTAAGTCTGGTAAAAATGAATGCATCAACCAAGACCAGCATTATCGTCACGGCCGTTACCGGAATTGCAGGATACCAGTTGCGTTTGCATAATATGACATTTGCTATGACCATGCCTATGATCTCTAAAATTCCGATGCACCAGTATGCGACGTGATATTTCTTATAAATTGAAATCATTGTTTTGTTACCTGCTGATTTTCTGTACTAAGGAATCACTCCTTCAGACATGGTAATTATACCATCCCCACCAATACCTTTTGGTGATTCTCTAGCCCTGCTTTACATGCTGAAAATACACGAATTTCAAATATTGTTGGCTTTTTGTTGGCTTAAAAAATTGAAAGTCCCTATTTTAGGGACTTTCAAGCGTTTTGCGATTATTCGTACTCGACTGTAGCTGTCGGCTTGGGTGTGTAGTCGTAGAGGACTCTGTTGATGCCGGGAACTTCGTGGGTGATACGGTCGGTGATCTTGCACATGAGATCGTAATCGATGGGCTCAACTGTTACCTGAACTACGTCTGTTGTGTTGATGGCACGTACGATGCAGAGCCACTCGAATGCTCTCTTGCCGTCCTTGATGCCAGTGGACTTGAAGTCAGGAACTACTGTGAAGTACTGCCATACCTTACCGGCAAGACCAGCCTTCTCGAATTCTTCTCTGAGGATAGCGTCAGACTCTCTGACTGCTTCGAGTCTGTCTCTTGTGATGGCGCCGGGGCATCTTACGCCAAGTCCGGGACCGGGGAAGGGCTGACGGTAAACCATGTTGTCGGGGAGACCCAATGCGGAACCTACAACACGTACTTCGTCCTTGTAGAGATACTTAACGGGTTCAACGAGCTCAAAGTCCAATTCCGGAGGAAGTCCGCCTACATTGTGGTGAGCCTTGATGCCCTGTTCGCTCTCGAGGATGTCAGGATAGATAGTGCCCTGTGCGAGGAAGGAGATGCCGTCGAGCTTTGCAGCTTCTTCAGCGAAGACCTTGATGAACTCTTCGCCGATGATGTGACGCTTCTGCTCAGGATCCGTAACGCCTGCGAGGAGATCAAGGAATCTGTCTACTGCATCGATATAGATGAGGTTAGCGCCGAGCTCGTCTCTGAAGACTTTGCATACCATCTCAGGCTCACCCTTACGGAGAAGACCATGATTGACATGAACGCAAACGAGGTTCTCGCCAATGGCCTTGATCAAGAGTGCTGCTACTACTGAAGAGTCTACGCCGCCTGAAAGGGCGAGGAGGACCTTCTTGTCACCGACCTGTTCCTTTATTGCTGCTATCTGATCAGCGATAAATGCGTCGGCGAGTTCTTTGGTTGTGATTCTTTTTAGGGATTCCGGTCTTACGTCTGCCATGTGCAAAGCCTCCGATGTAAAAAATATTGACTTAAACATTTTACAATATTGTGCAGAAGTTTAGGGGCACAAATGATACAATCAGGCAAAACTTTTTAATCGGTTTTCGAGGAGATAATGAGTATATGCGCAAAACTAAGATAATTTGTACGATAGGTCCTGCTTCAGATAACGAAGAGACCCTGACCAAGATGTGCGAAGCGGGCATGAATGTTGCCAGACTTAACTTTTCGCACGGCAAACATGACCAGCACCAGGCAAAGATCGACCTGATCAAGAGGGTAAGGGAGAAGATGAAGCTTCCTATCGCGATCATGCTCGATACCAAGGGACCTGAGTACAGGATCAAGACATTCAAGGACGGCAAGGTCGAGCTTAAGGACGGTGCCACATTTATCCTTACGACAGATGAGATCGAAGGCGACGAGACAAGAGTATCCGTAACTTACAAGCTCCTGCCCGAGCAGCTTAATCCCGGTGACAGAGTCCTTATCAACAACGGACTCGTTATTCTCGAAGTAAAAGAGATCAAGGGCGCTGACGTCATCTGTGAAGTTGTTGTCGGAGGGGTCCTGTCCAACCAGAAGTCCATGAACTTCCCGAACAAGGTAATGCAGGGTGACTTTTTAAGCGAGCAGGATAAGAAGGATCTTATTTTCGGTATCAAGAACGAGATCGACTTCGTTGCGGCTTCGTTCGTATCCAGAAAAGAAGACATGATCGAGATGCGCAATTTCCTTGATGCAAACGGCGGTGAGAATATTGAAGTTATCGCCAAGATCGAGAACCGTGCCGGAGTAGACAATATCGATGAGATCTCCGCTCACTGCGCAGGCATCATGATCGCAAGAGGTGATTTGGGTGTTGAGATCCCGTTCGTAGAAGTGCCCAGCGTTCAGAAGAGACTCATCAAGAGATGCAGACTTTTGGGCCGTCGTGTCATCACAGCTACTGAGATGCTCGAGTCCATGATCAACAACCCCAGGCCTACGAGAGCCGAGATCTCGGACGTTGCAAATGCCGTATACGACGGTTCTTCAGCGATCATGCTCTCCGGAGAGTCTGCTGCGGGCAAGTATCCGGTTGAGGCCGTAAAGACCATGTCTGAGGTTGCCGAGTATACGGAGAACCACATCAATTACAAAGAGCGTTTCTTCAAGCAGGAGTTCCAGATCCGTAATAATCTCGACGCTATTTCCCATGCCACATGCCAGATGGCGATCGATGTCGGGGCAAAGGCTATCGTAGTTCACTCCAGAAGCGGCGTTACTGCAAGGATGGTATCCCGTTTCAGATGCCCGATCGACATTATCGGAATGACAACTTCTGAAAGAATATGGAGAAGACTTAACCTCAGCTGGGGTGTCATCCCGATCCTCAATGAGGAGTTCACTTCAACGGACGTAATGTACTATCACGGCTTCAATGTCGCGAAGGATACTCTTAAGCTTGAAGCAGGTGATAACGTCGTCATGACGGGCGGCCTCATCAACGGGAAAGCGGGAAATACCAATACGATCAAGGTTGAGACGGTAAGCTGATCCCGAATACCTGAAGTTTTATATAAGATTTAATTCAAGCACTCGACGACAAGCCATCGGGTGCTTGTTTCTTGTTTGTATATGGAAGTGACAGTGTTGTCGTAGACGACCTTATATCTGTCGGAAGCGGCATAAAGGTCATCTGCAAACCACTCGTCTGTCGTTCCGGGGAGGAGATCGAGAACAAGAGCGTCACAGCCGTATTCATCAACGAATTCATCCATATCCTGTATGTTGTCGATCATCATCTGACCCGAGATATAATCCTTGCCGGAGAAGCTTGCCATGTAAAGGTCTGAACGGTTGTCGATGTGGACCGGAATGCCATAGAAGGCAAGCCAGGTTCCGGTATTAAATGAATTGTATATTCTCTTATAGCCGTTCTGCTTCACGCATGTGATGACGCCCTCGTCGTAAGCCGCGATCGCGCTGGCGGTAGACATCGTATTTGTCGGAATGAACCTTACTACTGAGAAGATCGAGATGAAACTGAAATATAAGACACAGAAACCTGCGAGGATGTAAAAGGACACGTCGCTGAACTTCACCTTTTCGAGCTTGATATGCAGGATATTGTTGTTGAGCCAAACGAGCAGGCTCTGGATCTCTTCTGTGCAGAGGGCGAGAAGGAACAGTGCCGTGAAATTCATGAAGCGGCAGTACTTGCAGGATATGACGATAAACATGCAGAAGATGCAGAGTCTCGACACTGCATCTTTATCGAACTTCATTACCCTTCCGTCTACCGCGAAGGCGACAAGAACGAGCAGAAGGACGGCTATCTCCCAGATGGCGAAGGTCTTGGGTGCCCACTCGATGTTATATGCCCAGACGTCCTTGCCGTCGGACTGTACAAGGGCGTAGGCCCAGACCTTGATCCCGAGGGGATTAAGGAGCGAACAGACAAATGCGCCGGCTGCGGTTGCCAGATAGAGAAGGGCTGTCTTGAACTGCCTGTAAATGAGCTCTATCACCATGAAGACCGCATATACTGCAAAGAGGAGCGGTACCATTCCGCCGTGGACCCAGGCCAGGGCAAATGCCGCGCCGCAGAAGAACAGCGACTTGAAGATGGTGCTCTTGGATGAGAGCATCACGAAAACTACGAGCAGGAATGCAAGTTCTGAGAAAAGATGCGGTCTGGCATTATAGTTCGGAAATGACAGGAGCCTTGCCACGGTGGCAACTCCAACGATTATCAGGGGATGTACTTTTGCCTGATGCTTTTTGAAAGCTAAGGCGGCAATGGTGTAGTTAAAGGCGGCGGCTACTCCGATTATGCCGGCAAGGCCGAAGAGCTTGTAGGCGATGCCGACGATATAGTACCAGCCGATCTCATGGGGCCACCAGTTGAGTCCCTCGTGCCAGCTGTAGATCTCGACAGGAATGAATCTCTTGTCAGCTAAGCAGTCCAGACCGATCCTGATCTGGATTGCTGCATCACCGACATAATTTCCTATCATGTCGGTATATAAGAACGGGCAGTAGATCAGGATAAGCGCACAGATCAGAAAGAACTTTTTGGCGTCAATTGACTTCCCGTGTTTGTAATCCAGAGCATTTTCGTGCTTCATATGGGCTCCAACAGATAAAAATTTTTACTGAAATTATACTATTTGAAACGCGGCAAAGGGATATACTTGTGGAAAAGAGCCGAAAACCCTTATTTGATGCCGTTTTGATGCCGATTTGCCTCAGTTTGCACCAAAATACGGATTAGATATAATGAGTCTCGATAGTATAATTCGATTGATGTGTGGGGACACAGTGTTTTGTATGGATAATAGGAATAACAGACAGGATCAATTCACAGACAGAGGGGAAGTCACCGGAGTAAGACCGGGGTCAGAGGTCGTAAATACCAAAACGAAAGCAAAGGAAAAGACGGCAGTCAAACAGACCGTTGCCACTCTCTCGGAAGAAGAGATGGACGCCGCTATCGTAAACAGACCTAAGGCAAAGAACGTAACTCCTCTTGCAAACCAGAAGCTTACGCCCAAGGATATTCCCGTTTTCGAGGATACTCCGGAGAGGCGTGAGAAGCTTGAACTGCGTAAGAAGAGACATTTCAAGAGAAAGCTCCGCGACTGGGGTATATTTACAGGTTACCTGACACCCAGCCTGGCAGGCGTTCTCGTTTTCTTCTTCCTGCCGCTGCTCATGCTCCTCAAGACTTCATTCCAGAAGTCTCCTACGAATTCCGATTTTGTCGGTTTCCGTAACTATGAGAGAGTCTTAACCAACGAGGCATTTATTTCAGCATCAAAGAACACGCTTACATTCGCGCTTATCTCAGTGCCTCTGGCAGTCGTTCTTGCATTGTTCATAGCGCTCCTGCTCAACTCCGGACTTCCGGGAAAGAGCTTATTCAGGAGTTTCCTTTTGAACCCCATGATGGTTCCTGTCGCTTCAGTCGTTCTCATCTGGCAGGTATTCTTCAGCTACAACGGTGTCGTTAACGGCATAACCGCCCAGCTTTTCGATGACGCCGAGAAGATCGACTGGCTCAAATCTTCATATGCGCAGATAGTCATCATGCTGTTGTTCCTTTGGAAGAACTTAGGTTACAACATGGTGCTTTTCCTTGCGGCGCTCAACAGCATTCCGCACGAGATACTCGAATCTGCCGAGATAGACGGAGCAGGTCCCGTAAAGAGATTCTTCTCCATTAAGCTTCACTATCTTTCACCGACGATCTTCTTTGTCGGAATCATGTCGCTTATCAATTCATTTAAGATATTCAGAGAGGTCTATCTCCTGACGGGTGATTATCCGTTCGATAACCTCTATATGCTTCAGCACTTCATGAACAACTCATTTACGCATCTCGACTACAGTAAGCTTTCTGCCGGCGCGATCGTAATGTGCGTTGTCATGGTCGTTATCGTAGGCGGTCTGTTCTTCGCAGAATCCAAGTTCGATTCGGATGTGGAGGAATGACGATGGACGAGATCAAGCGCAAACAGAGAAGAAAAGAAGCAACTCTGGCCCGCCGCCACATCTATGTGGAGACGAAGCAGCCTGAGACGTTCATAACGTCTCTGAGCGACGAGGCTAGAGAGAACTTTTTCGCAAGCGAGAAAAAGAGGATCGCCCTCAACTTAAGAAGACGTAAGATCAAGAAGGGAATATTTACAGGAATCGGAGTCGCAGCTGCCATAATCATCTCGGCTCTGGCACTGGTACCGATCTTCTTCACGTTCCTTAACTCATTCATGTCTTCAGAGGAGATCGTATCGAACTATCAGGTTGTATTCCAGAGTATGTCGGGACACGCTTCACAGGGCGCGACCTACATGTCCAGGACGCCTGTCTTAAAGCTCATTCCTGAGGAAGTAACGATCAAACAGTATACGACGCTGCTCTTTATGAATCCTGAGTACCTGTTTAAATACTGGAATTCGATCCTTCTGACACTTCCTATCGTTGCAGGCCAGATGGTAGTTGCCTGTCTTGCATCTTATTCATTCGCAAGATACAGAAGGAAGAGGAGAGAGGTATTGTTCTTCTCCTACATCATCCTCATGCTCATGCCGTTCCAGGTAACGCTCGTTCCTAACTACATGATCTCGGATGCATTGGGAATCTTAAATACGATCTGGGCGATCATCCTGCCAGGTATCTTCTCGACATTCGCGATATTCCTTCTGACCAAATATATGCGTCAGATCCCGTCCGGATACATCGAAGCTGCTACGCTCGACGGCGCGACGGAATGGCAGATATTTACGAACATCGCACTGCCTTTGTGCAAGAACGCGATCTTCGCATTGACGATATTGTTGTTTATAGACTACTGGAACATGGTTGAGCAGCCACTGGTCCTTCTGACCGATGTGGACAAACAGCCGTTGTCGGTATTCCTTTCACAGATAAACGAACCGGAATTAGGAATCGCATTCGCGGCATCAAGCGTTTACATGATACCGCCGCTGCTGATCTTCTTCTGGGGTGAGGATTATCTCGTCGAGGGAATCTCGAGATCAGGAATTAAATAATTTATATGCAAAAGCATTTACGTAAGATGACGGAGGGACAAGAAGATGGCTAAGGGTAGCGCTAGAAGAGCAAAGGTTATAAAGGCGATGATCGCTTTTATAGTAATACTTGCATTGCTTACATTCTTCTCAAATACGTTGATGAACATGACGATTCCGAAGGTTATGGGATCTTATGCCTCAAGAGGCAATCTTTCCTATTCCAACAGTGCCAGAGGCTCGATCACAGTCGAGAATTCGACAGAGGTCAAAGGACTTAACGGAAGGACAGTCGATGAGATCATGGTCACGAACTATGACGAAGTCCAGGCAGGCGACGTTCTGCTTACTTTGAAATCTTTGGAGGAATCCGAGGATCTTGCTTCAAAGAAGGCACGTCTCAAGGAATTGGAGCGTGAGGCTGAATATGAGTCAAGATCACCTTCTGATTCAACAGATTTCGGTCCTTACCGTGACGCTATCAACAGTGCAAAGACATCTCTTGCTGAGGCAAAGGATACTCTTTCCCAGGTCCAGAACAAGTCATCCGTCGAAAATGAGAACAGAAAGATAATCGATGAAGAGTCAGCAAAGGCTGTTTCACTCGAAGCATCCGTAAAAGCAGCTGCATCTACTGTAGAGGATATCAAGAAGCAGATCGATGCGATCGACTCTTCCATAGCTCCTCTCCAGGCACAGATAGATGTTTATATAGCTTTGGGAACACCTACACCTACTCCTACACCCGTTCCGGGAACAGGAAAGACTCCTGATGCAGATACGGGTTCTGATACGGATACCGATACTGGCACAGACGCAGGAACAGGCACAGACGCAGGAACAGGCACAGATGCAGACACGGGTTCAGATACTTCTGACCAGGGTTCCGGCTCGACAACTACGCCTGCTTATGTACCGAATCTCGACGTAGACGGATTGGACAAGAACTCTCCTACATATGAGATGGACAAGCTCCTTTTCAAGATCGAGCAGTATAACGAGCAGAAGAAGGCTCTTGAATCCCAGCTGTCTTCAGCCCAGGAGCGTCTCGATGAAGCTTCTGCAGAGCTGGCTGAATGCCAGGGCAAGATCAATGCAGCTCAGGAAGAGATAGCAGCTCTTGGCCAGCTTCCTTCGGAGGCAGCAGCCCAGAATGCGGTAACTGCAGCACAGAACGCAGTAAACTCCGCACAGAAATCTTATAACGATGCACAGGTACAGGCAGGCATTACCGCCGATAAGAACAAGGATGCGATCGAAGAGCGTGACCAGTCTATCGAGAAGCTCAAGAAAGAAATCGCTGAATTGGAGAAGGCTGCAAAGGTCACACAGATCACTGCGCCTGTCGGAGGCTACATCTATAACTTCGCCGTATCCCCGGGAGATGAACTGACGGAAAAGACGATCGTTACATATATCATCCCCGTAACAGACAGAATCTGCTCTGTATCCTTCACTTTCGCTGCATCTGCTGCCCAGAATATCTGGATCGGACAGTCACTTGAAGTTACCAGCGGATTCATTGAAGGATGCACGGTTTCCGCGATCAAGCCGGATCCCGATAATCCGAGAGGACAGAGGATCGTAAAGTGCTTTGTCGACGGTTCTGACGCATGGCCGGGAGAAGAGATAACGGTAAATGCAGGAAGAGGCAACGATAACTACAAGTGCGTTGTTCCGAGCAGCGCAGTAAATGAGGACAACAGCGGTTACTTTGTTTATGTGATCGAAGGTTCTTCAACCCCCTTGGGCGATAAATACACTGTCAGGAGAGTTGATGTCTCCGTAGAAGCTACAGACGGTGCGGCAACCGCGATCAAGGGCGAAGGTCTGGATAAGTATGACGTAATGATAGTCGTCAGGGCAGAAAAGCCTTTGGAAGACGGACAGCGTGTAAGACTTGAAGACTACGCTGCAAAGTGATCTTGGTAAGGAAAGCTTATAATGCGAATTATTGATAAGACAAAAGAGATCTGGAATAAGAGCAGGGAGAATACCAAAAGGAATCTCCTTAAGCTCATCCTTGCCGTTCCTTTCTGGATCATACTGGCCGCGCTGATCCTGATCGCGTTCGGTGCCGGAAGAGCCATCTTCCTGAGCAGAGCAAGACAGGACAGGCATGTTGCCGAAGTCTGGCAGAAGAATGCCAACGTGACTTACAGGCACATGAGTGTTTACGGAAACGGTATCAGGGCAGGGGGCGATACTTCGCCGATGACATATATCGAAGGCGGAAAATCGATCCATCTCGCTGACATCGCAACCATAAGACAGTCACTTCAGAGCGCTGCCGATACCGGTTCCGGAGCATCCGGAAAAAAGATCGGCTATGTTGAAGGCAAGCTCAGAGGCTGGGAAGACTGCTATTCTTCCACTGTAATGGCTACTGTCAATTCAATGGAAGTAAGAGACGGCCAGGAAGTCCAGACCGGATCGGCAACCGTTCAGCTCGTAGCTGTCGGAGGAAACTATAAGGCATTCCACCCCTACAGATATCTTTCGGGAGGATTCCTTCCTGAGGTTCCCGTCGATACGAACCAGATAGTCATCAATGATGTTCTGGCCTGGAAGTTCTACCGTTCATATGACGTAGTCGGCAACATTCTCACGATCAACGACCAGATGTTTACCATCATCGGCGTAGTCGAAGAGAAGAACAACAAAGTTGCAGAGCTTGCCGGCGAACAGGAAAACAGGGCTTTCATATACTTCGGAACGCTCGGTAATATTTTCGGGAAAAAGGCAGATCTGTCAGGCGATTATAACGGAGATTATGAAGGAAACGGTTCCGGCGCCGAAGCTGATTATGCCATCCAGTGCTATGAAGCAATGCTCCCCGAACTCGTTAAGGGCGTTGGCGTAACGGACTTCAAGAACGCTATGCCGTTATATTCATACACCAATCCTCTGTTGTACGTATCCGATGATACAGGCAGATTCAATGTGATCAGGGTCTTCGATACGATGTTCCCGTTGGGCGAGACTGACAGGGCGAGATTAGGCTTTGAATTCCCTTATTGGGAACGTGCAGCCCAGCTCACTGAAGACAGGCTTTTCTACGATTATGTTATTACCGGGTTCGGAATACTGCTGCTCTTTGTCGGCGCGGTCATGATCGGTCTTAAGCTCCGTGCCAGGAAAGCCGTAAGAGACGATGAGCTCGAAGCCCCTGACGATGACAATCCGGGCGAAAATGCAGATAAGGAACTTGCACTCAAAGCCTGAGCGTTTTCGAGGATAGAATAATCAGAGATTTTTAATTATAATTCCCTTTAGGCGACAGACCTGAAGGGAATTTTTAATGCGCAGGATATTGGCAGAACTTGTCTTGATCATTACGGCGGTGTGCATGGCCGCCTCGTTTGCGGGATGTTTGGTGCCCACGGTGGAGTATTCTCTGGAGACAACGACCTATCCTACATATACATTGCCCGAGAGGACCGGGGTCGGAGTCTACACCAGAAGAGAATTCGACGTTGTCAAAAATCCATACTATTCCATGCTTTCCGAGACTGAGAAGAACGTCTACTCGCTGATCTACGAAGAGCTCTTAAAAGGAAACGGAAAGTTTATGTGTCCCGTGCATGCAAACGGTGATGAGCTTTCAGAAGCGATCGATGCCGTGCTCAATGACCATCCCGAGATTTTCTGGATCGAAAACAATTTCGGTTACACCTACGATCCGACTGACGGTTCGATAAGAGAGATATCCTTTACATTTATGGACTTTGCGGATACGCCCGAAAAGCTTCAGGCGGCAAAGGACAAGTTCAATTCCGAAGCCGATAAGGTCGTCTCGAAGGCCCTGTCATATCCGTCTGTAGTCGAAAGAGAGCTTTATCTCCACGACTACATCTGCCAGAACACCGAATACGACGATGCGGCTCCTTATAACCAGAGCGCTTATTCCGCGATCGTCCTGCACCGCTCCGTCTGCGCAGGCTATGCAAGGGGATTTCAGTATCTGATGCAGAGGGCAGGGGTGACCTGCTACTACGTTCCCGGAAGGACAGACGGACTCAGGGGTGATGTCGAAGGCGGCGTGAACGCCGGCGGCCATTCATGGAATATCGTGTTTATCGACGGCGAGTTCTATAATGTAGACTGCCTGTGGGACGATACTGCGAGTGATACTTTCGGAAACCCCATTTATCCTTTCTTCAACCTTACGGATGAAGCCTTTATTTACCATGCAAGACTCAACAAGGCAGTGAACCTTCCGGAATGCAAAGGGACGGAATATAAGTACTCTAACCAGTTTGGATCCACCATCGAAGCAAGCGACCTCATCTTTACCGATGCCGCGTAAGGATAAACTGCCGTCCCTTATATTTTTTATTTAAAGCAAGGGCTTTTTGTCGTATAATTAACAAATTGATTTATGTATAAACTCATATCCTAGGAGATGAAATCATGAAAGAACTAATGCTTGGAAACAAGGCTGTTGCCAGAGGTCTTTACGAGGCCGGCGTAGCAGTCGCAAGTTCGTACCCCGGCACTCCCAGTACTGAAACAACTGAAGAGGCTGCCAAGTTTGAAGAGATCTACTGTGAATGGGCACCTAACGAGAAGGTCGCTATGGAGACCGCTTTCGGTGCAAGCCGTGCAGGCAAGAGATCTTACTGTGCAATGAAGCACGTTGGTCTTAATGTTGCTGCTGACCCGCTCTTTACAATGAGCTACACCGGCGTCAATGCAGGTATGGTTATCCTCGTTGCAGACGACCCGGGAATGCACTCTTCACAGAATGAGCAGGATTCAAGACACTATGCAATTGCTGCAAAGATGCCTATGCTCGAGCCCGCTGATTCCCAGGAAGCTAAGGACTTCGTTATCGAAGCTTACGATATTTCCGAGCAGTTCGATACACCCGTTCTCATCAAGATGTGCACGAGAGTTGCTCACTCCCAGTCCGTCGTTGAGCTCGGCGAGAGAGCTGACATCCCTGTTAAGCCTTATGTTAAGGATGCAGGCAAGTACGTTATGGTTCCCGCAAATGCCAAGAGACGTCACCCCATCGTTGAGGAGAGAACAAGAAAGCTCGTAGCATTTGCAGAGGAGTCTTCACTCAACCGCGTTGAAGAGGGTACCGATAACTCAATGGGTATCATCACTTCTTCAACTTCTTACCAGTACGTTAAGGAAGTATTCGGCGATAAGTATCCCGTATTGAAGATCGGTCTTATCAACCCGCTTCCCGAGCAGAAGATCAAGGACTTCGCAGCTAAGGTAGATAAGCTCGTAGTCGTAGAAGAGCTCGATCCCATTATTGAGACACACTGCAAGACATTAGGTCTTGAAGTTACAGGCAAGGATATCTTCCCGCTCATCGACGAGTTCTCACAGGGACTTATCGCTACGAAGCTGGGACTCCCTGAAAAGCCCGCATGCAAGCCCATCGAAGGACTTCCCGGAAGACCGCCGGCAATGTGCGCAGGCTGCCCTCACAGAGGAATGTTCTATGTTCTTTCCAAGAACAAGATCACAGTCATGGGCGATATCGGATGCTATACACTTGGCGCTACACCTCCACTCTGCGCTATCGATACTACAGAGTGCATGGGCGCTTCCATCAGCTCACTCCATGGCTTCAACACAGCTCTGGGCGCTGACGCAGAGAAGAACACAGTAGCAGTTATCGGCGACTCCACGTTCATGCATTCAGGTATGACTGGTCTTGCCAACATCGCATACAACCAGACAAATTCAACTGTCATCATCCTTGATAACTCTATCACAGGTATGACAGGCCACCAGCAGAACCCTACAACAGGTTTCAACCTCCGTGGCGACCCGGCAGGCAAGATCGATCTGGAAGCTCTCGTCCGTGCCATGGGCATCAACAGAGTAAGAGTCGTAGATCCTTACAACCTCGCTGAAGCTGAGCAGGCCGTCAAGGAAGAACTTGCAGCAGAAGAGCCTTCCGTAATCATCTCCAGAAGACCCTGCGCACTTCTTAAGAAGGTAAAGCGCGGTGAGCCTATCCAGGTTAACCCCGACAAGTGCAAGTCCTGCAAGGCATGCATGAAGCTTGGATGCCCTGCGATCTCCTTCAAGGACGGACATGCAAAGGTTGATGTAACTCAGTGCTTCGGCTGCAAGGTATGCAGCGAGCTCTGCAAGTTCGGCGCTTTTGAGACATTGAACGGGGAGGCAATCACATGGTAACAAGCATAATGATAGTAGGCGTAGGCGGACAGGGTTCGCTTCTCGCAAGTAAGTTATTGGGCAGAGCCGCTATGGACAAGGGCTACGACGTTAAGGTTTCAGAAGTTCACGGAATGAGCCAGAGAGGCGGAAGCGTTGTAACTTACGTTAAGTTCGGCGACAAGGTCAATTCACCTATCATCGACAAGGGTGAAGCTGACTACATCATCTCTTTCGAGCTTCTCGAAGCTGCAAGATATGTTCAGTTCTTAAAACCCGGTGGACAGATCGTTACAAACTCACAGCAGATCGATCCTATGCCCGTAATCGCAGGAACAGCTGAATACCCGACAGGACTAATCGAGAAGATGGAAGCTGCAGGCGCAAAGGTTGACGCTATCGACGCACTCACAATAGCTGAGCAGGCTGGTTCATCCAAGGCTACGAACATCGTACTCATGGGCGTCTTCTCAAAGTACATCTCTGAGATCAGCAAAGAAGAATGGGTCAAGGCTGTTGAAGCTTCTGTTCCCGCTAAGTTCCTTGAACTCAACATGAAGGCCTTCGAGATGGGACTCGCAGCAGAGTAATTTTAGGTAATTGACGGAGTAGTACGGTGGCATTTTGCAGTTTTTGTTTTGAGAGACATGCAATAGTTTTTACTACACGCACAGTAAACGGTGAGAACATTGATGAAGCATACTGTGTTAAGTGTGCTTATCAGTCTAAGATTGCCGGCGTGAAAGAACCGTTGACTGTTGCAGGTATCAATGACGGTAACATTGATGAGATTGCTGATAAGATCGAGATGATGATGCTCGAAAACAACACAGACGGCGATGTTACCGGCTTTTTCAGAAATCTGGTAAACAAAAAGATCGATCTGAAGCCTTTTGCCGGCAGCGATGCCCCGGTCAACAAAGACACTAATATGAATTTGGAAAACAGTAAACCTGATTTAGAAGCAGTAAAGAAATTTTTCGAGGGCGACAAGTACGCCACGGAAGCTACAGGAATCGTTATCGAGAAGGCTGAAAAGGGCCACAGCGTTGTATCCCTTATGCCCAACAGCAGACATCTTAACGCTGTCGGAGGCCTGATGGGCGCAGTCTATTACACAATGGCTGATTTCGCATTCGCCGTTGCTGAGAACTGCATACTCGACTCCGATACGATCACGGTTACACAGGCAACACAGATGAATTTCTTGAGGTCCTGGCATGGCGGCAAGATCACTTGCACAGCCGACATCGTTAAGGACGGAAGATATATCTGTTTATACGAGGTAAAGGCCTTCGATAAGGATGGTACTGAACTCGCACTTATCATCGTCAACGGTTTTAAGACCGCACGAAAATAACCCGCCTAAGGAGGGCACATTTATGATTTGGAACGAAGCAAAGGAGTGCATGTCGCGTGACGAGATCGAAGCGCTGCAGAGCGCAAGACTTGTCAAAGTAGTAAACCGCGTTTACCACAACGTAGAGTACTACCGCAAGAAGATGCAGGCTGTAGGCCTGGAACCCGGCGACATCAAGGGAATAGAGGACCTCGATAAGCTGCCGTACACAACTTATCAGGATTTAAGAGACACATACCCCTTTGGTCTGGCAGCAGTTCCGAAATCAGAAATGGTACGTGTTCACGCATCATCCGGTACTACCGGCAAGCCGAAGATCGCTGTCTACACAAGACGTGACATCGATATCTGGGCTGAGTGCGTAGCAAGATGCCTCGCAATGGCAGGAATCACAAAAGAGGATGTCATCCAGGTAGGCTATGGTTACGGCCTCTTCACAGGCGGTCTCGGTGCACATTATGGTGCAGAGTATCTCGGAGCTCTCGTACTCCCTATGTCTACAGGTAATACACAGAAGCTCATCGACATGATGATCGACTGCGACGTTACGTCCATCGCATGCACACCTTCTTATCTCCTGCACGTAGCAGAAGACCTCGAGAAGGCAGGCCTCATTGATAAGATAAAGCTCAAGTCCGCTATCTGCGGCGCTGAGCCCTGGACAGATGAGATGCGTGACCAGATGGAGTCAAGACTCCACATCAAGGCTTACGACATCTACGGCCTCACAGAGATGATGGGTCCCGGTGTTGCTTGTGACTGCGAATACCATAAGGGTCTCCACATCTGGGAAGATCACTTCCTGCCTGAGATCATCGATCCTGCTACGTTGAAGCAGCTCCCTAAGGGATCTGACGGCGAGCTCGTTATAACCAACCTCACAAAGGAAGGTATGCCTCTCATCCGTTACAGAACCAAGGACCTCACATCCATCGAATACGATACATGTGAGTGCGGACGTACTATGGCAAGGATCCAGCGCTTCAGAGGAAGATCTGACGACATGCTCATCATCCGCGGCGTAAACGTTTTCCCGTCACAGGTAGAGGCAGCTCTGCTTACAGTCGAAGGAACAACACCTCACTACATGCTCGTAGTTGACCGTGTTGATAACACTGATACGCTCGAAGTTCAGGTAGAAGTTGCCGAGAACTTCTTCACAGACGAGATCAAGAGTTTGGAAAAGCTCTCAAAGACAGTTCACGACAAGCTCAAGCAGGCTATCGGACTCAACGCCAAGGTCAAGCTCGTTGAACCTAACGGCTTAGAGCACTTCGACGGCAAGAGCAAGCACGTAACAGACAAGCGTAAGCTTTATCAGTAATAATCAGGAGGGTACCACTATGTTCGTAAAGCAGTTATCGGTTTTTCTCGAAAACACTGAAGGCAGACTGGATGAGGTCCTGAAGATCCTCGCTCAGGGCGGTATCGACCTGCTTTCTGCAAGCCTCGCAGATACCATGGAGTACGGCGTTCTCCGTCTTCTCTCCAAGGAACCTGACAGAGCCAAGCAGATCCTCAAGGAAGCAGGATTTGCAGCACGTATCGATGAAGTCATCGCAGTAGTCGTTCCCGATGCTGTCGGAAGCCTCGCCAAGGTCGTAGGCATGATCCACGCAGCAGGCATCAACATCAGCTACATCTATGGTCTCTCGATCGACGGCGAAGGCGCTCCTATCGCTATCAAGACCAATGACAACGCAAAGGCTGAAGCTCTCCTGAACGCTGCCGGTGTTAAGACACTTGGCATGGAAGATCTGCAGTAATCGATCTTTAAAATATTTTAAGTTAAACAGATTAAGCCCCGTAATTACTTCGTTACGGGGCTTTTATCATATGCATGTGTTTCCGGGCTGATGGTTTATGCTTCTTTTTTCCTGGAGACTAATGCCGAAACGATTGTGATTACAACTTAATTCTATAGGACCAATCTTTCCGGAGGATTGGGGAAACAATAACATATCCTTAAAGCCAGCAGGTCAGGTGCTTTACCGGTCAAAGGCAAACATTCTGTAATTGGGATTTTCGGGGTCGTCGTGGGCGCCAATCATATTCTCTGAATAGGCGACTATGACAGTATCATATCCGTTCTGGAGGATATAATCCCTCAAGCGGAAATCGTCGTCCTGGTCACGCAGGATGACAGCATCGGTCTCGTGTACTCCAAGTGAAAGGAAACACTCGGTTACGTGAGCGTAGGAATCACAGACGATCAGCACCTTGCCGTTTTCGACATTGTTGTTGATGCAGTGGAGAAGTCTGTATGAATAATGCCAGCTGCCGTCAAGGTAGATATTGTCGCTTGTGTAGTAAGCGCTTTCGTTTATGAAATCCGAGAAATCACCATTGCTTTCCGTTCCGTCTTTGTTGATAAAAGTATAATCTGTCTCAAATGACGGCCAGGTTTTCGTATAGTCTTCAAGACCGGAATAGGTGACTCCCATCTTTTTGCCCTGCTCTCCGAGCCAGCATGAAGAATATGTTTTGTATTCATATCTGTCTTTATCAAAGAGCGACAGATCTATATCATATCCGCAGTACTGATTAAGGCCTTCAGCCATGATCCTTGATGCCCAAAGACCTGCCGGTGTCGTCCAGTGGTGGTCTGTTTTATAGAACATCTCAGTGATATCAATGCCTTCTTCAGCAATGTTTTCCCTGATGTCGATAGTATTGATGCCGGCTTGTTCAAGCCTCTCCAATAAAAGGTCACTGTTACGGTTGCAGTACGATTCGACTCCGAAAGCTTCCCTGAACTGGAAGTCATCAACATATTTGGTAGGTTCGTTGACATAGATCATTTGGATGTTGTTGTCAGCCAAAAAGTCGCGGAAGGCCAGAGTCTGTTGGACCTCATAGTCCGTGGATGTCTTCCCGCTGATAGTGACATAGTAATTCTCATCCGTTGAATAAAGTCCGATATCGCTGTTGTATCCCTGCATGTGAAGAAATTTGCTCATGTTTCCGTTGAAGTCTATCAGCCTGTAGCCCAGATATTCGAAAACACGTTTATAAAGACCACCGGTAATGAACAGGGTCCCTGAAAGGAGCAGGAGGACGATGGCAAGAAGACGAACTATGCTGTTGCTTATTTTTTTCATTAAGTCTGTCTCCTTTTAGAAGTTGCCATACGCAAACGGATTATTGAGACCTGCCGCCACAAATGACAGAGCCCAGACGAAAGAAAAGAGTACTAATGAGACGATTACAGCTTTGAAGACAGAGTGGACAGTCCTGCTGTTCTTAAGCTTTTTATCAAGCCAGGGCACAAGAGGGAAGCACAGGACAACAGCCGCAAATATAAAGATGCCGTAATTCCTGATAAGGAACAGTGTCCTCAGGTCAGCTAGTTCATTCGGAGCGCATATGAACATTCTCTTGATGAACCTGAGACCTGACATGATGTCTTTCGAATTGAACAGGACCCACTGAAGATTAATGAACAGCAGAGAAAGTATCCTGTAGATCACCTTTACCCATTTGTGCTTAAGCCTGTCCGGGAGTCCCGTTAATCTCTCGAATGCGATAACAACGAAATATCCAAGTCCCCAGACTACGAAATTCCAGGAAGAACCATGCCAGATGCCGGTAAGGACCCATACGACGAGAAGATTAAACAGTGTCCTACATTTGGTCTTTGTCCTTGAACCGCCAAGAGGAATGTAGATGTAATCCCTGAACCACGCTCCAAGGGAGATGTGCCATCTTCTCCAGAACCTGCTCACGGATTCAGTCATATAAGGGTAGTCGAAGTTTTCGATGCAACGGTAGCCGAACATCTGCGATATTCCGATAGCCATGTCGGAGTATCCTGCAAAATCAAAAAGGAGCTGGAGCGAGAAACAGATGGAACCGAGCCAGGCGTATGAGACCGAGAAATCTGCCGGAGATGCAGCAAAGATCTCTACTGTTACTTTGGAAAGAACATTGGATATAAGGACCTTCTTGGAAAATCCGATGAGGAAACGGAACAGACCGTCTGTTATCAGCCTGCCGTTTATTTTCCCGAAACGCTCCATGCCGGAGTATCTTGTTATGGGTCCTGCCTGAACCTGGGGGAAGAATGACAGATACAGGGCATCGTGAACCGGATTGGCGGTCAGGACGGCAGTTCCCTTATAAACGTCGGCCAGATAAGATATCGCCTTAAAAGTGAAGAACGAGATGCCGAGAGGGAGTGCTATTGACTGGATCTCTCCGGCGCCAGGGAGGAATCCGGTCACGGAATTACAATACTTATAGAATGCAAGAAGCCCGACGTTAATGACTATGCCTGTTATCAGCAGAGCCTTACCGGCGGGCTTACTTTTTCTTTTATTTATCATTCTGCCTAAAGTGACAGTGATGATGATCTCGAGAATGAAAAGGACCAGATATTCGAGAGAGCACAGTGAATAGAATGCAAGGCTTACTGCCAACAAAACATATTCTTTAGCTTTTTCACCCGAAAGGTAATAGATCGCTAAAGACAACGGCAGAAACAGAAAAATGAACGGTATAGTCGTCATTTATTAATTCTACAGTGCTGTCCCGGCTAAATGCCAGCAGATTATTCTTCTCCGGCAGGTGCTTCCTCAGGAAGTGAATATCTCTTCTCGACTGTGACCTTCTCGTCGTAGCAGGAGAAGATTCCGTCAACCTTGTCCTTGGCAAGCTTAGGTGTGATAAGGCTAACCAGAGGTACGATAACGAGGCCTGCTACCATTGTGATGGCACCTGCGTTAATAGGTGAAGCGATGAACTTCAGGAACATGTTTGCAACAGTGAAGCCTACACCGAAGATGAAGCATACCCATACGGAGAGCTTTGTTGTCTTCTTCCAGTAGAGACCCCAGAGGAACGGTGCGAGGAATGCTCCTGCAAGAGCTCCCCATGAATAACCCATGAGCTGAGCAATGAACGTCGGAGGGTTAAGGGAGAGGAGTACTGATACTGCGATGAAGAAAACGAGGAGGAGACGCATTGTAACGAGCTGTGTCTTTTCTCTCTTCTTCTTGTCTTCGTTCTGCTTGGGCTTGATCTGCTCGATGAGGTCCAAAGTAACTGTCGAACTCGATGTGAGAACGAGGGAAGACAGTGTGGACATTGAAGCAGAAAGAACGAGTACGATAACTACGCCTACGAGGATCGTAGGGAGGTTGTCGAGCATTGTAGGGATGATGGAGTCGTACATGACAGAACCGTCATCCTTGTAGATAGCCGGGTTGCCCTCGTAAAGTCTTGCGAAACCGCCGAGGAAATAGCAGCCGCCGGCAACGATGAATGCGAAGATCGTGGAGATGATCGTTCCTGCCTTGACGGACTTCTCGTCCTTGATGGCATAGAACTTACCGACCATCTGGGGAAGACCCCATGTACCCAAAGATGTAAGAACGATTACGCCGAAGAGGTTCAAAGGGTCAGGTCCGAAGAATGAGACGAACGCGCCCTGCATTCCTGCAGATACGGGGAGGTCGGACTCTGTCTGTGAAAGTGTTGTGAGAGCGCCGATGAATCCGCCGTTGTTGTTAATAACTGAAACGATGACTGCCGTGATACCGAAGAGCATGATGATGCCCTGGACGAGGTCATTGACTACGGTTGCCATGTATCCGCCGAGGATGACATAGACACAGGTAAGAGCTGCCATAACGATGATGCAGATCTTGTAGTCGATGTTGAAAGCCATGTTAAAGAGTCTGGAAAGACCGTTATATACTGAAGATGTATAAGGGATAAGGAATATGAATGAGATGAGTGCAGCAGCGATACGGAGTGCCTTGCTGTCGAATCTCTTTCCGAAGAAGTCAGGCATTGTCTTGGAGTTCAGGTGCTTTGTCATGACTCTTGTTCTTCTGCCTAAGACGATCCAGGCGAGAAGCGAACCGATTACGGCATTACCGATACCGATCCATGTGGAAGCAACACCGTATTTCCAACCGAACTGACCTGCGTATCCGATGAAAACTACTGCCGAGAAATAAGAAGTTCCATAACCGAATGCCGTAAGCCAGGGACCTGCGTTTCTGCCGCCCAATACGAAGCCTTCAACGCTGTTAGCCTTTTTGCGGGTCATGATTCCGATGCCGATCATGACAGCGAAAAAAACCACGAGAAAGATAATCTTAATTGCAAGATCCATGTTTGTTCCTCACTTTTGCTTCCTTAACCCTCTGATGATAAGAAGCATTTTTATTCAAAAAATAAGCCTTATGCCTAAAAACACAAGGCTTACATTTTAAGACTGATTTTCCTGTTCTACAAGTCTTTCGGCACCATATCTTTTACGGAGAACCGGTTTTTCGATCTTACCGGTGGCGTTCCTGGGAACGTCAGCCAGAATGATCTGCTTCGGTCTCTTGTAACGGGGAAGCTGATTGCAGAACTTCTCGAGTTCTTCGACTGTGCAGTCGCTGCCGGGTTCGATCTCAACGATGGCGCCTGTGATCTCGCCCAGTCTCTTGTCGGGAAGACCTATTACTGCAACGTCTTTTACCTTCGGATATTCCTGGAGGAAGTTCTCGATCTCAACAGGGTAAATGTTCTCACCGCCTGATACGATAACGTCCTTCTTACGGTCAACGAGGAAATAGAAACCATCCTCATCCTGACGTGCCATATCGCCTGTAAAGAGCCAGCCGTCTCTTAACGTCTCAGCGGTAGCTTCAGGATTTCTGTAGTATTCGAGCATGACACCGGGACCCTTGACGCAGAGCTCACCGACCTCACCCTGAGGAACGGTATTGCCTTCTTCGTCTACGATCTTGCACTCCCAACGGTAACCGGGAACGCCGATGGCGCCGACTTTGTGTGTATTTTCGAGACCTAAGTGAACGCAGCCTGGACCGGTGGATTCGGACAGACCATAGTTCGTGTCATACTGGTGATTCGGGAAATAGTCCTTCCAGTGACGGATCAGTGAAGGAGGTACGGGCTGTGCGCCGATGTGCATAAGACGCCACTGGTCGAGCTTGTAATCTGAAAGCTTCAATTCGCCTCTGTCCAATGCATCGAGAATGTCCTGTGCCCACGGTACGAGGAGCCATACGATCGTGCACTGCTCGTCAGATACTGCCTTCAGGATAACATCAGGCTTTGTGCCCTTGAGGAGAACTGCCTTGCTGCATGTCCACAAAGAACCCATCCAGTGGAACTTGGCACCTGTGTGATAGAGCGGCGGGATGCAGAGGAAGCAGTCGTTCTTGGTTGTCTCATGGTGTACGGCTTCCATCTCGGCTGCCTGTGTAAGGCTTCTGTGAGGGTGAAGGATAGCCTTGGGGAATCCTGTCGTGCCGGATGAGAAATAGATAGCAGCATAGTCTTCTTCTGTAAGCCCGATCATGGGATCTTTGCTGGAGTAGTCAGCAACCTGCTGCCAGTAGTTCTCTGCAAATTCCGGAGCCTGGCCGTCTCCTACATAGAGAAGGAGTCTGTCTTTTGCAAGATCTTCTGCGTTGATGTTAAGTCTGTCAACGAATTCGGGTCCGAAGAACATGACTGAGATCTCAGCGAGATCTGCGCAGTAGGATATCTCATTTGCTGTATATCTGAAATTAAAAGGAACTGCGATCGCGCCTGTCTTAAGGATTCCGAAATAGATGGGAAGCCATTCAAGGCAGTTGAACATAAGGATCGCTACCTTATCGCCCTTCTTGATACCTCTTCCCAAGAGCATGTTTGCAACTCTGTTGGACTTCTCATCGAAGATCTGCCATGTGATCTCATGACGATAGGGGTGAGAGCTTGTCTGCTGAACGAGGTCGAATTCCTTGAAGGAGATCTTTCTCGTATCTTCCATTGTGGGGTTAAGTTCTACAAGAGCAACTTCATCACCGTGTTCACGGGCGTTGCGTCTCAATAAATCCATTACCGGCATAGTTATTCCTCCCTTTGTGCTTTATTTACGAAAATAAAGCCAAAGACAATATTATCATCACGGAGGGGGTTCTTCAATAAAAACCTTTTACATAATTATATATGCTGTTTTATAATGTATAGGTTGTGAAATAAAGGGGGATAATCTCTTGTTTAGAAAATTGCTTAAATCTTTACGTCAGTATAAGAAGCAGACTGTCCTGTCTCTCATATTCATTATTGGTGAGGTAATCCTTGAGGTAGTAATTCCGTTTATTACCGCCCAGATGGTCAATAATTTCAGAGACGGAGTGCAGATGGACCTGATTATGCAGACCGGCGGCCTTATGGCAGCAGCTGCTGTCCTGTCATTAGTATGCGGCGCGCTTGCAGGTAAATTTTCAGCCCAGGCTTCAGCCGGCTTTGCAGGAAACCTAAGATCCGATATGTTTAAGAAAGTTCAGAAATTTTCTTTCGGAAACATCGACAAGTTCTCCACATCTTCCCTTGTTACACGAATGACCACAGATATTACCACCGTCCAGAACGCATTCATGATGATGATACGTATCGCGGTAAGAGCTCCTATGATGTTTATCTTCGCGATAGTCATGGCATATGTTCTCGGAGGTTCACTTGCCACGACGTTCGTAATCGTCGTTCCGATCCTGGGTATCGGACTCGTTATCATCGGTAAGCTCGCGATGCCTGCTTTCCGTGCCGTATTCAAAAAATACGATAAGCTCAATGAATCAATTGAGGAGAATGTCCGCGGAATGCGCGTGGTAAAGGGTTTTGCAAGAGAATCTTACGAGCAGGATAAGTTTGGAAAGGCTTCCGACAACATCAGAAAAGACTTTACAAAGGCTGAGAGGATCGTAGGACTTAACTCCCCGTTGATGGAACTCTGCCTTCACTTCAATGTTGTCTTTGTTCTTTATGTCGGTTCCAAGATCGCGATTTCCACACATGGTGTCGAGATCGACGTCGGACAGATCTCTGCTCTCATGACATACGGCTTCATGGTCCTCATGTCCCTCATGCTGGTATCCATGGTTTACGTTATGCTCACTATGTCCATCGAGGCAGCAAAGCGTATCGTTGAAGTTTTGGAGGAAAAACCTTCGATCTCCAATCCTGAGAATCCCGTAATGGAAGTTAAAGACGGTTCCATCGATTTCCAGGATGTAGCTTTCAAGTATTCCGAAAAAGCTGCAAGAAATGCTCTCTTTGATATTGATCTTCACATCGACAGCGGTATGTCTGTAGGTATCTTAGGCGGTACGGGTTCATCTAAGACCACCCTGATCCAGCTTATTCCGAGGCTTTATGATGCCACCGAGGGTGAAGTAAGAGTCGGAGGCGTACCTGTAAAGGATTATGATGTTAAGACCTTAAGAGATGCGGTTTCCGTTGTTCTCCAGAAAAACGAACTCTTCTCGGGCACCATCGCTGAGAATCTCAGATGGGGTAACGAGAATGCCGCGGACGAAGAGATCGTTGCAGCATGCAAGATCGCTCAGGCAGACGAGTTCGTATCCTCTTTCCCTGACGGCTACAACACATATATCGAACAGGGCGGTACAAATGTATCGGGCGGTCAGAAGCAGAGACTCTGTATCGCCAGAGCTCTTTTGAAGCGCCCGAAGATATTGATCCTGGACGACTCGACATCTGCAGTCGACACCAGGACAGATGCCCTGATCAGAAAGGGATTCAGGGAATATATCCCTTCTACTACAAAGATAATCATCGCCCAGAGAGTTGCTTCCGTTCAGGACTGCGACATGATAATCATCATGGACGGCGGCAAGATAATGGGCACCGGAACTCACGAAGAACTCCTCAAGTCGAGCGATATCTACCGTGAGATATATGAAGAACAGACGAAGGGAGGATCAGACGATGAGTGAAAAGACTAATGCTCCCAAGAAAAAGATAGAAGCTGCACCCGCACCCGGCGGCAGAGGAAGAGGCCCTGCTTCCATGGCTCAGATCGCAGGATCCATGGGAAGCCTCAAAAGAGTAGTTAAGATGTATTTTGAGCAGTTTCCTGTTCTTACATGGATAATTGCTCTGTGCATCATCTATAATTCCATAGCGGCTTCCATACCCAGCATTTTCCTTCAGAAGGTAATCGACGTAATTAACCGTACCATCGAATCAGGCGACTGGGCATCAGCCAGGATCGAGATCGTATCCATGCTGATCCCGCTTGTAATCATCTATGCAGGCGCTGCCATTTTCAGCATCTTACAGGCCCAGCTCCTGGCTTATATGACACAGAAGTTCTTACATAAGCTCAGGACCGATTTGTTCAACAAGATGCAGACACTGCCTCTGAGATATTTTGATACTCATAAGCATGGTGACATAATGAGCCACTACACCAACGATATCGATGCGTTAAGGCAATTGGTATCAATGGCTCTTCCGAACATCTTAAGATGTGCAGTCGTAGTCCTTGCAGTATTCTTCATCATGATCTACTACAGCCTGTGGCTTACCCTGATCATGATCGCAAGCATCGTTGCGATGATATTTGTCACAGGCAAGGTCGGCGCCGGTTCCGCGAAGTACTTCATGAGACAGCAGAAGGCCGTAGCTGCCACTGAAGGTTTTGTTCAGGAGATCATGAACGGACAGAAGGTCGTTAAGGTCTTTAACCACGAGGGCAAGGTTACCCAGGAATTCGATAAGCTCAACGATGGTCTTGCAGAAGACAGCGCCAAAGCAAATACTTATGCGAACATCCTGGCGCCCATCATCGGAAACATCGGAAATATCGCATATGTGCTTCTGGCTGTTGTAGGCGGAATGCTGATACTCTTCAATGCTCCGAATGTTGCGTTGTCAGGCATGGTATTGGGAACTGATATCGTTGTTCCTTTCCTTAACATGAGTAAGCAGTTCATGGGTAATATCAACCAGCTTACCATGCAGATGAACGCCATTGTCATGGCCGGCGCAGGCGCAACGAGAATTTTCGATCTGCTTGATACGGATCCCGAGACAGACGACGGATACGTTACACTCGTTAACGCAGAGATCGCTGCTGACGGAACCATTACCGAGGCTGACCACAAGACAGGTCACTGGGCATGGAAGCATCCTCACAAGGCAGACGGCACTATCACATATACCGAGCTTAAGGGCGATGTAACACTCAACGAAGTCGACTTTGCTTACGATCCCGAAAAGCAGGTCCTCTACGATGTATCCGTTTTCGCGAAGCCCGGCCAGAAGGTTGCTTTCGTCGGAGCGACCGGTGCAGGTAAGACAACTATCACAAACCTCATCAACCGCTTCTACGATATTGCCGACGGTAAGATCCGTTACGACGGTATCAATATCAAC
This sequence comes from Ruminococcaceae bacterium AB4001, assembly GCA_000621765.1. Taxonomy (GTDB): domain Bacteria; phylum Bacillota; class Clostridia; order Saccharofermentanales; family Saccharofermentanaceae; genus Saccharofermentans. The sequence goes on from JHXJ01000008.1 coordinate 39,141, forward strand.
AAGATCAAGAAGAAGGATCTTAGAAGATCTTTGGGTCTCGTTCTCCAGGAGACGAATCTCTTTACGGGAACGGTTATGGAGAACATCCGTTACGGTAAGCTCGACGCTACTGATGAAGAGTGCAAGGAGGCCGCAAAACTTGCAGGCGCTGCTGACTTTATCGAGCGTCTCCCTGAAGGCTACAACACAATGCTTACAAACAACGGTTCTAACTTCTCACAGGGCCAGAGACAGCTTCTTGCCATTGCAAGAGCTGCAGTTGCAGATCCGCCGGTAATGATCCTCGATGAGGCTACATCATCGATCGATACACGTACTGAGGCAATCGTCCAGCGCGGTATGGATAAGCTCATGGAAGGCCGTACTGTATTCGTTATCGCACACCGTCTGTCGACAGTCATGAATTCTGATGTCATAATGGTACTTGATCACGGAAAGATCATCGAGCGCGGCTCACATGAACAGCTCATTGCCGAGAAGGGAACATACTACCAGCTCTACACCGGCGCATTCGAGCTTGAATAATTAAGGGATTGGGATATTAGAAATGAAGAAACAACTGGCGGTTATATTATCATCTGCGCTCGTCTTACTGGCGCTGTCATCATGCTCCAGACCGGGGAGCGGACATACTGGCAATTCTCTGCCCAGTATGTCAACGTATGAGACCGTTTCCGTCAGAAAGCCTTCCCATGATCTTTCAAGGGTCGATGTCATGGAGACTTTTGATGATTACCGCGTCCCGAAATACGATGAGCCGTGGGGCGCTGTAAATCACCTGAAGATGGAGAGCGGAAGCATCGATAACTTCTTCAATTACTACACGCTCGATTACAACAATGAGCGCGTAAACGAGAACCTGAGTTACGTTGCAACGATAAGCAGGCCCATGATCGTAGCTTATCCGGCTGATGAAGACGGATATGTTATCTATGAAGTCTCATATTCACAGACTTTCCCGATCTGTACCAAGGAGCCTGCAAGCGCTTACAAGTCTTTCTTCTCATATCACGGCGTAGGATTTGTAGACTACTATACCGGAACAAAATTCCCGGTCGTTAATCTCTCGACGCAGATCGACAGTTACGGCGTTAAAGGCAAATACATCCAGAGCGGTTCCAAGTACAATATCGAAGTCTATGAATTCCGTGAGACTGAGGTTATAGACAGTTATGCCTATGAGTCCGGAGACGGCATGATCATCAGGGAAGAGTACGTAAAGATCAATTCGACTTCATATTTCATCGTGCCTGAAGGATACGACGGCATACTCATGTATGTCTATGTCGCAGACGATACCGGCAAGCCTTTAGATGAGGTGCTCGCGGAAGATAATCCGTATTTTGTGGGTCCTGAGATATTCGGCACACAGCCTGATGAGAACGTAGAGGATTATGTTTTCATCGGCATTAACGCGCCGCAGTAATAACGGTTACTTGCCCGGCTGCTCAAGTCCTGAGGTAAGGAGCTTGACTGCAATGGCGCATTCTATCCTCTTGCGGAAGATGTCACAGCCCATTTCGTAGATGCCGTTAATGTCACCTGAAGCGTGATATGAATTTGCAGCGCAACCGCCTGAGCAGTAGAGCTTTGCCCAGCAGTCAGCGCATTCCGGACGGCTGTAGGCATTGCAGGAAGCGAACTTGTCCTGAAGCTCAAGGTTCTGGACTCCGTCGTAGATATTGCCCATCTTGTATGCCTCGTCACCGACGAACTGGTGGCAGGGATAAAGGTCGCCCCAGGGAGTGACGGCAAGATATTCGGTTCCGGAACCGCATCCTGCGATCCTCTTGTAGATGCAGGGACCGCATGTCAGATCAAGCATGTAGTGATAGAAAGTGAACGGACGGCCCTCGTTGTAACGCCCGACCATGAGCCTTGCAAGTTCTTCGTACTGCTCGAAAATAACGGGCAGGTCTTCTCTGGTGATAGCCGAAGGGCTTGAGGGATCTGTAACTACTGGCTCCATTGAAAGCTCGTTAAATCCGAGATCCAACATCTGCTTTATATCGTTCAGGAAGTCTGTGTTATAGTGCGTGAACGTGCCGCGCATGTAGTAACTGAGATTGCCTCTTTTCTCGACGAACTTCTGGAAATTCGGCACGATTCTGTCGTAAGAACCATTGCCCGCATAATCAACGCGGAATCGGTCGTGTACTTCTTTTCTGCCATCGAGGGAGAGTACGACGTTATGCATTTCCTTATTGGCAAACTCCGTGACCTCATCGTCAAGGAGGACGCCGTTCGTGGTAAGCGTGAAACGGATATTCTTGTTGTGGATCTTTTCCTGCTCGCGGCCGTAAGCTACGAGCTTCTTGCAGACGTCCCAGTTCATCAGCGGTTCGCCGCCGAAGAAGTCGATATCAAGGTTCTTGTGGAATCCTGAATTCTCGATCAGGAAGTCAATCGCGCGCTTTCCGACCTCATAGCTCATTACTGCGCGCTCGCCGTGATATTTTCCCTGGCTTGCGAAACAGTAGGAACAGTTGAGGTTGCAGGTGTGGGCGACATGAAGGCACAAAGCCTTGATCCTGATGTTCTTCTTCCTGAAATCCTTGGCTAAGTGTTCGTATTTATCGGGAGCATAGAGTTTGCCTGCAGCCTTAAGATCGTCGATGTCGGCAATGCATTCTTCGGCCTCTTCTTTTGTGATGCCGTGCTTTTCGACAGCTTTAGTGACTACCTCTTCAGAAGGCTGTGTCTCATACCACTGGATCATGTCATAGGCGACCTTGTCGACCATGTGAATGGAACCCGAATAGCAGTCGAGTACGATGTTAAGTCCGTCAAATTGATAGCAATGGATCATAAGAACTCCCGTTTACATAAAAAAAGGTCCCATTAACTGAGACCTTTAAAGGTACAAAATAAGTTCAGCTTATTTCTTGAGCTGTTCGCAAGGCTGGTTAGCAACACCGCAGGATGTCTTGCAAGCAGACTGGCAAGATGTCTGGCACTCGCCGCATCCGCCTTCCTTAGCTGACTTCTCGAGATCTCTTGTCTCAACAGTAACGATTCTTGTCATGTTAGTAATCTCCCTTAGTTTTTGATACGTGAATTATACTTTGAAGGTTCTTTACAGTCAAGGCAGAACGGGTATCAGTCCACGGTAGGAGCGGCCTCCGCCGAGCATCAGGTGGATATCGCCTCTCGAAAGTATCTTGACCGTGTCTTCCGTGATGACTTCTCCGGGCATGAGGAGCGGGATCCCCGGAGGGAAACCGTAGATGAATTCACCCGAGACGCGGCCGATGCATTTCGAAGGTTCCATCTCTTCGCAGAGCATGCGGTATCCTGAAGCTTCCTTGAGCGTCACTTTGAATCTCGGATACGGTCTGGAGATGAACTTTGACTCTATGTACTGTCCTTCCATCGCTTCGTCCGTGACCCTGACGGCATTGCAGAATCTCTCGAGCGAAGCCTTAGTGTCTCCGATACCTGTCATTGCTATCAGGTGGGAAGGGAAGCTGACTTCACATTCGATATTGAAAGTTCCTCTGAGGTACTCGAAAAGGATGTCGCCCAATCCCATCAGAACGAACTTTGACCTCTCCCTGACAGGAGCTTCCCAGAGTTTGAAATTCCTTAGACCTTTAAGGTTATCTTCGGCATAGGATATGGCTTCTTCCCACGGCTTCAGTATCGAGGGACCTTTTGAGCTCAGACCTGCAAGGCACTTTGATACTCCCTGCAGAAGCACATAAGACGGGCTTGAAGTCTCGAAAATATCAAGACCTCTTCTTATAAGTGATTCATCTACCGGGCAGCCTTCGTGCATGAGCATGACCGCTGTCTGAGTAGGTGATGAAAGTGTCTTGTGAAGGCTCTTTATAACGAGATCGCCCTTGCTGTCCAGCCCGAAGAATCCGTCATCGAGTCCCAGATGGGCGCCGTGTGCGCAGTCCGTGATGAGGAGTGCATCGTATTTTCTTGTAATGCGGAATATCTCATCGGTATCGGAGATCACGCCTTCGTAAGTCGGTGATGTGATGACGACAGTCTTGATAGAAGGGTCTCTTGCAAGAGTTCTTTCGATATCGGAGGGAGCAACCGGACCTGCGAAAGGCAGACCGATGTCAAATGCAGGCATAAGCGGGACTATCGTGCTTCCGGTAAGCTCGATGGCGTTCCATACCGCGAGGTGACAGTTCATCGCAGTGAGGATCTTCGTTCCCGGATTGAGGATCGAAGCGCTCCAGATGGAGGCAAGCAGCAGTGCGGTCGAGCCGTTCACCGAGATAAAAGCATTTTTCGCTTTCCAGAGCGAAGCGGCGCAATCTTCCATATCCTTAAGAAGTCCCTGGGGAGAGTGGAGATTATCGAATCCGCCGATCTCGGTTATGTCACGCATGAAGGCCTGGGATACAAAATCCGGATTGCGTTTTCCTCCCGGCATGTGCATCGGAAGCGGATCGGTTCCCAGGTAGAGCTTTAATGCCGCTCCGAGCCTGTCGTTATCGTATTTCATATATGCACCCTTCCTTTGAATTAAGGTAACACATAAAAGGAATATAAAAAAGTTGACAGCGCAATTCTACACGTGTAGAATGATGAAAAATATAAGGGAGAACTATAACTATGAAAGAAAATTCTATCGGAGACAGCGAATATAAGTTGATGGAGATCATTTGGGAATACGCTCCCATCTCATCGGGTGATCTTTCGAATATATGCGAGATGGTCCATGGCTGGAAGAAGACTACGGTCTATACCATGCTGAAGAGACTGGGCGACAAGGGCTTTATCAAGAGTGAGAAATCGACGATAACATTCATTGTCGGCCGTGACGAACTCCAGCGCCAGCAGAGTGAGGAACTCGTAGAGAAGAACTTCAAAGGCTCACTGCCCATGTTCGTAAATGCCTTCCTGGGCGGAGGCAAGAAGATGAGCAAGGAAGACGCCGCAAAACTCATCGACATGATAGAGGAACATACTGAGGAATAAGGTACCGGAAGGATAGATTATCGAGGGGTTAAGGAATAGTTTTCTATGAGCGACTTGTTTTATAAAGTCCTTGAGATGAGTATATACGGAAGTATTGCAATTCTCGTTGTGCTTCTTTTCAGGCTTGTTTTCAAAAAGTGTCCCAAGCGCGTACTGATTTTATTCTGGATCGTGGTCGGCGTAAGACTCGTGCTGCCGTTCAACTTCAATTCTCCCACGAGCGCGCTCAATGTTGCAAAGCTGTTTGCGCCCAAAGATCAGGCTGAAGAGACGGTTGTCGTAGATCCCGAGACACAGCTCAGGACCATCATCACGGTAAAACCGTCCGTGCAGGAACCTGCTGAGTCATTGGTAATTGAAGAAGGAGAGACCATAGAGTCCGGAACCGTTCATGTTACTCCCGCACCGCAGACTTCAAAGATCACATTCAGGGATGTGCTTCCCATAGTCTGGCTAAGCGTGGCTGCTGCCATGCTCATATTCTCTGCTGTCAGATATGCGATGTTCTATTCGAAGGCAAGATGGAGTTCTCGTTCATTCGACGGCAGATATTACATGGCCAATAACATCGACTCTCCTTTTGTAGTCGGCGTATTCAGTCCTAAGATCTTCTTCCCGATAAACATGGATGATGATGAAAGGGAATATGTCCTTAATCACGAGTGGACGCATATCAAGAACAAGGACGGACTTACGAAGCTTTTAAGCTACATCGTGCTCTGCATCCACTGGTTCAATCCTCTTGTATGGCTCTCGTTCTTCATGCTCTGTGCCGACATCGAGATGCGTGTCGACGAAGAGACCACGAGCAATTTCAATCTCGAGATGGTCAAGGAATACTGCAAGTCGCTTGTAAGACATGCGGCTGATGACAATAAAGGCGCCTTCATGCAGAGCACCGCGTTCAGCGGTATAAGCTTCGGCGGCATGGAGACGAAGATAAGGATCAAGAACCTTCTGGACAGTAAGATCACTTCCACAGCTGTCCAGATCGTATCTATCTCCATTACGATGATCTTCGCGATCCTGATCTCCGCGTCTTCTTCAGATCACCAGAAATGGGTAAAGGAAGAGTCTGTAGTTCCTGAAACATCCTCAACAATGGAAAGTCCGGCAGAGACTTCTGCTCCGGCCAACGGCAGGAGATGGGATCCGGGTTTTGTCAGTCCGTTTATTACGATGGTAGAGAAAAACAGGGAAGAAGCGGCAGGTTACCGTTACGCCCTCATCTATATCGATGATGACCTTGTGCCTGAAATGGCCGTAGAGAAGAATGCCGATTCAGATAATCCGCTGCTAAGTCTTTATACATATAAGGACGGACAGGTCCTTACCGTTTTCGAGAACTGCGATTATTCGGAAGAAGCGATGACGCAATATTTCTATGTCCCCTTTGAAGATTTCCTTATCTACCGCGAGATCCTTGTCGAAGGCGATGACGTTTTCCTGTATGCATATACGATGAACGGGCGCATGAACAGTGAAGAGCCTGAAATGACGGGACATTTCAATAATCCCGATTACAGCATCGACAATAAGAAAGTGTCCGACGATGATTTCAGTGAGGCTTTCCGCACGCGTGAATCCGAAATGATCGAATGCTTCTGCGGACCTGATAAGACAATAGACATCCTTAAATCACAGGAATCGTCAGGCGGCTATAAGATCCCGACTGATATTTTCGATGACGATTATTTCGAGACGCAGACGACCGGCACTGCTCCCGAAATGACAGAGATATCAGAAACCTCCGAACCTGCAGCGACAAGTTCCACAGAGCCTTCATCCACTACGAAGATCAGCCGTTCCTTTGATAATCTCGAGAATTATTCTGTATATAAGTTCAATAATATAGATGACACGCGTTTCAATCTTGATCTGGATTGCGGATCAGTGAACGTGATATTCTCAAATGGAAACAGAGCATTGATCTCTGTTAACGGAAATGATTACTACGAGGACGTTCCGTCATACCAGTATGCATTTATGTATCTTGTGAGGTTTAACGGATATACATATCTTTATATCCAATTCTTCCCGGACGAAGGCGCGACGATCTATACATACATAATCAGCGATTCCAAGGCATCATTCTTAGGAGTAACCCGTAACATATATTTCTACTATGAGCTGACGAATCCGAGGACATTCTGGTGTGTCGAGACTTATGGTAATGATCCTCTCGTTGACATCATCAGGAATTACTGTATCTCGGAAAGTTCCGGACTGCTCGTTCCCAACGACGGCATGATGGTCAGGTTCAGCCAGAGAACGACATTGAAGAGCACCAGAGATATGACAGGTTGTGTAATCAGGGATGGTTCTGTCTATAGTGAGACAGTCACTATTAACGCCGGCGATATTGCAATACCGATACAGACAGATGACCACAGCTATTTTGATGTAATGAATGAGGAAGGGGTCACGATCAGGATCGACTTCAAGGAGCAGTATCAGAGATTCTACACAGAAGGCAACCCTCGCTGGATCTACAATGCGATCGCAGATATGTTCGAACCTGCATAACAGATAAACGTTTTAGTAACTGACAGAGGCTGGCTTACGGCGGACACACCGCTTAAAGCCGGCCTCTTTTATTTTTCTATATAGGCAAAAAGGCCCTGAAACAATGAATTTTCCGTATCCCGAAAAAATAATTCTACAAATGTAGAAAAAACTATTGACACTGTTTTTCTACAAGTGTAGAATGGCCGCGTGAAAGGAATTCTACGTTTGTAGAATAACCCGAAAAAATAGGAGGATAAGTGAAATGAAATCTATAGTTAAACCTATCAAGAAGGGAACAGTTACAGAACTTACAGGCAATGTAAAGGTATCTGCTCTTGCTTCAGTCCTGCTCACAGGCGCTATTGCTCTTACGGCATCCGGCTGCACAACAGAGGTCAAGGCTGACGGCATCACGATCGAGAGCCTGGTAGTAACCGGTTACGATTCCACAGGTGAGGTTAGCAGCACGATCAACCGCACGCTCGACAACATGGTTGGAGTACAGAGCGGAGATTCAGTTGCTGAAAGCATTCCGACACCTGTCGGAGATAAGAACTCTGATGAGATCTTAAGCGCAGATAACGGTGATAAGACGGAGTCGACATTCCCTTCAGTAAATGAAGGCACAGATTCTGAAAAGCCTGCAGTTCCCACGACCGCTCCCGTTACAACAGGCACTCCCGCAGAGGACACAGCTGCAACTGAGCCTGTTAAGGATGTATCAGAGAAGAAAGGCTTCGAACTGATCACTGACGGAACCGTCTACACTTTAGACGACAGAAGCGGCGGCGGATTCAAATACAGTGAGGAATTCGGTACTGTCGAGCTTTACTATGAGAATAACCACCTGGTTTACAGATATAACGGCGGAAGTGAGCTCACAGCAGACATTGCATCCACAAGATGCTATTGCGACGCTTATATGCTCAAGAAGAACGGACAGGTATATTTCTATGTCGAGACCGTACGCGGCTGCGACAACAACGAACTTAATGTATACAAAGCTAGCGAGAACAGCATCCAGCGTGTAGGCGTTGTTAATAATTTCGCAGTCTCAGGACCTACATTTAATAATACAAAGTCATTCAAGGGATATGACGGCGGTACCAGGTACGGACACCTCGCAGCAGAGAGGCTTTTCAAGGTCGGTACAGACGGAATGCCCGTTCCCGCAGATAATTACAGCGTAATGGGTTCTGCTCCCCTTAAGGCAGTCAACGACATGACCGGATATATCGTCAAGGACGGTGTTGCAACAAGCGAAAAGAAGACGATCAAGGCAGGAGACGTTCTTGAAGCCAGAGCGCTTAATGAAGTTGAATATGTGGACTTCAAAGATGCAAACGGAAATATCGTCCGTGTTGATTTCACCGAACAGTGCTGCGAATACTACGACATGAAAGATTACCGTTGGGTCTATAGAGCGATCCTCAGCATGGCAACACCTGTATATGGCAGAGAGAGTTTCATCTATCTTAATGACGGCGCAACTGTTAAGTTCACAGGCGACAACGGAATGCTCTGGTCATCAAATTCTTATGGCGCATACATGATCGAATCCTATGCGTCCGGCATGATCAGGATCACATATAACGAAGATACATACGATGTGGCAGTTAAGAATAACGACACACAGATGATCTTCCAGGAAGCGTATCTTTTAAGAAAGGCTGAGAAGGCATACATCTACGTTGAGGTAATAGGCGATGATGACAGAAGCTATGTTCAGGTATTCAATATCTACGAGAACGCTTGCAAATATGTAGGTGCAGTAAAAGATCTTGATATCACTTCTTTAGAAGACGTTTACAGCTTTACATGCACAGAAGTATACGGTGCCGGCAACGGTCTTAAGATAACAAGAGATTACACTGTAAACCAGAACGGGATGCCGGTTCATGCAAATAACAGCGGCCTGCTGTCTTCCGGTACGACGATGGTAGCTACGGTAGACTTAGAAGGTCGCATCGTTAAGCATGGAAAAGTAACATCTGAGACCAAGAAGATCATGGCCGGCGATAATGTTGTTCCGGTATTTGTAGACGAAGCGGACTACATCGAATTCATGGATGCAGACGGAGATCTCATAAAGGTCGACTTCACACCTTATTTCATGACATTCTATGACGCAGATGACTGCAGCTGGTTATATAAGGCGATCATGTCAATTATCAGGCATGTATAAAAAGTAAAACTTCCACAGCATAGGTAGCACACGCGGAACGGGACTGCTTTTAGGGCGGTCCCGTTCTGTTTATTGGTGCAAAAAAAGGTCTGCCTCATCTGAGACAGACCTTGTAAATTCAATCAGTTATTGATCTCAATTAAGGATTGATTACTGTGAAGCTGTAACCTGATACGATGTCGTTATCCTCATAGATCGTCTTCTGCATCTGGAGAGCAGTAGAGAGGAGGAGTGTATAAGGTGAGAGTTTGCCGCCAAGGAGTTCAACATCTGAACCGTAGCTGATAGCCTGAGCTTCATCGTCTGAGAGCAGCATGTACTGTGAAACGAGGAAGAGTGATCTTACGCCAACATTCATGTGAACAAGCTTGTTGTTGATTGAATATGTGGGAGTAGAGCTTGTGGAAGTGCCGGAAAGTCTGCTGCTGAAGGAAAGACCTAAAGTAGAAGTTGTTCCGAGCGCACTTGTCTCTTCCTGGATGAATAAAGGCTTACCTTCGATACCTACCTTACCGACTTCGTGGAAGAGCGCGATGATGATAGCGGATTCTTCATCGAGCTGAGGCATAATGGTATCCTTGATTCTTAAGAGCTGCTTAGCAACTGCAACGCTTCTGATGAGAAGTCCCTTCTCGCAAGCGAGAGGTCCCTTGATCTCTGCGGGAGCTGTAAGCCATGAAGTTCTGTTCTCAAGGAAATCGATGAAGTGATCGAACTCTGTCTTTCTCTTAACGATAGCAGCCTTAAGCTGACTATAGAGAGTATCGACGTTGTCCTTATTGACTTCGATCATCGGCATAATGCCGGCAACCTTATCGGATTTGCCCGTAGCTGCTGCTGAAACTGCAGCTGCCTGGGGAGTAACTGTCGCAGAATCATTTCCGCCAGAACTCTCGTCTGCTGATGTGAATGTATACTTACACTTAGGGCATCTGATAGCCTGATTGGCAATAACCATACCGCAATCCGGACATTTCTTCATATTGGTGACCTCCTGTATCACGGATGATCTGACGTGAATCCGCTACTAAAATATCTATTTCATTTTACAACTTGAATTTTACACAATCAATAAGAAAACTGTCTTAAATTAAAAGTTTTATAGTTATATTTACAATAAAATGCATTTTCCCCGTTGCAGTTAACGGATTCTTCACATTATTCAAAAAAAGACACTGACGAGGGGGTGTCAGTGTCTTAAGGAGGGTGTTATGAAGTAAGGAACAATTACTTTGAACAACCTTATATTACCATGTCAAATATTTACTTTAAGATTCAAAAAAGGCAAAATAGTGGCAAAGAATTCGGCTTTTCGAGGAGGGCTTGATTTGAAGCTTGAGGGCAGACTGTTTGTCGCTAACAGAATGACTGAGATTAAAGAGGTTGTCACGGAAGATAAGGACCCCTCTTATTCCAAGAGACTGGAAAATGCTTTGGTCGAGCTCTGCAGACAGATGGATATCCCCGTTCCTATGTGGATGAAGAAGAATACCAAGGAATTCGCGGCTTTCGGGCAGACGATCTTTTTCCGTGAGCAGTATACGGAGAAGGTCAGGTTTGACAGATTCCAGATCAGAGTACTTGAAGACTGACCATGAATACGCCGGCTCTTTCGAAAATCTCCCGCAGCAGCTACTGGGACAATATCAAGGGACTTCTGATCCTTCTGGTGGTCTTTGGCCATCTGATAGCCGAGCTGCAGGGAAGATCCGGAAGCATTGATGCCACAGTCAATTACATATACCTTTTCCATATGCCGGCATTTGTATTTGTGTCGGGCTATTTCGGGAAGGGCGAGAAGGCCAGAAGCTTTGAAAAGATAATAAAATTAGTATTCTTATTCTTTATATTCAATAGCATTACCGTTTTTGCGCAGGGGTATACGGCCTATTTAGAGCCCATATATTCATACTGGTATCTGATAGCGCTTATCGTGTGGAGGCTTACTGCCCACCACATCTCCAAGTTCAGGCTGATCAACATCATCCTGTTTACGGCAGCGCTTCTCATCGGATTCTTTGCAGCGATCGACAATCACTTCGCGGCTGCAAGGGTCATTGGTTACTATCCTTTCTATATGCTCGGATATCAGCTCAGCGTAAAGGACAGCGAGAAACTGGTTTCGTCCAAATATGGGAAAAGGGCAGGTATCGGTGCCGCTGCGCTGGCAGTAGCTGCGGTACTGGCGTTCCTGGTCAACACATATGTGGATTTTCCTGACAGGGCTCTGGTCCTGCTGCCTTACGAAGAACCGGTGGATTTTTTCAGGAGAGTTGCACTGTTCGCGATCGCGCTTATCGTCATCTATGCATTAAGGAACATTACTCCGGATAAAGAAATACCGCTGCTTACGATGTTCGGAAGAAATTCTTTATGGATCTTCATCCTTCACAGACTTCCGGCAGTCTGGCTCAGTTATTACATCTTCGAGCTTCCGGTACCTTTGATCTTCGTTACTTCCTTATCGAGTGCACTGGGTTTAAGCCTCGCATTCGGAAACGATTATGTCGCCGGCTTCATGAACAAGTTCCTGAATGCCGGAGCGGAGATCTTTACTTCAGACAAAAAGAAGATAAGTCTTGCAAAGATCGCTGCATTGCTTGTCGCACTGGGATTTGTGGTGCTTGCAGTCTTCAATGCGGTAGACAGTGCTTTCAAGGATATTCCTGAAGAAGAGCCCGTAGATACAGAGTCAACAGAAGAAGACATCATCTATCCCGTCATGAGTGATGCCCGTAAAGCTGAATTTGATGACGCTTTCCGCATCACATTTGCAGGCGACCTTATTCTCCTTGAAGATCAGGTAAATCTCGGATATACCGGCAATGGCTACGATTACAGCGATGTTTTCGAATACGCCAAGCCTTACATCGAGTCCGCGGATCTCGCGATCGGCGTTTTCGAGGGGCCGATGGCAGGTGTAGATAAGGGGTACTCTTCGAGTAATTTCTACGACAATAAGAGATTGTTCCTGAATTTTCCGGATGAGTTCGCCGCTGCGGTAAAGGCTGCCGGTTTTGACCTTGTTACTACTGCGAACAATCACCTCATGGATAAGGGCGAAGAGGGAGCATTAAGAACGCTCGATGTTCTTGACCGCACAGGCCTTGACCACACCGGTTCTTACAGGAGCGCCGGAGAGAAGGCTGAAAACCGCGTGAAACTTGTCGAGTATCAGGGCATAAAGATCGCGGTATTGTCTTATACATACGGAACTAACTATGTGGATACCGCTGAACTGATCGACGGACAGTATTCTTATATGACTTCTATAGCAGGCGGTACCGAAGGCGAACAGTTCGAGAAACTGAAGGCTGGAGTGGAGGAGGACTTCAGGGCGGCGAAGGCAATGTCTCCTGACCTGATCCTTGTGCTTCCGCATCTTGGCACACAGTTCATCAATGAAGCCGATGAGGAACAGGAAGTCTGGTTCAACATCTTCAAGGAGAACGGCGCCGACATAATCCTCGGAGACCATTCTCATGCAGTCCAGCCCGCTCTGATAGAAGATTACAACGGCAGAACTGTTTTCACCGCATATTGCCCGGGTAATTTCGCGAATATCTACCGCGGCGACCAGGGCGATACGAGCATGCTGATCGACATTTATATCGACCGCGATACCAAGGAGATAATCGGAGGCTCAGTTGTCCCGCTCTATACTTATGCGCCGGCAGACGGAAATTACCGCGCTGTTCCTGTATATGACATAGCTTTTGATTCTGATCTCCGCGCACATCTGACGACGGATGACATCAAGCGCGCTGCTGATGCGAACAGCATTATCACAAGCGTGCTCTTCGGAAATGAGATGGATATCAATTCCGTTACCGAGAGATATTACTTCGACAAGGACGGATTCATCCGTTCAAAGGCTACGGGCCTTGAGTTAACGGATGAGATGAAGAACGGCACTCTGTACGGCGCCATGAGTGAAGCCGGAAGCATCTGCTTTGTAGGTGACAGCGTCACTGAAGGCTCGAAGAACGGCGGCTGTCCCTGGTACGAACCCATTGAGGAATACTTCCCGGGCAAGGACATCTCAAACTTCTCAAGGGGAGGATGCACGATCTCATATCTGCTCGAAAACATCGACTCGATCCCAGCTTCTGACCTTTATGTGATCGCCATCGGGACGAACGACGTGCGCTACCGTGAGGAGAGTTTCTGCGCCATGACATCAGATGAATTTATCGATACATACAAAAAACTGACGGATGGTCTCAAAGCAAAGTCGCCTGATGCGGGATTCGTTCTTATCGCGCCCTGGTATTCGACAGACGGCGATCTTTTCTCTCCGATGACTTACGACGAAAAGACCGCGCTTAACCGCGAGTATTCGGCAGCGGTCGGAGAATACTGCAAAGCGAATTCATTCATGTTCATCGATGCTAATGAATACCTGAAGCATGTATTGGACACGTCTCCCGACAGGACATATCTGCTCGATCACATTCATCCGAATGCATCAAAGGGCGTTATCCTTTATTCTGAGGCTGTCCTGCTCTCAGGCAGCGGGAATTAAGCAGATGAAGATCAGGGTAGGAATAATCGGAGGCGGAGCGGCAGGGCTTTTCGCGGCATGCCAGTTCAAAAGGCTTTCCGGAACGGAAGACTTTGAAGTCACCATAGTCGAGAGAAATAATATTCCCGGCAAAAAGCTCATACTTACAGGCCACGGACGGTGCAACATTACCAACCGCAAAGACGCTTCCCTGCTTAAGGAAGGGTTCCACGAAGCCGGTAATTTCATATATCCGGCATTAAGGGAGTTCGGTCCCGAAGATACCGTAAGGTTCGTGGAAGACGGTCTCGGTCTTAAGACCAAGGAAGAGGATAACAACAGGATTTTCCCAGTCTGCGACAGTGCCATCACGGTAAGGGATACGATCCTTTCATATCTTTCCGGCAGCGTGAAGACCATATGCAATGCTGAGGTTCAGGAGATTAAAAAGACCGATGTGTTCGAAGTAAAGACATCAGCAGGGACGATGGTTTTTGACAGGCTTATCCTCTCATGCGGAGGAAGCTCGTTCCCGAAAACAGGATCGACCGGCTGTTCATATGCATTTGCAGAGAGCCTTGGCCATACCATAGTGCCTGTAAGGGGAGCACTTGCACCGATTATAGTTAAGTCTGACGCCAGGAAGCTGACATCCTCATTAAGCGGAGTATCTGTCAACGTAAAGTTATCTCTTCTTATTGACGGCAAGGTAACCGCTTCTCAAAGCAGAGAGATGCTGTTTGCAGAATTCGGCATTACGGGACCTGCGGCCATGGAACTTTCGAGAGAGGTTCCGCCGGATATTAAAGGAATAAATGCATCGGTCGAGGCTGATCTGATCCCCGACATGAGCGATGAGGCTTTCGACCAGGAAATGCAGAAGCTCATCTGTGATCACCCGGACACCAAGATCACGACGCTTCTTTCAAGATACATGCCTGCTTCAGCAGCTGAAGAGGTTGCAACACTTACCGGTACGGCAGGGCAGTACGCGCAGGGATTTACAAAAGAAAACCGCAAAAAGCTGATAAATGGGGCAAAGCACCTGAAAATGGAAATAGCCGAAGTTCCGCAGATCGAGAAAGCGTATGTTACCAGAGGCGGCGTGTCGCTTAAGGAAGTCGACAGGAAGACGATGCAGTCCAAGAAAACGGAAGGGCTTTATATCATCGGTGAAGCTTTGGATATCGACGGAATAAGCGGCGGCTATAATCTTCAGGCATGCATGAGCGGGGCCTATCTGGCCGTAAAGAGCATATTAAAGTCCGTCTGATATTCACATCTGGTGACGTACGGTCTTATACTCGTCTCCGTCTTTGTAATAGGGACATTCCTTGCACTTGCGCTGTGATAAACGGATGATCTCATCCTCATCAAGATCGAGGTCGCAGACGACCTCTCCGGTATATTCATCGATATAGGAATACTGACAGGATTCGCAATCAGCCATAGCTTGCCGATTATTGATACTTCTCGCCGTTTACTCTGAAGATGATCTCGCCCGGATAGACCATGTCGAGCTGTGTTCTTGCAACGCTCTCGACATATGTATTGTCTTTTCCGAATTCTTCCTCAGCTCTTATCTGCTTGAGTTTGTCGGACAAAGCTTCGGACTGCGCTATCAGAGAAGAATTCTCAGCCAGAAGACGTTCTTTCTGTCTGTTGATGTTATAGAAACGGGTTACGCTCAGGACAATAAGAAAGATGCCCACGATAAGGACAAGTGTCGTGAGAAAGTTGATTCCGTATCTTTTCCTTTTAATGCGCAATTCCGTATCCTCGAAAAATAGTTATACAGTTATTGTTGCTTAACCCCGGGTTCAAAACAACTGCCCGGGGTTAAACTTAAAGAGAATGTAATATTTGAATTGAACTCATTCCAGAAGTTCGTACATGGATGCCGCTTCGTCTTTCCTTACGGTCTCGGGAAGAGCTGTCACTTTGAATTTGACCTCGCCGTTTCCGAATACGATACAGACGATATCACCGATCTTGAGCTTGACGGACGGCTTGGCAGGTTTGCCGTTTACCGTGACTCTTCCAGCCTGGCAGACGTCATTGGCTACGGTCCTGCGCTTGATGACTCTCGAAAGCTTTAGGAATTTATCAAGTCTCATCTTTTTCTCCCGTCATGGTGACTCTTCCTTTAAGTGCAGAAAGGAGAGTCAGGTCATCTGCATATTCGATGTCAGAACCCATCGGAAGACCTGATGCGAGCCTGGACACCTTGATGCCGGAAGGATCCAGCATCCTTGAAAGATAAAGGGCTGTCGCATTTCCTTCGGCAGTCTGGTTGGTAGCTACGATGACCTCAGTGATCTCCGAATGATCCGTAAGACGCTGGATAAGAGCGGGGATCGTAGTGTCCGAAATACTCATTGACTTCATCGGATTGAATACGCCGTGAAGGACATGGTAAAGCCCCTTATATTCGTGAGCGCGTTCAAATGCCGATACATCCTTGGGTGACTCGACCACGAGAAGCGTGGTCTTATCCCTGAGCGGATCTGCGCAGATAGGGCAGGGGTCTGAATCCGTGAAGTTCTGGCAGCAGGAGCATCTTTTGGTAGAAGTCCTGGCTTCAGTGATCGCGGCTGTCAGCGCCTGCGCATCCTTTTCGTCCATTGCAAGGATATGGAAAGCAAGACGCTGCGCACTCCTGCCTCCTATACCCGGAAGGCTGCTAAGCTGCGCTATGAGATTCTGGATTGAAGGTGAGTATCTTGCCATGATCAGAAGGGCATCTTCATTCCGCCGGTAATAGCTCCGATACGCTCCTGGTTTGTCTTGTCGATCTGCTCAAGAGCCTGGTTAGCTGCGGCAATAATGAGATCCTGAAGGCCTTCGATATCCTCGGGATCAACAACTTCCTTTGCGATCTCAACATTCGTTACCACGTGCTTGCCAGTAACGACAACCTTAACGAGCTCACCGCCTGCTGTGCCTGTAAACTCCATAGCCTGGATCTCGGCCTGAGCCATCTCGATCTGTCTCTGCATCTTCTGGGCCTGAGCCACTACCTGACTCATATTGCCGCCCATTCCCATTCCTCCACGGAATCCTTTTGCCATAATGATAACCTCCGAAAAATATATCTATTTGTTATTTGCTGATTAATGCCTGTCCCTCTGGTCAGTCTTCGTCTCCGAAATGCACGTCAGTGGGAACTCCTAAACTCTTTGAACGTTCATTAAGATCGTCCATCATCTTTTCTATGCGGCTTTCCTGCTTTTTCTTCTCCTGCGCGGAGTACTGTGTCATGGTGCAGACATAGAGGTGATCGATGCCGAATTCATCCTTGATTCCGGCAGAGATCTGCTTGAAAGTAGCGGACTTTTTAAGGTTGTCCATCCTCTTGGTATCGCTGTCTTCAAAGACGATGAAGGCAGACGTTCCGTCTTTCTTGAAACTTGTATGCTCAAGTATTACGGCAATGTTGTCGTTTGTTTCCTTGAGCCTTGAAGTGATATTGGCCCATCTGACCGCAATGTCAGCTTCCTCGCCGGTGAACTGGGGTGCCCTGACAGGTTCCCTGGATCTGCCGTCTACTATAAGGCCGCTCTTGTCAGCCTGTTCAGCCAGCTGCGAACGGGGCTTGGCGGGAGCTCTGACTTCCGGTTCCTTTGCTGGAGTGCTTTCCGGTTCATCTGATGTCAGATCCGTAAGGAAAGAAGATGACAGGTGGGCAAAGATACCCGGAACGGGTGCCGGTGAGTCATCGCTGTCATCGTATGAGGATGAGACAGGTTCTTCAGGCTCATCCAGACCGAATGACAGAGGAGCTTCCGGTTCTTCAGGTACATATGAGAAGATCGTCGGCTCTGAATTTCTGTCAAAAGAATCGTCAGCCGGGATGTATTCGTCGTTGTCGTCGTCTCCGTCTTCAGGCTCATCATCAGGTTCAGCGGAAATAGGCGCACTGGTGAATGTGAGCGATGTTTCCTTTTTGGGTTCTGATGTGGACGCTGTTCCTGCTTCACTTGCAAGCGAAGTGAAAGAGAAGATGCTTGAAGGTGTAGAAGAAGGCTGGGGTCTGTAAGGCTCAGCCGCTTTTGCGGTCGGTGACGGCTGGGGTCTGTAGGGTGCGGGAGCGACAAAAGCCGGCTTGCTTTCTTCGGGTTCACTTGAAGCTGAATCGGAAGACTCAGCAGGCTTTTCTTCTTTCTCTGCGCTGTCTTTGACAACGGGAACTACGGGCTCAGACTTGTCCTCTTCTTTTGCAGTTTCTGTAACGGCCGGAGCATCATCCAGAGTGATCTCACGGGCTTTTTCAGCCTGCTTCTTCTCGAAATCGGGAATAACGATAGGCGTTACGGGAAGATTAGATTTTCTTCCGCAGAGGCGCATGAGCATGAGCTCAAAGCTGGTCGGGATATCAGGAGATTTCCTAAGTTCGGCATATTCTTTTGAAAGATATACGATATATCCCGTAAGCGTATCAGCATTAACCTTGGAGGCTGTCTGATACATGTCCTGGATCGTTTCCTTCGGGTAGGGAAGATATACGATGGGGTCAGCCTTCACACGGATGATGAGAAGGTCCCTGAAATATGCGGCGAGGTCCAATGTGAAACGCGCCTGGTTCTTGCCTGAAGCGTTTAAGATCTCGCAAAGATCGATAAGTTCGTCAAAGCGTGAGTCAATAAGGCAGTTAGCCATCTTGAAGAGGAAGGAACTGTCAACGGTTCCGGTGATCCTCTCGACATCCTGTGAGCTGATGGGTTCGTCTCCGCCTGAGATTGCGGATATCTGGTCGAGAAGTGAAAGAGCATCACGCAGGGCACCGTCAGATCTCGAAGCAATGAGACGGAGTGCGTCGTCAGTTGCCCTGATACCGGACTTGCCACAGACTTCCCTGAGCCTTCCTGTAATGAGATCCAACGGGATACGCTTGAAATCGTATCTCTGGCATCTTGAGATGATGGTCGCCGGGATCTTATCGGATTCTGTGGTCGCGAAAAGGAATATTACATGCTTCGGAGGTTCTTCGATCGTCTTGAGGAGTGCATTGAAAGCACCCTTTGAGAGCATGTGGACCTCGTCGATGATATAGACTTTGTATTTTGTCCTGGTGGGAGCGAAATTAACTTCCTGAAGGATGGGGCGGATATCGTCAACGCCGTTATTTGATGCGGCGTCCATCTCGGTGACGTCCAGAATGGAGCCGTCGAGAATTCCCTTGCAGGCAGCACACTCATTACAGGGATTGCCGTTAACGGGGTGTTCGCAGTTGACGCTGCGGGCGAAGATCTTGGCGATGGTGGTCTTACCGGTACCGTGCTGGCCGCAGAAAAGGTAAGCGTGCGCCAGTTTCCCGGATATTACCGACTGTCTCAAAGCGCCGACAGCAGCTTCCTGACCGACGACGTCATCGAAAGTTAGTGGCCTGTACTGTCTGTAGAGAACGATATGATCTTCCATAACCAGCCCCTTAAAATCCTTGTGAAAACTTAGTAAATAGTACGTCCCGCCCGAACTGCCGCCGGTAAGGCTTGACCCGCGGCGCACTCCGTAAACCGCTTACTGCTGCTTCCTTCCGGACCTGACAGGGTTCACAGCCCGAAATCGCACGGGACCTTGGCCGGCGGCAGACCGCACGGGACGAACTAATAAATCACATGAAGAATTATAACATAAAAGAATGAGATAACACTTCAATTATGAGGACAACCTTCAATGTGTCCAAATCAGGGCGCGTAACACTTGTCGATGAATGTCTTTGTATAGCCGCCGATAGTAGCTATTGCAGTGCCTGCAGCTTCCGGCGTGCCTGCCTCGACATAGATAACGAGTGCAACGGGTTCATTGTAATCTACGATGGAACATTCCATGTAAGCGCCCCTGACCGTATTCCTTCCGAGAACATGAAGGATGTTCGTGCCGGAGGGGAAAGCCGCCGCCAGAGGAGATTCTATCTCGCTGGATGCCATATCGTTGATGAGACGTTGGTGTACCTGTGAGTTGTTGATGAACGAACGGTACAGGTAGGACAGGAAGTTTCCCATGTCATAGCAGGAGATGGTACCGGGCGCGCGGTATTCTCTGCCGCGGTAATCCTGATAAATGATCGAATCATTATAAGAAATATAGCCGCTTATCTCGTCGACAGACTTGATGACCTCATCCTGTCCGCCCATCGCATTTACGAGATAGTAGAGAGCGATGGTGTCATTCTTTGCTATCGCGTAGTTAAGGATCGTACGCATATAGAATGCTTTGCCGTATCCGTATGTCTTGGCTATGTATGAACTTGAGCGGAGTCCCTCAATGTCGGTGCTGTATTGATAGACGACTTCCTGGGAAAGAGGACCCGTAATGCCCGCGATCTGGTTGTAATACACGATCTCTGCAGGGATCGCCATCGCACCGGCCGGAACTACGGGATCGAGTTCGTCTATTCCCAGACGTTCACCTGAGGACAGTGAAACCAGTTCAAAGCATATCCTCAGGTCTTCGTGTTTTTTCTGATAAGCTACGACTTTTTCCTTGAGTTCCTCAAGATATACGGCGCGTTCCTGATATGTCGCTGTTTGGATACCCATCGGCTTAAAACTGAAATTGCGGTCTTCAGTAAAAGGCTCAGGGTAATTATTCTGCTCGCCGTCATCGGTATTTATGGGGGAAGGTGTCGGCGTTGCAGTTGCGGCAAGGATTGCGTGCGGCTGCGTCGTAGTCGCCATGGTGGTGGCTTCCGTCGTCGTTTCAGTGGTCGTATGTACCGGTCTCTGATACCTGACGTATGCAGTGGTTGTGGTCGAAGCGGCGCCGATCAGATCCGGAAACATAAGCCTGTAGTTATCCTGTGCGGATGCTATTGAGCTTATGAACACGATCACGAAAGTGACCGCGAGAAGGGCGAGGATGATTATAAGCGTGCGCTTTTTGCGGGACTGCTTGATTCCCTCGGCTTTTTTCAGAAATGTCGGATTCGGACGCTTCATCTACCTGTCAGAACAGTCCTGTAATTACGCCGTTGCTGTCAATGTCGATATCCATTGCGGCAGGATGGGGCGGAAGGCCCGGCATTGTAACGATAGTGCCTGTCAGGATAACGAGATAGCCTGCGCCTGCAGAGATATAGCAGTCTCTGACGGTGAGGGTGAAGCCTTCGGGATTGCCGAGCTTCTTGGGGTCATCTGACAGTGAGTATTGTGTTTTCGCGATGCAGATAGGGAGATTTCCGTATCCTTTTTCGACGAATTCATTTATCTTTGCAGCCGCTTCGGGAAGGATGTCGACAGCGCCTGCGCCATAGACTTTCTTAGCGACTTTGTTGATTTTCTCTTCGACGGAGTCGGTGAGTTCATAGGTGTAAACAGGCTCTTTAGCCTTGCCCTGTTCGAGGATGGAGACAGCCTTGTTTGCAAGGTCGATTCCGCCTTCGCCGCCCTTTGCGAAAATCTCAGCCGGTGCGAAGTCAGCGCCCGTAGCCTTGCATGCTTCCTCGACGATCGCGAGTTCTTCCTCTGTATCTGTGAGGAATCTGTTGGATGCTACGAGTACCGGAACACCGAAGTTCTGCATGTTCTTTATGTGCTTCAAAACGTTAGCGAGGCCGGCCTTTACTGCTTCGGGATTGGGCTCTGAGAGCTTGTCCTTTGGAATGCCTGCGTTGTACTTAAGTGATCTTACTGTAGTTACGATTACTACGAGATCAGGCCAGATGCCGAGGCCACGGCACTTGATATCAAGGAATTTCTCTGCACCGAGATCTGCGCCGAATCCTGCTTCAGTTACTACGATGTCACCCAGCTTGAGTGCGGTCTTTGTAGCTATGCAGGTATTGCATCCGTGTGAGATGTTGGCAAACGGTCCGCCGTGAACGAGAGCGGGAACGCCTTCCAACGACTGTACGAGGTTAGGGCACATTGCGTCCTTAAGACATGTTGCAAGAGCGCCTGTTGCACCGAGCTGTCCTGCTGTAACGAGATTGCCGTCAGTATCGTATGCAATGGCAATCCTGTCGAGTCTTGTCTTGAGATCTTCCATGTCCTTTGCGAGGCAGAGGATGGCCATGATCTCGGAAGCTGCGGTAATCTGGAAGATCTCGGGACGAGTAACGCCCTTTGTTCCGCCGCCGACACCGACTGTAACGGCACGCAGACACCTGTCGTTCATGTCAAGGCATCTCTTCCACAAGATCCTGTCTTTATCTATCTTAAGTTCATTTCCCTGGAAAAGGTGATTGTCTATCATGGCCGCAAGAAGGTTGTTTGCGGTCGTGATCGCGTGGATGTCACCTGTGAAGTGAAGGTTGATGTCTTCCATCGGAACGACCTGTGAATAGCCGCCTCCGCATGCTCCGCCCTTAACGCCGAAAACAGGACCAAGAGAAGGTTCCCTCAATGCAAGAACGGGCTTTTTGCCGATGAGTTTCAATCCCTGAGCAAGACCGATGCTTACGGTAGTCTTGCCTTCGCCGGCAGGGGTCGGGTTCATTGCCGTGACCAGAATGAGTTTTACATTGGGATTTTCGGGCAACCCCTCAACATAGTCTAACGGGAGTTTAGCTTTGTATTTGCCGTAAAGTTCAAGCTTGTCGGTATCAAGTCCGATCTGCTCTGCTACTTTTGTAATGGGGGCGATCTTTGCACTCTGGGCTATCTCAATGTCACTAAGCATATCCGGTCTCTCCTGTCGTTTTTGTAATATGAATACGATTGTATTGTAAAAAGGAAGGCTTTTCAATCACGGAAGGAGGGAGAACTGAGTGAAGCGATAAACCGCATCTATGATACCACTATATTTTGTATAATCCGTTGTCTTTTTTTACTAAATATAGTGTTTTTCGTTGACAACATATCAAGGAAATGTTAGCATTGATGCATGTTGGAAATATTTGTGTAATGTCCCTTTAAGGAGTTTGAAATATTTTACAACACTAATCTCCGGGTGGGGGTAATTGGTATGATAATCAGTTCCGATTTGGAAATGTGCAAAGCAAAGTTTGAAGAGCTCATCGGCAAGCGCATCGTCTGCAAGACCAACGGCGGCCGTAAGAGGATCATCACTTACATCGGCACAGTTGAATGCTGCTATCCTAATGTTTTCACGATGCTCTGCACCAATGATGCCGGAAAGCAGTCTATCGTATCCTTCTCATACATCGATGTTCTTACAAGAACAGTAAGAGTAGGTATCATGCCGGAGAAGGCACAGTCCGAAGACGTCGTAGCTGTCTGATATCATTTACTGATGTTTATCATGAAGACACTGTCAGCCCTGAGCCAATCAGGTTTTGACAGTGTCTTTTTAATGTAGTGATTTGTTTTTTTTACAAATAGTATAAAATATATAAGTTAGTTTACGCCCTTCAGGTGGGCGGATGATTTGGAGCCATCATGGATTCATACGAGATCACAGCAAATGCCAAATTAAACCTTTTTCTGCGTGTCAAAGGGATTCTTCCCAACGGATATCACAGTCTGTATTCCGTCATGCAGGAGATAGACCTTGCAGATGATCTTACGGTAAACATCTATCCGGAGCGTCCTTTCGGTTTTGATCTCAAGTGCATCGGCAGAAATGACATCGATCCTGAGAAGAATCTCTGCAGCAAAGCAAAAGACAGATTCCTGTCTTCTCTCCGGAAGAAGGCTTCTGCAGACCACTCGATCCCGAACGCCGAAGCATGGCATAAAAACCAGTTTCCTTTTATAGAGATAATCCTTACTAAGAAGATACCTTCCGAATCAGGCATGGGCGGCGGAAGCTCAGATGCAGCCGCTGTTCTGATGGTGCTCCAGGAGCATTTCGGAAATCCTTTCACAGATGAGGAATTGAACCATATCGCAGTAAACGTCGGCGCTGATGTACCGTTCTTCCTTTATGGCGGCACATGCCTTTGCGAGAGGGTAGGAGATGAGATAACGCAGCTTGAGTCGCTTAACGGCATTCCGCTCCTGATAGTAAAGCCTTCGAAGGGCTGTTCGACTCCCGAGTGTTTCCACGCGATAGACAGCAGACCTCTGCCCGAATTCGACGAGAAGCGTTATGCATCTTATATCGAAAACCTGAACAACGAAGAAGCAGAGCCTTTGAAGAGATTTCTTGAAGGCGGCGATCTTCTTACAAATGATCTTGAAGGACCTTCAGTTGAAAAGGTTCCCGAGATCGAGAAGATCAGGAAAGCACTGCTTGATTCCGGTGCGGAATACAGCCGCATGACAGGCTCCGGGAGTGCTGTTTTCGCGATGTATGAAAATGAAAGTTTAAGGGATGCTGCATTCGAAAAGATCAGTAACGATCCCGAGTTTTCAGACTGCGACGTTTTCTCTTCAAATACTATCTGACAGGAGTATCAGAATGTGAGGGCGAAAAGGCCTCTCATATAGCCTCTTGAGTTTTCCGAATCGATAAGTTCAAATCCGCGGTTGCCGTAGAAATCGACCATTCCTTTGTTGGTCGCCGCAGAGTGGAGTATTACGCTTTTCGCATCTGATTCACGGGCGATATCCAAAGCCCTGGCCATCAGATCGATGCCGATCCCCGTTTTCCTGAAACTCTGTTTAACCGCAAAACGTGAGATGTAGAATGAGAGTCCGGCCTTTTCGAGGAATGCGAAGGTCTCGTCCGAGAAGCTGTAGACCAAAGGATTTTCGACTCTCTTAATGCAGATCGTTCCGATGATCTTTCCTTCGCTTTCTGCAACAAGACAGGTCTGCTTAGAGATCCTGTCTTCAACGCTCTCGACACTCTCGGTCATTGCTTCGAGCATCGAAGAGGATATTCCTGAATCCGCGCAATAAGTAAGCATCGCGCTCCTTAATAAGCGCGATACTTCAGCTGCGTCAGAGACTGTAGCTACTCTTATTGCCGGTTTGTTCTTCATCAGTTAAGAAAGCAGTTTACGAGGATTGCCTTATGGGCATGCAGTCTGTTTTCAGCCTCGTCGAAAACAACGCTCTGAGGTCCGTCGATGACATCTTCAGTTACCTCATATCCTCTGTAAGCAGGGAGGCAGTGCATGAAGATCGCGTCCTTGTGAGCTACTCCCATGAGTTTGGAGTTGACCTGATAGTTCTTGAAGATCTCAACTCTCTTAGCCTTCTCGGCTTCCTGACCCATGGATGTCCATGTATCAGTGTAGATAACGTCAGCGCCTTCTGCAGCTTCGAACGGATCTTCTGTCTTGACGATCTTTGAACCCGTTACCGCGGCATCTTCCAGGGCTTCGGCAAAATACTTTTCAGGGCATGTATAGTCCTTAGGGCTTGCAACAGAGATATCCATTCCTGCCTTCGCACATGCGTGGAGAAGGGAATTTGCCATGTTGTTTCCGTCGCCTAAGTAAGCCATCTTGAGGCCCTTTAAAGTACCCTTGTGTTCCTTGATCGTGAGGAGGTCAGCCAATACCTGTGTAGGATGCTGGTCGTCTGTAAGGCCGTTGATTACGGGGATCCTGCCGAAGTCAGCGAGATCCTGAACGTCCTGATGCTTGAATGTTCTGATCATGATGCCGTCGACCATGCCGGAGAGAACGTTAGCCGTATCGTAGATGGTCTCGCCCCTGCCGATCTGGATGTCGTTGTTGCTTAAGAAAAGAGCCATTCCGCCTAACTGGTACATTCCGACTTCAAAGGAGACTCTTGTTCTTGTAGAAGACTTGGTGAAGATCATTGCAAGGGTCTTTCCCTTAAGAAGATGATGCTCGATGCCTGCCTTTGTCTTGGCCTTAAGATCAATGGCTGTGTCGAGAAGATAATCAAGATCTTCAAAACTTACGTCTCTGTGGAAATCTATATAATGCTTCATTTCTAGTGCTCCTTTATCTGTTGATCAATCGTTATCGTCAGGAATTTCTTCGGTCTTCAGTGTCTCTGCAGTAAGTCCCAATTCATCTAATTTGTCGATCTTTGCCGAACCCGCTTTGGATGCCTTTTCCTGGATCATCTGTTTCTTGGCAGGGAATGCATCCTTGATCTTGTCGAAAACATTTTTGGGTCCCTGGACATCCTTAAGTATCTTATCGAGAGCTTTGACGAACTGCGCTGTCTGGGCCTTAGTAATGATGAGCGGGGGAGCGAGCCTTATGGTCGAACTTCCGATGGAACTTACAAGGAAACCCATCCTGAAGAGCTGTTCACGCATGCCGGGAGCGGTAATTGTGTCATCGAATTCGATTCCGATGAGAAGGCCTTTGCCTCTTACCGAACGGATGCAGTTGTACTTTGCCCTTAACTTGTTGAGCTTCTCGAAAAGGTCATCGCTGACTTCTCTTACGTTATCGATGATGTTATCGTCTTCGATCGTCTCCATAACGGCATTTCCTGCTGCACAGGCCAGGGGATTTCCGCCGAATGTTGATCCGTGATCGCCGGGCTTCATTCCTGTTGCGACTGCATTGGTAGTGAGCATTGCGCCGATCGGAACACCGCCGCCCAAGCCTTTTGCAAGTGTCATGATGTCAGGGGCAACGCCGTAGTTCTGATAGCAGAACATCTTACCCGTACGTCCAATACCGGTCTGGACTTCGTCAAAGATAAGGAGGATACCCTTTTCGACGCAGAGTTTCTTAACCTGCTGGACGTATTCAAGATCTGCAGGATGCACGCCGCTCTCGCCCTGGATGAGCTCGAGCATGATTGCTGCAGTCTTATTTGTGACAGCTTCGATCATTGCATCGATATCGTTATAGGGAACATGGACAAAGCCGGGAAGATTAGGCTCAAAAGGACGGGAGAACTTAGACTGGCCGGTTGCTGCGACTGTACCCATGGTCCTTCCGTGGAAGCTCATGTCAGCAGTGATGATCTCGTACTTGTTTATATCCTTATAGTAGAAATAACTTCTTGCGAGCTTGATAGCTGCTTCGTTTGCCTCAGCTCCGGAATTGCAGAAGAATACCTTGTCCGCAAAGCTTGCGCGGCAGAGTCTGTAAGCAAGTTCCGACTTCTGGGGAATATAGTAGTAATTGCAGGCATGGATAAGGCTCTTAGCCTGTGAGCATATTGCGGAAGTGAGCTTCGGATGACCGTAGCCTAAGCAGTTGACTGCGATTCCGCCGATCATGTCGAGGTATTTTGTTCCCTCGGTGTCATAAAGATAACAGCCTTTGCCTTTTACAAAAGCGACAGGGAGGGGTGCGAATACCTGAAGACAGTATTCCTTATCGTAATCCTTAATGAGGGCGAGATCATTTTCTATACTCATAATGTTCCTTTTTCTCCTTAACTATCATTGTGCCGATGCCGTTCTTTGTAAATGTTTCCAGAATGATCGAGTGAGGGATCCTTCCGTCTATTATGTGCGCACGGTCGACACCTCGCAATACCGTATCGAGACATCCTTCGATCTTGGGAATCATTCCGCCCTTGATTATTCCTTCTTCGACGAGATCCTTGATATCATTCTGATCCAGTACGGGAATGATATAGTCGGTACCGTCTTCTAACTTTCTTAATACGCCGCCAACGTCAGTAAGCGTGATGAGCTTTGAAGCGCCCAGAGCAACTGCTACTTCTGCAGCTACGGTATCTGCGTTGATGTTATAGCTCTCGCCGTCCTTGCCTACGCCGATAGGAGCTATGACGGGAATGTACTCGTCGTTTGCGAGCATTGAGATGACCTTTGTGTTGATCTTCTTGATCTTGCCGACATAACCGATGTCGATGGGGTTTCCTTCAGCATCTTCAGTCATCTTCTCGGCTTCGATGAGGTTGCCGTCGATACCTGAGATACCGATGGCCTTTGCGCCCTTGCCGCAGAGAGTGGATACGATATCCTTGTTGGTCTTGCCGATGAGCACCATCTGCGCATAGCCCATAGTCTCTTCGTCTGTATATCTCAAACCGTTGACGAAGTGGGATTCCTTATTCACTTTATTGAGCATATCGCTGATGTCAGGTCCGCCGCCGTGAACGATAACGGGGTTGATGCCGATGTACTTAAGAAGCGTGATATCATCCATGACAGACTGCTTGAGCTCATCGTTGACCATGGCATTTCCGCCGTACTTGATAACGAAGGTCTGGCCTCTCATTTTCCTGATGTAGGGAAGTGATTCGATGAGGATCGATGCCCTGTCAACGTTGTTTTTCATATCGCCGGTGATTACCGGATTTTCCTTTTGTCCTGCCATTATCAGATACCTCTTACAATATATTTAAGTCCTGAATCTTCAGGGAAACCGAACATTGCGTTAGCTGCCTGTACTGCCTGGAGAGCTGCGCCTTTTCCGAGATTGTCCTGTGCGGAGAAGAGCTTAATCACGCCTGTCTCAGGATCGAAAAGACCGTTTACGTCGATGTAGTTGGAGCATGCGACTGCCTTAACGTCAGGCAGGGCCTTTCCGGAAAGGACTCTGACAAATGTCTCATCCTTATAGAATTCATTATATATAGCGTTGATCTTTTCCGAAGAAACATCCGTGAAATCCTTTGAGGGCTTTGCATAGATGCTTGCGAGCATTCCGCGCTTGAAAGGAGCCAGGTGAGGTGTGAACGTGACCTTGATATCACCGGGATTCTTTCCGGCAAGGAAAGAGCACTGCTCTGAGATCTCCGTTGTGTGACGGTGTCCAACTGCGCCGTAAGGCTTGAAGGATTCGTCGAGTTCACAGAACGCATATGCGAGATCTGCCTTTCTTCCTGCACCGCTGACACCTGATGTTGCATCGATAATTATCGAATCCTCTTCGATAAGGTGGGCCTTAAGGAAGGGCGCAAGCGCGATGAGTGAGCATGTCGGATAACATCCGGGATTTGCAACGAGCTTTGCAGTCTTGAGCTGCTCCCTGTAAAACTCTGGAAGTCCGTAAACAGCTGTCTCAAGGAGTTCGGGATTCGGGTGTGTCAGTTTATAAGATGTCTCATATGTAGCAAGATCCTTATATCTGAAGTCGCCGCTGTGGTCGATTACCTTAGCGCCTGTCTTAAGGAGTTCCGGAACGATCTTTGCAGATACGCCGTGGGGAAGTGCAGTGATGACGAGATCTGAATCTTTGGCTACTTCTTCATAAGGAAGATCTTCGCACTCATTGTCTACAACGCCCCTGAATTCAGGATAGATGTCTGAATAAGGCTTGCCTGCAAAAGTCTGGCTTGTGAGGTGTCGGAATCTGAAGTAGGGGTGACCGGCAAAACCTCTTACGAGTTCTGCTCCAACATATCCTGTGGATCCGATAATAGATACGTACTTAACAGATTCATTAGCCATATTCTTAAGCCTCCGGTAAGGGTGGAATCCCCACCCTGATGTTTGATTTATGCAATATAATGCATAAATATTCAAAAGTCAACAAGATATGCAATTAAATTAATACATATTTATAAAAGCGTGGAACACTCCGCATAATATCGCAAAATGATCAGACGGAAATGCAGAATGACTTTTAGTAATCAAAAAGTAATGTAAATAAGGTGTTTTCAGCTCTTTGAAAAGTGATATTGCACAATGTGCCAAACCCCGAAAAATGCCTCATTTTATTGCATTTGCCTCTTTTTCTTGTACAACACACACAAATTATGTCCAAACCATTTGATATATTAACCAAGCGGAGCAAATTACTATGCCAAAATACAATTACATTTTTTGGGAAATGTGCCATATAGTATTCAAATTTGCGTTTTGTTACTATTCTCGTAGTTATCTTGCCCACTTTCGGATGGGCACATTTTTGGAGGTTATAAGTTATGGCAAGTTTATCTTTCCAGCACGTTTACAAGAAGTATGAAGGCGGCGTTGTCGCAGTTTCAGATTTCAACCTTGACGTAGCAGATAAGGAATTCGTTATCCTCGTTGGTCCTTCCGGATGCGGTAAGTCTACAACACTTCGTATGCTCGCTGGTCTTGAAGATATTTCAGAGGGTGAGATTTATATCGACGATCGTTGCGTAAACGACGTACTCCCTAAGGACAGAGACATCGCAATGGTTTTCCAGAACTACGCTCTCTATCCTCACATGTCAGTTCGTGACAACATGGCTTTCGCTCTTAAGCTCAGAAAGATGCCTAAGGATGAGATCAACCGCCGTGTTCAGGAAGCAGCTAAGATCCTTGAGATCGAGCACCTCTTAGACAGAAAGCCTAAGGCTCTCTCCGGTGGTCAGCGTCAGAGAGTTGCTCTCGGCCGTGCTATCGTTCGTGACCCTAAGGTCTTCCTCATGGACGAGCCTCTTTCAAACCTCGACGCTAAGCTCCGTGTACAGATGCGTGTCGAGATCACAAAGCTCCACCACAGACTTAAGACAACATTCGTTTACGTTACACACGACCAGACAGAGGCTATGACCATGGGTACCAGAATCGTCGTTATGAAGGACGGTTTCATCCAGCAGGTTGACTCTCCTACGGAACTCTATGACAACCCGGTTAACACATTCGTAGCAGGATTCATCGGAATGCCTCCTATGAACTTCATCAATGCAGTTCTCAACGTTGAAGGTTCTGACGTATTCGTATCCTTCGAGAACGTTGCTATCAAGCTCCCTGAGAGATATGCAGTTGAGGAAGTTATGGAGCGTGACGGTCAGGAAGTTATCTTCGGTGTTAGACCTGAGGCAATCACAGACGATATTACATACGTTACTGATCACCCTGAGTCTGCATTCACAGCTGACGTCGACGTCGTCGAAATGCTCGGTGCTGAGACATACCTCTATGTCACAGTAAACGGCTCACTCCCGCTCACATGCCGCGTTGACCCTACAACATCACAGTCCGCAGTTGGTCAGGTTGTAGACCTCGCAGTTGACTCTAACCGTATCCACCTCTTCGACAAGGATACAGAGCAGAGCATCATTTCATAATAGAAACAATCTTAGAACCTCAAATAGGGACCGTCTCAAGTTTTTGGGACGGTCCCTCTTTTATTACCTTTCTGAGGCAAAATTTAGGCGTGCTTGTATCTTCAGGCGAAAAATAATATCATTTAATGTAGCGTTTTAGGCGTTCTTATTATTTCTTATAAGAGGTAGAAACCATGGAAGAGATAAAGAAATGTATGCGTCAGGTAAAAACGATTATTTCCGCCAACTGCGGAGTAATTGACACGGCCGGAAAGATCCTCGCTGCGACTAACGAGGTGGGTGAAGATGAGATCGATCCTTCCTTCAGAGCGGTCGTATCGTCTGAAAATCTTTTCGCATCTACTGCTGACAGGACTTATCTCAAGGTTTTTATCGGAGAACAGCTTAAATATATTCTCTATATAGAGAGTACCGATCCGGATGCAAAGATCTCATTGCAGCTCATCGCAGAGTGGATGAAGACTTTGGTCAAGGAGAAGGGAACAGACGCGGAGAAGGCTATCTTCATCCGTAACGTTTTGCTCGATAACGAGATCAGGAGCGAAGTTCCGATGATCGCGCGCGGTTATAAGATCGACTGCAATGATCCGAGACTCGTTCTGGTCGTAAGAACTGCCACGGAGCAGAGTGCCGAGGCATTCGAGATATTGCAGAATCTCTATACTGATTCTGAAGTAGCAACTGTTATCTCCATGGACGATACGACGGCCATCGTTATTATCGATGCCCTTGAATCACAGGTCAGTGAAGAGAGCAGGGACAGCTTCATCGAGGAAACATCACAGTCTGTTCTGGCATGCCTTACATCGGAAGGCTGCAAGGCAAAGGTTGCCGTAGGTTCTGTAGTAGGATCTTTCATGGATATCAGCAAGTCTTATTCCGACGCCATGACCGCTCTCAAGGTCAGTAAGATCTTTGACGGCGAATCCGATCTGTCGAGATATGACAAGCTCGGTCTCGGAAGACTCATTTACCAGCTGCCGAAGCCTCTCTGCGAGATGTTCATCAGAGAAGTGTTCCCGAACGAAGCATTCAAGCAGCTCGATGAAGAGACCAGGACCACGATCGATACATTCTTTGCAAACGACCTGAACGGTTCAGAAACATCAAGAGAACTGTTCGTTCACAGAAATACACTCGTATACAGACTCGAGAAGGTTAAGACAAAGACAGGTCTTGACCTGAGAAAATTTGATGACGCGGTACTCTTTAAGATGGCAACGATGGTCAGGACCTACATTGACTATCTTAACGATACCAACGACAACAAGATCAGGTAAAACGAATTGATAGATTTTATTAACGTAGAGAAAACATACAGATCCGGAGTTGAAGCACTCAAAGGTGTCAGCTTCACCATCGAAGACGGTGAGTTTGTTTTCGTAATAGGTAAATCAGGATCAGGTAAGTCGACACTTCTTAAGTGCATTACTTGTGAGGAGAGACCGACTTCAGGAAAAGTTACTATCGATAACTTCGATATTTCACATATGAGCCGTGCGCTGATTCCGGTTCTGCGCCGCAGGATCGGTATGATATACCAGGACTTCCGACTCATCGATACAAAGACAGTTGCCGAGAATGTCGCATTCGCAGGCGAGATCATCGGCGTTCCCAAGCAGAGCCTGATGAACACAGTTCAGATCTGCTTATCCGTTGTAGGACTTAAAGACAAGGCTGACTGTTATCCGCAGGAATTATCAGGCGGTGAGCAGCAGAGAGTTGCCATTGCAAGAGCTATGGTAAATAACCCCAGCCTCATCGTAGCAGACGAGCCTACAGGTAACCTTGACCCTGAGACATCCGAAGCCATAATGGCAATGCTCCTCGAGATCAATAAAAACGGCGGAACTACAGTCATCATCTGCACACACGACAGTGCGATGGTTGACCGTATGAAGCAGAGAGTTATCGAGATCGATGACGGTCTTATCTCAAGAGACGAGAAGAAGAGCAGCTACAGGGGAGACCAGGCTGATCACGAAGCTTATATGCCTCCTGCTGCAAGGACAGAAGTCTACAGCGGTTCGGGTAGCAGCGTTGCCTTTGGTGACGATGAGGAATACGGCGATAATTACGACGATTCCGAATACCATGCGCAGGAAACGGTAAGACCTGCTCCCGGTCTGTTTTTCGGTGACGACGAAAGCGCTTCTGCCGCTGAACCGGTAGAGGAAGAACCATTTAAGCTTGAGACTGAAGAAGTTATCGAACAGGAGATAAAGACGGAAGAACCCGTCGTTTCCGAAGAAATAGTAGAAGAAGTCATTGTTGAAGAACCGGTTGCGGAAGAAGTTATTCCTGCCATAGAAGAAAAGGCTGAAGAGATCATTCCGGAAGAAGAACCGGTCGTAAGTGAGGCCCCTGTATCAGAAGAGAGCGTATTCTCTTTCGGCGATGAGGAGGCGGCAGCTCCGGTAATTCCAGTAGAAGAAGTGAGTGCACCTGATCCGGATATCACGTCCGACAGCGATCTTGCATTCCCGACAGAAGAAACACGTGATTCCGCCAAGGAGCAGAAGCTTGAAATGAAGCGGAAGATGCGTGAGGAAAAGCTTGCCCAGAAGGAAGCAAAGCGAAAAGAAAAACTCGACAGAAAGAAAAAGGTCAGAAGGACCGATTTCATGCCGGGAACGGATATAGATATATTCCCGGAGGATGAAGAATAATGACTGCAAGAGCTTTTTTCAATTCGATCAGGGAAGGTTTCCGCGGAATAATCAGACATCCGCTCGTTACCATGGCTTCCATCACGACGATCATGCTGATGCTCATCATCATGGGCGCTTTCTATATGTTCTCGGTCAACGCAAGACTCATTACGAAAAAGCTTGCGCAAAGACCTCCTATCGAAGTCTACATGAATCTTCAGTGCACTGAAGAGGAAAGAAATAATGTT
The DNA here is from genome assembly GCA_000621765.1 of Ruminococcaceae bacterium AB4001. Taxonomy (GTDB): domain Bacteria; phylum Bacillota; class Clostridia; order Saccharofermentanales; family Saccharofermentanaceae; genus Saccharofermentans. The sequence goes on from JHXJ01000008.1 coordinate 72,929, forward strand.
GCGCAGAACCTTGCGAACAATCCGAACATCCTTGAATTCACGGCAGCTACGCCCCAACAGAATTATGAGGATTTCAAGAGCAATCTCGGTTCTTCTTCATCGATCCTCGATGATTTCGATTACAACATGTATCTTCCTTATACATTCAGCATCAGACTGTCGGATCCTTCCACGGCTGATCAGGTCTGCGCTGAAGTAGAGACATATACGGGAGTTTCAAAGGTTGCAAAAGAGAGCAACGTCATGAACTTCCTCACAAGGGCGTCAAGGATAGTAAACATTACAACAGCCGTATCGTTTATCGTCCTTTTCGTGATCGCGCTGTTCATCATCTCGAACATGGTACGTATCTCCGTTTACTCCAGGGCAAACGAGATCGAGATCATGAAGTTCGTCGGAGCTACAAACAACTATATAAGACTTCCTTATATAACAGAGGGTGCCATTGTAGGTGTCTTCAGCGCTGTCTGCTCGTGGGCATTAACGACTCTCGTATACCATCAGGTCTATGAGAAAGCTATGAGCTCTATCGATCCGGGCAGCTTTTACGCACTTGCCGCAACAAGATCTCTGATGTGGCATGAACTGGTAATTCTTTTATTGATGGGTTTGATAATCGGAGCTGTCGGAAGCGGCATCTCGGTACGCAAGTACATTCAAGTGTGAGGTTAATTATGGAAAAGACAGTAAAAGCATTAAAGAAAGAGACAAAGGCCGGCAAGATATGGCACCGCGTAGCGATGTTTGCCGTCGCTGCTTTGGTCTGTGCTGTCTGCACGACATCGGGTTCATGGCTCACATCTAACAGAGTCGTTGCGATCGGAGGCGTACCGGTCCTCAGCAATGCAGTATCCAAGCAGGATATCGAGAATGCAAAGAAGAAAAGAGATGAAGCCAGAAAGCAGGCTAAGAGTGCCTCTGCAATGGTCGACCAGCTCAAGGACCAGAAGAGTAATCTTCAGGGCGAGTTAAAGAAACTCAATGAAGCGAACGAAGCTCAGCGCGCACAGTTTGAGATCATCGCTACCCAGCTTGAGGCAGCTCTTGAGGAGAAGGCTAAGGCTTTGGATGAATTCATCGAAGCACAGGAAAACCTTGAATATCAGCAGCAGCTCTTTACTGACAGAGTTACTGTCATGTTCGAATACCAGAACAAATCAACTCTCGAAGTTCTTTTGGAATCAGACAGTCTTGCAGGCTTTTTTACAAATATGGAGCTGATCACGCTTATAGCTGACGCTGATGCGCAGGCTATCGATATGCTTCAGATCGCGCTTGATGACGCTGAGCTCCAGGCAGAGATCAAACTCCAGCATGCCGAGGAAATGCAGGCGATCGCAGATGAAAAGCAGAGACAGCTCGATGAGCTCGCAGCTCTCATCGGATCTACCGAGGCAACGCTGAGTGATGTAAGCACCAACTTAGATTCATGGGAAGCTAAGGAAGATGAGCTTGAGAAGTATGCGGATTCTCTCGACAAAGAGGTAAAGAAACTTCAGGATCAGTACGCCAAGGAAAATGCCGCAAGATCTTCAAGCGGTTCGAAAACCACAGGCGGCGTTACTTTCCAGTGGCCTACGTACTGCACATCGATCACTTCATATTTCGGATACAGGATCCATCCTGTTTCCGGTGTAAGAAAATTCCACTCCGGCATCGATATCGGAGCCGGCTACGGAGACAAGATCATGGCAGCTGCTTCCGGCACGGTCATCTATGTTACCGAACCTTATGAAGGTAAGAACAAGGGCGGTACAGGTTACGGCAACTACTGCATCATCGATCACGGCAACGGATACTCAACACTTTACGGACATGCAAGAGACATCTATGTTAGTGAAGGCCAGTATGTCAGTGCCGGTCAGTCAATCGGTGAAGTCGGAAGTACCGGAACATCAACTGGCGCACACCTCCATTTCGAGGTCCGTCTTAACGGCGAGAGGAAGAATCCTCTGAATTATCTGCCTTAAGGTTACATGGACGACAGTTTTTACGACGTTCTTGCCGGACATTATGACGATCTTCAATTAACCGGAGACACTTCATCCTGGGGTCCGTACATCTATGGACTCATTACCGACTTCTGCAAGATCGGAAATCCCGACGTGACAGATCTCGGATGCGGCACGGGAGTGATAACGAACTATCTCGCGTCAAAAGGCCTGAAGGTAACAGGCGTCGATCTTTCACCTGACATGCTGAGCATTGCATCTTCCGGCGATGAGACCGGCACGGTATCCTGGATCTGCGCAGATATCACATCCTATGAGGGACCTTCATGCGGATGCTTTATCTCGACGATGGATACGATAGGCCATATTACGGACAGTTCCGCTCTTTCTGAAATGTTCAGTTCCGTAGCAGGACTGCTGGAACCCGGCGGAGTATTTATCCTTGATGCCACGACGGAAAAGCATTTCGAATCCACCATGGGTGACAATGTCTTTTATGAGGATTATGATGATTTCACGCTTCTCTGGGTCAATCACTATGACAGGGAGAACAGGATAAATCATGCGGAGCTCACGCTTTTCGAGCTGACGGAAGATGATCTTTACGAAAGATATGACGGTGAGCTCACGGCAAGGTTCTATCCGGAAGAAGAGATAACCGGAATGGCCGAAAAGGCAGGACTTAAAAAGCTTGCGGTATTCGGTGACCTGAACAGGGAAGAACCCGGCGCTGATGATGAGCGTATCTTCTTTGTATTCGGTAAATAAATATATAAGGTAAATAACAATGTCTGATAATGCATACTATGTTCCGGGTGCGCCCGAAGACTTAAGAAAAGACCACATCGTAAGAGCAGAAGGCTTAGGCGGTCTTGTTAAGTGTCTTTGCGTAAGCACGAAAACAGTATGCGAGACTGCAAGGAAAATGCACCAGATGTCACCTGCTTCAACGGCGGCTCTGGGCAGATTCATGACCGGATCTCTCCTGATCTCGGAATCCATGAAGAATCCCGGCGACACACAGACGACGATAATAAGAGGCGACGGCCCGATGGAAGGCATGACCTGCGTAACCGATTTCGGCTTCAAGGTCAGGGCATATCCCATGGAACCCGTGGTCCCGACGGAATATCACAGACCCGGCAAGATCAATGTCGGCGCGGCAGTAGGAAAAGGAAGCCTTACGGTAGTTAGAGACATCGGCCTCAAAGAGCCTTATGTCGGAGTATCCGAACTGGTTTCAGGCGAGATTGCTGAAGATTTTGCGTATTATCTTGCAAAGTCAGAGCAGACCAAGTCGATAGTATCTCTCGGCGTACTGATCGAAAAAGGCGAAGTCTCCCATGCAGGCGGCCTCATGGTCCAGCTCCTTCCGGGCGCGGGCGAAGACGAGATATCTTATCTCGAGAAGAGGGCATCGGGTTTCCCTGACATTTCTTTCCTCTTCAGCGAAGGTTTTACGCCCGCACAGATAATCGACCTCTTCATGGGCGATCCTGACCTGGTATATCTTGACGGTCAGGAAGTTGAGTTCAAGTGCAACTGCAGCAGGGAAAGAATGCTGTCAGGACTTGCAGCTTTGGGCAAAAATGACATCGAAGAGATCACAAAAGACGGCAAGCCGATAGAGACAGTATGCAGGTTTTGCAACAGTAAATATGTTTTTGAGCCCGATGAGCTTAAAAATATCTGAAAATATAGGCAAAACTGTAAAAAAGTGCTTGCAAATCCGAAAACAAGATAGTAGAATACCTTTCGCACGCGTCTAAATAGGGCGTATTATGCCCTTGAAAACGAGTGATAAGGCTTAGATACCAGAGATTGCCACGAGGCAGGGCGCCAGCTGCGCGAAGCCTGCGAGGTGGGGAACTCGGGCGGAGCCGAGGCAGAGGATACGATCCGAAGCCGTCTCAGGACCTTAAGTCCGGAGTTCGAAGCAGTGCGTTACTGCCCAGAGAACCAAAGTGCCGCCATATGGTGGTAACTGGATAGTCTGGGTTTTTGAATGGAAAGCCAAGACACTCCCGACAGGGTTGAGAAAAAGAAATACAGCTTATAGAAGGAGGCCACGAAAATGGCAACAAAGACAACAATGGTCAGAATTAAGCTTAAGGCTTATGATCACAAGATCCTCGACGAGAGCGCAAAGCTTATCGTAGATGCACTTGCTCGTGATGATGCAAGTTTCTCCGGTCCTATCCCGCTCCCTACAGAAAAGGAAATCGTTACGATTCTCCGTTCACCTCACGTAAACAAGGATTCCCGTGAGCAGTTCGAGCAGAGAACACACAAGAGGATCATCGACGTCTATACACCGTCCTCACAGACGATGGATGACATTGGCAAGCTTGACATGCCCGCAGGCGTTTCTATTGAAGTAAAGATCAAATAAGAAACACCAAAGGCTTAAATCGGTTTTTAAAGGATTGCCAAGCCTTGAAAACCGAGGTCACGTTCTCGGGAAACCGTTGAACCAATAACCTAATAGGAGGAAAGAACTTTATGACGAAATTCATCATTGGCAGAAAGTCCGGCATGACACAGTTGTTCGACGAGAACGGCAACGTTATCCCGGCAACCGTTATAAGCTGCGAGCCTATGTATGTGCTCCAGAACAAGACGGTTGAGACTGACGGATACAAGGCCTGCAAAGTAGGTACAGGATCTGTCAGAGCAAAGCTTGTAAACAAGCCTGACGCAGGACAGTTCAAGAAGGCTGACGTTGAGCCTAAGAGAATCATCCGCGAGTTTACACCTGACGAGGAGTACAGCCTCGGCCAGGAGATCAAGGTATCTGATATGTTCGCAGTCGGCGACAAGGTTGACGTTAGCGGCGTATCCAAGGGTAAGGGCTTCCAGGGCAACATTAAGCGTCACGGACAGAAGGGTGGTCCTTCCGGTCACGGCTCCATGTATCACAGAAGAGTCGGTTCAATGGGCGCTACTTCCACACCCGGTAGAGTTGTACCCGGTAAGAAGATGCCTGGACATATGGGTGCAGTTAACTGCACAGTACAGAACCTTAGCGTTGTCATGGTTGACGGCGAGAGAGGAATCCTCGTAATCAGAGGTGCTATTCCCGGACCTAAGGGCGGTATCGTAACAGTACAGAATACTGTTAAGGCATAAGACGGAGGAACACAAGAATGGCTAAAATTGATGTTAAAGATTTGACAGGTGCCGTTAAGGGTTCCATCGAGCTTTCCGATGAGATTTTCGGCATTGAGCCCAATGCTGTTGCAATGTCTACAGTTGTTAGAAACCAGCTTGCAAACAGAAGACAGGGCACACAGAAGACAAAGACAAGAAGCGAAGTATCCGGTGGTGGTAAGAGACCTTACAGACAGAAGGGTACAGGACGCGCTCGTCATGGTTCAACACGTTCCGCACAGTATGTAGGCGGCGGAATCATCTTTGGACCTACACCCAGATCATACAGCTACACAATCCCTAAGAAGATCAAGAGACTTGCTCTTAAGTCTGCTCTCTCTTCCAAGGTTGCTGATCAGAAGCTGATCGTTCTCGAGAACATGGATCTTGATGAAGTAAAGACAGCTACAGTTGCTAAGGCTCTCAAGGCTATCGGCGCTGGCGATTCTTCACTTATCGTTCTCGAAGGTGTTAACAGAAACGCAGAGCTTTCTGCAAGAAATATCAAGGACGTTAAGACAGCACTCGTTAACACGATCAATGTTACTGACATCCTTAAGTATGACAGCCTTGTAGCTACAAAGGCTGCAGTAGAGAAGATCGAGGAGGTATACAAGTAATGAAATCCCCCTATGATGTAATCATTAAGCCCATCATCACAGAGAAGACGATGGCAATCACAGAGGAAGGCAAGTACACATTCGTAGTTGCTCCCGATGCAGAGAAGCCCGAGATCAAAGCAGCAGCTGAGAAGCTTTTCGGTGTTAAGGTCGTATCCGTTAACGTTGCTAATTTTGACGGTAAGGTCAAGAGACTGAGAAACAAGCCCGGCAAGACAGCAGCTTACAAGAAGGCAGTTGTTACAATCGCTACTGAGTCCGTTGAGGGTACATACCTCGGCAAGGGTGGTAAGGCTGTAAAGACCGGCGCAAAGAACAAGACATCGATCGAAGAGTTCGGTTTTGGTCAGTAATGTAATCTAAGGAGAGATAAAAAATGGCAGTAAAAACATTTAAACCTACTTCTCCCGCAGTTCGTGGAATGGCCATAGCTGACTATTCCGTTTTAACAAAGAAGGACCCGGAGAAGAGCCTTCTTAAGTCAAGGAAGAAGACAGGCGGCCGTAACTCTTATGGCCGTATCACGGTTCGTCATATCGGCGGCGGTAACCGTACAAAGCTCAGAGTAATCGACTGGAAGCGTGACAGAGTAGGAATCCCTGCAACAGTCAAGGCTATCGAGTACGATCCTAACAGAACAGCTTACCTTGCACTCATTCAGTATGTTGACGGCGTTAAGTCCTACATCCTCGCTCCCGAGGGCCTCAAGGTAGGTCACAAGGTTGAGAGCGGTCCGGATGCAGACATCCTCAACGGTAACGTTCTTCCTATTTCCTCTATCCCGGTAGGTACAGTTATCTGCTGCGTAGAGATGAATCCCGGCAAGGGCGCTCAGCTCGTAAGAACAGCAGGTGCTTCCGCACAGCTTATGGCTAAGGAGAATGGTTTCGCTCAGATCCGTCTTCCTTCCGGCGAAGTTCGTATGGTTCCCGAGAAGTGCCGCGCAATGATCGGTTCGATCGGCAACGCAGAGCACGAGAACGTTAAGCTCGGTAAAGCTGGTAAGTCCAGACATGCTGGTGTCAGACCTGCCGTAAGAGGTGTCGTAATGAACCCTAATGACCACCCTCACGGCGGTGGTGAAGGTAAGTCACCTATCGGTCTTCCCGGCCCTGTTACACCTTGGGGTGTTCCTACATTGGGTAAGAAGACACGTAATAAGAAGAAGCAGTCCAGCAAGTATATTGTTAAGTCGAGAAAGGCATAAGGAGGCAGTTCAATGAGTAGATCAACCAAAAAGGGCTATTACGTTCAGGACGCTCTCATGAAGAAGGTCGAGGCGTTGAATGCAGCCAACGACAAGAAGATTATCCAGACATGGTCTAGAGCTTCCACGATCTTCCCTGAATTCGTCGGCCACACTATTGCTGTATATGACGGTCACAAGCATGTCCCGGTATACATTACTGAGGATATGGTAGGACATAAGCTCGGTGAGTTCGCACCTACACGTAAGTTCGGCGGACACACAAGCAACGAGAAGTCCGCTTCTAACTCATAAGGAGGGTAAGTTCTGTGGAAAAGATTATTTTAAGCAGAGACAATATTGAGAAGAACCGCGAGAAGATCCTCGAAGCATATGCGGCTCCTTCCAAGTCTTCAAACAAGCTCCCCACTCCTACAAAGAAGCAGAAGAAGCTTCTCGGAATGGGAAGAGACAGAGGAACAGCTACGGCTAAGTACATCAGAATCGCTCCCCGTAAGGTCAGAGTTGTTGCTGATCTCATCAAGGGAAAGTCTTTGGATGATGCTTACGCTATCCTCACATATACTCCCAAGGCAGCATCTCCTGTCCTCGCAAAGGTTCTGAAGTCTGCTGAAGCAAACGCTGTCAACAACTTCGATCTTTCAAGAGACAAGCTTTATGTTGCTGAGTGTATTTCCAATCCCGGCCCCGTGCTCAAGAGATACATCCCCAGAGCAAGAGGTTCGGCTAGTTCGATCAAGAAGAGAACAAGTCACATCACTGTAGTTCTCAAGGAAAGGGTATAAGGAGGTTTAAGCATGGGTCAGAAAGTTAACCCGAATGGACTTAGAGTAGGCGTTATCGATGACTGGAGCTCACACTGGTATGCCGACAAGAATACCTTTTCCGAGTGTCTTGTCGAAGATCAGAAGATCCGTGAGTTCGTATTAAAGGCAGTTGAGCCTATTGCAAGAGGCAACGCTAAGAAGCCCGTAGACGAGAGCCGTACAAATGTAGCAGGCGTATCTAAGGTCATCATCGACCGTAAGGGCTCAGACAGGATCAACGTTATTGTTAAGACAGCCCGTCCTTCGCTCGTAGGCGGAGACAAGGGCTCAGGCAGAATGGCTCTTAAGGATGCTCTTGAGAAGGAATTCAACAAGAACGTCGCTAAGGACAAGAAGAGAACATTCACAGTTGATATCGAAGTTATCAAGAACAGCGATACAGATGCTCTCCTCGTTGCACAGAACATCGCTTCTCAGCTCGAGAACCGTGCAAGCTTCAGAAGAGCAATGAAGAGATCAATGCAGATGGCTATGAAGCAGCCTGGCATCCTCGGAATCAAGACAAAGTGCTCCGGCCGTCTGGGCGGTGCCGAGATCGCAAGATCCGAGACATATCACGAGGGTACGATCCCGCTTCAGACACTCCGTGCTGATATCGATTATGGTTTTGCTGAAGCAAAGACCACATACGGAATCATCGGTGTAAAAGTCTGGATCTACAAGGGTGAGGTATTCGGCCAGAAGAGCCAGTCAAAGAAGTCTGAAGGAGGAAAAGCTTAATGTTACTTCCTAAGAGAACAAAGTATAGAAAGCAGCAGAGAGGCCGTATGAAGGGCCAGGCTCACCGCGGCAACTTCGTAGCTTACGGTGATTACGGACTTCAGGCATGCGAGCCCTGCTGGATCAAGTCAAATCAGATAGAGGCTGCCCGTATCGCAATCAACAGATACGTAAAGCGTGGCGGTAAGGTATGGATCAAGATCTTCCCTGACAAGCCTGTATCAAAGAAGCCTGCACAGGTCCGAATGGGTTCCGGTAAGGCAGCAAATGAGTACTGGTGCGCAGTAGTTAAACCCGGAAGAGTTCTTTTCGAGATTTCCGGCGTTACAGAAGAGCAGGCAAGAGAAGCAATGAGACTTGCAGGACATAAGCTCCCTTGCAAGACAAAATTTATCGCAAAGCAGAAGGAGGAAGTAGCAAATGAAGGTTGAAGAAATCCGCAAGATGACTGATGAAGAACTTTCAAATGAGCTCGCCTCTTTGAAGGAAGAACTCTTTAAGCTCCGCTTCCAGCATGCAACAAACCAGCTCGATAATCCGGCTCAGATTGCACAGGTTAAGCGCGATATCGCAAGAGTAATGACAATTCAGCGCGAGAAGCAGCTCGCTGCTAATAAGTAAGGAGGAGACGGCAAATGGCTGAGAGAAATTTAAGAAAAACCAGAGTCGGTCTCGTTACATCCGACAAGATGGATAAGACGATCACAGTTTCCGTCGTAGAGCACGTTAAGCACCCTCTTTACGGAAAGATCATGAAGAGAACCTACAAGCTTAAGGCTCACGATGAGAACAATGAAGCTCACGAGGGCGATAAGGTTGAGGTTATGGAGACACGCCCGATTTCCAAGGATAAGCGTTGGAGACTGGTAAGTGTCGTTGAGAAGGCTAAGTAAGGCGATTAAAGGAGGATATATCAGATGATTCAGGTTGAATCCAGACTCAGATCTGCCGACAACACCGGAGCAAAGGAGCTTCTCTGCATCAAAGTATTGGGTGGCTCTTGGCGTAAGTATGCCAACATCGGCGACGTCATTGTCTGCTCCGTAAAGAGCGCTGCTCCCGGCGGCATGGTCAAGAAGGGCGACGTAGTTAAAGCCGTTGTCGTACGTTCCAAGCAGGGCGTAAGACGTAATGACGGTTCTTATATCAAGTTTGACGAGAATGCGGCTGTCATCATCAAGGAAGACAAGAATCCCCGCGGAACTCGTATCTTTGGACCCATAGCAAGAGAGTTAAGAGATAAGGACTATATGAAGATCTTATCTCTCGCTCCGGAAGTTCTTTAAGGAGGAATAGACATGGCTAAGAGTATTCATGTAAAGAAAGACGACCAGGTCATTGTCATTTCCGGCAAGGACAAGGGCGCAAAGGGCAAGGTCATTTTGGTTGATCAGAAGAAGGGCAGAGTTTACGTTGAAGGCGTAAACATGGTCAAGAAGCATCAGAAGGCTAGATCTCAGAACGCTCCTTCAGGAATTGTTGAGCGTGAAGGTTCCATCGATGCATCCAACGTTATGCTCATTGACCCCAAGACAGGCGAGCCCACAAGAGTAGGCTACCGTATTAACGAAGACGGTTCTAAGTCCAGGATCGCTAAGAGATCCGGCGAGGTCATCGATACGGTTTCTAAGGCTAAGAAGGGGGAGTAATCAATGACCAGATTAAAAGATAAGTACATTTCCGAAGTAGCACCCGCACTTCAGGAGAAGTTCAAGTACAGCTCACCTATGCAGATCCCGAAGGTTGACAAGATCGTCCTCAACATGGGTGTAGGTGAAGTTAAGGATAACCCGAAGGCTCTTGAGGGCGCTATGCGCGACATGGGCATCATTGCAGGTCAGAAGCCTGTAGCTACGGTATCCACAAAGTCAATCGCAGCATTCAAGCTCAGAGAGGGCATGAAGATCGGATGCAAGGTTACTTTGAGAGGAGATAACATGTATTACTTCCTCGACAAGCTCGTAAGCCTTGCTCTTCCCCGTGTACGTGACTTCCGCGGAATCAATCCCAATTCCTTCGACGGACACGGCAACTATGCGATGGGTATCAAGGAGCAGCTCATGTTCCCTGAAATCGATTACGATAAGATTGACAAGATTCGCGGTATGGACATCATCATTGTTACTACTGCCGGAACAGACGAAGAGGCATTCGAGCTCCTGAAGCTCATGGGCATGCCTTTCCGCAAGTAATTTGGAGGAGAATAACACATGGCAAAGAAGTCAATGATTCTTAAGTCTCAGAAGACACCCAAGTTTTCCACTCAGCAGCACAACCGTTGCAAGATTTGCGGAAGACCTCATGCTTATATCCGTAAGTACGGCATCTGCCGTCTCTGCTTCCGCGATTTGGCATACAAGGGAGAGATTCCGGGCGTAAGAAAGGCAAGCTGGTAACAGTTTCTTTCTTAAGAATTAGAACTGTCCATATTAAACAGGAGGAAGAATTATGCAGATTACAGATGCAATCGCAGATATGCTTACAAGAATCCGCAATGCCGGTACTGCAGGACACGCCACGGTTGACGTTCCCCAGTCCAACATGAAGAAGGCAATTGCTCAGATTCTCGTTGACGAAGGATATATTGAGAAGTTCGAGACACTCGAGGGAAATACTCAGGGCGTTATCAGAATCACTCTCAAGTATTCCGGAAGAAAGCCTGTCATCACAGGTATCAAGAGAATCTCCAAGCCCGGTCTTCGTACTTATGCGGACAAAGAGAATCTGCCGAGAGTATTGAACGGCTTAGGCGTTGCTATCATCTCCACATCCAAGGGTGTCATGACTGATAAGCAGGCTAGAAAGCTTGGTGTAGGCGGCGAAGTTCTCGCATACGTTTGGTAACTTTAAGAAGTCTTTTTCGAGACTTCAATAAAGATATACATCTCTGAAAAGCCTTGGGTTATGGCGACATACCTGGCCCAAAGGTTAAATCTTAAGAGCAGGAGGAAAATTTTATGTCAAGAATCGGCAGAATGCCCATAGTCGTTCCCGCCGGCGTCGATGTTAAGATCGATGGTCAGCACGTAACGGTTAAGGGCGGCAAAGCAGAGCTCTCACTTGATGTTCATCCGGACATCACAGTAAAGCTGGAGGATGGACAGATCACAGTTACTCGTCCTTCCGATGATAAGAATCATCGTGCACTCCACGGTCTTACAAGAGCTCTCATCCAGAATATGGTAACCGGTGTACACGAGGGTTTCACAAAGACTTTGGAGATCAACGGTGTAGGTTACAGAGCATCCAAGGCTGGAAACAAGGTTACATTCAACCTTGGTTATTCACATCCTATCGAGATGGTTGAACCCGAAGGCATCACAATCGATGTTAAAGATAATCAGGTCATCGTCCAGGGCGCTGATAAGCAGCTCGTAGGCGAGACAGCAGCAAAGATCCGTTCTCTCAGAGTTCCTGATGTTTATAAGGGCAAGGGTATCAAGTATGCCGGCGAGCACCTTATCATCAAGGAAGGTAAGACCGGAGCTAAGAAGTAAGGCGCAAAGGGGGTATATTCAACATGATTGGTAGAATTGATAAGAATAAGATTCGTAAGAGAAAGCATGTTCGTGTAAGAAAGAAGATTTCCGGAACGACAGAGTGCCCTCGTCTTTGCGTATATAGAAGCAACAGCCACATTTACGCTCAGATCATCGATGATACAAACGGAACAACTCTTGTAAGTGCTTCCACACTCGACAAGGAGATCAAGGGTTCCATTTCCGTTGGCAGCAACATCGAGGCAGCTAAAGCAGTTGGTAAGCTCATCGGCGAGCGCGCAATTGCCAAGGATATCAAGGACGTAGTATTTGACCGTGGCGGATATCTCTATCACGGAAGAGTACAGGCTTTGGCAGAGGCGGCAAGAGAAGCCGGTCTCTCATTCTAATCGGGAGGAGCAAATTAGATGGCTTTAGAGTCTAAGAACATTTCAAGAGAAGAAAAGAAGGATAAGGAGTTCGAAGAGCGCGTTATCCACATCGGCCGTGTTTCCAAGACTGTTAAGGGCGGTAAGAACATGAGATTTGCTGCTCTCGTAGTTATCGGTGACAGAAAGGGTCGTGTAGGTAAGGGCATCGGTAAGTCTACCGAAGTTCCGGACGCTATCAGAAAGGGTATCGAAGAGGCTAAGAAGAATATCGTCGAAGTCTCCATCGTTAACGGTACTATCCCTCACGAGACAATCGGTGAATTTGCTGCTGCTCACATCGTTATGAAGCCTGCTGCAAACGGTACCGGTGTTATCGCTGGCGGTCCTGTCCGTTCAGTATGCGAGCTTGCAGGTATCACAGATATCCGTACAAAGTCTATCGGATCCAACAATCCTAATAACATGGTCAACGCTACTATCGAGGGCCTTAAGTCCCTGAAGTCCGCTGAAGAAGTTGCAAGACTTCGCGGTAAGTCTGTTGACGAGATTAAGTAAGGAGGCCCGCTCAAATGGCTAACATCAAGATTACGCTTGTCAAAAGCACAAATAAGGCAAGAGAGTCCGAGAAGGCTACTATCAGAGCTTTGGGCTTAAAGAAGATCGGTCAGACTGTTGAGAAGGCTGACAACGAGGCTACACGCGGCATGATCAAAAAGGCTGTTAACTACGTAGCCGTAGAAGAGAATTAATGGAGGTGCCAAAGCAATGAAGCTCAATGAAATGACTTCCGCAGGCAACGCAAAAGCATATCGTAAGGGAAGAGGTCCCGGATCCGGTAACGGCAAGACTTCCGGCCGTGGTCATAAGGGACAGAATGCCCGTTCAGGCGGCGGTGTAAGACCCGGATTCGAAGGTGGTCAGATGCCCCTTTACAGACGTCTCCCTAAGAGAGGCTTCAACAACAAGAGATTTGCTCCTGCTTATATTGAAGTAAATGTCGGAGATCTTGAGGTTTTCGATAACGGAACAGCAGTTGATGCTAAGGCTCTTTCTGAGAAGGGCATCATCACGCTTCCTAAGAACAATGACGGCATCAAGATCCTCGGAAACGGCGAACTCACAAAGAAGCTCGACGTAACAGCAGCAAAGTTCACAGCTTCTGCTAAGGAAAAGATCGAGAAGGCCGGAGGCACGGCTACGGAGGGTTAATAGGCATGAATGGTATTTTTGATACTGCAGTAAATGCTTTTCGTGTAGAGTCTATACGCAAAAGGCTGCTCTATACCTTCATGATCCTGGGAATCTTCATGCTCGGCGGTCTTGTTGCCGTACCGGGTATTGATGGTGAGAAGTTTACAACTCTTATCCGTCAGTGGGGCCAGCTCGGAAGCATCATGGATCTCATCTCTGGTGGTGGTCTCTATCATGCTTCCATCCTGTCACTTGGTGTATCGCCTTACATCAACGCATCGATCATCATCCAGCTCCTTACTGTCGTTATCCCCGCTTTGGAAGATATGTCCAAAGAGGGTGAGTCCGGCAGAAAGAAGATGGACAAGATCACACGTTATTCGGCGATCGGCCTGGCTTTCGTTCAGTCATGCCTCTTCACATATTCAACACGTTCGGCATTGAATTCCGGACTTCCCAAGTGGCTCAATTTCGGCCTCGTTGTTATAGCATTCACAGCAGGTGCCGCTATCGTTGTCTTCTTAGGTGAGAAGATCAACGATAAGGGTATCGGCAATGGTGTGTCGATGATCATCTTCGCAGGTATCGTTACCCGTCTTCCTGACATGGTAAAGACACTTTATACGAAGTCAGTCGGCATCGCTGATTCCATTGAAAATGCTGTTTTGGGAACGATCGTCGGCATCCTTGTTTTCGTAGCCGTAGCAATCGTTTCAATTGCTATCATAGTGTTTGTTCTTTATGTTCAGAACGCTGAAAGAAGGATCCCGGTTCAGTATTCCAAGAAGGTTATCGGAAGACAGGCTCGCGGCGGAAACAGAGATTATATCCCGCTCAAGGTTAATATGTCAGGTGTTATGCCTGTAATCTTTGCAATGTCGCTTCTTGCTATTCCTTCCATCGTCATTAACCTTTTCTTCAACAACACTACAAATGAGGTAGCACTCTGGTTTAAGAACAGTTTCACAGGAAGCCCCTGGTACTACGTTATCTACTTCCTTCTTATTATTGGATTCACATTCTTCTACACTGCGATCAATTTCCATCCTGTAGAGATTGCAAACAATATCACTAAGAACGGCGGTATGATCAACGGTATCAGATCCGGTAAGCCTACAACTGATTTCATCAAGGCTACAGCACACAGACTCAATTGGATGGAAGCAATCTTCCTCGTTCTCGTCTGCATCGTTCCGACTATCATCGGTATCCTTACAGGTTTTGAGAATGTATGGTTTGCAGGAACATCCGTATTGATTCTTACCGGTGTTGCAAATGATCTCATCGTTCAGGTTGAAGGTGAACTTGAGATCAGAAGTCCTAAGGGATTCCTTGAAGATCTTACGATCAAAAAGGGCAGAAGGTAATTTATTACTGCAACTAAATGCTAATAAGGAGCTGTCTGTGAGTAATCACAAGGCAGCTCCTATTAATTTGCGGTTCGGGTTTATAATATAAGAATGAGTAACTTACTTGATTATCTGGCATGGCGCGGGGATCTTTCCCTTGAGCGCGACCCTTTCAACAGTGTGGATGCACTGCTTCTGTCCACATTGTCCTATGTGGATTTTGAAGGCATCGTTCCGCCTGAAGGAAAAGGCCGGATAACAATTGGGGAAGCTTCTGAAAAATTCTTTTCGATGCATTCTGAAGAAGAACTTGCAGCCGACAAGTCATTTATCAATTTTGCTCCTTCGCTGCTCAGGGGATTAGCCGGATCAGACAGATTCAAAGGCGCATACCTGCAAAATTACATAAACGATACGGACATATCCCGTGAGATCCAGTTTTCGGCGGTCGAGATAGACATATCTGACGGCACTGCATTTGTCTCATTCAGAGGAACGGATGACACGATAATAGGGTGGAAGGAAGATTTCAACCTGAGTTATACGACGGTACCTGCTGAAACGGAATCGGCAAAGTATCTTAAGGCCGTTATGAAGGGCAGGGATAATAAAGTAAGGATCGGCGGCCACTCAAAGGGCGGGCATCTTGCGATCTATGCAGCTGCCGAGGCTGATGAAAAGCTGATATCCAGGATAGAGAATATATATAATTTTGACGGACCGGGATTTAATGGCGATGAGATGGAATCACCCCGTTTCAGGGCAATCCAGCCTAAGATAATAAAGCTCATACCGGAGTGTTCCATCGTAGGACGACTTCTTAATAATTCGACTGAGCCCATAATCGTAAAGAGTTCGGAAACCGGCATCCTTCAGCATAATCCGCTGACATGGCAGCTCGAAGGAAAGGCGTTCGAGACATGTGATTTCACGGACAGGATAAGCGATCTTTTCGACGAGACCATGACAAAGTGGCTCGATGAAATGAATTTTGAAGAAAGAAAGATATTCGTTGATGAACTGTTCTCTGTATTCGAGGCATCCGGATGTGAAAACCTCAGTATGATGACTAAGGTGGGAATGAAGGGAACCAAGGCGATGATCGAGCGGATGAGACAGATCAGGAATGATTCCGGCGCCAAGGTAAGGACCCTTGTTAAGATGTTCTTCGTTAACGTCAATGAGCTGAGAGGGATCGCAGCCAGGGAGATGATCGAAGAGAACACAAGACTTTTAACCGCTGCAGCATCCAAAATAAAAAGCGTGAAGCCAAAGGACAGTTAGTCAATCAGCTTCACGCCTATATGGTCAGGCCGTTTCGGTATCTTTTATTTCCGGGAATGACAGGCTTACTTTGAACAGATCACCGTCGATCGTTATCTTGAATTTTCCGCCCTGGAGTTCAGTCATGGTCTGGGCGATTGAAAGTCCGAGACCGTTTCCTTCTGTATTACGTGATTTATCTCCTCTGACAAAACGTTCGACAAGTTCGTCGGGACTGATATTAAGTTCCTCACTTGATGTGTTTTTGAACGTGGTCACGGCATTGCCGTCGATAGTCTCCAAAGAGATGTAGACTCTTGTTCCGGGCTGCGAATACTTGCAGATATTGTTCATCAGGTTGTCGTAGATACGCATCATGCGTCGTCCGTCAGCCATTATCATTACAGAGTCTTCGGGTGTTTCCGTAACGAGCGTAAGTCCTGCGCTTTCGAGCTTTTCTTTAAATTCGCCTGTTGTCTGTGAGATGAACGTGCAGCAATCCAAAGGTGCAGGAATGATCTCAAGGTTTCCTGTAGAAGCCTTTGATGCTTCGACGAGGTCTTCGATGAGCCTCTTGAGTTTTTCAGACTGTCTTACTACGACTTCAGAATATTCGCTCATCTTAGGGTCAGCGGGATCTGCAGTTCCCATAAGTGAAGCATAGTTGATTATTGAAGTGAGAGGCGTCTTGATGTCATGAGAGACGTTGGTAATGAGCTCCGTCTTCATGCGCTCTGACTTTAGTCTTTCTTCCACTGCTATGGTTACGGAATCAGATACTGCATTAAGATTATTGGCATGCTTTTTGAAATCTCCCCAAAGCCATTTAGTGCTTGCACGGTATGTGATATCACCCTGTGCGATCTTATCTCCAGCGTTCTTGAGCTTTCTGAGCATGATGGCAATGTAGAAGATCAAAGGATAGAAGAAGAGTTTTTCCATAAACCATGTCATAACCACTACTTCTCCTTCAGCACCTGAAGCCAGGATCACGATCAGTTCAAGTACTGATACACCGGCAAGGATCAGAACTGTTCTCCATACGAGCGGGATTGCAAAGATTGCCTTGATGAAGAGCTTTATGAGCTTATATACGAGAGTTCCCCTGATCAGCTCGCGGCACTTGACTCTTGCAGAGAGGCTGACACATAACCCGAGCATTGCATTGATGAATATGAAAAATGCCGTGCCGCCGACGATCACCTCGAAGATTCCGTTCGCAGCTTCGATAAGCATGAAGAGAGGAACCGTGAAGAACAGCGTAACAAAAGCCAGTACATCGTAAGGAACTTTGTAAAGGGGCCCCATTGTTACCTCTTCCGAACCGGGTCTTTTGCCTGCAACGCACATGAGTGCAATAAAAGCGGCCAGGCCAATGATCACGCAGATAAAAGCAATAGGGTAGATTGCATAGCGCATATTGAAAACAAAGTGGATGACCTGTTTGTCGAATGACGTGAAATGGGAAAAGAAAACGGGATTGGCATAGGCTTTAACGGTTGCATTTACTATTATGTCATCGTCTGATGTCGTATTGCCGTAAATACTCTTGATCTTTCCGTCCTTGCCGTAAACGAGCTGTAAGTCGTAAGTATAGAGTTCGGAATCCTCATATTTGCCTGGCTGGCCTGCAGATGTCTTTGCATCATTGAAATCAGCTGATGCTACGATCTGGTTTCCGTTTATGTCAGTAACTTCAAGACTTAAGTTATCAACGGAATAATGCTTGAAAAATATGAGGTTTTCAGTGTCGCTCATTACATTGTCGTAAACCGTGGCATCGCTCTTATTCTGATAGAATTCTTCTTCGGTTATCCTGTAGAAATCTTCCTGGATGCAGGCGAATGCTGCGCATACGCATGCGAACGAGACTATCAGCATGAGATTGATTATCAGGAAGAGCAGGGATTTGCCCGCAACTGTCCTGAAAAACTGTTTATTCTTCTTTTCCATTAATTTCTCCCCTTCTCGATCTTATAGCCCTGTCCGAAAATGACTTTGATGTATCTCGGTTCATTGGGTGTGATCTCGATCTTTTCTCTTAAATGTCTGATGTGTACCGCCACGGTATTTTCGCCTGCTGACAGTGCATCTTCGCCCCAGACCTTACGGTATATCTCTTTGGGCGAGAAAACCTTGCCGGGATATTCCATAAGGAGCTTAAGGATGTCGAATTCGGTAGGCGTGAGGTTTACCTGATTGCCGTCAACGGTCACGCACTTTGTGTTGTCATCAAGTTCGATCCCGCCTACCGTAAGGAGTTCCTGGGCTGCAGCGCCGGATCCGAGCCTGGTGTATCGTCTTAACTGTGAACCTACTCTCGCTGCGACTTCCAAGGGATTAAAGGGCTTGGTGATATAATCGTCAGCCCCGATGTTAAGTCCCAATATTTTGTCCTGATCCTCAGATTTGGCCGTTAAGAGGATTATGGGCATATTGAATTCTTCCCTGATCTTTGCCATCGCTGTTATCCCGTCCATTTGCGGCATCATGATATCAAGCAGTATGAGATGGATGGTTTCTTTCTGTACGAGTTCTACGGCCTCAATACCGTTGTGTGCCTCGAAAAGCCTGTAATCCGGATTCTGCAGGTAGATCTTCAGCGCGTTTACGATATCTTTTTCATCATCACAAATAAGAATGTTATACATGGTTACCCCTCATGCTGTTTGAGATAATGCCATTTTACGGGTAAACGTTTTAATATCAAATAACTTGTAACCTTAAGATTTGTTTAAGAACGGAATTTTTTTGGTACAATATCCCCTGGAAAATGAATCTTAGTCAGGATAAGAAAAATGCTTTACATAATGAGACATGGAAAAACGGACTGGAATCTGAGGCATAA
Source organism: Ruminococcaceae bacterium AB4001 (assembly GCA_000621765.1). Taxonomy (GTDB): domain Bacteria; phylum Bacillota; class Clostridia; order Saccharofermentanales; family Saccharofermentanaceae; genus Saccharofermentans. Next base: position 91,927 of record JHXJ01000008.1, read on the forward strand.
GCTTCAGGGCAGGACGGATATACCGTTGAATGATGCCGGAAGGCAGATGGCGATCGATGCCAGGGAAGAATATAAGGACATTCACTTTGATTACTGCTTCTGCTCACCTCTCATAAGAGCCCAGGAGACCGCAAAAATTTTCCTTGAGGGAAGGAATGTCCCCATAATCACTGATAACAGACTGGTCGAGATGGGATTCGGCATTTATGAAGGCGAGGAGAATGTCTTCGAGAAGCCTGAATGCCCTGTAAGAGAGCTTTTCTTCAATCCTGCAGAGTATGAGGCTGTCGGAGGTGCCGAGAGCCTTGAGGATCTTTTGGCCAGAACCAATCATTTCCTCACTGATATTGCATTTCCTCTTGTAGAAGAGGATAAGGATATCCTTATTGTAGGTCACGGAGCGATGAATTCCGCACTGGTCTGTCTTGTAAAGCACAGATCCGTTGACCAGCTTTGGGAAGAAGGCATTGAGAACTGTAAGCTGATCAGACTTATGTAAGCCCGATAGTTTCTCCATATATTTAACTGATTCAGAAAGATATTCTTTATGGGAGTATTTCAGGTTGATTTACTCTCCCTACTGACATGCCCCAAATGCCTGAAAAATATATCACAAAAAGGAGCGACCACCCCGGGAAGGGTGGCCGCAAATATGGGGATAATAGGAATAGAAAAATGTCTTTGTTGATATTTGAAGTATAGTTTATTTGTTCTAGGATTTCAACGACTTAGATTTAATGTTATATAAATGTATTTTGAAAAGAATGTGAATGATTTTATGGTTTTATTAACAAAAAACAGACAGATTCATTTTCATGTGTATATTATCCCATGAGCGTTTGGTTCTCTTATATTATTTGGTGTTTTATATTCAACTTTTTTCATACATTTCAGAGCTGATCCGCATTGGGTGAAGATGCTTCTGATACAGAAATCTCAAGATTTCCGTTCCTTGTACGCAGATCGTCGATGAATTCCTTTTCGATAGCAGGGTCTTTAAGGACGATTTCGTAGTTGAGCTTGAAAAGCGAACCCATGTTGCTGGTCTTTACCTGTCTTAATCTGTATGACCTGGTGTATTTTTTCATGACCTCATCGAAGACGCCCGAATAATCAAGGTTTTCAGGGATCGTGATCTTGAGATTCCTTTTAGCTGAAGAGCTTCCCATTGATAACGCCGAGAAGATGAGCATTGCAAGGCTGATAAGCACTGTGAATAATGCGGCATAGCCTATATAACCCATTCCCATTATGAGTCCCATTCCCATGGCGGCGAAAATTGCTCCTATTTCTCTTGCAGTACCGGGAGCCGATCTGAATCTTACGAGACTGAATGTTCCTGCGACCGCGACTCCGGCACCTATGTTGCCGTTTACCATGAGGATCACGACGCATACTACTGCCGGGAGGATGGCCAGTGTCATGACAAAACTCCTGGTGTAATCGTTCTTGAAAGTGTGGACCATGGCAAGCACAACGCCGAGTGCCAGGGATACCAGAACGAGCAGGATAAATACTGAAGGCGTAATGCCTGTCGTGGGGATTATGGAATTAAATATATTAAGCATAGAAAACGCTCCTTTCTGTCTTTGTATCTGTCATAAGATAATCTGTGTAGTATGTTCCGTATTTTGAAAAAGAGATCTTGCTGATCCCGTTTTCGCTCAGGAATCTTGCTATCCATAACGGGACTGCGCCGGATGCCTTGAGCTCCATCAGTGTTATCCCGGGAGGGAGCAGGGATTCTCCCCAGATGCCGCTGCCGAGATCGAGATCTGTATTGCGTGCGATGATGTTCTCATCCAATGTAAGTCTGAATTCAGGTTCGCCCCTGTCGGAAAACGCTTCACGCTCGTAACTTAAGAATGCCTTTGCCTTTATCCCGTCGTAGAACTTAATAAAGTAATCTATCTCGGAGGTGATCTGGGTACGGATCGGGGTGGGTATGCCGAGATCTATCCAGTCCTGAGCTGAAGTTTTCGGCATCGCGACACGCCTTTTATATACAACTCCGTCAAACTTCTTTTTGATCTCCACGAAGACCACGTCATCTTCTCCGGCTTTCTGATATGATCTGACTCTCAGCTTTTCTTTGTATACCGGGTGGTCCAGTGAATCTCTTATGAGCCTGAAACTGTCAGTGTCGTAGTATATATTGCGGATCGTGGTCCTTCCGTACTGGTCGGGGAAGAGCCTTCCTTTCATTTCTTCGAGCAGAGCACGCTTCTGGGCTGCCGTAAGAAAGTATTTTGTTTCATATCTTTCGAATACATCCTGGTAAGCCATTTCTTTTAACCTCGTTTTAGTTTGTTGGCTTAATCTTAAGGTGCGAACTTAAAACGGACTTTAAAGTTTCCGGCAATAAAAGCAAATGTAGAGCGATAGTTGTAAAATTATTTTATAAAGGCACTTGTCAGTGTGAGGTGATGAACATGAGGATACTTTTGGCAGAAGATGAGAGATCTTTATCAAAGGCTTTAAAAGCAATTCTTACTAAGAGTAATTATTCGGTCGATTGTGTTTTCGACGGGGAAGAGGCCGTGCTTTATGCGATGGCAAGTGAGTATGACCTCGTGATAATGGACATCATGATGCCAAAACAGGATGGCATATCCGCCTTAAAGGAGATCAGGTCAAAAGGGAACATGGTCCCTGTCCTGATGCTGACTGCCAAATCCGAGATAGATGACAAGGTCGAAGGCCTTGATTCCGGTGCGAACGATTACCTGACCAAACCTTTTGATACGAAAGAGCTTCTCGCCAGGATAAGAGTCCTTACGAGGCAGCTGTCTGTTACTAACGACAATGTGCTTAAGTTCGGCGATCTTACTCTGGACAGAGGCACCTATGAACTCTCATCGCCAAAAGGCAAATACAGGCTTGCCGGAAAAGAGTTCCAGATGATGGAGATGCTCATGATCAATCCGGGCATACTTATCTCGACCGAGAAATTCATGGATAAAATTTGGGGTCTCGATTCGGAGGCTGATATCAGCACAGCATGGACATACATCTCTTATCTCAGAAAGAAGCTTGCCGCTTTGGAGAGCAATGTGCAGATCAAAGCAACACGCAATGCGGGTTATTCTCTGGAGGAGATCAAATGATCAGCCGCTTAAGAAGAAAGTTCATCATTACTGCAATGCTGTCAGTGACTTTGGTCCTGGGGATACTGATCGGACTGATTAATTTTTTCAACTTCCGCAATGTGATCGAAAATGCGGATTCCGTACTTGATCTTCTTATAACGAACGGGGGAGAATTCCCGGACATGATGCCCCGGCGTGGAGGCGGACAGGATCCCGGCAACGGGAATATGATGGGCGGAAGAGACGGCCAGATGTCTCCCGAGATGAAGTATGAAGCAAGGTATTTTTCGATAGTTCTGGACAGTGAGGGAAATACGCTTTCGGTTGATACCGGAAGGATCGCTGCGATCGGTTCTTCCGAGGCTGAAGAACTCGCGAAAATGGTATTTGCCGGCGGCAGGGAGAAAGGGTTTGCAGGCGGCTACAGATACAGAATGAGCGGGAAGGATAATGAGGTCCTCGTAATCTTTTACGACTGCGGAAGAAGACTTGATGATGCGAGATCATTTCTTGGTATAAGCGTTGTCATATCCGTAATAGGTCTCCTGATTGTATTTGTTCTCATTGCTATCTCATCCAAAGCCATTATCAGACCAGCTGCGGAAGCATATGAGAAGCAGAAACGCTTCATTACCGATGCGGGGCACGAACTTAAGACGCCTCTGGCTGTTATCAATGCCGACTGTGATGTTCTTGAGATGGAAACCGGTGATGATAATGAATGGATAACTGATATCAGGAAGCAGACGAAGAGACTCACGGATCTTACGGGTCAGCTGATCTATCTTGCCAAGACAGAAGAGGGTGCGAGATCCGATCTGGTAAAGATATCTTTCCCTTTATCCGATGTTGTTGAAGAAGAGACGGAATCATTTAAAGGTCCTGCAAAGTCATCAGGCAAGATATTGGAGACCGACATCGCTCCCGGCATCTCCTATAACGGCGACCAGAAAGCCATCGCGCAGCTAGTAACGATCCTCCTGGATAATGCGGTAAAGTATTCTCCCGAGGGCGGAAAGATAAACGCTTCGCTTTCAAAGTCAGGATCGAAAATTATATTCTCAGTCTCGAACGACACTTCAGATCCTGTATCAGATGAGGAAATGAAGCGCATGTTTGACAGGTTCTACAGGACGGACAGATCCAGGAATTCCGAGACCGGCGGTTACGGTATCGGACTTTCCATCGCCAAAGGAATAACAGAATCCCACGGCGGCGTTATCTATGCCACCGGAAAAGGAAACCGGATCACAGTGACAGCTGAACTGTGATCCGGCGCTCATACGCTTATTTGTTGGCGCCAATATCTCCCTTGATCTGTGAACTGCTAATACCAGGTGTTCTGGGCAGATAAACGACCTCAACGCCCTCGTCTTTTAGGAAGTCGAATTTGCCTTCCCAATCATTGCCGATAACGAAAACATCGGCTTCATACTTATGCACGTCAGTTTTCTTCTGTTCCCAGTTTTCTTCCGGGATTACGAGATCGACATAGCGGATGGCTTCGAGCATCTGCTTTCTCTGTTCATAAGTAAAATAACACTTTTTGTTCTTTTCTTTCCAATTGAACTCATCAGTAGACAGTGCAACGATCAGATAGTCTCCGAGTTCTCTTGCACGCTTTAACAGATTAATGTGTCCGTAATGAAGAAGATCATAAGTTCCATAAGTTATTACGCGTTTCATATGACTGTTATCTCCTGATAGAAAAAATCAAATCAAATAATTGGTTGAGCCGTCAATAATAATATTGTTGCATTCGTAGTCCTCGGCTGTTTCCTGGTCTTCGGCATTTTTGACCGGCCATGCCAGAAGCGGAATCTCCTGTTCGCTGATCAGCTTGACCAAGTTCTCATTTCCGAGGTAATTTACATCGCAGCTGATAAAATCGGGTGAAACGATATCTGTATATGAGGCGTTTTTATGCCACTCATAAAACTCTTCGCCGACAATGTCCTTAATGTCTTCAAAGTCTTTAGTGATTACTCCGCAGGGGATCAGGCAGTCCATTTTTTTGACTTCGCTGAGGATCTTCGGATTTGCACAGTGGATCGCGAATCCGATACCTTCGGGTCCGTATTTCATCTGCAGGCTGCTTGCATAACGTTTTGAATACTCACGAAGCGCAGATACGATACTGCCTACATAATCTTTGATATCATCGGTGAGTTCTTTTTCAATTGTCTTGATTTCAATAAGAAGAGGGACTTTTCCAGCGACGAGATCAAGAAAATCTTCAAATGTATACAGCCTGTCCGTATCTTTGGCTTTACGGTTGAGCCTGTTGATGTCGGATTTCTTTAATTCCGACAACTTGCAGTTAAAGCCGTACTCGGAAATATCGTAATCGTCTCTGGCAACAAGAATGGTTCCGTCCTTGAGTCTTAACAGATCAACTTCCATCGGGAAACCGAGCCTTATGCATTCTTCATATGCTCCTTTTGTATGTGGACGAAGTTCGTTATTAATAACTCCTCTATGGATTATGTGTTTGTCGCTGTCCAGGAGGAATGAGATATCAAGGTGTTCGTCTATGCGGACAGAATAATTATTCCTGATGTTGCGCACATTATCTGCGAAGAAATCATACATATCACGTGTTTCGGGGTTAGACTCCAGCAGGTACATTGAAGGTCTGTTGCTGTCATTGTTGATGACAGCTGAGTACAGATCCACTTTGATATAGTTGTTTTCATTATCCTTATGTCTTGTCATTAAGACACCGTAAGGAAGTGCAATGCCTGTGAGATAGACATTTATCCTTGCATTGGGATTATTCTTTTTAAACTCGAACAGCTTGTTAAGATTATGAAGGATGATATCATCCTTATCCAGGACGATCCCGTCAGGGTACATCTTATACAGGGCAGCATCATTTGCCGCTGTGCTGTGAGGGTCAGTCAGAATGACGTCGGCTTCGATGTCGCCTTTTTTCAGATGATATGCGAACCAGTGTTTCAGACGGTCTGTCTCATTATATATGGATGCGACATCCATTCCTGTAATAAACGTACTTGCAGCATAATTCAACAGAGTTATCTTATGCACATCAAACAGGAGTTCATAGAAAGGGAACATCTTTGTATCTTCAGTCTCTCTCTTTTTGCTGAGGAAAACATTTGGGGTTATCCCGCTGTAGATATCGGACATTCCTCTTACATCGTGATCTTTCTTAATGATAGTATTTGATATCTGTGCCATGATATCGTTTTCTGATTCCGGTGTGTAATCCCGTATGACCGATTGATCGATGGCTGTAAACTCATTGCCAAAGACTTTTCTTAAAAAGTCTCTGTCTCTCTTAAATCCCGGGAAAACGATGCGGATAAAGCGGCAGCCTACTTTTAAAGCTTCCACGATCTCATGATATGTAACCGAATAACTGTCAGGCTTATCGTTTGCCTCATCCCAGAAATCATCAAAATAACCCTGGGTAAGAGGCATGACAAAGTATTTTACGTTTTTCATGATGTCCGGAATGTCCTTGATAAAGTCATGTCCGAGCTCGGCTGATTCTTCCGAGAAATAAACATCTCCATAAACACTTTCATAAAGGGGATCTTCTCTGAGATATTCATATAATCTTTTTGCAAAGGCCATGCCTTCCGTGCCACCGCGATAACTGATAAAAATGCGCCAGTTGTGTTCCATATGTGTGCCTCCCGGAGAAGTATTTAAAAGTATTATACACCCGTCAGAGTCAATGAATTATGCCTTTTGCGAATGCCTGAAGGTATCAGAATGATATCTATATGCAAAAAACAAGAGGAGCCTGAAACAAGTCAGGGCTCCTCCCGTTTTTAATACTAATTCGGGAATTAGTATTGTTGGCATTGGTTGCATTAATGCAGGAATTCGAAACTTAAGAGCGATACGTTTCCGACACCTCTGAATGTGAGATAGAGAGGATAGACTCCGTCGGGAACAGTAAACTTGGCTATTTGATCTCCCCAGACAGTGCAGAAGTCGACGTCTGTTGTCGCGAGCACATCTCCGTCAAATGAAGTCCTTATCTCGAATGTGCCCTTGCCGTAACCTCTTGTCGTGATCCTTAAGCCTTTGACGTCTTTAAGGTCAAAATACTTGAATCCGACCGTTGTGCCGTCGTAGATGGATCTGACATAAGAAGGTCCCTTTTCGCCTTCGTAAACATCCATGGAAATGTTGGCTGCATGTAATTCTCCGACGTACATCTTATTCCTGTCATCAAAGATGTTGCATGCGATATGTGCAGGGTATTCGCATGTATCCTTCAGCGGGCCGCCGTTAAGACCGCATGATGTGATCTCAACCTGGCTGATCATGCCGTTCTCATCGAACGAGATCTTTTCTGCGCAGCCCTGACGTGAATACCAGTCATTGTTTGTCTGTCTGTGATAGAAGATGTACCATTCGCCTTCTATCTCTACAATGCTTCCGTGGTTGTTAGCGCCGAACGCAGCAGGCTTATCTGCAGGCTTATATGTGCCGATACCTATATCGCAGTTGCTTACGATGACACCGCCATACCTGAAGGGTCCCCAAGGATCTGTCGCATAGGCGTAGCAGAGCTCATGCATAACCTGGGATGAATAGATTAGGTAGAAGATACCGTTTCTCTCCCTGATGGAAGGAGCTTCGAAGAATGCGTGTCCTTCGAATTCGGTTCCCTCACTGTATTGTGTTGAAGGTATTACGAATTCAGGAGCCCGCTTGATCGTGAGCATATCCTTATCAAGCACTGTCAGCATACAGCCGTGACGTGATTTATCACCCTGTCCGCAGAATCCGGTAAACATGTAAGTTGTATCACCGATAGTAAGAACGCCCGGATCAAACTGCTGTTCGTCGCCTTCCTTTTTACCGAGAAGAGTACCGTCTTCGTAGTGAACATTGCCGATAAATTCGAACTTGCCTGAAGGTGTATCACAAACTGCAACGGAGATAACGCTGTCATTATCAAGTGCATAGAACAGATAGTATCTGCCGTCAGGTCCGATCGTCATGTCAGGTGCATACAGGCATCCGCGGTTATCCTGGTTGGCCGGATCGTCCGTTCTCTTAAAGATGACGCCTTCGTATGTCCAGTTGCCGAGATCGTCGACGGGTGCTGACCAGGTAACATAATCACCGAGGCAGAATGCGTGGCCGTTGAAGAAGTCATGTGAACCATAGACATATACTCTGTTGTTGAAAACATAAGGCTCTCCGTCAGGGATGAATTCCCAGTTGGGGAGGTAAGGGTTGAATGCCTGCTTCTTCGGAACTTCATAGAGTTCTACGCGCGGAATGGATGTGCTCTCTTTTGAAGTGGTAACGCCTGTAGAAGCTTCTTTGAGGCGATCGGTGATAAAGGTCAGGAAAGGTGATTCAGGTGAATCTTCCTGAACTGCCGTTTTCGCGCCCTGTGCAGTGAAATGCATCTCATTCTGTGACTTAGGCGTATATGGTTTCCAGAGAGGGAGCGCGGTGCCGTCTACATCGTTGCCGTTCGGGTCGCTGCTCTTTATGAAGTTGGTGAAGTATGTGCTTATCTGTCTTGCGAGGTCGAAGTGTCTTCCAACGAACGGCCTCCAGCATTCTCCGAGATTATCGAAGAAGAACCAGAGGTCTACCGAGTGGAATGTTCCGGGGTTGTCTTCGCCCGGAATGTCAGGTTCAAAACTGTAGTAGTAGCAGTCTTCTTCACAGAAGGAGAACGCCGCCTTTACCGCGCACTCGATAGCGCGTACGGGCGCATACATATTTCCATTGTGTCTGCGCGCTTCGGGGAATGAAAGAAATTCATCAGCTTTATCACCGAAGAACTGTCTTGCTTTTGTTTCGAATTCCTCTTCAGACTCTGCCATTATGAAGCAGGGGAATTCATCGAAAGTGTTTCCTGACATCAGCGGGACGTGAGCGTGTTTTCCCGTGGCAAACAGCTTGAACGGATTATCTTTCATGAAAACATTATCGATCATGGGAGTGAAGAAAAAGTTTTCTGTCTCCCTGAACTTCGCATATGTATCGCGGATAAATGACGCGTCGAGTTTTCTTGCTTCTTCGACTGTCTTTACGCCGAGTTTCTCGAAAAACTTTTCGCCGTATGAGCAAGCTTCATCAATGTTCTTTGGAGCAATGACGGTGTCAGGAACATAAGGGAACATGATCATTCCCGAAAGAATTACTGCCTTCTGATAATATCCGATGCTCATCTCGGAGGTGAGGTGATTCAGTACGCTTCCACCGCCTGCTGACTGGCCTGCGATCGTAATGTTAGCCGGATCGCCGCCGAATGAAGCGATGTTTCTGTTGACCCACTTAAGTCCTGCAAGTTGGTCGAGCATACCGAAGTTTGAGGGTGCTTCGGGTGATTCAGCGAAAAGATCAGGATGCGCGAGGAAACCCAGCGCTCCGAGTCTGTAATTTACGGTTACAACTACGATTCCTTTTTTCGCAAGGTTCTCACCGTTGAATTCCATCTCGGCGGTATAGCCCCACTGGAATCCGCCTCCGAAGAACCATACGAGGACCGGAAGCTTTTCATCACTGCTCTTTGCGGGCGTCCAGACATTAAGGTAAAGGCAGTCCTCATCGATCTCGATGTCGGGATCTACATGCCACTCACGGCAATAGATATCAGTGCCGACTCCGGGCTGATCCTGAACTGAAATGGGAGCGAACTTGTACGCATCGTAGATTCCGTCCCAGTCCTTGCAGGGCTGCGGAGCTTTCCAGCGGTTTTCGCCGACCGGCGGTGCAGCGAACGGAATGCCTTTAAAAACGGAGATGCGTGTATTGTTTCCGGACAAGCCTCTTACCAGGCCGTTCTCGGTCTTAACGATCTTCAACATAGGGAACACCTCATTTATTGTGTGGATATGTTAAATGTTAAAGAAACATAACTTTATATTCAACGGGATGAATTGCAGATAAACCCCGAATAAATCCATTATTTTGGCCCGCGCTCTGTTTGCAAAGGTCCGGCATTTTTCTATAATATGTAAAGAATTAATTATTCTTTGGGGAGTTTCAGAGTAAGGGAACGTATGCTAAAAAAATGGATCAGCAATTATTTCGGCAGGCTTAAACTTAATAAGAAATTCCTTATTATATATATTTTCTGCGTTATCCTGCCGCTTATCATTACTGACGCTTTCCTGTTCAGATCGGTAGTTAGGACCGAGATGACCAACCAGGAGCACTACAGGGAAAGTGCAATTGAAACGTATTCCAACTATCTGGCTGACCTTTTGTCTTATGACGCCAACATGGCTTCCGCAATCGACCTTAACAAAAGCCTTAATACCTTCATCAATACGCCTTATAAGGATTCATATGATTACTATTATCAGTATATGATGATGTTCTCCAACTCGTTCTTTACCACGTTGTCGGATCTGAACTGGGACAGAGTCGTTATCTACACTGATAACAAGACGATGATGAACGGTAATTATTTTCATCCTCTTAGCGAAGCGGAAAAGGAAGTCTGGTATCAGGGCTTTATCGAAAGAGGAGAAGACGAAGGCATCTTCGTCTATTACGATCATGATCCTGTAATGAAAACTTTCGACCAGCACCGTTTTATCTATGTCAGAAGGATGACGAGTACAAAATCGATAATTGATAAGATCGTCACTATCGAGCATAAGCATTCCAGAATAACCAAAGACCTTTACAACCTCTCCGTAAACTGTTCGATGTATCTTTGCAGCGGTGATTATGTTATTTATTCGAACGATAACGCAGGTATCGGATATCAGGACCTCGTCGAAAAAGCCAACCGCAATCCGTATGCTACGGTCAGGGAATTCAAGATGTACGGTAACACGTTTACCGTCTATGCATTTACGGAGAAGCTGTCGATCACGAGCGTCATAAAAAATAACATTCCGATAATCCTGATCATGATCTTCTTTACACTGCTTCTTCCTGTCGTAATTCTCAGGGTTCTGGAACGTTCCATAACAGAAAGAATCAAGACACTCGAGAAAGCTTTCGGTGAAGGTGATAACGATATCCTTCAGCCGATAAAAGAGATAACGGGTTCTGATGAGATTTCCTCTCTCATGCATAACTACAACAGGATCGTCGACATCAACAAGGAACTTACCCAGACGATCTATAAAGACAAGCTCCGTGAGCAGGAAAGTGACATCGCGCGAAAGAATGCCGAACTCCTTGCGCTCCAGAGCCAGATCAACCCGCACTTCCTGTTCAACGCTTTGGAGAGCATCCGCATGCACAGTATCCTCAAGGGTGAGACGGAGACTGCCGAGATGGTCCAAAGGCTTGCAGTAATGCAGAGACAGAATGTTGAATGGCATGAAGATTCTGTCACCATAGAAGAGGAAGAGGAATTCATCGATGCTTATCTGCAGCTTCAGAGTTACAGATTCGGTGACAGGATTTCCTTCAATATCGACATCAAGGAAGACTGCAGTAATGTGCTTATCCCCAAACTGACTCTGGTTACATTCGTCGAGAACGCATGCATTCACGGAATAGAGTCCAAATCCTCACAGGGATGGATCTTTGTAAGGGTATATAAAAACGACGGCCAGCTCATGATCGAAGTCGAAGATACCGGCGATGGAATGGACGAGGAAGAAGTCAGCCTTCTGCAGGAAAGAATGAATAATGTTACTATTGATACTATAAAGAAAGCAAAGCACGTCGGTATTCTTAATGCTTGTCTCAGGATCAAGATGATGTTCAACAACCAGGCCAGATTCTCGATAGAGAGCGAAAAGGGCATCGGAACAAGCGTCATCATTATGATACCGGAAGATCTGATCACTACGGCTTAACTCGAGGTGGATTATGCTAAAAGTAATGCTTGTTGATGACGAACCTTATATCCTTCAGGGACTCCAGGTCATTATCGATTGGGAGGGGGAAGGTTTTGAGATCGCATCAGTCTGCTCCAATGGAAAAGATGCTTTAAGACATTTGAAAGAAGAACATTTCGATCTCGTGATCTCCGATATCAGAATGCCGGAGATGACAGGCCTTGAACTTCTTGAGACCGTCAAGAGAGAAAAGATCTCCGACGCGGAGTTTGTTCTCCTTACCGGATACGATGAATTCGCATATACCCAGAAAGCCATAAGAAACGGGTGCTTTGATTATATTCTCAAGCCTGTTGAGGAAGAGGAACTCATCTCGGTATTGCGCAAGGTCTCTAACAGGAATCAGGAATCCATCGTCCTCCGGAAAGACCGTGAAAAGATGGAGGATGCTTATCTCGCAAGAGTTATCAGGCATCTTATCAGGGGAAGGTTTACCGAAGAGGAAGTCGATTATCTTAATAAGCATGTCCAGCTTTCCGGAAAACTAAGGTTCATATATATAGATTTCGTTAACAGGGAATCTGAAGTCGATGAAAGCGATGTTGATGAATACGATCTGAGTGTTGTCCAAAAGCAGCTATTCAATGCGTGCAGGGAAGTGCTGAAGGAATATGCGAATAATTTCACCATGGATTTCTCATATGATGAGGACAACTACAGTGTCGGTTTTATATATTGCGAGACCATGGCCACCATGCGTGACATGAGCGAGGAAGAATTCCTGAATTCGCTGATAAGGAAGATCGAAGTCCTCATTATCAGACCGATCAGGATGCTTTGCGGCCAGGTTATATCCGATATCACTGATCTGTCGAGTTCCTACGTAACCTGCAGCAGACTTAAGAGCATTACCGGATTCCATAACACAAAGAAACTGTATTTCTATGAAGAAACGGATGAAACGCAGGAATCCAGAAGCGGGATCGTCCTTTGCAAGAACACTATAGACGAGATAATCGATTCCATAGTTAAGAATGATCAGGCGCTTATTGAGGCAGGCGTAGAGAGATTATATGGCGAACTTCACGGTAAAGAAGGGAATAACAGGGCTTTCGACCTTAACATCAATTATCTTCTGTTCCAGCTTATCCATCTGGCAAGCGAACTTGATGACACCGTAAACCAGGAGGCGGTTATCCAGTACATTTCCGACCGTGCTTCTGAAGGCGTGTTCCTCAGAGGAAGCCACCAGCACCTTAAACAGTTCGCCCTGGAATATGCGGCTTACCTTTCTGAACTTAGAAAGAGCATTTCCCACGGATTGCTGGCGGAAGTCGAAGCCGATATCAAAGAAAACTTCGCTGAGAACATCAGTTTAAAGGATCTCGGAGATAAGTATCATATAAACAGTTCGTATCTGGGACAGATATTCAGGAAAAAATACGGGACATCTTTTAAGAACTACCTGACAAATTACAGGATCAAAGAAGCGGCCAAGCTGATCATCAATACTGATGAGAAGATAAACAGGATCGCGGAGAATGTCGGATATAAGGACAGTGACTATTTTATCCGCAAGTTTATTGAGATCATGGGGTGTACGCCTTCTAAGTACCGTAAGACCAACCGTGGTTCCTGATAAGTTTTTGCAGCTAATTTAGGCGGCTCTCGCTTGTGCAATGTGCACAAACAGGAGCCGCCGTTTTTGTTTACCAATGTAGAATTTATTGCATTTTTGTTGAGTTTATCAGTTGTTTAGTTAGACTTTTTCGGGTTGTGGCAAAAATGGGGCAAACATATAATCTAAGTGCTAAATACTCGTTTTTAGCGAGAATCTAATTCGGGAGGTCTAGTAATGAAGACTAAGAAAATCGTTTCATTGGTCCTTGCATCAATGCTGGCGGTATCATCTTTTGCTGCATGCTCCAACGGCGACCCTGGCGCTACTGACGCTACAACAGGTGCTACCGGTGACACACAGGCAACAGATGCTCAGAAGGAAATCGTTGATTTCACAATGTTTGCTGCTATGGCAGGCAAAGAGAAGGATGCGAACAATGACATCATGGAGATCATCGCCCAGAAGACTGGTGTCCGTGTAAAGGAAACATGGCTCACAGGTCAGAGCGCAGGCGAAGCTATCGGATCCATCATTGCTTCAGGTAAGTTGCCTGATCTTATTGATGGTGGCGACGGTTCCGTCACTCTCTATGAGAATGGTTTGCTTGTAGCTTGGGATGACTATCTTGAGAAGTATCCTAACCTCAAGGAAATGTACACAGACGAAGAGTGGGATAAGTTCCGTATGGACGACGGCCACATTTATTGGGCTAACGTTTTCGGTAACTCCTATCAGTACAACACAGCAACAGGCCACAACGGCGAGGCTTTCTGGATTCAGAACCGCGTTCTTGAGTGGGACGGCTATCCGAAGATCGAGACTCTTGATCAGTACTTTGATCTCCTCGAGAGATATGCAAAGGCTAACCCTGAGCTTCCTGATGGCACACCTGTAATTCCTTACACATGTCTCTGCGAAGACTGGAAGTATTACTGCCTTGAGAACGCTCCTATGTTCCTCGATGGTTATCCGAACGATGGTTGCTGCATCGTTAACATCGACGCAGGCATGGACAAGCCTAAGGTTGTTGACTACAACACAACTGATACAGCTAAGATGTATTTCAAGAAGTTGAACGAGCAGTATGCTAAGGGCAACATCGATCCTGACTTCGCTACACAGACATACGACGAGTATATTGCTAAGCTTTCTACAGGTCGTGTACTTGGTCTCTGCGATCAGTATTGGGATTTCGCTTACAGCATCATGGGACCTTTCGCTTCTCCTCTCGCAGCTACAGATGGCACAGAGTTCCGTCTTGATGAGCTTGGTTGCGACTACGTACCTCTCGGCCTTACAGCTAAGGCTGGTATGGCACAGCAGTGGCACTCTTATGACGACGAGCTCAACCAGTCTTCTGGTTGCGCAGTTACAACAAGCTGCAAGGATCCTGATCTCGCATTTGCATTCTTAAGCGCACTCCTCGATCAGGACATCCACGATCTCCGTTTCTGGGGTATCGAAGGTGTTGACTATCTCGTAGACGAGAATGGTCTCTACTACAGAACAGAAGAGATGAGAGAGAACTGGAAGAGCGACAGCTACAAGGCTAAGCATACTTGCGAATATTCTTACTGCCCTCAGTGGATGGGTATGAGCAAGGATGGTATCAACCGTATGCAGCCTGGCGAGCAGCCTTCAGAGTTCATCGAAGGTCTCGCAGCACCTCTTAGAAAGTGCTTCGAAGCTTATGGCGTTGGCACATACGCTGAATTCATCGGATCCGAGATCGTTGTAAACGCTCCTTGGTATCCTCTCTGGTCTTGGTCTAACAACATCTCATCTGACACTCCTGGCGGAATCGCTTGGAAGAAGATGGGCGAGACAAAGCACCTCTGGCTGCCTACAGTTGTTATGAGTAAGGACTTCGAGTCAGACTGGAATTCTTATCAGGCTGCATATGCTGAGTGCGATCCTCAGGCATTCCTTGATGAGGCTCAGGCTGAAGTCAATGCAAGACTTGCTACAGCTCAGTCCTACGGCTGGACCCCTAACTGAGTTTAAGCAAACGAATAATTAACTGATGTGGTGGCGACCATGGGAAAAGCAACTATGGTTGCCACCACTTTTATAGGAGTGGCTTAACATGGAGATTTCGACTTCTCGATCGAAGAAAAAGAAAGAAATTGATATCAACAAACCCCAGTTCACTGTCAAAGAGTTTAAAAGGCAGTGGATACTTGTTGCGATCAGCGTTGTTTATGTCCTTTACGGACTGCTTTTCTACTATCTGCCTCTCGTAGGCTGGATCATTGCTTTTCAGGACTTCAAGTACAATAAAGGTATTTCCGGCTCAAAGTGGGTCGGCTTTAAGAAATTCCAGTTCCTGTTCAGCGACAAAACGTTCCTGTTAGTTATCAGAAACACATTCTGCATGGGTGCTCTCAACCTTATTTTCAGCACCATTGTTGCAATCGCATTCGCTATCCTCTTGAATGAGGTCAGAAATAAGTATTTTAAGAAGTCTATTCAGACTATTTCATATCTTCCGCACTTCCTTTCATGGATCATCGTTGTAGCCATCGTTTCCGATGCGCTTTCATCAACAGGTATCATCAATGACCTTCTTATGAGATTACACATCATTGATACTCCTTATCCGTTCCGTGCCAAGGAAGCATGGTTCTGGCCAATCGTTGTATTAAGTAACCTTTGGAAAGAAACCGGATGGAATGCAATCATCTATCTTGCGGCAATTACCTCTATCGACCCTTGTCTTTACGAGTCAGCTGCAATCGATGGCGCAGGACGTTTCCAGAAGATGCGTTATGTAACTCTTCCGGGTCTCCGTCCTACAATCATGATCCTCTTGCTCATGAACATGGGTAACGTACTTAATGCAGGCTTCGAGATTCAGTACTTGCTCGGTAACGGACTTGTACAGAACTTCTCCAGAACGATCGACATCTATATCCTTGACTGGGCACTTGATGCACGTAACCTGGACTACTCACTCGGTACTGCAGCCGGTATCTTTAAGACCGTGGTTTCAATGACGTTCATTGTTGTTTCCAACTACATCGCCAAGAAGAGGGGCGATGAACGGTTGTTCTAAAGGAAAGGGGTGAATGATCATGGCAGATATACAACAGATTTCATTAGACAAAATTAAACATAAGAAGAAGATGGCTACGGAAGACCTCATCTTTATGATCTTCAATACATTGTTCCTTGTATTGTTTGCAGTCGTAACGCTCTATCCGGTTCTTAACACGTTAGCTATTTCCTTCAACGAAGGTAATGACGCCGTAAGAGGCGGAATCTATCTCCTTCCCCGTAAGTGGTCATGGAGAAACTATGAGGAGATCCTTTTTGAGAGACCCGGTATCCGCGTTGGTGCGAAGATCACAGTCCTCAGAACGATCGTAGGTACTCTTACTTCATTGGCAGCAAATGCCTTGCTCTCTTACATCCTGAGCCGTAAGAAGTTCCTCTTCAAATCAGGCCTTTCACTGTTCTGGGTCATCACAATGTATGCTTCAGGCGGTATGATCCCTGTATTGATCCTCTTCAGATACCTTCACCTCACATCCAGCTTCTGGGTATACGTTATCCCTGGTATGGTTAGTGCTTTTAACGTAATGGTTATGAGAACATACATGCTCGGTATTCCGGATTCCCTTGAAGAAGCTGCTCAGCTTGAGGGTGCAGGCTACATGAGAGTATTCGTAAGCATTATTACTCCGTTGTGTAAACCGGTTTATGCTACGATCGCTCTGTTCGTTGCCGTATACCACTGGAACTCATGGTTTGACGCAATGCTGTACAACAGATTCGACCCGCAGTACACGACGCTCCAGTACGAGCTCATGAAACTGCTCGACTCCGTATCTGCTACAACCGGTGCTACATCCGGAGCTTCTATGACAGCTGCTACAGCAAATACGATCACACCTGTCACGGTAAGAGCTGCTGCTTCGATAGCAACGATGGCACCTATCATCGCTCTCTATCCTTTCCTGCAGAGATACTTCGTTACCGGTCTCACAATCGGTGGTGTTAAGGAATAATCCTTAAAGTACAAAACGTACATAACGCGGGGCTGCTCTTAAGTCGGGGCAGCCCCGATTTATGGTATCAGCAGTTTTTGATAATATGCTGATACCTGAAATAATAGGGAATAACATAGAATACTGTTGTAAAATAAATAAGCCGTTTCCGGAGGTAACCGGACTTACGGCCCGAAAAACATAACTTAGGCAGCAATTTATCAATGAATATATTAAAACCAGACAGCCCGGTAATGAACTTCATCAGCACGATTGCGGATCTCGTTATCCTCGATCTGCTCTTTATACTCTGCAGTATCCCGATCTTTACTATTGGTGCTGCATACTCGGCGAAGTACTATGTAGCAATGAAGAAGATCAGGGGAGAAGACTCAGGCACTATCGTCCCGTTCTTTAAAGCATTCAAACAGAATTTTAAGCAGTCTACTGTCGTATGGCTGATAATGGTAGCCGTTATCGCGCTCATCATCGTGGACTGGCGATGGATCTTATATACAGGCTGGGCTGAAACGGCTCTGATTTATAAGATTGGCATTATCGCTTTCAGCATTTTCGCATTCCTGATGACTATCACGCTCTTTCCGACGATCGCAAGGTATGAGATGAAGACCACGGAACTTTTCAAGGCTGCTTTGATCTTCGTTATCATCAAGTTCATACCGCTTATACTGATCTCGGCTCTCATGATCGGTTCAGTTATCGCATGCCTCTGGTATGCTCAGTGGTTCCCGCTGATATACGTATTTACTTCGACAACAATCACATACTTCCTTTGTATCGTATTCATAAAGCAGTTCGACAAACTCGAGAAGAGCCAGGCGGAAAAACTTAAGGCTTTGAAGGAATCCGTCGAGTATGATCCCGAACTTGATGCTGCAGGCAATATCTCTCTGGCAAGCTCCAAGAAAGAAGTCAAGGAGATGGAAGAGGAATTAAACAAGCCTGAAGCGCCCGTTGTTGATAAGTCCGGAAACAAGTTCACGAGATTTCTCAGGGAAGAAAAAGAGAAACTTTCCCACCTTACCGCAAAGCAGAAGGCAGGATATCTTGCCCAGTACTATCTGCCGGGAACGATCCTCATAATTCTTTTCGTTGCAGCCGTCGTATGGTACGGCCATGATATCTACAAGGCAAACTTAAGGGTCATCAGCGGAGGACAGATAAACTGTCAGGTTTCTGATGCCGGCCGCGAATATGCGACTGACGGTTTCCTTGCATGGGGCGGATATAAAAAGATCCAGACTGCTGTCCTCGCCGACAACAAGGATCTTGATTTCACCAGCGAATTTGAGTATGAGCAGAAATACCTGGATGTAGCTTTCAGGGCATCGATCCTGACAGGAACGTATGACTACATGATAATGAGGGAAGATGCGGTTTACGCATATTCAACGCCCGATTATTTCCAGGATATGTCCCAGCTCGTCAACATGGATAATTTCTCCGCAGATGATTTCTATTACTATGAAGCTACTCCGGAGGAGAAGGCAAGAAACTCAGAGGGCGTATCTTTCAGGGAACTCTTTAACGGTGCAAGCAGTGACGATGACGGTCCGGTTCCACTCGCATTAAAGCTCACCGATGAGGTAGAGGAAAAACTCGGTCTGGATACACAGTACGATTATTACATCGCATTTGCCTATGCTACCAAAGCTTCCGGCAACAATGACTACGTGAAGTTTATCGAATATCTCTTCGGCAAGTGCTGATGTCTGCTTGACAATAGTCACACGCCCTAATATAATTTTCAGGTTATATTAAAATTGTCTTATTATGCGCTGCCGCTAAAAATGCGGGTGTGCAACTGAGAAAAAGCAATTTCGGAGGATTATATTTATGGCAAAGATGACTTTTCAGCCTAAGAAAAGACAGAGAGCAAAGGTTCACGGCTTCAGAGCAAGAATGGAGACAGCTAACGGCCGCAAGGTTCTTGCAGCAAGAAGAGCCAAGGGCAGAAAGAGAATTGCAGTCTGATTTTAGAACTGCAGTCGCAATCTCGCTTTGAAATCGGTAGCGCTCAGATTCAATTTTGAATTTAACAGGGTTTACCGGTATGGGAAATTCGCAACCGGCAGATACCTGTCGGTTCATGTGCTTAAAAGACGGGAAGGAACCACGCAGAGCGGCTATAAGGTTGATCCGGCATTAAGACGCACGGGCTTTTGTGCAAACAAGAAAGAGCTTGGCGCAGTCGGAAGGAACCGTGCAAGACGCCTGCTGAGGGAATCATACAGACAGTTGGAAGACAGACTTCCTGAAGGGTATGATTACGTTTTCACACTGAAGTCCAAGGGAGGGATCCCTGAATTCCCGGATTTGTGCGCAGATATGGGGAAATGCCTTGCAAGGCTCGATCTTTTGGGTGGTGAATCCGTATGATCCGCAAAGCCATAATAGGAATGGTCCGTTGGTATCAGAAACACATTTCTCCTGCTATGGGACCTCATTGCAAGTACCAGCCGACATGTTCCCAATACATGATCGATGCTGTTACTAAGTATGGTGTCATCAAAGGCGTTCTCATGGGAATATGGCGGATATTGCGATGCAATCCTTTCTCTAAAGGCGGATACGATCCCGTCAGATAATCAAAAGCAATCATTTAGCAAACCGGAGAACAATAATGGGAGATATCATGGTTCAATTGTCGATTCTTGACCCGCTGTACACACTGTTCGGCTGGCTTACAAGAGTCTTGTTTCAATTCTTCGGTAATTATGGTTTGGCAATTATCTTCCTTACCATAATCATCAGAGGAGCCCTTATCCCGCTTAACATCAAATCACAGAAGTCCATGCTCAAGATGCAGGCTTTAAGCGGCAAGCAGGCAGAACTTCAGCGTCAGTACGGCGATGATAAAGAAGGCTATCAGGAAGCATTTATGAAGATGCAGAAGGAAAACGGTGCAGGCGGTCTTTCCGGCTGTCTTCTGCCTTTCCTTCAGTTATTCTTTATCTGGCCTATGTACCGTATCGTAAGCGGACCCTTGATCTACCTTTCACAGGTAAGCAAGGATAACATCACTGCAATGATCGATCTCGCTAAGAATATGGGCGATGGCGGATTACTTTCAGGAAGTGTTTCTCCTGAGATTCACATCGGTCTTATCAAGCTCCTTAACGAGAATGCACAGTTCCTTAACGAGTGTATCAACAGGGGATTCATCAAACTTGACCAGATGATCGACCTCCACTTCCTCGGATTGGATCTTACGGTTACTCCGGCATGGAATCCTCTGGTAATCGCCAAGGATCCCGGCACATACGTCCCCATGCTCCTTATCCCTTTGATCGTTCTCATTACAAACATCGTTGTAATGCAGCTTTCAAAGATAATGAAACCGGGCTGGAAAGAAGAGGAAGAAGCCAAGAAGAGAGCTAAGAAGAATCCTGCCATAGCAGGTCAGGCCGGTACAGGCGCAGGAAGCGCTGAAGATGTTACGGCAAATTCCATGAAGATGATGAACTGGATGATGCCTATCCTCATGCTCGTTACGACATTTACGATGCCTGCAGCTATGGGTCTTTACTGGATCATTTCAGGACTCATGGGCATTCTCACAAGCGTAATCGTATATTTCATGTTCACGAAGCCTTATGAGATCAAGAAGGCTGAGATAGAGGCTAAGAAGGAAGCCGTATTCAAGAAGTCCGGCAAGGCAAAGCTTGCAGGCGCTGATGCGGAAGCTGATGGTTCATCAGATAACAACGATAAGAAAAAGAAGAATTAATTTGGCTCGAAGGAGGCCTTGTACATATGGAAAAGACAGTTATCAAAACAGGTGCTACAGTTGATGAAGCAATAGAGGCAGCTCTTTCCGAGCTCGGTTGTACAAAAGAACAGGCAACCATCGAGGTTGTAGAAGAAGGAACTGAAGGCGGCTTCCTCGGATTGGGAAGAAAAGACGCTGAAGTTAAGGTTACTTTCAATTCAGACGATGCAGGCGAGAGCGCTGCTCCTGCTGCAGAAGCTGATGACGATACATATTTCGGTGACGATGAGAACTTTGAAGGTGATGCAGTAAGCGAAGCTGAAGATGCAGCTGCTAACTTCGTTGCAGAGGTCCTTTCCGGAATCGGCATTCACGGCAACATGGATTCTTACAGAGAAGACGATACGATCTACATCTCTGTAACAGGTTCTGACTGCGGTGCTGCCATCGGACGTCACGGTGAGACACTTGAAGCTATTTCCTACATGACAAATCTCATCGCTAACAAGCACAGCGAGCAGAGAGTTCATGTTTATCTTGATGTCGGCGGATACAGAAAGCACAGAGAGCAGGTCATCAAGGGCCTCGCTGACAAGGCTGTATCCAAGGTAAGACGTTCAGGACGCAAGGTTATGATGGAAGCTATGAGCCCCGCAGAAAGAAGGATCGTTCACTCCTATCTGCAGGATGTACCCGGCGTTTCCACACACAGTGAAGGCACTGAGCCTAACAGGTGTGTAGTCGTAACTCCCGAAGAAAAGAAGTAATCAGCTTTAAGAACATTTTCAAGACATCAGCAGGCTTTTCACGATGTATTCTTATGACGACGAACCTATCTGTGCCTGCTCCACGCCGGCCGGAATCTCAGGAATAGCGGTTATCCGCGTCTCGGGTAACGGCTGTGGAAAACTTGCCGATAAATGTTCCGTCATTCTGAGAAGCAGCGGTGATTATTCCAGGCTCTCAGAGATCCCGGGTTATACATGTGCCTTCGGATATGTAAAAGATCCCTCTAACGGCGAAAAGGTCGATGAGGTCATCTTTACACGCTTTGAAGCGCCTCATTCATATACCGGCGAAGAGATGGTTGAGATCTCTTCCCATGGTTCCGGCGCGGTCAAGCAGGAGATACTTAAGTGCCTCGGCATGTCCGGAATAAGAATGGCTTATCCGGGAGAATTTTCGAGACGCGCATTCATAAACGGCAAGATGAGCCTTGCTTCGGCAGAGGCCGTAATGGATGTCATCAATTCTGAGACTGAAAGACAGCTCGAAGCGGCCGGAAGCCTTATGTCCGGTAAGCTCGCTGAAGAGATCAGGTCGATTGAGCAGAACCTTTATGATCAGGCAGCTATGCTTGAGACATTTACCGAATTCGATACTGAAGATGACGAAGCTGAAGAAGCAGCCAGGCTTGAGACCGTAAAAGATAATCTCAGCGACTGCCACGACAGGCTTACCGCGCTCTGCAAAGGATACGGCAAGGGAAGGATCTTATCTGAGAGACTCCGTGTCGCTCTCCTAGGTCTCCCGAACAGCGGAAAGAGTACTTTGCTCAATACTCTTACAGGATTTGACAGAGCAATAGTTACAGAGGTTGCCGGAACCACCAGAGATACTATAGAGGTCCAGGTCAACATCAACGGAATTCCCGTTACTCTCATAGATACCGCAGGCATCAGAGAGACCGACGACATTATCGAGACTATCGGCATTGGTAAGGCATTTGAAGCAGGCAGGGGAGCAGACATGGTCTTCTACATGATCCCGCCCGACATGACTGCCGACGAAGCATATTCCGGCGTCCAGGCCATTTGCGAAGACTGTGATTCGGTTACTGCCGTATTCTCGAAAAGCGATGCAGGTGAAAATCCTGACAGGGAAGAGATAGAGAAGAAACTTGGCACCTTAGGCATCAGCAAGTTCATTTCCATAAGTGCGGAAGAAGATCTTAATATCGACCAGCTTGAAGATACGATCATCGACTACTATCAGGAACTGGGCGGCGGCGCGTCAGAAGGTCTTCTCATAACCAACAGCAGACATTATTCCAAGTTTGCCAAGGCAACGAAAAAGCTCTCGCTCGCATTGGATGCTTTAGATAACAATCTGGGAACAGAAGTGTGTGCATCAGCATTAAGAGCCTGCCTCGATGAGATCGGAGAGGTAACAGGCAAGACCGTATCCGCTACTCTTGCAGACACGATCTTCTCAAGATTTTGCATAGGTAAATAAATGACTATCCTTGAGGCATTAGAGCTCGATACTAGCTTTGAAGCGGGAACATTTGACGTTGCCGTTGTTGGAGCTGGCCATGCGGGCTGCGAAGCTGCGCATGCGGCTGCTAAATTGGGTCTCAACACGATACTGTTCACGCTTTCGCTGGACAGCCTTGCAAATCTTCCGTGCAACCCTTCGATCGGAGGTACTTCCAAAGGCCAGCTCGTAAGAGAGATAGATGCCTTGGGCGGCATCATGGGCATCATGGCGGACAGATGCGCCGTGCAGATGAGAATGCTCAACAGATCAAAGGGCCCGGCGGTCTATTCTCCGAGAGCTCAGGAAGACAGACAGATGTATTCCATGGAGATGCGCTACTACCTGGAAAACCTCCCTAACCTCACATTAAAGCAGGCTCACATAACAGAGCTCTTAACTGATGAGGACGGTAATGTTGCGGGCGTAATGACCGAAGGCAAAGCCGTATACAGGGCTCGAGCCGTGGTTATCTGTTCCGGAACATATATGGAAGCCAGGATAATCAGGGGAGAAGTTATCACGGAGAGCGGTCCTGACGGACTTCCGAGATCCGTTGGTCTTTCTTCATCCCTTAATTCACTGGGCGTTCCGCTCTTAAGATTTAAAACGGGAACTCCCGTAAGAGTCAATTCCAACTCGGTCGATTTTTCGCAGATGACAAGACAGGACGGAGAAGACGATATCCCGCCGTTCTCATACAGAAACGAGATGGAGGGAAAGCTCCCTGCTCCCGTAGAAGAGCAGATCCCATGCTGGTCTATCTGGACGACTGAAGAAACACGCAAAGTAATATCAGACAACATGGACAGATCACCGCTCTACAGCGGCGAGATCAAAGGCGTAGGCCCCAGATACTGTCCTTCAATCGAAGATAAGTTCATGAGGTTCAAGGACAAGACGAGGCACCAGATCTTCGTTGAGCCCATGGGCCGTCATACCAACGAGATGTATCTGCAGGGATTTTCGACGAGCCTTCCTGAAGAAATACAGGAGAAGATGGTAAAGTCACTGCCCGGCCTTGCAAATGCGAAGATCCAGAGAGCTGCATATGCGATCGAATACGATCTCGTAGATCCGCTGTCCATAAAGGCGAGCCTTGAGTCAAAGGTCGTTCCGGGTCTTTTCACCGCAGGACAGATCAACGGTTCATCAGGCTATGAGGAAGCAGCTGCACAGGGTATCGTGGCAGGAATCAATGCAGCCATGAAGCTCCTCGGAAAAGAAGCTGTCATCATCGACAGATCGCAGGGCTACATCGGCGTTCTCATAGATGACCTCGTTACCAAGGGAACCAATGAGCCTTACCGTATGATGACATCCCGCGCCGAATACAGGCTGTTCCTAAGGCAGGACAACGCGGACGAGAGACTTACTCCGATAGGTCATGAGATCGGACTTATAAGCGATGATGTTTTCGAGAAGTTCGAAAAGAAGGTCGAAGCAATAGCGCAAGAGACCGAGAGACTTAAGAAGACTTACGTAGCTCCTACGGAAGAACTGGGAGCTTTACTTGATACATGCAACCAGACACTGCCTAAATCAGGCGAGAGCCTTGCAGACCTTATCAAGCGTCCTGGCGTTACTTACGATCTTTTGGCACCTGTCGACAAGGACAGAAAGCCGCTTGCAAGAAACATTAAGTTTGCCTGTGAGACCAACATCAAATACGAAGGCTACCTGTCGCTCGAGAAAGAGAAGATAGAGAAATTCAAGAACTTAGAGAAGATCAGGATCCCTGAGGATATCGATTATTCGCTCATCAAGGGACTTAGGATAGAAGCCACGCAGAAGCTTACTAAGATGAAGCCTGAGAACGTGGGCAGGGCATCCAGAATATCAGGCGTATCGCCTGCAGACTGCGAAGTGCTGCTGGTTTATCTCGAACAGAGAAGGAGACAGAATAATGGCTGACGGTTTGTTCCCCAAAAGAAAGCCTCTTACAAAAGCTGATATACAGCGCCTGAAGGAAAGCCTTCCCAAGAAGGTCGAGATAAACTCTGAAGGAACAAAGATCACGGAGCATGAAGAGGAAGTAACCGACGTTGCTCCCATTTTGGAGTCCCACAAGGATGAGATAAGCGTTCCTCTGTCCGCTGAAGAGATTAGGGCTTTCCAGATCTACGCATCGATGCTCAAGGAAAAGAACAAGGTCATGAACCTTACCGCCGTTGACGACGATAAGGGAATTGCCATGAAGCATTTTATTGACTCCCTGACGCTCTGTCCTTACATAAGAGAAGAAGAGGCAAGGGCGAAGAAGGAGAACCTTACGTTCGTTGATGTCGGCACAGGAGCCGGTTTCCCGGGACTTCCGGTCAAGATCTCCTGTCCGGAGCTTTCCGTAACGCTCATGGATTCGCTTGATAAGCGCCTCAAGTTCCTGGATGAGGTCATTACCGCATTAGAGCTTAAGGACTGCTCTACGGTGCATTCCAGGGCCGAAGACGCGGGCAGGAACAAGAAGTTCAGGGAGAAGTACGACATCGTTACCGCAAGAGCCGTAGCAAGACTCTCCGTTCTTGCAGAATACTGCCTGCCGCTGGTTAAGGTCGGAGGCGTATTCCTTGCCATGAAGGCTCATTCCGAAGAAGAGGAGAAAGAGGCTACGAAGGCCATAGCTCTTCTGGGCGGCACCATCGAGAAGACTGATTCGTTCAAGCTTGCCGGATCTGACATGGAGAGATCGATAATCGTAGTCCGTAAGATCCGCCCCACGCCTGCAAGATTCCCAAGAAAAGCGGGCACACCTTCCAAAACCCCGATAGTCTGATAATAGGACATTTGTGCTTTATATTATAATATTACGTGCGCGTGTGCGTATAGTTATGGTATAATACTTCAGTTTGTAGAAATATATCTATTAACTAAAGTATTCTATATTTCCCGCAAAGACTTGCGTTTAGCGGGCGGAGGCGACAAATGGCAGACAGCGACGACAAGAAACAGGCCAGGCTTCAACAGGAAGCCGAGATGGACGAAGTATTCAAGTCAGAACAGACCACAATAGTTCCGGTTGACTTAGACGGGGAGATGAAGAAGTCCTTCATCGACTACGCGATGTCGGTTATCTCCGACCGTGCTCTCCCTGATATCAGAGACGGTCTTAAGCCGGTTCACAGAAGAATCCTTTATTCGATGTTCACACAGGGTTTTACTCCCGATAAGCCGTACCGTAAGTGCGCTACTACGATCGGTGACGTTTTGGGACGTTTCCACCCTCACGGCGACGCATCGGTTTACGATGCCCTCGTTAGACTTGCACAGGATTTCTCGCTGAGACATCCGCTGGTTGACGGTCACGGTAACTTCGGTTCATTGGACGGAGACCCGCCGGCAGCTTACCGTTATACTGAGGCAAGGCTTGAGAAGATCGCTCTCGAGATGATGAGAGACATCAACAAGAATACCGTTGATTTCAGACCTAACTTCGATGAACACGAGATGGAGCCTGTATCGCTTCCTTCACGTTTCCCGAACTTCCTCGTAAACGGCGCCGTAGGTATCGCCGTTGGTATGGCTACCAATATTCCGCCGCACAATCTCGGTGAGGTTATCGACGGCTGCATCATGATGATGGATAACCCTGACGTAACTGTCGATGAACTCATGACAGTCGTTAAGGGACCTGACTTCCCGACAGGCGGTGCCATTCTCGGTACATCAGGTATCAGAGAGGCATATCTCACAGGTAAGGGCCGTATCGTTGTACGTGCTCATGCCGAGATCGAAGAGCACGCAGGCAAGACAAGGATCATCGTTCACGACATTCCTTACGCAGTCAACAAGGCAAGACTCATCGAGCGTATGGCTGATCTCGTTAAGGAGAAGAAGGTTGAGGGCATCTCCGGATTAAGAGATGAATCCGACCGTAACGAACAGGTACGTATCGTCATCGAGCTCAAGAAGGATGCCAATGCGGATGTCGTTCTTAACCAGCTTTACAAGAACTGCTCTTTGCAGGATGCTTGCTGCGCTAACATGCTCGCGCTCGTACCGGATGCTGATGGCAAGCTCGAGCCTAAGCTCGTTGGTCTGAGAGAAGCGCTCCATTACTACATCCTTCACCAGGAGGACGTTGTTACACGCCGTACACAGTACGATCTCGAAAAGGATGAGGCCAAGAAGCACATCGATGAAGGTCTCCTCATCGCTATGGATTACATCGATGAGATCATTGCCATCATCAGATCATCCCGTACCGAAGCAGAAGCTAAGGTCCGTATGTGCGAAAGATTCGGCCTTTCTGACAAGCAGGCACAGCACATCGTAGACATGAGACTCGGACGTCTCACCGGACTTGAGAGAGAGAAGCTCGAAGCCGAGATCAAGGCTCTCACTGAAGAGATCGAATACTTCAGAAGAGTTCTCTCTGACAAGGACCTCTTGGACAGCATCATCAAGACGGAGATGACTGAGATCAAGAATAAATTCGCTACACCGAGAGTGTCAGAGATCATCAACGGTTCTTTCGAAGATATCGATGACGAGTCACTTATCGCTGAAGAGAATATCGTTGTTACTCTTACTCATTTCGGCTACATCAAGCGCCAGAGAGTAGATACATACAAGGCACAGCACAGAGGCGGAAGAGGCATCTCAGGCCAGTCCACACGTGAGGAAGACTATATCGAGAAGATTATTACGACTACGACTCACAAGTTCCTTCTCTGCTTCACCAACACAGGACGTGTATTTAAGATCAAGGGTTACAAGATCCCTGAGACAACATCACGTTCCGCAAGAGGTACTGCGCTGGTCAACCTCCTGAACCTCAATGACGGAGAGACCATAAGGAACATCATCCCGATCGACAGCTTCGAAGAAGATCTCTATCTCACAACTGTTACGAGATTCGGCGTCATCAAGAAGACTTCGATCGACAAATATGCAAACATCAATAAGAACGGTCTTATCGCTACTAAGATCCGTGAGGGAGACAGCGTCGTAGCAGTCCAGCTTACCAGAGCAGGACAGGAAGTCATCGTTGTTTCCGCGGCAGGTAAGTCCGTAAGATTCAACTCTGACGATGCACGTGACATGGGCCGTGGCGCTACCGGCGTCCGCGCAATGAGACTTGCAGATGATGATGAAGTAGTCGGCATGGAGCCTGTTGATCCTTCACGTGAGATCCTCGTTATCTCCGAAAAGGGTTACGGTAAGCGTTCCAAGATCGATGATTACCGCGTACAGTCAAGAGGCGGTAAGGGAATCATCACATATAAGGTTTCCGAGAAGACCGGAAGACTCTGCGGTACAGTTTCCGTTACTGATGATGACGATCTCCTCATCATCACGAGCCAGGGTGTTATCATCAGAGTCCGTGCAAATGAGATTCCTACGCTCTCAAGAGCTACGTCAGGTGTTAAACTTATGAAGTCAAACAATGCTCTTGTAGTTGACTTCGCTCTTACCGACAGGGAAGAGGAAGAACCTGAAGAGATTGAGGGAGAATCTGTGGTTACTGATGAAGAAGGTTCAAAGGTAATCGTTGAAGCAGATGAGACGACGATCGATCCGGAGACAGGACTCAGTCCTAATGCGGCCAGAGTAGCTGAATTCGCAGACACTCTTGCAGCCGAGATAGAAGCTGAGGATATCGCAGTCAGTGAAGACGACGATGATGACAGCTCCGGCAAGACTGATGAGGATGATGATATCTGATGAATATCTTTAAGAAGGCAGTTTTAAAGTTAAGAACCGCGGCGGCATTTACCGCTGCGGCTCTTCTTGTTTGTTCTGTTGTTGTTTTCGCTCTTCCGGCAAAGACTGTATCTGCCGATGTCGGACAGCCGGACATCCCTGTTCCCGCGCTGAGCGACGTTCACTGTGCATCTTACTGCGTATACGACAAGACAACCGGTTATATAGTCATCAGCATGAATCCTGAAGACCGTATATATCCTGCCTCAATGACAAAGATAATGACATGCATGCTGAGTCTCGAATATCTTGATACTTCAGCAAAGATCACGGTCAGCGCTTCAGCACTGGCAGACCTCGATTACGATTCATCGCTTATGGGAGTGCTTGAAGGAGAAAAGGTAAAAGTCAGCGAACTCCTGTACGGTCTGATGCTTCCTTCAGGAAACGATGCCGCAAATGCACTGGGTGAAGGCTGCATTGATGCATTCTTCCAGAAGTATCCGGCAGGCGGATCTACGATGAATAAGGACGGAGTAAACGCCCAGTATCTTCTCGATACCCTGAAAGATACCCAGGAGCACATTCTTTCATCGCGCAAGCTCGAGGCTTTCGCTGCATTGATGAATCTCCGTGCAGATACGCTTGGATGTAAGGGCACTCATTTCGTTAACGCGTGCGGACTTCCTGACGACAACCACTACACAACCGCTTATGATCTTACCCTGATCATGGCAGCAGCATCAGAGTTCGAAGATTTCAACACGCTTATCAGCGCGCCCTCACATGTTTTCGTTGCCACCAACAGACATAAGTCTGATGCGTGGAGTTATGTAAAGAATTCCAATTATCTCTTATACGATCCCTGGCTCGCATCGAAAACAGCCAACGGCACCGATTCGCATCTTTCCGCGGTCATCGGAGGCAAGACGGGTACTACATCTCAGGCCGGCAAGGGACTTACGATCTACACAGTAAATGAGAACGGTCATGAACTCATGATCTCTATCTGCGGTATCCCTCAGGAATATTATTTCTATACAACTATGTATCTTGCATCGGTTACGGCATACGGAAATCTTGCATGCTGGGAATCTGATCCGGTTACAAGAGTATACGGAACGACAGGTGACTACAGATGGGTCAATGCTCCTGCATCGGAGCAGCCCGTATTTGACCCGCTTATAAATCCCGGCGACGAACCCGGTGACAATATAGTTGTCACGGATACTCCGGCGCCTACTCCCGCGGAGGAAGATGACGGCGGCGAAGAACCTGAAGCAGTGCCTCAGACATCGATCGAACTGTTTGTTAAACAGAATCCTGTAGTATCAGGAGTTATAGGCGGTTTGATGCTTCTCATAATGGCGCTTAATGTAGTGCTGTGGGTACGCATCAACAAGATCAAGCATGCAGCTGAGATCAATGCCAAAAAGAAGAAAGGCAAAAGGAAATAATATTCCATAAGATAAGTAATACTATACACGGCTGTCCTGAGTTAACAGGGCGGCCGTTTTGTTTCCGGAAAGAAAAATATCAAAAAATGGTACAAAAGGGTGATTATCAATATGCACGGGGAAACATATAATTAAAAGATATGGTGATAACTTTATTGGCAGAAAGGGAATCAAAATATGGAAAAAACAAAAAACGGAAAGAAGTTCCTTGCAGCTGTTCTTACAGTTCTGATGAGCATAGTTATATTCGGGAATCTGCCGCTTGCTGATTCAACTGTTTATGCCGCAATGCCGGAAATAAAGAATGTCCGGATATCTTCAGAGGGGATCCTGAGCTGGGATGTCTTTTCCGGTGCAACAGAATATGATTGGTCTGTAGGTTCCGGAGGCGGAAATACAAAAGATACCCAGGCAGATCTTAAGCAGGCCTGTTTAGATTACGGGTTTGCCAGCGGAACGTATGATGTCAAATTGTTCGCTAAAAAGAATGGTGAACAGATATCCATGATGTGGGAAGGATCATACAGTTATACTTCGGCAAACCCTCAGTTGGCAACACCTGTTAATCTTTCCTGGAATGGAAACATAGCAACGTGGGACGCAGTGCCTAATGCAGAGTGTTATGCCGTCAATTTAGGCGGTGACAGCAGTAAATTCTTATATGGAGTAAAAACAAACAGTTGTGACATGACTAACTGGCTCAAAGACGGAACCGGGGAGTACTCTTTCTATGTTTGGGCTATGGCAAAAGGATATCCGGACAGCAAGATAAGTGATTGGAGCCCTGTTGCTACTTTGACCGTGACACGTCCGGAAATGAAGAATGTCCGTATATCAGATGAAGGAATACTCAGTTGGGATGCGTTCGACGGAGCAGGTATGTACGACTGCAATGTGGGAGATAACTTTAACGGAAACACGGATAAAACAGAAATAGATATCAATGAATTCTGCAAAAGCGCCGGATATGCTCCCGGGACCTACGATGTTGAATTATGTGCCTATTCTGATTACGGATGGAATGGCGGATATCAGGTTTCTGCTGTCTGGAAGGGAACGTATAATTATACTCCCAAATATGATGTTACCCTTGTATCAGGATATTATGATTCGGACAATAATCTGAAGATCGATCAGGAAGGGATCTGCGGAACCGTATCTTTGAGCAAGACAAGAGTTGAAAAGGGTGATGAAGTAACGGTTACTGTTAAACCTAACGATGATTACAAGCTGAAAAGTATAGCCTGGACAAACGATTATGCTATGCCGACAGATATAACATCAGCCCGTAAATTTACGGTAGGAGACGGTCAGCCTTACGTTTTTGTATATTTCCAGAAGGATGAGGGATTCCTGGCTTCATTAAACTGCACTATTACAGAACCTGTAGCCGGAGCTCATCCTGATATGAACCCCGTATCCGGCGATCCGTCCAAATATGATGTTGAGATCGACTGCTGGTATATTGCAGGAACATCTACTCAACTGAAATCCACGGATGTATTCAGGGCAAATGTTACATATGCGGTCAGAGTAAGGTTTACGGCAAAATCCGGGTATCATTTTGATTCCGCCGCATCGGAATTTACGGTAAACGGAAAGTGTAATGGAATGTATGCCTATAACGGTCCGGAAGCCCAGTTCAGAGCAACGGGAACCAATCCCAAGGAAGGCTGGGAACAAAACGGAAATGACTGGCAGTACTTTGAATCTGGCAAAGCGGTTACAGGATGGAAGAAGATAAGCGGTTCCTGGTATTACTTTGACACCGATGGAAAGATGCTTAAAGACTGGCAGCAGATCGAAGGCGTCTGGTACTATCTTGGCGGCAACGGCGTCATGAGGACAGGCTGGCAGCAGATCGGTACTGCATGGTATTACTTTACCGGTTCCGGTGTAATGGTTACATCCTGGCAGCAGATCAGCGGTAAATGGTATTACTTCACAGGATCAGGTGCTATGGTTACGGGCTGGCAGAAGATAGGTGAGGTATGGTATTACTTTGAATCTTCCGGCGCTATGGCTACAGGATGGAAAGAGATTAACGGAGTATATTATTTCTTTAAGTCCAATGGCTCTATGGCAGCAAATGAATACTGCGGCGGATACTGGCTTGATGCAAGCGGTGCATGGACATACAAGTACAAGGCTTCATGGAGGCAGAATGCCACAGGCTGGTGGTACGGCGATGACTCCGGCTGGTATGCAAAGGATCAGACGCTCAGGATAGATGACAAGAACTACAACTTCAACGCATCAGGTTACTGCACAAATCCGTAAGTGAAAATCTGCTGTTGATATTATAAAGATATACTACTAAAATAACGGCTGCTTCATGGAAATGGGGCAGCCTTTTTACAGGCAGAAACGGGCTAATGACACCGGGTCTCAAATTTAGTCAAATAAAGGCTTTTAAGACTTTTGAAAAAAATTCAAAAAAGTACGAAAAATGTTCTTGACTTATTCGACTCTGTGTTATATCCTTAACAAGCACTTTGACGGAGGCACACAAAAAGTGTGCGGGAAAATCAAAGGAAAAGCGCGGATCTTGAAAATTGAATAGAATGCAAAACTTGAAGTAAAACGGACCTTTTTCAATTCTAAGAATTGAGTTTTTATTAAGTAATTTGAGCCAAATGGCTCTTAACAATTTTGTTGAGAGTTCGATCCTGGCTCAGGATGAACGCTGGCGGCGTGCTTAACACATGCAAGTCGAACGGAGTTTAAGAAGGAAGCTTGCTTTCATTTTAAACTTAGTGGCGGACGGGTGAGTAACGCGTGAGGAACCTGCCCTTCAGTGGGGAACAACAACTGGAAACGGTTGCTAATACCGC
>KK211344.1:0-8515 GCA_000621765.1 Ruminococcaceae bacterium AB4001
TGCTGAGACTCCAATTGATTTAACGCCGGCAGGGATCGTTATACTCTTCAAGGAACTGCACTTTTCAAAAGCATTTTTGCCTATTGAAGTAACTTTAGAAGGAACAGTAAACGTCTCAAATCCGCAGGAATAAAAAGCCCTGCTTCCTATTGTTGTTAATGATTCAGGAAGATCAACAGACTTTAAGTTCGGGCATCTGTAAAAAGTATACTCAAGAGATGTAATTCCGGCAGGAAGATTTACCTTACTGACGGAATTACTCGAAATATAGAACTCAGTATCAGGAGATTTAATAGTGATCTCGCTGATCGCATCATCCTCAACATCGAGACTCTTTATGGTTCCTGGAACTGTCAGGCTTGACGCAGTATTAGTTTCTGTTACTTCGTATGATCCCAAACTAATACAATCAATTACATTATTTTCAAGGAAATCGTAAGACGTTACACCGGCAGAAACACTGATGTACTTATAACGCATACCTGTTTGAAGATTCAATTGAATCGCTGAATTAACATCGATACAGATACTATAAAACTCATAATTAGTTTCAGATTTTATATAAACTCTTTTTACAGAATACTCTCCAGAATAATTAATATACAAATCTTGATAACTGGTATCTGAATCAGCTAACGCGGTAACATCGACATAAACATATATCGGAAATTTCGGCTCATCCAGGTCTGCAAAATTATCCTCATATTCGTCCAGATCAATATAGCAGGATTTTGCGTCAGCATTAAAAACAGCATAAAAAACAATATCCCTATCAACCAAAATTCTCCATGAATAATTATCATTTGAACCACTGGCATGAATAGAATGCCCATCAGCCATAGCGATCGAGGATAAGGATGATACGACAAAAACTGTCAGAAAAACAGAGATCAAAAGTTTTAACCATGTCCGCATAAACAGCCTCCTTTAATTAAATATATTTTAGATTGTAGCACCAGCAATATCGTTTTTTAGGACAATCACAACTTGTTCACAAAATATTTTTGATAACAAAACATAGGGTTGCCGGATGAGCCGACAACCCCGTTTGCGCAAAGAACTATAGCAATCACGATTAACGTACATATCCGAGCCAGACACCGCTGGTGTTGAATTCGCTCTTTCTGCCGTCGATCTCGACTAAACCTGTGGCCATCTCACCGGAAGACTTAAGGTAATACCAGGAAGATCCGAGCTTGAGCCAGCCGGTTATCATGTCACCGTTCTCGGGATCCATGTAATACCACTTACCGCCTGTCGATACCCAGCCTGTTGCCATATCTCCGCCGGCATTGAAGAAATACCACTTGCCGCCTATCTGTTGCCATCCGGTCTGCATCCTTCCTGAAGATGCGAAGTAATACCACTTGCCGCCGAGCTGTTGCCAGCCGGTTACAATATCACCATTGCCCGGATCGAGGTAATACCAGCTGCCGCTGACTTTTTGCCAGCCTGTAAGCATGTTGCCATTTTCAGGATCCATGAAATACCACTTACCGCCGGTCTGGAGCCATCCGGTTGCCATGCTGCCGTTTGAATTGAAGAAATACCACTTGCCTTCTATCAACTGCCAGCCGGTAAGCATCAGACCATTGGAATCGAAATAATACCAGGTACCATTGATCTGCTTCCAGCCTGTTACTTTCGAACCGGTCTCGTCATAATAGTACCAATTGTTTCCAACGGACTTCCATCCATCAACACCTGTGGCTTTGAAATACACTGCAGCATCACCGAAAACAGTAGTGAAAGCATCTTTCATTGTCTTATCAACATTCTCAGAAATCCCAACCGTAACAGCTTCCCATTCTTCTTTAGTACCACCGAAATTAATAGCCTTAAGTGAATTACATCCTTCAAATGCATCAGTTTCAATTTTAGTAATGGCATTGGGAATATAGATGCTCTTCAGGTCTTTACAACCTTTAAACGCTTGAGAACCGATTTTTGTTACAGATGCAGGAAGTGTAACAGATTTCAGGCTTGTACAGCCTCTGAATGCTGCATACTCAATTCTTGTAATACCTTCTGGAAGATTTACACTACTAAGACTCTTATTGTCTCTTAGAACAAAATTAGTATGCTTAACATTATTTGAAAGATCCATATGCTTAATACCGGTATTATAGATCTCAATAAGTGTAAGAGAATCTGCACAAGCTGATACATCAGCATTCACCAAATTAGCACAATGAGATATATCAATGTTTTTAGCTGCTTCGGGAGCAATAAACGACTCCAATTTTGAGCAATCACGGATAGAAATAATATCTGCAGACAGATTACTTTCTTTAAAATCAATCGATTTTAAAGCGACATTCATTAGAGAAACACTTCTAAAAGCCAAATTATCGGAAGATGATATATGAACATCCTTATCATTACCCGAGAAATGGCTAAAACTAACACTGTGGAATCTTAATTTTGATGCATCATTGATCAGATTAATATCAGCAGCCGGACAATAGCTTCCATCGAAACGAATACCGGAACCCCAATTCGATTCAACTTCAATAGCTGAAAGATCAAAATTTATAACTTTAACCTTCCCCAGGGTGTCTTTATCGATCATTAACAGATTCACATTGATCAAGGAACTATTTGACCCGGTTATCTTAACATCGAGCACACCCTCTGAACTTAAAGTCCAGTTATAATCAGATGCTGGAGTTTCCGCTGATACGACAACAGAAAATGCCGACATAATCATTACAATGGTTAACAAAGTAACAAATACTTTTCTGAAATAGCGCATACAAGCCTCCTGTAAATAAAGATAATTTGATTTTAGCACCAACCGGTTGGTTTTATAGGACATTTTTTCATGATTAAATAAGTATTTACATACCGACAATATCTTCACAACATACAACATGCCGCTCCCAGGGGAACGGCATGCTGCACTATTATAGGGGTTGTCAGTAAGTCTTATTTTGACTTCTTAGCCTTTTCGGGCTTTGACGAATCGGTATCAACTACCTTACCTTCAACAAGATAATTCTTGGCATCCTTGATGAAGCTTCCGACAATGAGGATCATGACGATTCCGATCGGGAATGCTGCGATGATGGAAACTGTCTGGAGGTTAGCCATTGTACCTTCGGAGAAGATCAATGCGATAGGAAGCATGATGAGGAGGAATGCCCAGAAGAGCTTCATCTTCTTGCTTGCCATCTCGTCTCCTTCGATGTTCTTATAGCTGTAGTTTGAAGCTACCATCGTGATGCTGTCGAAAGATGTTGCATAGAAAGCGAACATTGCGAGAGCAAGAACAACGAGGAATATAGGAGCAAGCGGCAGCTGGTGGATGATGTCGATGATCGTCTGATAGAGATCCTCACCGTTTGCATAATACTGAGCAACTGCATCGAATCTGCCGTGAACCTTCATACCGAGACCGAAGTTTCCGAGTACGATGAAAGAGATCAAAGTACTTGCAGTACCGAAAACATATGAGCCCATGATTACCTGCTTGATGGTTCTGCCGCGGCTGATCATGCCCATGAAGAACGGAGCAGCAACACACCATACCATCCAGTATGCCCAGTAGAAGATCGTCCAGTTTTGAGCAAAGCCGGCTTCTGTTCTTGCCGCATCTGTCCATGTAGACAGGCCGATGAAATTCTGAACCATGTTACCCATTGCAGTAACACCTGTTTCAACGGAGAATCTTGCTTCACCACCGAGGATAAATACATATAACAGGATGATGCCGAACAGGATCATGCAGATCTTGGAGAGCATGTTAACGCCCTTAAGTCCGTTCAATACTGAGCATGTATAGATTGCGCATACGACAAGGAGGATACCGATAGAAACAAACTTGGAGCCTGCAATGCCGAAGAGGTCTGTAAGAACCATTGAGAGCAAAGGTGTAGCAATTGAGAATGTAGTTGCAGTACCTGCGATAAGAGCGATGACAGCAAGAAGGTCAATAACTTTTCCGAGGACGCCGTCTGTCTTCTTTCCAAGGATAGGTCTGCAAGCCTCAGAATACTTCTGCTTGTGGCAGCCTCTTACGTGAAGCATGAAACCGAAAGCTGCTGCAAGAACCGCATAGAAGCTCCACGGTATAAAGCTCCAGTGATAGAGAGGGAATGTTGCAGCCCATGTATTGATATCACCTAAGCTCTGTACATGGGGATCTTCGAAATAGTAGATCCATTCACAGAATGAATAGAAAAGGATATCAGATGCAAGACCGCATGTGAAAACCATCGCACCCCATGAGATGAAACCGTACTGGGGCTTTTCACCGGGTTTACCGATCGTGATATTACCGATCTTAGAATAAGATATCCATATTGAAACGAGGAAGAATCCAAGACCGACAACAAGGTAATAAACGCCGCACTTATCGCCCAGGAAACTTCTGATTACCTCAAGTGCAGAAGTTGAATTCTCGGGCGCGAGCACGAAGTATGCGCACAAAGCGAGAATGCACACAAGAGGAATGATTGTTGTAAAAGGGTCTAACTGCCTCTTACTGACTTCTTTTGTTGCTACATTTGCAACTGCTTTTTTAGCCATAACTACTCTCCTTTTATATTCAAATAACTTGAATCGATTTTCTGCAGTTCTTCCAAACTGTCTATCTCAAGGATATCCTCCCTGTTCATTATCCTTATGCCCAATGTGAATCTGTCGGGATGAAGGAACATGGGGATATCGTCCCAATAAACATCGCGTCTCATATTCTTTTCGAATTCAAGCTCAAGAAGCTCTTTCATGGTCCTGGCGTCTTCACTGCTCCATCTGGAAACGCTGAAGAGCTGCCAGCCGTGAGATCCGCCTGTTCTTGAGCAGGACTTTACAATGCCGTCTTCGACCTGCATAAGCCACTCGTCTGTCTCACCTTCGCTCCAAACGGCGTTATAACCAGAGCGTGTAAAACCGGGATCTAATATCTTCTCGTTGTTGATGATCTGATCTCCGTCGAGGATGATGCTGTTTTCGAGATGCTCGCGTGCGCAATAAAGAGAACTGATGTTATTGCATGTATCGAAATAAGGATTCTCGATGACCGTAACACCTTCCTGATCCTTTGCCCATTCGTGGAACTGCTCTTTCAGATATCCTGCAACAACATATATCTCATAGATGCCGTTCTTTCTGAGCGCGGATACGACCGAGTCGATCATCCTGGTGCCGTTTACCCTGATAAGGGGCTTGGGTGTGGAAAGGGTCAGAGGATGCATCCTGTTGCCCAGACCTGCAGCCATGATTATGGCGCGCTTGACTGTATGTATTGATTCAGCCACCTCAGGCCTCCCCCTCAATTAGTTCTTTTGCGTACTTGTAGTAGTCTTTTGCGAATCTGTACTGACGCAGACTGTATTCACCGAATTCGACTCCGAGCTTGCGCTTGAACTCGCACCAGTTGGACCAGAGAAGTCCGCACATTGAGATATAGCAATAGATCTTTGCCCTTGTCTTGTTATCGCACCCGTTATTGAAATAAAGATCGATAAGATGGTCGCACTGCTGCTTGCTGTAAAGGCTGTAGATGCAGAACATTGCGATGTCTACATGGGGATCCTGCATTCCGGAATATTCCCAGTCTGTAAGCTGAAGCTGCTCACTTGTCTCGCCTTCAGGAGTGAAAAACAGGAAGTTATCCGGTACTGCATCAATATGAGTAAGGGAATAAGCCTTATCAAGACTATCGACATAATCCTTAAGCGAAAGAACGTGCTTCTTTGTCTCTTCATAATCGTGGAAGACAGAGGGTGTTCCTTCCCACAGTGTTTCATAGAAATCCATCTGTGCGAAAATATCGAACTTATGGGATACCTGAAGATTCATCTCGTGGAATGCTCTGAGCTTGGCCATGCAGAGCTTGAGATCCTCATCATTTTCGCAGTCACATGTTCTTACGTTATGAAGGAACTTCGTGATCTTATATCCGTTTTCGGGATTGATGTAAACCGGATCATCGCAGAGGCCTTTTCCTGAGATCGTCTCGAAAACTTCAGCCTCTTCCTTACGGTTGATAAGCTGATCTGTTCCCTCACCCGGAATTCTCATGATGTACTTGGAACCCTTAACTGAGAAAAGGAAAGATCTGTTGGTCATGCCCTTCTTAAGGACCTGGATATCAACGATATCCTTTTCCTTACATCCGAAACTTGAAGTGATAACGCTGATGGCATCAGACTTAAGGTGATTCGAATTAGAATCGATCTCCCTGAGCTGCTCATATGTATTGATCTCAATGAAATCATTACTGCTTACGACTCTGGACTGGACAACCATGCGGTCCTTCTGGATAAGAGTTGATTCCCAGAAATCCTCTGTGTGATCGTCATCATCGATCTTCTTCAGGCCGTTTTTGACAATGCCTGCTTCAGGTTCACGAAGATAAGAGATACCGATCATCTGGTTACCTTCTTCTTTCCTTCCGACCGAAACAAGCTCCATCTTCCTGTTTACTCTAACGCTGCTTTCTTCTTCAAGAAGATCGCTGACCATGTACCAGGAATAGAGTTCAACTTTGCTGAAAGGATTCTTTTCGCACCAGATATCACAGGGAACGACATATGTGTTATCGATCCTGTCTGCAACAAGACTCAATGAATGCAGATTATTCTTTACTGCGTAATCACGGTTGATGACAAGATCAACACCGAAATCATCTATAAGATATTCAAAGCTCTCCTTCATGAAACCAACGACAACGGTAATATCCGTAAC
The DNA here is from genome assembly GCA_000621765.1 of Ruminococcaceae bacterium AB4001. Classification (GTDB taxonomy): domain Bacteria; phylum Bacillota; class Clostridia; order Saccharofermentanales; family Saccharofermentanaceae; genus Saccharofermentans. The sequence goes on from KK211344.1 coordinate 6,694, forward strand.
GCCTGCTTCGTGAAGCTGCCTGATAACTCTCTCGATAAGTTTCTCGCCGTTTACTTCAAGAAGGCCCTTAGGTGTAGAGAGATTGATAGGAACCATTCTCATACCAAAGCCTGCTGCAAGGATAATGGCGTTCTTAGGAGATCTCTTCTTGATCTCAACTAAAGCTTTCTTTGTTAACTGAACATTAGTATCTAAATATCCTTCAGCTGTCAGATTCTTGATTGATCTGTTGATAACACCGAGCGAATGGCCGGTTTCTTCTGACAGGATCCTCTGATTGACGAACGGCTTTTCGAGCAGTGTTCGTAACACATCAGCTTCTTGGATATTCATGAACAATGCTCCTTTCCAATTTCGTGAACACGGTATTCAAAAAATAAGGTCTTTTCAGACCTGCACATATGAAAACACTAAATATCAATAGTGTCAAGCATGTATTTTGATATTGTCAAATGAGAAGCCGTAGTTTATGTAAAATACACACAGCTTTGGGGCAGCCGATAGGTAATACAGTAAAAACTGACAGATTTACTTTCTTGGCTAGCACCTGCAAGCTACGCCGTCAAGGCACCGGCTTGCAGCCTTGACTTATAGTCAGCCTTGACCGCTCGCTTTAGCAGGTGCTTTGTGGTGTTCAAGAGCCGGGATACCCCGGCTCTCATCGTAAGATGCCGGAGAATACTGTGTTTTCTGTTTCCGTTATACTGCTGCTTTCTCCGAATCCCAGATAAGTGCGCTGTCAGGGATCATGTCATTAAACGCCGAGAGCACCTGACTTATAAAATATTCAGAATCAAAGTTGTACTTATCATATAGGACTATATATATTATTTCCCTACCCGGTCTGTATGTATCCAAAGAAAAACCAGTAATCTTATTGGCAGTCCTCATGGAGTACCCGATTTTTTCGCTCATACCTAATATCTCAACATATGCACATCTGTCTATCTCATAGAAGTTAACAAGATAATCAGGATCAATTGTCTCATCTGTTGAATACAGGTGCAGTTCTGTCTCGTATTTATATGGGATGTCCATAGCCTTTAACAGTTCGCCTGCAATAAGCTCATTCTTTGATTTCAGATCACCATGATCACTTATAGTCGGATTCTTCGACTTATAGACTCCGCAGTTATCCTGCTTACTGTTGAAGTATTCATTATTCATCTTATGCGGATCTGAGAACTGGATGATCGGGAACTTTACTCTTGGCGGAGCGAAGACATAACGGGAACGCCACATAGACAGAAGTTCATCATACTCGCTCTTTATCTTCAGATAGGAGTTAATACTATCAATATACTTCTTACCTGTTTTCGATGAGACATAGAGAGGTCTTGGATGCTTAGAGTTAATCTTTGGATCATCCGGATCATATGTGATAACAACCTTATTAATTCCTTGCCTAACGCAGAAGTAACCATGAGGTATTTTCTCAAGTAAGAGTCTTCTGTATTCAAGCTTAACGGCGAGAACCTTCATAGGGAATCTGATTCTAAACATAATATTTTCCTTTCTCTCACCCACACCAACTATTATGAACGCTATAATCCACAATTCATAGAGCATTAGAAAAAGTTGATACTAGTATTAAGTTTTACTTGATAATGTAAATTCAGAAAATTGATTTCATGTTGTGATTTGGATTTAGAATGTCTTTTGTTTTCTGGACTTAAATATAAAGTTGCGGCTAGGCCGTAAGTTTGCCGTAACTTTTTAGGTTTTGATTCAAAACTTACATATAAAGTTGCGGCTAGGCCGCAACTTTGCCGTAACTTTTGAGGGTTTGGTTCAAAACTTACATATAAAGTTGCGGCTGGGC
>KK211344.1:8590-124196 GCA_000621765.1 Ruminococcaceae bacterium AB4001
TTTGCCGTAACTTTTGAGGGTTTGGTTCAAAACTTACATATAAAGTTGCGGCTAGGCCGCAACTTTGCCGTAACTATTTGCACTCTAACAATGAATCCGACTGTTCTAGTCAAAAATTAAACCCGGATCACAACCGGGCTTAATAATATAGGTATATTAATATCTTACTTTACCTTCAGCCACCGCTCTGAGGTGTTCGCCGTAGGGGCTCTTGCCGTATGCTTTTGCGGACTCCATGAGTTTTTCTTTATCGATGAAGCCGTTGATGTATGCGATCTCTTCGGGAGCACTGATCGTGATGCCCTGACGGTTCTGGACCATCTCAACGAACTCTGCTGCCTGAAGAAGGCTCTGCATCGTGCCCGTGTCGAGCCACGCGAAACCGCGTCCGAGAAGCTGTACATCAAGAAGACCGTCATTTAGATACATGTCATTAAGAGTTGTGATCTCGTACTCGCCTCTTGCTGAAGGCTGGACTTCCTTTGCCCTGTCGCTTACGCCGGCAGGATAGAAATAAAGACCTGTGACTGCATAATTAGACTTAGGAACTGCGGGTTTTTCCTCAATGCTCAGTGCCTTGCCGTTCTCATCGAATTCGACAACGCCGAAACGCTCCGGATCGGGTACATAATAACCGAATACGGTTGCCCTTCCCTCTTCTGCATTCTTGACTGCGCCCTTGAGCAATGTCCTGAAGCCGCTTCCATAGAAGATGTTGTCGCCAAGGACCATGGCACCTGCTTCTCCGTCAAGAAATTCCTCACCCAATGTGAATGCCTGGGCAAGTCCGTCAGGACTGGGCTGTACTTTATAAGAAAGAGATATGCCGAACTGTGATCCGTCACCTAAGAGAGCTTCAAATCTCGGAGTATCAACAGGTGTGCTGATGATGAGGATCTCCTTTATTCCGGCAAGCATAAGAGTAGATAAAGGATAGTAGATCATGGGCTTGTCGTAGATCGGAAGCAACTGCTTGGATGTAACTTTAGTCAAAGGATAAAGTCTTGTGCCTGAGCCGCCTGCTAAGATAATGCCTTTCATGGTTTAACCTCCAATTAATCAATGCAGATCGTTATTTCGTGTATGCGTCGAAATCGTAAAGATAATCTTTTAATTCAGATTCTATATATTTGATCTCTTCAGCACAATCCGGATAACGTTTTGAGACGTTGGTGTTCTTGATCGATCTTGCCGGATCGAACTGTGTTTTCGGGCTTGTGTGATGAGATAAGTCGATGCCGACGAAATCGCAGAGAAGTTTTTTGGTCTCATCGTATTTATAGATCATGTCTTCAAAGTTGATCCTTAAAACTCTGGACCTGTCTTCATCGACGGGATGACTGTATTTTCTCGTGATCCTGAACCATTCGACATAATCCTTAACATCCTTTATGGGAAGGACGCCCCACTTCCACTCGTTCTTCTCGAGCAGATAGATGTCGCGTGGATCACGTTCTGTCGCGATTATGCAGCAATCGTCGAAATAGCGAAGGAACCGCTTGGTGTTCGTAGGCGGAACCATCTGGTCAACCATGACGAAAGGCTGCTTATTCTTGTTTGCAAAAGAAATAAGACGATCAACATATTTGCGGACTGCCTTAAGGAATGTCTCCTCGTCTATCGCGGAATAGTATGCGGGTTCTTTGTCCGTAAGAAGCGAATATCTGATCTCAGTCTTCAACTCGCCTTTAAATAGTCTCTTCGTAAATGAATAGACACGGTCGATAAAGCAGAAGAGCTTACCGCGGTCGAGCCTGTCCTTGTTCCACCAGGTCTTCGTCTTGAGCTCTGTGATATCGTCAATGAAATCATTGGTAGCTTTCTCGAACTCGTCTTCAAAGATATCGTAGCCGCCGTAGCCAAGCTTTTTCTGGGTAGCGGCAAACTTGATGTATCTCTTGATCGCATCGCTCGTGTTGTGTCTGTTGTTATTCTCGACGACGTTATATTCAAGGTCGGCTATTCCGTCGGGATCGTGGAGGAAACGGTATTCGTATTCGCCCAAAGAACAGACGTTATCAAACTCGCTGAAGAGGTTGGTAACAGCTGAAGATCCGGTGCCGTAATAGCTTGTGCAGGATATTACTCTCATTCGTTATTTACTCCGTCAAAGCCACTTCTCAGCCCAGGAGAAATCCTGAGTCTTGAAAGCTTCGTGCTTTTCATCCTTCTCACTTGTTTTATACTCACAATCGAGTTTGGGCCATTCTACAGCAATCGTCTCATCATTCCAAGGAATGCCGCCTTCGGACTTGGGATCATAGACGTCTGTGCACTTATAGACGAACTCTGCCGTGTCTGAAAGGACAAGGAATCCGTGGGCAAAACCCTCAGGTATATAGAACATGTTCTTCTCCTCAGAACTGAGCGTTACGCCTACCCACTGTCCGTATGTCTCAGAGCCGGGTCTTACGTCTACTGCAACGTCGAAGACCTTTCCGTGAGTTACTCTTACAAGCTTACCCTGTGTATGATCCTTCTGGAAATGTAAACCTCTTAATACACCCTTTGTGCTTGAGCTTTCATTGTCCTGGACAAACTCCTTGTCGATACCTGCAGCAGCATAATCGCTTCTCTTGTAGGTTTCCATGAAGTATCCCCTGTTATCGCCGAATACCTGCGGTTTGATGATAACAACGCCCGGAAGTTTTGTTTTCTCGAATGTGAATGCCATTAAAGCTCTGCCTCCTCTAAATATCTTCTGACTGCGTCTTTCCAGTCCGGCAAAGGTGTAAATCCGCCAGTCACAAGCTTTGATTTATCAAGTCTTGAATTAAAGGGCCTTGCTGCCTTTGAAAGGCCGTATTCGGCGGTCGTAACCGGTACGACGTTCGTCGCAAGACCATACTGCTTATAAAATTCTACGCAAAAATCGTACCACGAGATATAGCCGCCTTCATTTGTTGCGTGATAGTAACCGTATTTATCCGTGAGGATCATGTCAACGAGAAGTCTTGAAAGATCCAGCGTGTATGTAGGAGTTCCGATCTGGTCGTTAACTACTCTGACTGTATCGTGAGTCTTACCGACGTTGATCATGGTCTTGATAAAGTTCTTTCCGTTAAGACCGAATACCCAGGCGATCCTTACGATAAAGAACTTTTCCAAAATGGAAGATACTGCAAGTTCACCGTCGAGCTTGCTCTGTCCGTAAACATTGAGAGGAGCATAGCACTTGTCGTCAGGCTCCCAAGGACGATCGCCCTGTCCGTCGAAGACATAGTCTGTCGAGATGTAGAGCATCTTTATGTCCAGAGCTTTTGCTGCTTCTGCAAGATAACGTGTTCCTTCAGCGTTGATCTTATGGACCTTTTCTTTGTTCTCGTCGTCTTCTGCTGCATCAACTGCAGTCCATGCTGCACAGTGGATAACGGCGTCAGGACGGATACTCTCAATAGTCTTCATTACGGCATCTTTATCGGTGATATCGAGCTGGACATAGGGTGCAGCAGTTACAGCGCTACCGTCTGCCACACCAGAATACTCCGGCATGATATCCGAACCGACAGCTTCAATGCCTCTTGCGATGGCATTGTTTACTACATCATGTCCTAATTGGCCGCAAACACCAGTTACAAATATCTTCATTATTTCTCTCCTGACTTCTTTTTCTTTAAATTCTTGATGAAGTCGATAATCATCTTTCTGTAAAAGATCAGTAAGACCACTCCGTAGAATACAACACTGACAGCAACTGCAACTATCATCTGCCAAAGAGCACCGTTAAGGTAGTGAGTTGCGCAATAACAGATACCGAAGATACCTGCAGCTCCTGCTGCACTTACGGCGATTGGCTTTAATACACCACCCAACAGGTGCTGATCCCTGGACCAGAGCCATCCGAGGAAGACCATTACGATCTCTGCGACAAGAGTCGTAACAGCCGCTGCATTTTCGGCAAAGATAGGGATAAAGATGATATTGAGGGCAAGGTTTATGCCGGCGCTTATCAGAGTGGCGTACATAACCTTCTTTTCGAGTCTCATAGGTATCATGACGATATTGATAAAGAAGTTTGCAAGGAGCGCAGGAATGATCGCTAAGCCTAAGATCATGAGTGATGATTGAGACCTTGCATATTCCTCGCCCGGGAAAACTGCGATGAGGTTCTTTCTTACCATGATAAGACCGACTGCTGCAGGAACGGCTGTGAGTATCGTGAAATGCAGAATCTTTTCGAGAGTTTCCTTGGACTTCGATCCGTCCTTGGTCATCTCATGAGAGATCCTCGGAATGAGAACCGTAAATGCCGCAGCAACGACCTGCTTTATCAGCATATAGAACTTAACGGATACGCCGTAATAACCGGTAACCGAGTCATCGAAAAATATACCGAGTACTGTTACATCAGAGTTTATGTAAATGAATGTACCTATCGAACAAGCGAAAAGGAATGCGATAGGCTTGATATGCTTTTTGAGTTCGTTATTGATCGATATCTTCAGTTTGATTCCATACTTCCTTCTGATATGGAACCTGTTGATGATGTTAGGAAGTATGACGCCGAACGCAGTTACGAATGCATACTGGACAACATCATCGGGTGTTCTTACGAGAAGGAATAAAAGGCCAAGAGCCAATGACTGGGAGATTATGTATCTGATGGTAATGTAAACATAATCTTCATGTGCTGAGTTGATCCAGTCAGCGCCGAAAGTAATGAACATGATCATCAGACTGAGCATGAAAATAACCGGAGCATAGTAATGAAGCTTCGGCCAGAAGATCACGAGTCCGATAAGAAGAACGAAAGCAAATACCGTAGTGATGACATTTATTGTGAAGATCTCATTTACCAGTTTCTGGCATTTGGGCTTATCATCCCTTACCCTTGCGACCTCTCTTATCGCATAGCGCATGATGCCTGCAGCCGCAATATATGAGATATAACTGACAATGGAAGAACTGAAAGTGTAAACGCCATAGTTTGCCGAACCTAAGAGATTCGAGACATACGGAAACGTTATCATGGGAAATAAGATCGCCATGATCTCCTTGATTCCGTTTAATACGGCGTTAAGCTTTACTGACTTTCCAGACTTACCCGACATATATCAGCCCTTCTTCAACAGCTTGACTTTGATCAGATCGTGGAAGACATAGTAACCGAATTCCGTAATCCCGAAAGCAATGTCGGAAAGGACCAAAAGGAAGATATTAGTCTTCTCATAGCGCTTATAGTAATACCTCATGGACTTATGAAGTATCTTACGCATCTTACGGTTATCAACGCCCTGATGGTTATGAAAAACGGTCATACCCGGCAGATAGTAAGTAATATATCCTTTGTTGAGCATCCTTCTGCTGATGATCATCTCTTCGGCATAGAGGAATGTATTCTCGTCAAAGCCTTCTACTTCATGGAACTTATCTGCAGCTGCGATAAGAAAGCATCCCGTTACCCAGTCGGTCTTCCCTTCCTTGGGATCCTGATCAAGGCAGTTGAGCTTGTCATTAAACTTGCAGTGGAACCATCTCGAATTGAAATCGCCCGCGATCATCTGTGACCAGATGCCTCTGAAATGTCTCGGATTCTGTCTGTTCTGTCCCATGTACAAGACATTTGGACCGATGATGCCGATCTCCGGATGCTCATCAATCGCATTTGTTATAAGCCCGAGATCCGTCTCATACGGGAAATCAAGATCGCTGTTGGAGAAGATATAGAATCTGCTGTTAAACTTCTCACGGGCATAAGCTGCACCAACGTTATTTCCTATCGCATATCCTTTGTTGCCGTCATTGTCGACAACAGTAAAAGGAATGCCTTCGTATTCGAATTCATATGTCTTCTTCTCACCAAAAGTGCCGGCAACATAAGAGATGCCGTTTGTCTCAAGGTATTTTCTGCATGATTCTTCGGCACTGTTGTCGACGATTATGTATGCGATGGTCTCATTGATCTTCGCATCGAATCTTTTACACATGTCGAGCGTGCGCGCGATGTTCTTATAATCTGTCAGTATTATCGAGTTCATTAGCTTTCCACCTTCGACATCTGTTGATGTCGCAAATGATTGCGGTAAGTACCAGAGCCAGTAATCTGGTCCTGTCAAAATACGTCTGTATGATCGAAGAAAGGATCATGCATACGACAAGTCCGAACAGCAGAGCCTGTTCATCCTTTGCATATAAGAAGCACTTGATGACCCTGATCATGATAAACACATATAAGATGATGCCGACTATTCCGAGGAGCGCGAAAAGACCAATGAGGCCGACGTCTTCAGGATAGAAGATACCGGAAAGTCCGCGGACGTAATTCGCGACTTTGGGATTGGACTCGTGGTCAGCCATTCCGACACCGAAGAAGAAGTGCTCTGCACCAACCATGATGTAGTGTCCGGCAGCATTGACTCTTGCAAGCCATGAACCGGCCTTCTCGGAGATCGACGAAAAAATGGAAACGAGTTTAACGGAGATGGCAACAAAGCCTACGGAAACGGCGCCCAGACCGATAAGGAGCTTAGCAACAGTGACCTTCTTAATCGAGTGGTAAATGAGGATAGCGATCGTCGAGAAGAGCATGATGATGAGATAAGATCTCGACTGGTCGATAATAAGAACGCCGAGAACGATAGCCAGATAAGCAATTATATCGAGGATGCATCCTCTGAATCTCTTCCCTATTATCCTGTCTGCAATTACGAGAGCAAATACACGGAATAAACCGTCGAACACGTTCCTGATACGAAGTCCCCATTCTGGATGCCAGATGCTTACGTCGGCGATCATGCCGGGAAGTCTTAAGAATGTGGAATTCTCACCCGTATATCTCGTGTACTGCAGGATAAAGAGTGCAGACATTGCAATAGCAAAAAGTTCGCCAATAACAATGAAACATTCCATCGTATCCTTATCGGCAAGATACTTTCTGCCCGGGAAATAAAGCAGCAGAAGCAGATACGGGATTATTCCCCAGAGCACCTGAGTTATGGAAAATCCGAACTCGAACTTGGATAATACCGTCGATGCTGCGACCGTAAAGAAAACAAATACAAACGGCCAGCCGAAATATCCCATGCCCATCTTCTCGCTCTTGAGAACATAGAAAACGAACAGACCGAGGCTGAAGATAGCAAGGAGCATCTTGTTGGTGCTTCCCGCAAAAACAATATTCGGAAGCGGCAGGATAAAGAAGAACCTGAACTCGCAAAGATAGAACAGCGTAATCATGATGATCGCTGACCACATCTCAGGTTTTATCTTTTTGAATATACCGTGTACCATCTATTCTTCCATCCGCCAATTAATTCTTTGTCTTTACCCAGTATTCGAACTTAGGTGAGATCGAACACAGGAATACCTGCATCGTCCACTTTGCATCACCCTCTGAAGAGAACAATGCCGGGAAAAGATTCTTTCTAACCTTTTTTACGAGGCTCTTCTGCAGTTCCTTATCCTCATATCCGCACTCGAACATGCGGTTGATATAAAACGAAGACGACAGCGCGATCCTCGCGCGCACACGCTTCGCTGCCTTGGAAGAACCGCTGATAAGAACGAGGAGTTTATCAAGAGAATAAACTTCCGTGATCCAGTTCTTGTTGAATTCCCTGGCATGGACCGAAGCATACCTGCTTCCTCTTTCGTGAAGCACGTAATGGTAGTCCTGAAAGCTCGTATCTATGCTGATCCTGTTGCACAGCTTTATGTATGTGCAGCAGAACAGAAGGTCTTCGAAAATCGTGATGTCCTTGTCGAACAATACGTTACCTGATCTCAATACACTGCTCCTGAAGATCTTAGAAATCGGATAACCCTGGAATCCGCTTAACGATACTGTGAGTTCAAGTGTTCTGTCTCTATCGCATGTCTCTTTAAGCGAAACACACTTGCTCTTTACCTCACCTGTTACCGACTCTCTGATCCAGCCGGTGACACCCATGTCTATGCCATCCTTCATGAGAGAGACGAGATGGGATATGTATTCACTGCTGACATAATCGTCGCAGTCGATGAATACTATGAATTCGCCCATGGCCTTGCTCATGCCGAAATTTCTCGTATCGGAAACGCCGGTGTTTTCCTTGGTCTCGACATAGATCCTTCTGTCTTTTGAAGCGTACTTCCTGCAGATATCAAGGGATGAATCAACGGAACCGTCGTCGACCAGAATGATCTCGATGAGCGCATAAGACTGACCGATGACTGAATCAAGACAGCGGTTCAGATATTTTTCGCCGTTATATACCGGGATTATTATGCTCACAAGACCTTTCTGAAAATCCATCTCGGCACCTTACTTCTCGAACATGGATTTCTCAGGCAGGAGCTCGTCCAAAGCCTTGTTTACCAGAGTCTTACACTTCTCATAATCTTCGACCGTGGTCGAATCGTTAATGCAGACAAGACGGGTCTTCCCGGGATTCTTTAAAAGTGACGCAACGCCTTCTGTATCAGAGCCTCGCATGTAAAGACCGAAATCCCAACGCCTGGGTTCGAACTTTCCTGACATGAGCTGCCAGTGACGGACGAGCCATTCGCTTACGTCATCTCTTGTCCTGAACTTGTTCTTAGATGTGTTATCGAGAACATCGAATTCCTTCTGCCAGAGTTCCTCAAATGAAGACTTGTTGTATGAGAAAGGAATATGGGGTTCGAAAAGACCTAAGATGCTGTTGAATCTGCTGAAGATCATGGTCCTCAAGATGAACTTGCCGTACTTGAGCGTATACCACTTCTTCTTGTACTTTTTGACGTCGCCTACTGTGAAATAATCGTTGATGATACCTATGTTGTTTGTCTCGACATCGCAGATAACATCCCTGAAAATAGGTGCCGGAGAAAGGACTGCCATATCTTTGGGAAGTCCGTTCTCAAAGAAGTCCTCAGGTGTCGTAGGTCCGATGACGAACATGTCATCGTTGAAGTTTACGAAATGCTCGGAAAGACCGGGGATCCTGTGGATATTTACTTCTATAGCGCTTGAATTAAATGTCGGAAGATACTCAGAGGGAATAAACTCATCGTGTCTTACGATGTGAAGCTTCTCACAGTCGGTATTGAGCCATGCCGGAAGGTGTCCGACTGTAACGAAATGAACCTTGTTTACCCAGGGCATAAACTTCTCGATACCGCGGAAAACATACTGGAGATTATCCCAGTCACGATAGTGGGTCGATCTGTTGCTTGAAGTATCGATACCCTTGATTATCTTCTCCCACTCGGCCTTTGAAGCGGTCCACTCGGGATCGTTTCCGTCAACCCAGGTCAGTACGATATCTATCTTTTCCATGCTCATTTCCCCGTTACGCTGTTGTATATACCGATCAATTGCCTGTAGTTATCCTCAGGCATGTACTTGGATTCATATTCTTTTCTGGCATTGGCTCCCATAAGTCTGCACTTCTCAGGATCATTCCAGAGCGTATTGATGCAGCTTACAAAACCGTCAAGACTGCCCAATGCAAACTTGGTGCCGTTATAGCCCTCAGTAACCGCTTCTACTGAGAAACCGAGGTCTGTCGCGATAAGAGCCTTACCCAAAGACATGGTCTCTATCTCGACCATAGAACAGCCTTCGTACCAGATCGAAGGGAAAACAACAAACTCAGCGCCTTTGACGATCGAGAGGCACTTGTTGTGCTCCGTATAACCCAGATAGAAGACATTGCTTTTATTCTCTGCCCATGCCGAAAACTCATTTTCGAGAGGACCGCCGCCCATGACTACAAGCGGGATGTCAGAGATCTTATCCCATGCCTTCATGAGCATCCTTATTCCCTTTTCCTCACCGATACGGCCGTAAAAAACAACGTATCTGTCGGGAAGTCCGTCGACCTTTACGGCTGTTGAAGAAGCTTCCGCATCGGTAACGAAATTATATTTCTTAACAATCTTTTTCTCATCGAAGCCGATGCCTTTAAGGAGATTGATCTGGTTATCGTTAAGGCAGATGTATCTGTCGATCTGCTCGTAGAAAGATCTCTTCTTTCTGTGATATCCGAAAATCTGGGCAACGATGAGGCTCTGCATTTTCGAGCCCTTAAAGCAACCGTATTTGCACATGCGCATATAATGTCCGTCACCGCATTCGTTGCAGAGCTCGGTGCCTCTTAAAGATGTGGCGCAGGGGCAGACAAACCTCGTGTCATGAAGTGTTGCGACAACGGGAACGCCGAGTCTTTTCGCCGCATAAAGGACAGAGGGCGAAAGGAGCGGAAAGAATGTGTGGACATGAACTAAGTCCGGCTTCTCTGCATTGATCAGTTCCTGGACTGCCTTATAGTTCTTCTTTGACCAGAGCATTCCGAATACGGCATTTACCTTGCCTGCTGCTCCGGCATTATCGAATTCATCGTTGGAAACGGAATAGCGGACGACGGTATTTCCGTGAGACTCGAGCATAGCCGTCTCAGACTTGAATACCTGATCGTCGCCGCTGGCAGATCCTTTTCTATGGAAATTGTGAACTGCCAGTATCTTCATCCCAGGAACACTCTCTTATATTCGTCGCCGATAAACTTCCAGCTGTATGCGCTTCTGATGCGCTCCTTGGCTTTTACACCAAGACTTAAGCGCTTATCATTATCCATCTTGTCTGCCTCATTGATGAGACCTGCAAGCTCGCCTTCGCCGCTGCCCCAATAAAGAGCCGCGTCCTGACCTACTTCCCTGTTAAATCCTACGTCTATGAGGAGATTGAGGTCTGTAGCGCCTAATGCTTCCAAAAGGCTCGGGTTGGTTCCGCCGACGGTATGACCATGGAAATTGCCGTATGCATTCTCTCTGATCTTCTTAAGAAGCTCAGGATCGTAAACCGTGCCGACAAACTTGATGCGCTTGTCAGATCTCCATCCGAGCTTGCTCTCGAGCTCTTCCAGAAGGCTGTCGTTCTTCGTTGTAATGATGGCGAAATCCTTCGTCGAAGAAGAGCGCATGAACTCCCTGATCATGATCTCAAAGCTGTTCTCCGGAACGAATCTTCCGCAGCACATGTAGTAATTATTCTTTTCGAGTCCGTGAGAAGAAAGCCACTCAGTAAACTTCGGATCGTCATCGGTAAGTGTACTCTTCTTAAGGTCGGCACCATAAGCGATATATGTGGTGTTCGGGTTATATGCCGAATATTCTTCTTTGATGTACTTCTCGATGTTGACCGAATCACAGACGAGGAGGTCGGCGCTCTTTGTCATGAGGCGCTCGGACTCTTTCCAGTATTTGCGTACCGGAGCAGACCACTTAGCTCTCTTCCACTCATGGCCGTCGGGATTTACGAAGACCTTCGCGCCGAGCTTATGGGCTTTCTTTACGAGTCCGCCGAAAAAAGGTCCGATACGGCATGCGAGAACATAGATGATCGCGTCGCTGATGTTTTCTTCTGCGATCTTTTTGAGACACCATTTAAATGCCTTAACATCGTATGCTATTGCCTGGGCCGCACCGATCTTGGGGACCTTGAGCTTTACGATATCTGCATTGTGATATACAAATGAAGTGACGTTGCCTTCCTGATCCTTTTGGATCCCGCTGACGCCTGCGAGCTTCGTCTCATCCATAGCGCCGTCACCGTTTAACTTGGTAACGATGTAATACCTGATCGAATCCTCGTTCTGATGAACTTCCGTAAGCTTATCTAAGAAGGTCTCATATCCGCCGTACTGACCGATGCACTTTGCACCGATTATGAATACAGCTTTAGAATCTTTCCTGGAATCAGCTGAAGACATCACATCGCTCCTTTACCGGTAAAGAGAACGCCTATAGTCTTGAAAATGATCTTGAGGTCAAGAGTAAGGCTCCAGTTAGCAATATATTCTGTATCAAGCTTAACGACTTCTTCGAAATCAGTTATCTCGCTTCTGCCGGATACCTGCCACATTCCTGTGATACCTGGCTTAACGGCCATTCTGGCGCGGTGATGGAAGTGATACTTCTCATACTCATCGAGCGTAGGAGGTCTTGTTCCTACTGTGGACATTGTTCCCATGAGAACATTGAAGAACTGGGGGAACTCGTCAAGACTGGTCTTTCTTATGAACTCGCCGATACCTGTCTTCTTCGTACCGTCAGGCAGGATCTTGTTTCCGATGATCCTGGGGTCGAAATCCATCTTGAACATCATGCCGTCCTTGACACGGTTCTCATCCATGAGTTCCTTCTTGAGATCTTCAGCATCGGTTCTCATGGAACGGATCTTGTAGATCTTGATATGTCTTCCGTTCTTACCGATTCTCTCCTGCTTGAAAAGAATGGGGCCGGGTGACTGTGCCTTGATAATGGGGCCTACGATTGCCATGATAAGGAGAGCAGCAATGCTTCCAACGATGCCTGCGATAATATCGAATACTCTCTTGATCAGGGTCTGAACTGGTGTCGCATAGTTGATGGCTGTCGTAAGTACCGTAGTTCCGCCGATCTTCTCGGAGAATCTCTTGACTCCAGAACGTGTCATGTAAGGAACGTGATAATGTGTAGGAACTGCCATGACTGCGCAGGCATCCATGAGCTTAACGACCTTCTTATCATTGATCGGAGCATCGATATAGACTGAATCGATCCACTCCTCTGCAATGTACTTGGCAGCATTTCTCATCTCGGCAACGACCGGGATACCGTGAATGCTCTTATGGTTTGTTGTCTCGAGAAGAACTATGCCTACGATGGAATAGCCGGCCTGCTTATCGCTTAAGAGACGTGAAAGGATCAGTTCAGCATTTGCTTCAGAAACTACAACGAGCATGTTGTTGCGCTCTCTTCTGAAGCTTGTATGTCGGAGAATCCACTTCCAGAGAATCCTCACACAGTATCCGATAAGCAGATATAAAACGAACGTAATACCGAGAATGGTTCTCGAATATACCTCACCCAACTGGGATGAGAAGAAATAGATCAGAACGACAGCGAGAACATAAACACTGTGCTTCGAATGCTCAAATATCTCTCTTAAGTATCCCCTCTTAATGACATCGTGAAGAGAGTTATTGACTACAATGACAAGAACGTCTGCGATAAAGAGCAGCATGCCAAGAGTCCTGTACTCGTGCATTGAATATACCCAATCACGCAGACGGATATAGAACGCAAGCATATAACAAAGCTGAAGCACAATTATATCAAGCACCATGAAGTCGATGTGCTTTGACCATCCCTGTGCATTTCTTTTATACACTTCTAACAGCCCCCGTAACAAGTAATTGCTTCTTGTGATAAGATCTGTAAAGTTCAGGCACTATATGCCCAAACACAGTAATTCACTTTATCACAAACAACATTTTACCATTAAATTAAAAAATATTATAAATAATTAAAGCAGTGACGGACCGAAGTGTTTTGTTAAAAGTGTAAAGAGCAGGCACTCTTGCCTGCTCTTTTTGTTTTCGTGATGTGGTAATTTTGTCCTGATATCAGCGGTTCTTCTTTTTGGCCTTCTTCTCGAGATACATGGCCTTATCGGCTTTGTTCATGCAGTCAATGAGTTCTGCCCAGCTTGTAAGCTCACATGTACCGATACTTGCACCAAGTTCATACGGATACTTGCCGCCCTTGTTGGCTTCCTTGATATTGTTTCTGACACTCCTGATGAACTGACCGACACGGCCGACATCGGACTGGATAAGGACTGCCGAGAACTCGTCGCCGCCCATCCTGGCAACGAACTCATTAGACTTCAATGCGTTATAGATGCATTTCGAGATCTCCTTGATGGCATCATCTCCGGCATTGTGACCGAAATTATCGTTGATGTATTTCAGTCCGTCCATGTCGATAGATACGACAACAAGATCGTAAAGCTTGTTCTTGTCTTTGTCGAAAAGATCGGTGATCTTCTGCTCGAAGCCTCTCCTGTTGAGAAGGCCGGTAAGTGAATCTTTGGTATAGAGGCTGATGATGTCTGCAATACCGAAATACTTCTGGTAAAGCTCGAGCCTGTTAGCTACCTGGCCTGCCTGCATGAAGATGTATTCGATCTTCTCGTTGATGAAACCGTTTTCTTTCGTATCTACATACAAAACAGCATAACCGTAAGATTCATTCCGGTAAGCGATCGGAACGTAAATGAGCATTTTGTTCTCAGATTCTTCAAATCCGTCAGGAAGGAGCTTATCGCCGGGGAATGTAACGGCATCCGTATTGATCTCGCCTTTATCAATGAAATAACCTGAAAGCCGTCTGTCATTCTCCATATACCTGACAAGGAAACAGTCTTTTACGCTGGGAATTTCCTTTAAGTTCTCAAGTGTGATCTTGATCAAAGCATCTGCCGTCAGCGCACTGTCATATAATGCGCTTATGACGACATATTCTCTCATCGCATCAATGGAATTTGACTTGGAGAGCTTAAGTTCTCTCAAAGCCTTAAAGACATCACGTCCGTCATCATTATCACCGGTACTTTCACGAGCGATAATATTGCCGGAAACAGCAACGTAATAATCAGCGCTTTCCTTTTTCAAAAGCTTCTCAAGAACTTCCATAGCCGCATTGACAAGGAGTTTCTCAGATATCTCGATGGTCGTAAGAGAAGGAATATGGTCACCTGCTTCGGTGATGTTATCGATACCGCTTATCATGCAGTCGCCGGGGATATTGAACCCTCTCTGTATCAACTCATCGATAAGAGTAACAGCCATATAATCGTTGGAACAGATAATGGCTTCAGGCAGTGTACCGTCTTCCTTGGTAAAGAAATCAGCAGTCTGAGGTCCCTGGGTGATCCAGTAATTTCCGTGGAATATCATGTCTTCGGAAACTTCATAACCCTTTTCGCGCATGGCATCTTCAAATCCCGCGCGTCTTTCAAACGAGTCGACGAGATCATCTCTTCCGGTTACGAAACCGATATCACTGGTCTTGCACTTGGAGATGACATATTTTGCCATGTCATACATGATCTTTCTGTTATCAGGAACAACATTATAAAAACCGTTGATCTCAGATCTTATACAGACGATCGGCGGTGTTTCCGTATCATTTAACAGATCTTCAAGAAGACCTTTACCCATGCCGCCCTGGTCAATAGTATCGTAACAAAGGATTACGCCATCGTACTCATGAACATTGGGAACGTTAAGGATACTCTTGTAACCCATTACATTGTTGGGGTTATTGCTGGGAACAGAACATGTGCCGAAAACATCAACATTATACCCGGCCTTTTGAGCATACTGATCAATGGCCCTTATTATGGACGCTGAGTAGTCTCTATACATGTCACCGATAAATACACAAATCTTCATAGAGATATTTTACTTCTATATTCGCGATGAGCAAAGCGGCATTGACCGATATTAAACGAAAATTCACACCATGAAAACAACGGCTTAATATCTTAGAAAATTGCCCCGACGGTCTTAAAGAGAACACCTATATCTTTGAAAAAACCAAACTCTTTTACGGAGCGGAGATTGTACTTCATCTTCTCAGGAAGTATCTCATTTACATAGACTTCATCGGCATCTTCGGCTTTTTCCAAAAGTTCTGCTTCGTCCTTATATTCGATGCTCGCTATGGAAGTGATCCCTGCGGGCATGAGAAGAGTAGCTTTCATCTCGTCGGTATATCTGTCGACATATTTCATGACCTCAGGCCTGGTGCCGACAAAACTCATGTTACCTGATAAAACATCAAACAGCTGCGGGAATTCATCGAGTCTGTGGTTCCTCAATTTAGAGCCGGCTTTCGTAATCCTGACATCGCTGTCGACAGTTACGCTCGTACCGAGCTTCTCGGCATTATTCACCATCGTCCTGAACTTATGGATCCTGAACTTAACGCCGTAAGCTGCAGCTCTCTCCTGCCTGAAAAAAACCGGTCCCTTTGAATCGCACTTGATGATTATAGCGATAACGATCATGGGAATGCCAAGGATCAGGATCAACAGGAGCGAAAAGAATACATCGAAAACACGCTTAAAGAAAAGCCCTGCCTTGTGCCTGCAAAGCTCATCGTAATATGGCTTTACGGCATCTGTCCTCATATCTGCGGGGAGCTCATCCCACTTCGGAAGAATGTACCATCTCTTCGGATTTAACGGCTTATCCTGCATCTTGAAAACCTTAGACTATCACTCGGGTTTCTTGTCAGGATCGTACGTCTTTACGATGCCTGCGACAATGTGCCTGATATCTTCACTCTCGGACTTGGCCGCACGGTCAAGTTCAAGGACTGCCTTCTCGAATTTCTCATCGTCCATCGGAATAGGCTGGGCGATCGAAATATCTTTGTTCTCTTCAGTCTCACGCAATCCCTCTTCATCCATAAGACGCTCTTCGTAGAGCTTCTCACCGGGTCTTAATCCGGTGTATACGATCTTAATGTCGACATCGGGGGTAAGGCCGGAGAGCTGGATCATCTTGCGTGCGACATCGTCGATCTTAACGGGTTCACCCATGTTAAGAACGAAGATCTCTCCTCCCCTTGCATAAGCGCCTGATTCCATTACGAGAACGACTGCTTCGGGGATCGTCATGAAATAGCGGATGATCCTCTTATCAGTTACAGTAACAGGACCGCCTGCGGCGATCTGCTTCTCGAATATCTTCAATACAGAGCCGTTGGAACCCAATACATTACCGAATCTGACGGCAGAGAAAGTCGTTCTGACTTCGATCTCGCCCTTATCAAACATCGCCTGGGCCCTTCTGTCCATCATCTGGATGATCATCTCGCAGATACGCTTAGATGCGCCCATTATGTTCGTCGGGTTTACAGCCTTGTCGGTCGAGATAAGAACAAATCGCTTAACGCCGTATTGGATGGCTGCCTGAGCCATCTTATACGTACCGCCGCAGTTGTTCTTTATCGCTTCATTCGGAGACCCTTCCATCAGCGGTACGTGCTTATGCGCAGCCGCATGGAATATGATCTCAGGACGGTATTTATCGAGCACTGCGTGGACTCTGTTGGTATTCCTTACAGATCCGATAAGAGTAAGGAGATTCAGGCTGTCGCCGTACTTCTCCCTAAGCTCTTTCTCGATCCAGAAAGCATTGTTCTCATAGATATCAAAAATGATCAGGAGTTTGGGCTTTGCCATCGCGATCTGCCTGCAGAGCTCGGATCCTATAGAGCCGCCGCCGCCCGTAACCATTACTGTCTTTCCGGTGATGTATTCTCTTATCTTCTCGACATTTGCCTTGACGGGATCTCTTCCGAGAAGGTCTTCGATCTGGACGTTTCTAATGGTGTTTACGGTTACGGAACCGTCGATCATCTGATACATTCCGGGGATGATTCTGACTTCACATCCGGTCGTTGAACAGATTGCTAAGATATCTTTACGGTCGATTCCCCTTGCGTCAGGGATCGCGAAAATGATCTCGTCGATTTTATATTTCTCGGCCATTCTCGGTATGTCTTTCCGCGTACCGACGATCGGAACTCCGTCGATCTCACGGCCTATCTTTACCGGGTTATCGTCGATCGCACAGCATACGCGCGCGTCTACGTGCTGGCTCATGACTATCTCGTGAATAACGTCTTTACCGCAGGCTCCGGCGCCGATGATCATGATATTAAGTCCGTCATCCGTGGCAGACTTTTCGTTGTTCATGAAGCTTATGAATCTGAATCCGAATCTTAAAGCCGTCGTTAAGACAAAGCCGAAAACAATGGCCATTATCCATACCGAGATCGGTATAAGTCTGGACTTTGTGATAAGCTCTGAAACAATAACGAACAGAAGCGTTATCAGCGTAAACAGCACCCAGGCTTTTACGATCCTCGCAAACTCAGAGAACGACGCGAAACGCCATATGCTGCTGTACATCTTGAATATGCCGAACAGTCCGATAATGACTATCGAGCATATGGGAGCAATTATCAGTATGTTGATGAAATATCTTCTGTCGATCTGTGAGAATCTGAAATCAAATCTCACCAGAACGGCGCAGAAAAAACTACACATCATCATCAGGAAATCGAGCGCAGCAAAAACAAGAGCCCTGTAAACCCAATGTTTGCTTATAGAAGGCTTTTTCTTAGTATCACCGGCCAATTGAACAACCCTTACTTTCTGATCAGTTTATGCCTGATCCAATCAGATGATTATCGCACCGGCAATCTTCGTTCCGGTGTTCTCAATGAGCTTTATCTCGTTTGTAACGGTCTTGAATGTTGATACTTTACGCTGCTCTAAAAGAACTACTGCATCGTAATCGGGAATTGCCTTAAGGATGTCAGGATTGCTGAATATGTCAGGCTTGAAATCACCCTTGATACCCAATGTCTTTACGGCTTCTCCCATTGCCTTGCTGTCGCCTGTACCCGTAATGAGTACTTTCTTTAAGTCTTTGGTGATGTTCTCATAATTGGCGGCAATGAGCTTCCTGGTATTCTCAGCCGACATTTTCGAGTCATCCTCAGACTTGATATCAATAAATGTGGCATACTTGCCTCTCTTTCCGAGGGGCTTCATAACGCCGATCTTCTTTACATTTGTGAACTCGTTGAAGAACTGTGTCTGAGTAGAGATCTTTACTGCAAAGATGTACTTGAGGATAAGTAATACACCAACGAGAACGGCACCAATGGCAAAACCGATAATGCCGGACTTTATGGCAGGCTTTAACATTGCCCTGTAACCCAGTGTAACTTCCGAAGTACCCGTAGGAACGCCATCGACATCGACCTTACTGTGCTTAGCGAAATACTCAAGGATAGTCTCAGTATCAGATAAACCGAGCTGCTCGGCAACTTTTGCAAGTGACTCGTTATAGCTTACGATCTGCTTCTGCAAAGTCTCAAGTCTTGCCGTCTGATTGACCTGTCCGTCTCTTAAACCGGAATCGATCCTCTCGGTATGCTGTATCCCGACTAATTCGATCTTATGAGGGATAATGTTCGTATTGAGTTTGGCGTGTTCACGTTCAACCTCAGTAATGACGATATCCATTACCTGATCGCAGAACGATCTGGAAGGCCCGTATACTCTGATATAGATCGATCCGACTCTGTTTACCTGACTTTCCGAAGCAAGGACAACAGAACTCGTTGCATAACTGCTGAATGAGATAAGCTCTCTTACATAATCGGGCTTTGTACCGTATTCATCTGCAAACTCATTAATGAAGTTTCCTGCTCTGATGTCTCTTTCATAAGCGCTGTACAACGCCTCGTCCAAACCGCTCAGTTCGCTCTTATCAAGCGTAACGACGAACTGTGCAAGAGTCTCATATTCATTCTCGGCATCGATCTGCATGTAGATGGAATCAGCAATATATTCTCTCTGGTGTTCGATCTGATTGTTGACACGGTCAATTGTGCTTGCAATATCCCTGGCTCTGTCAATATTCTGGACTCTCTCCTGATACTGGATGTCTGTCTCACGGGAATTGATCCTGGTGGTTTCATCAAGAACGTTATTAGTCTTAACCCTGTTTAAGATCTTATTGCCGCCCATCGCGCCACCGACTACGCAGCCTGCCACTATAATGATTCCTAATTTCTTGAAGACCGAATAAAGCAGGTCCCTGATATTAATATAATTCTCAACTACGCCAAGTTCGTTCGGACTCATTTGCAGATCCCCTTTATTAATAAATCTAAATAATTATAAACATTATGCCGTTTTTGTTCAATCTTGCAGCTTAACGCGATTTGCATATTGCACCTGGCGTTATCTTACAGCATATCGGCATAATGCCAAAATCTTGCTCAGGCACTCACAATAAATATCCAAAGCCGAGGTTTGTGTTAAGATTTCACTGAAAAAGAACATATTAACCGGAGGCACTTCATGGAAAACCTTAAACTTTCACAGGAAGAATTTGACTTTATCTCAAAGCTCATCAGCATTGCAAGCACGGGTTCTTCACCTGTCGAAAACGCT
Source organism: Ruminococcaceae bacterium AB4001 (assembly GCA_000621765.1). Taxonomy (GTDB): domain Bacteria; phylum Bacillota; class Clostridia; order Saccharofermentanales; family Saccharofermentanaceae; genus Saccharofermentans. The sequence goes on from KK211344.1 coordinate 28,365, forward strand.
GAATTCGGAACTCTTCCCTACGGAGAAAAGCCTTTTGAGGCACTGAAGTTTTTCCTAGATACGGCGTCTGCTGCCGGCATGCGCACAGGCATAATCGAAAACCGCGTCGGCTGGTGTGAATTCGGTCCCGAAAATGCCGAAGCCATCGGAATCGTATGTCACCTTGATGTAGTTCCCGCTGGCGAAGGCTGGAACACGGACCCGTTCACTCTTACAGAAAAAGACGGCATCCTCTACGGCAGAGGGATCGTAGATGACAAGGGTCCTGCTGCAGCCTCATTCCTTGCAATGAAACGGCTCCTTGACAGCGGCTACGAGCCCTCAAAGCGCATCAGGCTCATACTCGGCACTGACGAAGAGCGCTCCTGTTCATGCGTAGAGACATACGCAGTAAAAGGCGAAGTTCCTTCATTCTCGATCACTCCTGACGGTGAATTTCCCGTCATCTACGCCGAAAAAGGAATACTTCAGATAAAGATCTACACAGACGAGGCTTCCAAAGTCACAGCGAAAGGCGGATCTGCCGCAAACATGGTTCCTGCTTCATGCTCCTGCACGATCAACGGAACCGAATATCACGGCAAAGGAAAAATGGCTCACGCTTCAAAACCGGAACTCGGCATAAACGCCATTTTCGATCTTATTTCCACATTAGACAAAGCCGGAGCCGACTATTCATCTTCACCTCTCCTTACCTTCATCAGCAAAGAGATCGCTTGCTATTCAGCTGCTGAATACACAGGCTGCAACATCACTGACGAATCAGGAAGCGTTACGGCAAACCCATCCATATTAAGCTGCTCACAGGACGGCGAATCACTTACAATAGACATCAGATGCCCTGTCAGCTACAGCATGGACAGCATCGTCTCACACTTCGCAAATAAAGCGGCACATTACGACCTCTTCTGCGAAGTTATCCATCAGATGGATCCGCTCTATAAAGCAAAGGATCTTCCTGAGATTTCAGTTCTCACAGACATCTGGAAAGATAACATGTCGTCTTACACCGGATTTAAGCCTGAATATCTCAGCGAATTCACAGAACCCATCGCCATCGGCGGCGGCACATATGCACGCCACATGCCTGACACCATCGCATTCGGCATACAGACTCCCTGGCAGGAAGATCAGTGCCACCAGGCCAATGAATGCCGCGCTCTTAGTGATTTTGAAACGGATATCAAAGTCATGGGCGAAGTGATAAAGGGACTGACTTCCGATAACGTCTGATACGCACATCTCATTGGGACAATAAAAATACGTCTGCCTTACAATAAGACAGACATTTTTTTGATCAAATCTGAATCTTACAGGACTCGCCTTATCGTGGCGATGTTCTTAGCAGACGAGAGCTTCGAGGAAACAACGCCTGTTGCAGATGACTGCGCATGAACGTAAGTGTCGTTACCGACGTAGAGCGCAGAGTGTTCCATCGTTCCGTCGCCGTTACGGTCAAAGCAGATGATGTCTCCGACCTGGATATCGTCAATGCTGACTTCCGTACCCTTTCTGGACTGGCTCGTAGCTCCGTGAGGGAGATCGATCCTGTAGTATGTCCAATAGCAGTACATAACGAATCCTGAACAGTCGAATCCCTTATTAGGATCAGAGCCGCCGTATACGTATTTACATCCGATAAAGCTCTTAACGAATGTAGCGAAATCAGTGGATGTATCGCCCATTGAAGAACTGCTGCTGCCTGAATCATCCGAAGGTACAGGTGTCGGCGTATTCGTAGGTACATTATCAAGACAGAGACTTGCCTTTACATAGTAACCGGATGCTGTCTTATACCAGCCGTTATCAGTCTCTGCAACGACTTCGATCGCAGTTCCGACACCTAATGTCGAAAGCAATGAATAAGAGATACCTGGACCTGATCTTGTATTTAATGCGCAGCTTGAATATACAGTCTTTGACACCGGAGTCTCACTAAAATCACTAGATGAAGATGATGAAGAATCCGAATCAGAAGACGATGATCCCGAAGAGTCCGAAGATGAACCGGATGATGAATCCGACGAAGACGAACCCGATGATGAGCTTGACGAAGAACTCGAAGATGAAGAGCTTGAGCTGCTGCTCGAAGAAGATGACGAAGACGAAGGCTTAGGCGTAGGAGTGTTCGGCTTCGGCGTAGGCGTATCGGTAGGATCAGGTGAATCTGTCGGAGTAGGAGTAACCTCTACATCAGAGAGCTTTCCGTTTCTGACATAACCCATCTTGCCATCCTCTAACCTGACCTGTGACCACTCTTTTGAATAAGCGATCCTGACGACCATGTCTCCGGTTGTAAGATGTGTGATACCGTTATCATCATCGTCAGTTTCTTCATTATCTTCAGGCTTGTCTGATTTATATGCAATGAGAATAGCGTCACTGTTAAGCCAGTAATTGCCGCCGTCGTAAGTGATCGGATCAGCGGGATTGTTGCCGAACTCTGAAGCTACGTCAGTATAAGAGTTAGCAGCTGTCAGAGTATAGTCTTCAATATCAAATGAAGCATTTCCCAAATTAACGGGAACATAACCTGTCTCTTCTGCTTCAAGATCCGGTGAATAGAAAAGATCCTCAAAAGGAACTGCATTAGGACCGATAAGAGAAGGACTCTGGAGCGCGATCTCATCAGAAGCGCCGCAATCGTTTATTCCGATCGCGCAGACAGCAACACATGCAGTCACTGCTCCTGTTACGATGTTTATCAGTCTGTTATTCAATCCTTATAACCTCATTTCCGCGATAGACATTAACTGCTTTTCGCTTATCTGAGCTAATTTTATCATCCAAGTCCGTCAGAATTACCAAAAAATCAAGCAAAATTGGTGCAGAACGCGAAAATGTCACTTTCTTGTAACATTGTTCGCATCTCCACTATCTCAGTTTGGTACGTGTATTATTCGTTAATCGAGGAATTCAGCTCAATCATTTCCAGCCGGCATAAAGCGTTATGTTTTCTTTAACCGGCTGACCAAAATCATAGGCATTCTTACACTCTTCATCAGTATACCAGCCTGTGAAAACAGATCCGGCAAGCTTAGGGTCTGACGAAGGCTTCACTGCCCTTGAATCCTTCTCAACTATCTGAGGATCTATAACTTCAGTGCATTCACTTCCGGTATCAAATACAACATCAAAAGCCGAATAGATAACAGTAGCATTTTCAAGTGATGCCTCACATTTATTCTGACTCCTGGAACCAATGAAATATACCGTTTCCAGATTACTACTGAAGCACTCTCTTCCGATTGATTCCAACGCCGGTCCTAAAGTCACAGTTTTCACGCCAGCTCCTGTAAACGCACGTGAGGAAAGAGCAATCGCATTGCTGAGATCTGCTGTTTTCAGACTCTCGCATTTATAAAATGCGTTGTATCCGACTTTAGTTATTTTATCGAGATTAATTGTTTGCAGATTATTACAGGATTCAAAAACATTCGAAGGTATTAAAGCAATTTCATCTCCAAGCAAAACAGTAGTCAACTCGCGACAGTCTTTGAAAGCAGATGACTTTAGGCTTTGGGCATTGCTCAGATCGACTGATTTAAGCTGTCTGCAGGACACAAAAGCAGCTTGACCAATAGAAGTAACATGACTCAAATCAATATCCGCAAGCTCATTACAACCGCTAAAAGCACCATCATCGACTTCAGAGATTCTGCCTGATACGGTTCTGAGTTCCTTGCAATTACTGAAAGCGCCATATCCTATAACAACATCATTTGCATCACTTAATATAGCTTTAGTTAAACTTCTGCACTCACAAAATGAGTATTGCTCTATCGCATCTATTTTTCTAAGGTCCAGTTCAGTACTCAGGCTAAAACAATTCGCGAAAGCACGTGAACCTATTTGATTAGCGTTTGCAAGCGAAACTACATCCACAAGGTTTTTACATCCAATGAAAGCAGAATCCTCAACCGAAGTGACGTTGCTAAGATCAATATGAGTAAGTGCCGTGCATCTATAGAATGCATGATCTCCAACAGAAGTTACTTTACCAAGCTTCAGATCTGATAAAGAAAAACAATTATAGAATGCAGATCCGGTAACAGAAGTTACTTTACTAAGATCAAGAGAAGTAAGTTTTTCGCACCCGTAAAAAGCATCGGATCCAATACATGTAACCTTACTGGCTTGTTTAAAAACAAATATAGAAAGTTTAGGACAACCGGAAAAAGCATTATAACCAATGGTCTCAAGGTCATCAGCAATTACCGCCGTAAGGCTGGTGCAGTCTGAAAAAGCATGATTTTGAAGCGATACAACGTTACTGATATCAACAGCAGCTAAACTGGTACAGCTGTTGAAAGCAAAACTGTCGATATATGTTACTTTGCTTAGATCGATATATGTCAGAGCAGAACAGGAACTGAAAGAATAATATCCAATACTGGTAACCTTTCCCAGATTAACATCAGTAAGGGTTTCGTTTTCATTGAAAGCCTTATCCGGGATGCTTGTGATATCACCTGAGATGACCAGAGAAGTAACAGCGGTTTCAGACTGTTCCCAGTCCTTCGCATCAAATGCAGAATTGTCAGTAATTGTCAGAACACCGTCTTGTGTAAGTGTCCATCCTTTTCCGCTTGCTGCAAATTCATCATCTGCCCTAACGGTTCTTCCAAACAAACAGAGACAGGCAACAGTAACAAAAAGTGCAAGAGCAATAATGATAACGGACTTCCAGCTGGCTTTGAAACGGTACGGCATAACTATTCCCCTTATGAAATGATCCCAACAACTACAATGAAATCATTATATACGAAAATACATATTCGAAAATATAAAGAACCCCTCAGAAGTGAACTTCTCACTTTTGAGGGATCCTATCGCTTATAGATTTTTAGTTCTTAAAACTTATCACGGATCTTCAACCGGCGAATCATCGCTGCCCGTAATTACATCCGCTTCGTCAAACCGGATTACCATAATCTCCAGTTCAGTGTATGTTTCCTTCATATATCTCCCCTCCTCTTAACCATGTTTCTTCATGTAGATATCGGCCTGACAATAATATGCGTACAGTACATTCATAAGGTTCTTCAGTTCCTGTGTCCTTGTTGCAGACAACTCCCTGGTTACAACATTCTGCGCATAGTTCATAGGCGTGTATTCAACATAACGATTCAAATTATCGCCTTCGATATCTATCCAAACTTTGTACTTGTCATTAAGTTTATGCGCCGGGATGTCCGTAATTCTTATAACATAAACATTACCTGAAACTTCGGGAATGAGTTCAACATTGTTATCCGCGCGGAAGAATCTGAGCTCCTTCCCAGTATTATTTGTAAATTGCAGTTTTAATGTTGTCTTAGACTCAAGCGAGAGGCTTACACCGCTGAACACAAGATCATCAGGAAGATAAGTTACGAATGCATTAACCCGGTTATACAAAGTAGGATGGGTTGCATCACCTGCATTGATCTCAGCTTCGACTTCTGCCAAGGCCTCGTAATCCTTCAGTATCTGAACGTAATCCCCGGTCGGAACTCCAAAATATACAGCGGAACAATAACCGTAACGCAGCATTGCGTCAACAAGGGGAGCTTCATCTGCGTATTGAGCCTTATGCTCGAAAATATACTCGGCATAATCCAGAACAGAATACTGGCAGGTTGCTAAAGTCTGAGACCCGCTGATCAGTTCTGCAGTGATCTGCGATGCCATATTCTTCGCAGGAACCTTGCACTTGAAAACATAATAAGTCTCATTGTTTACGGTTCTCTGCTGTGCTTCGCTGACAGCATACTCCTGCTTCAGGGACGATCTGCTGACAGTAAACTTCATGTATGTATCACTGCCTGCTTCGTCAGGAAGCTTAACAAAGAAGTTAAGACCGATGTCGCCTTCAAGGCTGACGCTGTATCCCTTAAAGACAGAATCGGGAGACGCGATCTGCTTATTCCAGCCCGCATAAAGAGTCATGTCAGCGGTAACACCCTGATCAAAATCATAAGCATTCTTACACTGTTTATCTGTATACCAGCCTGTGAAAATGAAACCGTCAAGCTGAGGATCAGCAGAAGGCATTGTAACCTTGGCATTTATCTCAACTATCTGTGCTTCAATCTCATCAGTGCATTCACTTCCGACATTGAAAGAAACATCGAAAGCCAAGTAGATAATCGTGGCATTTTCAAATGATGGCGCCCACAGGTTCTGACTCTTGGAACCGATGTAATACAAAGTTTCTATATCATCATAGGATAATCCAGTTTCGGTAATCGAATATAATGCCGGTCCGATAGTCAGAGTTTTAAGGCCCGAATCATTAAATGCACCTTGGGAAATAGTAATTACACTTCTAAGATCTGCAGTCTCCAGACTTGTGCAACTATTAAAAGCATCGGAACCAACATTTGTAATATTTTCAAGATTAATAGTCTGCAGATTGTTACATCTCGAAAAAGCACCCGAAGATATTTCACATACACCATCTCCAAGCAACACAGTTGTCATCCCGGTGCAACCAGCGAAAGCATAATCACCTATAGTCTTAATGCTGCTAAGATCTATAGAAGAAAACTTATAGCAGTTATAAAAAGCTCTATTACCAATGTCTGTTAAATGGCTCAAATCAATAGTTTCAAGGTTACTGCATCCAGAAAAAGCGCTATTGCCGACTGAACAGATCCTGCCTGTTACAGTTGTCAGTTCACCACACTTACCGAAGGCCGTTTCTCCTATGGTGACGTCGTTCACATCACTTAAATAGACTTTTGTTATGCTGCACTGGTTAAATGTATTTTGCTCGATCGTATCAACATTTCTCAGATCCAGATCAGTCGTCAGACTTGTACATGACTTAAAAGCACCCGATTTGATTGAAACTACATTTGCAAGCGAAGTTACATCCGTAAGATTTATACATCCGGAGAATGCAGAAGATCCTATCGTTGTAACGTTACTCAGATTAACATCTGTAAATGCCAAACAGCCAGCGAAACCAAAATTTCCTATTACTGTAAGATTACTCAAATCAAAAGCCGGTAAGACCTTACATTGATAAAAGGAAGAATCCCCGACAGACGTAACTTTACCCAGCTTCAAATCTGATAATAATGTGCAGTTATAAAAGGCATAATCCGGAACAGAGGTAACCTTTCTCAGATCAGCGGAAGCAAGGTTGCTACATCCGTAAAAGGCATGTGCACCAAGAACTGTAACATTGCTCAGATCAATTGAAGTGAGACTGCTGCACCCGGCAAAAGCATTGGAGCCCACACTTGTAACCTTGCTGGAATTCTTGAAAGCAAACGTTGACAGGGTAGAACATCCGGAAAAGACTGTATCGTCAATGGTTACGAGGTCGTCAGCTGTTACACTTGTAAGACTCGTACATCTTAAAAATGCTTGATTCTCAAGAGTTACCACTTTGCTGATATCAACAGCCGTTAAACCGGTACAATACGAAAAACCAAAGCTGTCAATATAGGTTACTTTGCTTAAATCAATATTCGTTAAAGCTTTGCACGATCCGAAGGAATAATAACCTATGCTCGTAACATTTCCCAGATCAACAGATGTCAACGTACTGTTCTGATAGAATGCCAAACTTGGAATACTGTCGACATCTCCTGATATGACCAATGCAGTAACAGCAATTTCACCCTGCTCCCAACCCGGCTTATTAAAAGCAGCGCTATCAGTAATAGTCAGAACCCCTTCATCCGTAAGTGTCCAGCCGTCTCCGCTTGCTGCAAAATCTTCAGCTCTGACATTTTTACCCAATAAGCAGAGGCCTGCCAAAGCAGCTAAGATAGTAAGAGCGAGAATGGTAACGGTCTTCCTGCAGATCTTGAATCCGTGAGACATAAATTATTCCTCCAAATACTGTATTCCCATATTGACAACGAATTAATTATATACAAAAAACAAAAAAATAAACAAAAAGCACCAAAAATGTATAAAAACGAAATCAGTAACAACTCTTTAAAGCCTGATAAACAATAAAACATCCCCCGCAGAAGTTATTTGCTAAAGCAAATACTGTTCGAAGTGCGAGGGATTATTTGATTTTTAATTTGGTGGCTCACTGGAGGTTCGAACTCCAGACCCCTTGATTAAAAGTCAAGTGCTCTACCGGCTGAGCTAGTGAACCATTTGGCTGGGGTGGCAGGATTTGAACCTACGAATGCGGGAGTCAAAGACCCGTGCCTTACCCCTTGGCTACACCCCAGTGTGAAGAGGCTTAAAAATTGGGGTGGGATATGGGATTCGAACCCATGATATCTAGTGCCACAAACTAGCGCTCTAACCAACTGAACTAATCCCACCATGTCAGCCAATTGCCTAAAAAGTATAATGTTAACGAGGTTTTAAGTCAAGCAATTTTATTGCACTATCTTATAAAGATAATTATTATAAGTTGTCACTGCATATATTATTAGTTGACTTGATTAGTTAGCAAGTGTAAGATATGCAGAATTATACAGCTTTGTGTATAAATATGCACAACAATGAATATTACTTTTCGAGGTAATCAAAATGGAAGAAGAATTAACCAAATCCTATATAACAATGCCTAAAGGCTTCAAGGCTAACGGTGTTTCTGCCGGCATGAAATGCGCAGATCCCGCGAACATTAACGAGAACGATCCCAAGTTCAAGTATCTGGATATGGGTATGGTGTATTCCGATACTCCCTGTAATGTCGCAGGTGTATATACATCCAACCTCGTAAAGGGACACTCACTTACGAGATCCATAGACATCATCGAAAACAAAGGCCAGGCAAAAGGCATAATCGTTAACAGCAAGGTTGCCAACGCAGGTGTCGGTGCTGTCGGCGTCGAAGATGCTAACAGGTTAGCAGAAAGCGCTGCATCCCTCCTCGGCTGTGATGCCTCAGAGATCTTAACCGCTTCTACAGGTGTAATCGGCTCAAGACTCCCTCTTGATAAGATGACTAAGGTTATCCCCTCGCTTGTTGAGGGTCTTTCTTCCGACGAGGAACCGGCTCATTGTGCTGAATATTCAATGATGACTACAGATACTGTTCCCAAGGAAGTTTCTGCCCAGATCGAACTTACTGACGGAAAGACTGTTACCATCTCCGGAATGGCAAAGGGTTCAGGCATGATCCACCCTAACCTCGCTACAATGATCGGCATCTTCACCACTGACTGCGGAATTGAATCAGCTTCATTAAAGAAGATGCTCCAGAAGGCCGTTAAATACACTTTTAACAGGGTTTCCGTAGACGGAGATACTTCGGTATGCGATATGGTCGTCGTCTTCGCTAACGGCGCTTCCGGCGTTAAGATCGAAGAAGGCACAGAAGATTATCAGCTGGTTGAGAATGCTCTCTGCGAACTCTCAGAAGACATCGCAAGGATGCTCGCTGCTGACGGCGAAGGCGCTACAAAATTCGTTGAGATCGAAGTTCACGGCGCAAAAGACGAGAAAGACGCTAAGCTCATCGTTACATCAGTCGCAAGGTCTCCTCTCTGCAAGACAGCTTTCTTCGGTGAAGACGCAAACATCGGCCGTATCCTTACGGCAGCAGGCTACTCAGGAGCTATGTTCGATCCCGAAAAGATCGACATCAGACTTTCAGGCCTCCTCATGTACAAGGACGGCGCAGCTGTTGCATTCGATGAGGAAGAGGCATCAAGACTTCTTGCCGAGCACGACATCAAAGTAGATATCACGCTCTACGAAGGTGATGCATACGACAGAATGTTCACCTGTGACTTCTCTTACGATTACGTCAAGATCAACGGAAGTTACAGAACTTAAGATGAACGCGTTCATCTGACAGTGTTATTACTTCCCTACACAATCAAATAAAGCTGTCGCAGTATGTTGCGGCAGCTTTTAATTTGGACAATATAAAAAGGGCCGTTGCTCAGTGGATCACTTTGCAACAGCCCTTAATTATTCAGTAATTAACTGAGGATTACTCCTCTGTCTTGCCCTCTTCTGCAGGTGCTTCCTCAGCAGCCTCTTCTACAGGCTTGGGTTCTACCTTGACAGCCTTTGATGCGAGATACTCGACTGTCTTTCTAGCACGGATGGAATCCTTGATGAATGCGGAATCCTCACCGATGGACTTCTTAACTTCCTCAACATCGATCTTGTATGTGTTAGCGATCTGCTTGAGTTCTTCCTCGTAATCCTCATCGGTTACCTCAGGATTGAGCTCTTCAGTGATCTTCTCGATAACGAGAGAAGACTTAACTCTAACTCTTGCCATAGGCTCGAGGGACTTCTTGAAGTCTTCCATGCTCTGGCCAACATACTGGAGGTACATATCAAGAGCGATGCCCTGGTTGGACATACGTGCAGCCTGATCGTCAGCCATCTGCTCGACTTCGTTGTCTACCATGGACTGAGGAATGTCGATCTCGAAATTGTCGCATACGGCGCGGACTGTCTCGTTCTCGAAGCCGGCCTTGTTGTCCTTGTCAGCTCTCTCCTGCTGCTTAGCCTTGATGTCAGCCTTGAGCTCGTCAAGAGTATCGAACTCGGAAACGTCCTTTGCGAACTCGTCGTCGAGTTCAGGAACAACCTCTGTCTTGATAGCGTGGATCGTTACGTTGAATGTAGCATCAGCGCCCTTGAGCTCTTCAGAGTGATAGTCTTCAGGGAACTTAACTTCGATAGTGAATGTCTCACCTGCATTGTGTCCTGCAACCTGCTCCTCGAAGCCGGGGATAAAGGACTTGGAACCGAGCTTGAGGTTATATCCCTCGCCCTTGCCGCCTTCGAAAGCGACGCCATCCTTGAATCCTTCGTAGTCGATAACTACTGTATCGCCCTCAGCCGCGGGACGGTCAGAAACTTCCTCAAGAGAAGCATTTCTCTTTCTCATGCGCTCGATCTCAGCGTCAACGTCCTCATCAGTTACTTCCTGATCCTTGAAAGGAACCTCTACGCCCTCGTAAACGCCCATCTCAAACTCAGGCTTAACATATACGGAGATCGTGTACTTGATGCCTTCCTCGTTGATCTCGGTAACATCCATCTCAGGTCTTGAAACGACCTTGAGCTCGTGCTCCTTGACTGCCTCAGGATACTGGGCATTAGCGATCTCGTTGATGGCGTCCTCGTAAAGAACGCCCTCTCCGTAATACTGGCAAACAAGCTGGTAAGGAACCTTTCCCTTACGGAAGCCGGGTACCTGGAAGCGGTTCTTGTTCTTGCTGTACGCCTTCTTAAGAGCTTCACCCCACTCTTCCTTGTTAGCCTCAAGACTGATTACAACCTGAGAGTGTTCTTTCTTTTCAATTGTGGATGCCATGTTATATCCTCCAAGAGATTTAATAATAATATATATAGCCGAGAATGAATTGTATCACAGCACGGCGAAAAAAAGCAATATTAAACTACGGTAACTTGTATGCCTTTGAGGACATCCAGCGTTGCCTGGTGAAGCTTAGGGTCGAATGAAGCTGTAAGGCTTGAATCGACAATGACTTCTGCTTCGGGTGCGGCAGCCTTAGCTAAAACAGCATTAGAGAGCACGCAGATATTGGATACAAGGCCGCAGACCTCGATCGCACTTATGTCAGAGGCATTCTCCTTTAAGTACCCGGCAAGCTCCATGCTGCCAAAGCACGGCTTCTCGAACACCTTCTTTCCGGAGAGCAGAGGTTTTAACTCATCACAAAGACCGTGTCCTTCGGATCCCTTGATGCAGTGAGGTACCGGAAGATTCTTTCCTTCCTGGGTCTGCATATAATCCTCAGAATGTGTATCAAGCGTATAGACGATCTGATCGCCGTTTGCTTCATATTCCCTGATCTTGCTGATGATTCCGGGAATTACGATGTCTGCACCTTCAAAGCCCAGTGCCCCGTCAACAAAATCCTTCTGCATGTCCACGACAACGAGAATCTTATACATGTCTTCTTCCTCCTTCGGTAAGGTATAAAAAAAGCTGCCGCACACCTGCAACAGCTTTTTATCTGGCGCGCCTAGCAGAGCTCGAATCCACAACCTTCTGATCCGTAGTCAGACGCTCTATCCAGTTGAGCTATAGGCGCATTTATGCTTTGGTCTCCCAATAGCCTAAATATAATATTACTTGAAACCTTGAATGTCAATCTCACTTTTGAGTTTCTCACAAGCCTTGTCACATAAACGGGATTTAGGATAGAATACTTTCCGTCCGGAAGGAAAATAAAACATACGGAGAACCGCCTTGAATACATACGATCCCGACCAGCAGAGAATCAGAGAACTTGCACTTATCAACTGCCGTGAATTAGGCGGAATGCCGTTATCAGGCGGCAAGACTTTCCGCTCAGGCATATTCTTAAGATCCGGTTCTCCCGAATGGCTCAATGCCGAACAGGTTCAGGAAGTTAAGGATTACGGCGTAAAGACCGTGATCGATCTCCGCGCCAAAGAAGAACTCAAAGGCAGCGGCAATCCGTATGCAGAAGATCCTGACGTCAGCTTTTTCAGCATCCCCCTGTTAAACAGCGATCCGAACGACACTGAAGACCAGACAATGGAATACATCAGGACTCACAAGCTCGGCGATTACTATGTGATCATTGCCGAAAACATGGGCGACAGACTTGTCAGCATCATGAGGGTTCTTCTTAACGCTGAAGGCCTTGTCCTTTTCCATTGCGCTCACGGCAAGGACAGGACCGGAGTCGTTGCCGCCCTCCTCTATCTGATTTCGGGCGCATCAAGAGAAGACATAATCAAAAACTATAAAGTCTCTTACGAATATATGAAGGATTTCCTCGACCCGCTCATACAAAAACTCCCCGATGACTTAAAGCACATCTTAAGGTCAGACGAGGAGAATATGGTCATATTCCTCGACTATATGAACAGCAAATGGGACGGCGATGCAGGAAAACTGCTCATGGCAAACGGGCTCACGGCAGATGAGCTTGAACGCTTAAAGGCAAAATGCATTGCTGATTAATTGATCTTTTCGCCGAGACGTATACGGGTGATATTTCCGTAATCGTCAAACCTGAACGAGAGGATGAACTCACCGTCACCGTTCTTAAACGAGCTTGTGTAATCGCACTTATCAAACATTGGATAGATCAGCAGAAGCTCAGAAATATTCATTCCGATGTAGATATCCTCACCCAGAGAATAGTACTCATCGTTACGGAGGACAACGGAGGAAAGCCTTCCGGAAGTCCAGCGCTGCTCACCGTTATTCTCTGCCTCAAGCCTTAAGGTCATACCTTTGTAAGTAAGGATGACGACGCCGTTCTCATAGCTTTCGATGATGGGTGTACCCAGGAGCCTGTAGATCTCGCTCTGCGAATATGTCGAACCCATTCTCATCCTGGTGCCGCCGTTCTTCGAAAAACGGATCTCGTTTATCGAAGCGGGTATATCATCTTCCAAAAGATAAGAGCCGTCCTTCTTTAATCTCAGGTCAACGGTCTTCGAGATGATCTTGTCGCCTGCTTCAGATAAAACTTCAGGAATGACATATGAGATGTGCGTGGGCGTGAAGAGCTTTAATTCAAAGTCTTCGGGCGCAGTCTTGACCTTCATCTCGTAGTACTTCGAGATGTAGTTTGCCTTCTCGTAGATTACGGAATTCATATAGATATCCTCGTCATAAGAAGACTTGATAATCGCTTCAAGGCCGTCAACATTATCGCTGTCGATCATCTCAAAATAGTGATTGATGTAAGAGTATGCGTTGACCGAATCAGTGATGTAAGTTCCGGCAAGAGAATAATTTTCTCCGTCCCTAGAGATAGTGAACCTTACGGGCGGAGCGCTCGTATCCTTGTCTTCCGAATAGCAGAGCTCGATAACGTCCATGTCGCCGTAATCACTTACGGTCTTAAGGTCAAAACCTGCATCCGTATCGATCGACCTGAAATACTGCGCTTTGTCTTCAGCGTTTAAGATCCTGAAAGAATCAGCTGTTCCGTGCTCTGCAGAAGACTTTCTGAGGATCGAGCAATACTCGTAGAACATCGAGTAAGAAAGATCGTTCAGCTGGCTTGAAGGAATCTTCGCGTAGCACTCGGAAACCTTGGAATCGCTGTTGATCGCGTTAGCCATGATCCTTGCGAGTTCATTCTCGGACAAGATTTTCTTGGACTTGACGTTGAAGTTCGAAGTGATGCTGTCGATAACTTTACAGCCCGAAAAACCAATGCCGGCGCCGGTGCAGATAGTTGCGCACAAAAGAACAACAAGAGACCTTTTGCAAAATCCCTTTAATAGACCCGAAAATGTGTTGTCCTTAATCTTTAACATCAGTTCTCCGCTTTTCTCTTAGACTGTGCTTCGAAAAGCACTACGCCTGCCGCTACAGCGGCATTTAAGCTGTTTACGTGTCCCGACATCGGGATAGAGACCGTGAAGTCACAACACTTGCGCACGCCGTCTCTCATGCCGTCTCCTTCGCTTCCGATAACTACGACAAGATTGCCGGAATAATCAGCAGCGTGGTATTCGAAGTCGGCATCCATGTCAGTACCGCAGACCCAGAAGTTCTCTTTCTCCTTGAGCCTTGTAAGAGTCTGCGCAAGGTTCGTTACCCTTGCGACAGGGATGTATTCTATGGCACCGGCAGAAGCCTTTGAGACCATTGAATCTAGGCCTACGCTCCTTCTCTCCGGGATAATGACGCCGTCAACTCCGCAGCAGTCAGATATCCTTAAGATGGAACCAAGGTTATATGCATCCTTGATCTCATCCAAAGCTACAAGAAGAGCAGGTCTTCCCTCTTTCTTACACTTCCCGATTATCTCATCAAGATCGGCATAACTATGGGGCGCAACTGAGGCAATTACACCCTGATGGTTGTGAGTGGAACTCATCTTGTCGAGCACCTGTCTCGTTGCTCTCGTAACGATTATGCCGCGCTTGTTTGCTTCATCCAGAATACGGATGAGTCCGTGATCCAAAGGCTTGTCGCCCTCAGGCTTCAAGATCCATATCTTGTTGAAATCACGGTTGGCATTGAGCGCTTCTGTTACGGCATTTCTGCCTTCGATCTTGTCTGTAGAGCCCTGTTCTGCAAAAGCATCGTTTTCGCGCTCATTGTTGACCTGAGGCCTTCTTCCTGAAGGTCTTCCAGGCTTACCGTCTTTTCCGAAACGTCTCTTTCCTTTGTTATCCACAGTCACTCTTCCTTATCTTCCGTTGTTGTTTCAGGACTTATGACACCGTCACAGATATCAAAGCTCTTATAGATCAGGTATTCCATTCTGGGTTCCTCATTGTTGAGGAAAAGATACCCTATAAGAGCCTCAAAACCCGTGGCATACATGTAGTCAGCGTGATTGGCATTCTTCGAAACCGCATGCGGATTCGAGTTCTTGCCTCTCCTGAAATAATCAGCTTCGATCTCCGTCAGTTCATCCGCCAATACCCTGGCACTCATCGCCTGGGCTTCGGCAGACACGTATCTTACGGTGTTATTGTGCATCTTGTTGTTACTGCCGGCTCCGAGCGTCGCAGACTTGCAGCGCGCGTAAACCTCATATACCGAATCGCCGATGTATGCGAGAACAAGCGGCGAAACTTCGCGAAGATCTGCAGCAATAAACGGTTTGATCATTAATTTGCCTTCTCGATCTTAAAGCCGCCGGGTACATCCTTAACGGTGTAGCCCTTAGCCTGGATCTCATCCCTGATGCGGTCAGCCTCAGCGTAATCCTTTGCCTTCTTTGCTTCTGCTCTCTTGTTTGCAAGCTCTGTGATCTCTTCAGGAATTGCTTCCTCAAGATCCAATACGATGCCGAGAACTCCGGTGAGTTCTAAGATCTTGTCTCTTGCAGCAGTGAGCATTGCAGCTGATACCTTAGCTTCCTGTGCGCTCGTATTTACCTGGCGTACGAGATTGAAGATATCAGTGATGGCATCAGCGCTGTTAAGGTCATCGTCCATGTGAGCGATGAAGCTGTCGCCAGCTGCCTTAATTGCATCCTCCAAAACCTTGTCAGCCTCTGCGTCTCCGGCAAGATTGCCGTTGCTTAATACGAAGTTCGCATTTCTTACGCAGTTGGAGATCCTTCCGAGGCTCGTCTGCGCAGCAGCAAGAAGCTCATCGGAGAAATTGATGGGACTTCTGTAGTGGCCGAGCAGGATGAAGAATCTGATTACGTTGTAAGGATACTTCTTAACGATGTCTCTGATCGTGAAAAAGTTGCCCAATGACTTACTCATCTTTTCGCCGTCGATGTTAACGAAAGCATTGTGGACAAAATAATTGCAGAATGTGCAGCCGTTGGCAGCTTCACTCTGCGCGATCTCGTTTTCGTGATGCGGGAAGATAAGATCCTGTCCGCCGCCGTGAATATCGATCGTATCGCCAAGATATTGCTTGATCATGGCAGAGCACTCAATGTGCCAGCCCGGTCTTCCTTCGCCCCAAGGTGAACCCCATGAAGGCTCTCCCTCTTTCTTGAACTTCCATACAGCGAAATCGCCCGGATTCTTCTTGCCTTCGTAAGATGCCTTGCGCTCACCGCCGCCGGCTTCGAGCTCGTCGAGATTATAGTGTGAGAGCTTGCCGTAATCAGATTTCTTGGAAACGTCGTAGTAAACGCCGTCGCCTTCGATGATGTAAGTGTAGCCGTTTTTCTCCATAGCCTTTATGAGACCGATGATTGCCTTCATTGACTGGGTGGCTCTGGGCTGGAATGTCTGGCGCTTGATGTTAAGGCCGTCAGCATCAACATAGTATTCTTTGATGAAACGGTCAGCGAGCTGCTCAACGGTTATGCCTTCCTCGTTAGCGCGGTTGATCATCTTGTCGTCGATATCGGTGAAGTTCTGGACGAAGGTTACTTCATATCCTCTGTATTCCAGATATCTTGCGAGCGTATCGAAAGTAACGAACGGTCTTGCGTTTCCGAGATGGAAATAGTTATAGACCGTAGGGCCGCACGCATACATCTTGACCTTGCCTTCTTCGATAGGCTTGAATTCTTCCTTATATCTTGTAAGTGTGTTGTAAAGTTTCATATTAAAAATCTCCTTTTCGTGTTAAATCATTAAGCCTGTAAGTTCAAGATTCAACATCGACAGGATCTGAAGTTAATTAATTCTTGGTATAAAAAAACAGCACCAGCCACACTAAAGGCGGCCGGGCCTGACGATGCGGATTTTTGTGCATCAATATAATGTTCCATCATAATCTCCTTAAAAACCCCCGAAACACAGCGGACTCTGATTGACACCCGGAAATCCAGGGCGGTGCTCAGGTATCAGATCTCAATAGTCCAACTTACAAGGCTTTACATCAAAAAGACAGGCCCAAGCTCCTTATTACGTCATGTAGGTCCAATTTAGAGGCCACCATGCTCGAGTTGATTATATTTTAATATAAAAAGCGGGATATGCCAAACTGCTGTTACGCAAGTCGGAATATCCCGCATAAGTTCTTTTTTGGAAAGCTTACTTGTTACTTATACTTTCAGCTCAACTTCACTTACATCAAGGTCATCCTTGTGCGCAGCAATCAACGGTCTGACACACTCTGTAAGGAATGCGTCGATCTGCTCGGGACATCGGCCGATGTAAAGCTTAGGATCTCTGAGTTTGATGAGTTCATCCATTGTCATGCCGAACTTGGGATCAGCTGCGATTCTCTCAAGAAGATCGTTGGGCTTACCCTCATTCTTAACAACGGAACCTGCCTGCATGGAAAGCTGACGGATCTCCTCGTGGAGTTCCTGACGGTTTCCACCCTTCTTTGTAACTTCCATCATGATGTTCTCTGTCATCATGAAAGGAAGTTCGTCGAGGATGTGCTTTTCGATCATCTTGGGATAAACGACAAGACCGGAAACAACGTTAGTGTAAATACCGAGGATAGCGTCAACTGCAAGGAATGCCTCAGGAACTGAGATTCTCTTGTTTGCAGAGTCGTCGAGTGTTCTCTCGAACCACTGCTCTGAAGATGTCATAGCAGGATTGAGAACGTCAGCGATTACATATCTGGAAAGTGATGCGATTCTCTCGGATCTCATCGGGTTTCTCTTGTAAGCCATAGCGGAAGATCCGATCTGGTTCTTTTCGAAAGGCTCCTCGATCTCCTTCAGGTGCTGGAGAAGTCTGATATCGTTGGAGAACTTATGAGCGCTCTGAGCGATGGCTGCAAGCGCTGAAAGAACCGTGTAATCGATCTTTCTGGAATATGTCTGGCCGGATACATAGTAAGACTGCTCGAAGCCCATCTTCTGGCAGATCTTCTTGTCGAGCTCGACGCACTTTTCGTGGTCGCCGTCGAAAAGATCATAGAAAGAAGCCTGCGTACCTGTTGTACCCTTGCATCCGAGAAGCTTTAATGAAGCAATAGCATTCTCTACTGTCTCAAGGTCGAAAACGAGATCCTGCAGCCAGAGTGTTGCTCTCTTACCTACCGTTACGAGCTGTGCGGGCTGGAAATGAGTAAAGCCCAATGTAGGCATAGCCTTGTATTCGTCAGCAAAATCAGCGAGCTTTGCGATAACAACTACAAGTCTCTTCTTAATGAGTTCCAAAGCTTCCCTCATTATGATGATGTCTGTATTGTCACCTACATAGCAGGAAGTAGCGCCAAGGTGGATGATCGCGTCAGCACCGGAACCCTTGACCTGCTTGCCGTAAGAATGGACATGAGCCATTACGTCGTGGCGGCGGATCTTCTCCTCTGCTGCGGCATCCTCATAATCGATATCATCCTTGTGGGCTTTGAGATCAGCGATCTGCTCGTCAGTGATGTTAAGGCCTAATTCCTTCTCTGCCTCAGCTAATGCGATCCAAAGAAGTCTCCATGTTTTGAACTTCTTATCAGGTGAGAAGATGTACTGCATCTCCTTACTTGCATAGCGGGAGTTCAAAGGGCTCTCGTATGTGTCTTTCATTATTAAAGATCCTCCAACAATTTATCCACTGCTGTGATTTTAGCACAGATTGAGAGGATTCTGACGGCTTTCTCGATATCTGCTACTTCAGGGAATGAAGGAGCAAGTCTGATGTTCGAATCCTGAGGATCCTTGCCGTAAGGGAAACTTGCGCCTGCAGGTGTAAGAGCTACTCCCGCTTCCTTGCACATTGATACGATCTTTGTAGCTGTTCCGGGCATAGCGTAGAAACTTACGAAGTAACCGCCCTTAGGATTTGTCCAGTGCCAGAGATCATCAAAACCGAGTTCTTCATTGAGAACATTCTGACAAGCTTCGAACTTCGGACGAAGGATAGCCGCATGCTTCATCATGTGCTTATATACTGCTTCAGCATCGGGAAGGTATCTTGCATGAGCGAGCTGGTTTACCTTGTTGGTGCAGATCGTCTGTGCATTGAGATACTTCTTTGCATATGTCATGTTGTCCCTGTTGCACGCGAAGCATGAGATACCGCCGCCTGCAAAAGTGATCTTTGAAGATGAAGCGAATTCATAAACTCTGTTAGCGTGACCGTAAGACTCGCAAAGTGAAAGCATGTCAGGAAGTGTTCCCCACTCGTTTCTGTCTTCAGAAAGATGGTGAACAACATATGCGTTATCCCAGAAGATCCTGAAATCTGAAGCTGCTGTCTCCATCCTTGCAAGTCTGTCGCATGTCTCCTGGGAATATACGATTCCGTCAGGATTGCTGTAGCAGGGAACGCACCAGATACCCTTTACCTTCTCGTCCTTAACAAGCTCTTCAACGAGATCCATGTCAGGACCGTCTTCTGAGATCGGTACGGGAATGAGCTCAAATCCGAATGTCTCTGTAACTCTGAAGTGTCTGTCGTAACCGGGTGTCGGGCAAAGCCACTTTCTGCCTTCTACCTGTGCCCAGGGCATGGGTGAATCAACCTCGCCGAATACCATTGCGCGCATGATCGCATCATACATCTGGTTGAGAGATGATGAGTTGCCCATGAATACGTTATCTTTATCTGTTCCGAGGATGTCAGCGAAGATCTTTCTTATCTCTTCGATACCAGGAGCGATTCCGTAGTTTCTTGTATCCTCGTTCTTGGCTGTCTTAAAACCATCCTTGAGCGTATCGTAAATATTATTAGAAAGGTCCAGCTGGAGCGGTGAAGGCTTTCCGCGTGTCATGTCCAGAGAAAGGCCCATAGCCTTGCACTTCTCATAGCGTTCGATCAACGCTTCCCTCTCTGAAACGAGCTCTTCTTTTGTCATCTCACGGTAACCCTTCATGATTGGCCAACCTTCCTTAAAATGAATTTTCGGATTTTCAAACTTGCATTTTTAAAGAGGGACTCCTCCCTCAAAACCTCAACAATTATAGTCTATTGCATTATTAAAGCAATAAAGAAAAAATGCGAAAATGGCATTTCAGGTTATCGAAAATGCATTTTCCGGCAAATTCGGCACGTTGCACAACCATACGCAATTTACGGGAGTATGTAGTCGGTGATTTCCTCAATCAGAATCATGGCATTTCTGCTTTTTTCCAGGCATGTTCTGTTCAAAATGGCACGAAATCCACTCTCAGGATGTTCCCTTTCGAATCATGTGTAACCCTGATCACCTCGAAAATGATGTTCTTATCAAACAGCCCGTTCTCTTCAATAAACCTTTCGGCTGTCTTTATCACTTTCTTCCTCTTTGCATACATCACAGATTCGGCCGAATCCGGATATACACCGACATTAAGTCTCGTCCTTACTTCGAATATGTAAATATCAGCTGACTTCTCCGCGATGATGTCTATCTCGCCGACATTATGTACGGCATAGTTCCTTGCAAGAATGAGAAATCCCTTCTCTTCTAAAATTCCCGCTGCTGCATCCTCACCCTTTCTGCCGACATATTGTCTGAAGGTATTTTCGTGTTTATTCATTTTCTCGCCTCTTTATCTTGTTTTTTTGATAATTTTTTATTTTCATTGTTTTATATACTTTAGTGCCTTAAAATAAACGCATTACTTTGAGGGGTAGGATTATGAGCGTCGGCACGCCAGACATAAATAACTTTTTCAAAACACTCGATGAATGTGTCGATTGTAAGTTCAACGACAAGTTTTCGAGATATGCCGACTACCTCTACATCGCCAAGATCGAAGACACCGAATACATCAGCGGCAAGATCGCAGGCAAAAACACAGCCTATCTCTCAGACAACGTCGGCAATGAATTCGTTGAGATAACATTAGGCAGCACTTCAACCGTCACTACTGTTGTCAGATTTACGTATAAACAGTTTCCTCCCCAGTTCACTGTTGAACAGGAGGAATTTTTAAGCATATTCAAGTCCAGCGTCGCCAACAAGATCGCTGTCACAAGACTCAGCGCACAGTATTCTTTCGTTTATAACAACGATATCGATTTCGGAATGCCCAACGAGAATTATCTTTTCGCAAGATTCGATGAGATGTTCACTTCCGGAACTGCTACGAGATACTCGGTCGCTTTCATCAACATCAAGCATGTTAACCAGCTCAACAGATACTTTGGCTCGGACATCGCAGGTTCTGCCATCAAGATATTCGGTTCCAAGCTCAAGACATTCACCGATTCTGACCGTGGCGAATTCGCAGTACACTTGGGCGGCGATAACTTCGTAGCAGTCGTTATCACATCGCGCATTGCTGAACTTGAGAAGTTCATTGCATCGGTTCCCGTCTCCCTATCCTACGGCGGAGACAAGTTCGAGCACATCTTCAGCTGCAGGGCCGGCATTACCACGATCCGCCCCAACCACCGTTTCGGCAATCACGTAATGGGCGAATGTTCACAGGCTTACAGCTATTCCAAGAAGAACAACATTGATATCGTCTACTACTCAGAAGAGATCAATGAATCCAACCACAACAATACTGAGACTCTCTCAAGAGCTCTCGACGAAAACAAATTCCTGATCTACTATCAGCCCGTTATCAGTCTTGAAGGCAAGCCTACAATGCATGCCGCTGAAGCGCTCGCACGCTGGCCTTTGGACGGCAAGATCATGTCACCCCAGGAATTCATCACTCTTGCTACCGACTCAGGCATTGTAACAAAGATCGACTTCTACGTTCTTGAGAACGTCTGCAAGAACATCAGATCCTGGCAGGACCAGGGAATCAAGATGATCCCCATCACGGTAAACTTCTCAGGCCGTAATCTCTTTAACGCTGCCATTGCCGATAACATCCTTGAAGTAATCGACAGACATGGTGTCGACCATCACCTGATCGGCATCGAGTTCTCAGAGCCTGACTTCACACAGAGAATGCCTATCCTCAAGAATGTCAGCCGTACTTTGACAGAAGCCGGCGTTATCGTAACACTCGATAAATTCAGCACCGGCCAGTCCACTCTTACCATGCTCCACGATATCAGTGCAAGCTATGTTAAGATCGATGCCGACAGATTTGACCCTGAAGATCCCAAGGGCCGCATTATCGCCAACAACATGATCAGCCTTGCCGGCACACTCGGCTATAAGGTAATCTGCGAAGGCATCAAGACACAGAAGGAAGCAGACGATCTCATGATGTGCGGCTGTCACTACTTCCAGTCTTTCTTCTACGACAAGCCGATGTCCGAAAGATTCTTTGTCAGCAGACTTCAGGATCCCGATTACGATATCGAGATCAAGCCTGCATCCGACAAGCCGGTTTCCGAAGTGTGGGCTACCTGAAACAGGTGTTTATAAGATTATCGATTATCCTGACATCAAGCGGCGATACCGAAGTCTCGAACGACAGGAATAATCTTTCTCCTATTTGTATTCCATCTTCAAAAAGCAGGTATTGCTTCAGACACGCATCTTATTTTCTCTATCCATTCTCATTTGTGATATATTATTTTTAATTTTCATATAAAGAGGTATTTCTATGATTTCCAAGAAAATGATCGAATCGCTCAAAGGCGGCTCGGAGATTCGTAAGATGTTCGAAGAAGGCGGAAGACTTAAGGCTATCTATGGCGCAGATAACGTCTATGATTTCTCTATCGGCAATCCCGACCTTGAACCTCCGAAGGAAGTATTCGACGCTCTTAAGGAGCTTGCTGAGAATCCCACGCCCGGAATGCATGGTTATATGCCTAACGCCGGTTATCCTTCTACAAGGACGATCGTTGCAGAAAAGAGAGGCAAGGAAGCCGGCATGGAGATCGGACCTGAGGCAGTCTGCATGACTGTAGGTGCAGCTTCTGCAATGAACGATGTTCTGCATTCACTCCTTGATCCCGATGACGAGGTAATCCTCCTTGCGCCCTATTTCATGGAATACAACGGCTATGTTGCAAATCATAACGGTAAGGTAGTTATCGTTCAGACAGACGATAAGTTCATGCCCGTCATTTCCGATATCGAAAAGGCTATTACTGCAAAGACAAAGGCGATCATCGTAAACTCCCCCAACAACCCTTCCGGCGTTGTTTATCCTGCAGAGCTCCTTACTGAGTTTAACGATATGCTCAAGAAACAGGATCACACGATCTATGTTATCAGCGATGAGCCTTATATAGATCTTGCATACGACGGAGCTTCCGTTCCCTGCGCACTCAAGTATATCGACAACCTTATCATCTGCTTCTCATGGAGTAAGTCTTTGTCACTTCCCGGCGAGCGTATCGGTTATACTCTGGTATCTCCCAGATGTGAAGACTTTGAGCAGCTTACAGGTGCGATCGTTCTTTCAAACCGCACACTCGGAAGCGTAAACGCTCCTGCTATCTGGCAGAAGGTCATCGAGAAATCCATCAACGCAAAAGTCGATGTTGCAAACTATGAGAACAGACGTAACCTTCTCTATTCAAACATCATCGATGCCGGATTTGATTCAGTAAAGCCTAACGGTGCTCTCTACATTTTCATGAATACTCCTAAAGGACTGACTGATGAAGAGTTCGCTGCTATCTGCGCTAAGCACAATCTCCTTCTCGTAAAAGGATCGAGCTTTGCACGTCCCGGTTACTGCCGTCTCGCATTCTGCGTTTCCGAGACATCGATCAGGAATTCAAGAAAAGCATTCTTCGCTATCGCAGAAGAATTAGGTATCAGCCACAGAGCCGAGCTCTAATCCTGATCAGGCACGAGCGTCACGATGAAACGCCAGGTGTTTCCGTACTCCCTGGCACAAGTCACAAGAGTTACCGTTTTAGAATCGCCTGACGCGCCGGCCACATAATCCTGAAGATCATAGGGTGAACAGTAATAAGTACCGTTCACCCTATATTTTTGCCTTCTCCCATCCACAGTACTTATATATGCTTCATCGTCCTGTTTTATATCCGTAAGGTTATAGAATATTGTCTTGGTCATAATGTTCCTGTGGCCGACGATAACGCTGTTGCCATTATCTTCAAGCGCAGCGCTGTCTTCCATCAGGATCACTCCGTATCGTAATGCGACATTAGTATTTTCTTTCCAGACAGGTTCTTCTATATCTAATGCCGGTATCTCGATAACACCAGCAAGATGGAGCGATTCGTATTCGTCGGTTCCGTCCTTATTGATGTATTTTGCGATACCGATCCATCCGGAGATGATATCAAGATCCGGCATGCTGTCATCTTCTCCCGGTACGGCAAGATAGCCGTCAGCCGGGACCTCGATCACGTTTTCTGTTCCGGTCATGCTGCCGAGCGAATCATTCTTTATCTTTTCTCTTACCAAAGCTTTGGCATATTCTTCTGTTCCTGCAAGCAATCCGAACACTGCAGCTGCTACAAGAAAAGCTATCAGGATCACTATCAGCCAATTATTCTTATGTTGTTTTTTCTTTCTAATCACTATGCTCATTTAAATCACCTTAAACACATAAAGACCCACCGGCAGCTTTCATTCTCACTTATAAAACTCTCTTATTTTCTTTCTCTTGTTCTCGACAACAATAGATATGATCGAACCCGTAGCGATAACAAAGATCACAAAACCGATTAGTTCTGCTCTGTTTATCGCTTCACCTGATATAGGATACTCAGTAACGGAAAGGCTCTGGTCCATGTTATTGAGATCTTCATGAGCAAGTATCTTGATATCTTCGGTCTGGATGCCCTTGGCTATCTCTTCGTCAGTGGATCTGTCGTATATATTCTCGATAACGACTACCCTGTCACCGCTCTTAAGGCCTGAAGTATCGAACTTCATTGAAACATCTACAACTCCTGACTCTTCCTCTGGAACGAACTCACATATGGAAACAACATCGATACCGTTGCTCTGAACCGGAGTTCCGTCACTTAAATACAGTGAAGCAACAGCGTAATAGTCATGTCCTTTCTCAAGATCTTTGTAGTAGACATGGTCAACGACCGTAACGACTGAATTTACCAGGAAGGACTTATCGCCTTTTACTGTCGTTGCAAGAGTCGTACACGAAGGACGATGCAGTGTCTGATCCTTGTCTTCGATATCTTCATGCGCTGCGATCGGCTTATCACCAGATAACAGTCTCAGTCTTTCAAAGACAACGAGATCGATCGGATCTTTCGGGACTTTTACGTTCTCGAAAATAACGATCGCATAGCCAGATGAAGAGCCCGGAACGAATACGACTTCTGATGTGTATGTATTGCCATTTTCATCCATGTACTCCTTGCCTGTCGATTTATCCATCAGCGTACCTGTCAGGATGTAAAGATCCTTAGGTGCAAGTCCTCTGAAACTTACGCGGTCATTAATAGTTACGGTATCAGACAGAGTAAGGATACCCGAATTGGTTCCTGCATCCGTTGCAGTTGTTGTTATTGAAGGAGCGACCCTTACTGTCTGATCCTTGTCTTCAAGGTCCTTATGTTCAGCAATGACTTTATTCCTGAAACGCAGTGTCTCAAAGCAGACTATCGAGTATGAGTCTTCGCCCTTTTCAAAAGCTTTCTCATATAAATATGCACTGTCGATCACGAAATCAACTTCAACCGTTCCGCTTACAACATCTCTTCCTTTAGAGTCTTTTGTAACGCTTCCAGTTGTATCATCAGCTTTGAAGACAATGCTCTTCGTATAATCATTACCGCCTGCGTCCTGAATGACTTCACCAGTTCTGCTGTCAACAAGGCTTCCTGTTATCTCATATTCATAGCCTGAGATAAGGTTTTCGTATTTGACCTTATCCACGAGATTAATACTCGTTCCGCAGCAGATCTCGTGTGATGATCCGTCGTCAGTAAGTTCTGTACTGATGTCAGGAGTGATGTCGATCCTGTTATCGGCCTTGATACTGAAGATCTTGTTATCGTCTTTTTCAGTAAGCCTTACGCTTCTTGAACTGCCCTTTGTACCATCGTCCCAGACAACGTTATAAATGGGCTCAGAGTTCTCATCGATCCTGTACCAGCCGAGAGGCAGATTATCGAACTCTAAATATCCTTTGCCATCAGTTACACCTTTTGCGAAGCATTTGGATTCCCAGGATGGTTCTGCTGCTTTGCCGCCATAGTAGATCTCAAATTCGATGCCGCTTATATTGCCGTCTTCAGCTGTCTTGGTTACCTTGATGGACCCTTCGCTCCTGTCGTTGACGACCTTTTCTTCTGTGGTCTGATTGATAACAGTAACGTTCTTATACCAGTTGCCGTCTTCATCTTCAGTAAAGCCTTCAGGCAGCTTGTAAACGTATTCATTTGAAGTACCGTTATAGTATTTGACAGGCTTTTTCTCTACAAGTACATATACGCCTGTCGGGAGCTCGAAAAAGGCAAGGTTATTGCCGCTTCCTGTCTTCCAGTAAACAATGCCGTCATCACCTGAGAGGCCTTCGGCGACCTTCTTTGTCTTGGCTTCATTCCAAAGTTCAAATGAGAATCCGCCCTTTGTATCATCTTCATCAGTAACGTCTTTTGTTACCTTGATCTTTCCTTTAACAGAATTGTTCTCGCATGTGAAAGAATAGGTTTTCTCAGAATAGACAGGGTCTGTCTTAAAGGAATACTTATAGGTCAGGTCATCGACTTTTTCCCAGCCTGAATCGTTCGTTATCTCATAATCGATCGTACTTCCGTCTACGCACTTGAACGGATTTATCCTGCCGAATGATTCAATAACGGTATATTCCGTATCGTATTTCAGAGGGAACGTTTCTGTATCACTCCACTTATTGTTATTGATGTCGTACCAGTTCCATGAACCTTCTTTGTATCTATATTCGGCGACTTCTGATGCGCCTTCATAAAGTGTGAATACGGTCGTTGTGACATCAACATCGGTTGAAGTTGTCTTTTCGAGTCCGATGCTGCTTGCGTCAGAAAAGAGACCAGCGCCCTTTCCCCTGCCGAATGTGCTGTCAGTAGTTTTCATGTTAGTTATTACGATCTCATTTGATCCGGGATCGTACGCGTAACTGTCGTTTACAGAAGTGTACAGGGTATCACCATTTCTGATGCTGACAGTGTATTCAAGCTTTCCGGTCTTACCGTCTGGATCAGTCATTTTGATGTCTATTCTGTAGATGGTATCGTCAATATAATCGTATACATCATGGACATTGCCGTCCTTATCCTTAAGACTGATCTTCGTACCGTCAGGAAGGATGACACCGTCAGGTCCTGAGACTTCTTTAATGAAGAACAGATCTTCAAAATAGACGTCAGTATCGTTTCTTCTGGTAAGCTTTATCTTCTCCTTGGTATATGAGCCGTTTGCTTTATCCAGGCTGTAATAGCAGTCGTAGATACCGTCTCCGTCGTCATCTCTCAATTCGCCTATCTCATGGAGCAATGTGCCGTCGTTGTACACTTTGAATTCGCAGCCGGTGTAATTGATACCGGCTTTGTCTCTCTTATCAAGGTATAGTCCGACATACGCATCGTCTATGAGTCTTGTTGCGCGCAAGACCATAAATCCGCTGAAACTGCCTTTGCCGGCTTCTGCAGAGCTGTCAGCCAGTGCTTTCTTGCAGAAATACCCTGCCGAAGAACTGCCCGTCCAGTGAACAGGAATGCCGCCTTCGATTCCTGCATATATCGTAATGTGCTGGGCATTCGTACTGTCGTTATCGTCATTCCACCATAAGATCATGTCACCGTATCTGATGTCATAGGTCTTGATGATGGTCGTCCACTCATCGCTCTGAATACCCTTTGTGCCATTGGTATCAAATGAAGAGAAATGGTTCTCAGTCGGAGTGATGCCCTTCTTTTTCAAAAGATCATCAGTAAAGCTGGACTTGATCCCGGCATAACCCGGCCAGTAAAAGCCGTACTTGTCAGGATTACCGCCGCCTGTATAAGAGACGGTCATGTATCCGTATGAGCCGGACGTTCCGGTTATCCTTGCCGTACCCAGTGCGGCGCTATAGGCAAGGCTTACAGATCCGGCGCAGTCGATACCGTTGGAACCTGAACCGCCCCATTTATAAACTACTCCGTCAAGTTGCTCACAGGCACTTATGATGCTGTTTCTGAAGGCTTTCTCAGTCGAATAGCCGGCTTCCCTTACATCAGCTTCCGATACCAGGTAATTTGAACTTATTACCGCAGCTTCGATATTTGACGGGACAATAAAAAACGGCAACGTGCATATCGCAACTGTTGCCGCCATTATCCCTGCGAAAAACTTCGCTTTATATTTGGTTTTCATGATACTTCCTCCATTGAAATCTCTACCCTGTTTATCGTTCCGTCGTTTAGGCTGTATACATAAACGCTGTCAGATAACCTGTCCGATGGCCTTACATGCTCGTCGTTTGTAGACTTCACAAGTTGCGCGAGCTTTGCGGTCTCGCCGAAAGACTCCACCGACATTACTATCAGATCGTGTACTGATGACGGCAGTATGTAGCAGTCAGTTCCTATCTTCTCAGCGATCTCACCGATGAATTCGCTGTACATCAGAGCGCTGGAACCGAAATATTCATATCTGTTACTAACCACGTAGACTTTCTGTGTATCAGGAACATCGTCTATATCAGGGAATGCATCGCTGATATCCTGATCATCAGTGCCGCACCGCTTCATGATGCGGAACATCGTGTTCTCGATCCTCTCATACCTTAACGGGAAAAGTTCCTTCGTATTCTTCATCGCAAGGTTGTAAAGAAGACTCTCGGAAAGATCTTCAACTTCAGCCAGATCATGTGTGATCAGATATCCTGAGACACCTTCGTCGTCGATGTTGATAATGACCCTGTATACAACTGAAAGGTCCATGAAATCCCTGTGCGGGCAGATCTTTATCATCTCCTGGTTCTTCTTTGTGTTTACCACCTGGAAAACGATACGGTCCATCATGGAAGAAAGGCCCACCTTCGCGATGTCATCAGGCACATATCTCAGTGATTCTTCAAGATAGATAGCCTGGTTCGCCATTACCTTCTCAAAGGATCCGCAATCCCTGTACTGATCGTACATGCGCTCCATGTAGAATGTCGGGCTGCAGTATGAATGCTTGATGCTCTTGGGCTTAATGACGATGCCTGTAAGACACTCGTTCATCTTAGGCACCTTCCTGATCTCGAGTTCGCAGTCTGCATACCGCTCAGGCAGATAATCAAGGAATTCGTTCATTACTCTCTTCTTAAAATTCTCGTAGTTCATCATAGGCTGATCCTCCGTAAAAAATATAGGCAATAAAAAAACGCACCCCGAAGGATGCGTTCATTCAATTGCATTTTAACTATAGTCGGGATCAGAGTCTCACGCAATAGCAAATAGTCTCAATTTTTGGCCCTTTTTGCCTCCAGTTCGGAAAATTTACACTTCCGGAGTGACCGTAACGAGCAAAATTCCGGATTTTACTGCTACGGAAAAGCTGTCAGCGCCATCAACCGGATGATTCGAAAATGAGAAAGACGGACCTGCTTTAAGGTCGTGGTTTTCGAGAGGATAATAAAGGCCCTCAGTTGTAACGCCGGTAACAGCGCATGAGAAATCCATAGGAATGAGCGAGACTGAGACAGGACCTTCAAAAGGCTTCAGATCGACCTTCACGGAATCAGCGCCTTTAAGCGGATAGCAGAATGACATACCGTCAGTCGCTATAACTTTGCCCCTCATATCAGGAGAAGCTATCAGCTGGAGATTGGCGATAACATGATCGATCCTTCCTGCCAAAGGACATACGAGAAACACGTCTCCGCCTTCAGTCTTTTTAAGAGCTATCTCAGTATCGGTCCAGTCTTTTTCGACAGGATACTTTTCGACCGGAACGCCATTGGAGACCATGAAGTCCATCGCCTCATCAGAGATGGAATCCATATCGCCTATGAGGATATCGGGAATGATGTTATTACGCGCGAGGATATCGGCACCGCCGTCGCAAGCTATAAGATATGAAGGCTCAACTGAAGAAAGGCTCTTTACGTAGTCTGCCGAACTTTCAGGCAAAGGGCCGCCTGTTACGATGATATACCGCATCTTTTAAGTTCTTCGATCGCTGCAGCAGGATCTTCAGCGTGGAAAACGCTGCTTCCGGCTACGAAAAGTCTTGCGCCGGCTTCATAGATACGTCTTATGTTTTCTTCCGTAACACCGCCGTCAACCGCAATGATGGTATCGCATCCCTTTTCGTCAATCGCTTTTCTGAGTTTTCTGAGTCTCTCGTCAGACATATCAAGATAACCCTGACCGCCGAATCCAGGATAGACAGTCATAACAAGTATGATCTCTACTTTTCCGATGAACGGGAAAACGTCTTCTATAGGTGTGTCAGGATGAATGGCAACACCTGCAGTCTTGCCCAGAGCATTGATCTCATCGATCAGAGCAAACGGGGCTTTCGCGCACTCAACATGGAAAGTGATGTTGTCGGAACCTGCATCAGCAAAAGCCTTGATATACTTTTCGGGTTCGGTGATCATCAGATGCGTGAAGAACTTCATGTCCGTGTACTTACGGATGGACTGGATGACCGGAATTCCAAATGAGATATTGTTAACATAATGACCGTCCATGACATCGATATGAAGGCAGTCAGCGTTGCACTCGATCTGCTTTATATCCCTCATGAGGTAGCCGAAATCAGCGGCGAGTATGGAAGGAGCTATTCCAATATCTTTCATTGCTTTCTCCTGTGCTTGTAGTTATTCCTATTATCGTAGAGCTCCGTATAGAAGCTTGAATATCTCTCATAACGCCCCTGGTCTATCAGGCCTTGGGACAATGCATCCCTGACGACGCAGCCGTCTTCTTTACGGTGCGAACAGTCGTCAAACCTGCACCCTGTTGCAATCTTCGTGATCTCAGGGAAACCGTATAGTACATCCCTGTAATCAACTCCCTGGTCTTCCAGTGACAAGGAAGTAAATCCGGGAGTATCGCATATGAAGCCGTCAAAGAACTCATGAAGTTCAACATGTCTGGTCGTGTGTCTGCCGCGCTTTATCTTGCTGCTGACTTCGCCCGTCTCCATGACGTCAAACCCCAAAAGCGAATTGCAGAGCGTGCTCTTGCCGACTCCGGAAGGACCGGCAAACGCCGCAATTCCATCACCTATTATATCCTTTAGATCACTTTTGGTAAGTGGCTTTTGAGGTGAAGATAACAGAACTTCATAACCGGCCTTAGTATAAACTGAACAAAGCTTTTCCGAGTCATCCGTGTTAAGATCGCTCTTCGTGAAAATGATCACGGGACGGATGTCGCTCAAAGAACAGATGAGCAGCATCTTGTCGAGCAGAGTCAGATCAGGAAGAGGATCAGATACCGAAAACGTCAGGAGCATAACTGACAGGTTTGCGACAGGCGGTCTTGCGATGAAGCTCGCCCTGTCTTCAATCTCGGTTATCACAAACTCAACATCAGGATCGCCCGAAGGCATTATCGTTACCCTGTCGCCTATAGCGGGCTTAATTCCCTTAAGCCTGAAAGCGCCTCTTGCGGCACAAAGAGCGTATGAATAAAAGCCGTCTTTACTGAAACGAACAGTATAGACGCCGCCGACGCCCTTTGTTATTACACCGCGAAAAGCATCTTCTGAAACCATTGATATCAGCCGTTAGCCGGGTTGGCCGTTTCCGCCCTGGTCGCCGCCCTGATCGCCGCCCTGGTTACCGCCATCATCCGGCGGAGTTGTAGGAGCCGGCGTATCTGTCGGCGGAGGAGGTACCGGTGTAGGTGTCGGTACCGGCGTATCCGTCGGAGCCGGTGTAGGCGTAGGTGTAGGTGTTGACGTAGGCAGCGGAGCAAATACCGCCGTGAACGTCGTACTCTCCTTTACGACAAACGTATATGTAGGATTGAGTGCCAATGTATTGCCGAAAGAGTCGAGCCAGCAGTCGAACTTAAATCCGGTTGCAGGCGTGGCAGTAAGCGTTACCTGGGTACCAAGATCGTACATACCGCCGCCGGTAACTGTACCGCTTCCGGTCATAAGTGTCTTGATCTCTGCCTGCGGAGGCGTAGGAGTAGGTGTACCGCCGTTCTGGTAGTCTTCCTTCGTACCGACATAGAGCTTAACTGTTGATTTTCTTGCAACTGTCGTGCCGGAAACAGGGTTTGTCAGTATGACATACTGCTGGCCTGCAGGAAGTGCGAGAACCTCAGGAGATCCCTCAACAGTATAGTTAAGGTTACTGTCAGCAAGCTTTGCTACAGCATCAGTTACGCTTCTTCCGACAACGTCAGGAACTACTGCGGATGAAGGCTCTGTAGCGTAGATAACGATGATCGTATCGCCTCTTAATACCTGTGTCGATGCCTCAGGCTCAGTCCTGATGACAAGACCGGGCTCAACCGTATCGGAAGGCTCCGGACGGAAAGATACGACAAGACCGAGATTCTTCAGAGAAGTTGCGCAGTTCTCATAATTCATGTTCGCATAATCCTGAAGGACTATCGATTCGTCCACTGCAGATACTGTAATCACAAGAGTACTGAGCTTGCTGGTCGTGGAGATGACAATACCTTCCTGGATGCTCTGGTCGATAACGATACCGGGTTCATAAGCATCTGTTACGCGGTATTCTACAGAATAGTTTACGCCTGCTGCCGTGAGTTCCCTGATGACTTCATCAGCTGTAAGACCGATGTAGTTCTTTACCTCGTAATCGGTATTTTCCTCTATCTGAGTCGCATTACCGACAGCTTTTACGACAAGGATTCCGATACCTATAAGCACGCCGATAATAACGACGATTATGAGCGCTAAAAGGACATTGTCCCTGAATCTTGAGATACGTCTTGATTCTGCACTCTTCTCGATCTCGGAGATCTTCTCGTATTCAGGATCCTGCCTAAAAGAGATATTTGTATCAGTGCTGGTGTTCTTTTCGGGAACGTTGGTGATAACACCGTAAACGCCGTTAGGATCAACGAGGAGCGAATCCAATTCAGTTACGAGCTGACGCATCGTCTGATAACGTCTCTCGGGTGATTTCTGCATACACTTTGCGATGATGGAATCAAGACCTTTCGGGATTCCCTGCATGAGTGAGGAAGGAACCGGAGGTGTCTCCTGGAGATGCTTTACAGCGATCGCAACATTAGAATCACCATCGAACGGAAGTCTTCCCGTTACCATCTCGAAAAGAGTAACGCCGAGTGAATAGATGTCCGACTGGGGTCCGACATTACCGCCTCTCGCCTGCTCGGGTGAAAAATAGTGGACCGATCCCATCTGTACACCGGTCATTGTGATCGTTGTAGATGATGCCGCACGAGCAATGCCGAAGTCTGTGATCTTCGCTACACGGTCACGTGAGATAAGGATGTTCTGAGGTTTGATATCCCTGTGAACGATTCCGTTCTGATGCGCATAATCGAGAGCAAGTCCGATCTGGATAACGATCGGTACAGCATTTCTCCAGTCAAGGTGACCGTTCTGGTTGATGAGGTCCTTAACTGTGATGCCTTCAATATATTCCTGAACG
The DNA here is from genome assembly GCA_000621765.1 of Ruminococcaceae bacterium AB4001. Taxonomy (GTDB): domain Bacteria; phylum Bacillota; class Clostridia; order Saccharofermentanales; family Saccharofermentanaceae; genus Saccharofermentans. The sequence goes on from KK211344.1 coordinate 62,006, forward strand.
ATATATCTGAAATTGCCTTCGTGGCCGACGCCGAAAACCTTAACGATATTGGCGTGATTCAATGAAGCGACAGACTTCGCTTCCGCATCGAACCTTCTGATGAACTCATCATCAGAAGAAAACTCCGGTTTCAAGATCTTAATGGCTACGTTGACTCCGGTATTCATGTCGATACCGAGATATACGTTAGCCATACCGCCTGAGCCGATAAGCTTTACGATCCTGTATTTGTTCGCAAATATCATGCCCTCAGGGCCGTGAACCTGATTTGCCATACTTCCCCCTATAATTCAACGGCAGGCTCTGCCCTGCCTATTGTTACCGTAATATTATCTCTGCTCTGGCCATCCAGCGCTTTTGCTATGAGCTTTGAACAGATGCTCTCAAGGTTATTGCGTTCTGCGGCGCAGGCCTTGAATTCCTCACCGTTCATCGAAGCATAAAGCCCGTCTGAGCATAAGAAGACCAAATCGCCGTAACTTATATTATAACTGTAAATATCAGGATTAAGATACTGATTCTCTCCCAAGACCTTAAACAGCCTGTTCTTTCCCGGATGGTGCTTGGCCTCATCTTCAGTGATCTTCCCCTGCTTTATAAGTCTGCCTGCCTCATTATGGTCTTCGGTAAGCTTGATGAGTTCAGAACCGTGAAGGAGATAACCCCTCGTGTCGCCAATATGGGCGATCGTAAGTTCCGTTCCCTTCATTATTGCCAGTGTCAGCGTCGTGCACATTCCCATGCGTTCCCTGTTTTCGAGACAGTCCTTAAGGATCTTGACATTAACCTTGTTAAACACCGTCTTAAGATATGCGGGAAGCGCTTCCCTGTCCTTTACGAAAGGCAGTGTGTCCTTGAGCATCTCAACTGCGGAATCGACTGCGATACGGCTTGCTATCTCGCCGCATGCTTCTCCTCCGACACCGTCGGCAACAGCCATGCAAAGACACTGTCCGACCATCTCATAGCCGAAAGAATCTTCGTTCATGTCCCTTACCGGGCCTTTTTCAGACATTCCGAATGCTTTCACTGTTCTGCCTCTATCTTTCCTCTTCTGAGCTGTCCGCAGGCAGCCATTATATCAGAACCCATTTCACGTCTTATCGTCGCGTTTATACCGCCTGACTCAAGGATATCCCTGAACTGCTTAACTTTCGCCGGCGAAGCTGAGGTAAATACGGTTCCGGGGACTTTATTTGCGGCAATGAGATTAACGTGATAAAGGCCTCCCTTTAAGAGCTTTACGAGTTCTGCTGCGCATTGAGGAGTATCGTTAACTCCTGCGAAAAGACTGTATTCGAAAGTTATCCTTCTCTTGGTCTTTTCGGTATATTCCCTGCAGGCTCTCATAAGCTCTTCTATCGAATAAGCCTTAGCTACCGGCATCAGCTTTTTCCTGAGCTCGTCATTAGGCGCATGGAGCGATATCGAGAGATTGACCTGCAGTCCTTCTCTTGTGAACTGCTCGATCTTCGGCACGAGACCGCATGTTGATAATGTGATGTGTCTTGCACCGAGATTAAGTCCTTCAGGATCGTTTGCTAGCCTTATAAAGCCCAATACGTTGTCATAGTTATCGAAAGGCTCGCCGATGCCCATGATGACGACGCTCCTGATCCTTTCGCCTATCAGCTTCTGGGTTACGGCAACCTGTGCAAGGATCTCGCCTGCAGATAAAGACCTTCCGAAAGCGATCTTGGCCGATGCGCAGAAAGCGCAGCCCATCCTGCATCCTGCCTGTGAAGATACGCATACCGATATTCCGGGCTTATATCTCATGGCAACAGTCTCGATTATGTTTCCGTCATAAAGACCGAAAACGAACTTTTCCGTTCCGTCGATTTTCGATACCAGATGCTCCCTTAATTCGAAGCCTCCGAAAATGAAATCCTCTTCGAGCATCGCCCTTATGTTTTTCGGGACATTGGTCATATCTTCAGTCTTTACGCAGCCTGAAGAAAGCCATCCATATATCTGCGAAGCGCGGTACTTGGGCACCTCGCGTTTCTCGCACCAGAGGGTTAGCTCTGCAAGCGTCAGATCAAGACAGAACTTATCTTTCAAGACTCGTCTTCCTTTCTGTCTCTTTCCATGCGGCAGATAAAGAATCCTTCGCACTTATCTATGTGAGGAAGGAGCGTGATCATGCCGTTAGTTGCGCGTTCCTCTCTCTCCTCATCCATAACGATGCCCTCAGGCAGATACTTCTGTATCGGTACCGTATGGAACCTTTTGTGCTCTGCAAGAAATCTTTCGATCTGGTTCTCATTCTCATCGGAATTCAACGTGCATGTGCAATAAATGAGCGTTCCGCCCGGACGGAGCATCTTTGCGGCATGCTCAAGGATCGAATACTGCAGCGGGATCAGTTCGTCCAGTTCATCATAAGTGAACTTGTCCCTTATATCGGGTTTTCTTCCGAGAAGACCTAAGCCGCTGCACGGGACATCGCAAAGCACGATGTCATATGTCCTCTTGGAATCCCTGTCATCCTTATGGATATTCGAAGCATCGGCGCAGACTGTCTCTATGGAAGTGAGTCCCAATCTCTCGCAGTTATCCCTGACAAGCTTTAATCTGGACTCATTTACGTCCAAAGCAATGATATAAAGATCGTCACGGCACATCTGGGCCATATGTGTGGACTTTCCGCCCGGAGCTGCGCAGCAGTCAAGGATCTTGTCGGCAACTCTCGGATGCGCGACATGTGATGCGAGCATTGCGCCCTGTCCCTGGACGAACATTCCGTACTTATTGAATGCTTCGGACTTTTCGAGACCGTTAAGTCCGCCCGTTATCTCTACGCAGTCGGGAATGAAGCCTCCCTTTACCGCTGTTATTCCTTCTTTAGCCAGTTCTTTGATTATCGTATCCTGATCAGCTTTATGCGCATCGAACCTTACCGTAATGTGTGCAGGTTCGAGAAAAGCCTTACCGATCTCCAAAGCTTCCTGCTTTCCGAAATCCTTTTTCAGGATACCGTAGATCTCAGGCTTTAAGGATACTCTGATACCGGGCTTGAACTGTTCAAGATATCTCTTTGCCTCAGGGCACTCGGTAAACTTTCTCAATACAGCGTTTACATAGCCTGATGCTTTGTGATTGTATTTCTTAGTTAACTCAACGGCAGAATCGACAGCAGCATATTCGGGAATGTTATTTCCGAACTGTATCTGCCAGACTGCCATCCTTATTGCGGTCCTTGAGACCGGATCCATTGTCTCGACTTCCTCTTTGGTCAGATGTCTGATAAGGAAATCGATGGTGAACGTATATGTCAGCGTTCCGTAGAGCATTGCCCTTGCGAAATCGATCTTCCTGCCTGCTTCAGCTGCGATCTTGTCAGCCTTCTTGATCACGAGATTGGAATAAGCATCCTTCTCGTATACCCAGTAGAGCATGAGAAAGCAGAGTTCCCGTTCGTTATCATCGGCGATGATCTTCTGCAGTTCTTTCTTCTTGTATTTGATCTGATCAGACATGGAAAATCTCCCGTTATCGGCCCTTAAATAACCGGTTTGCCCACTGTAAAATTATGGGCACAGTCGACAGCCCTAAGGCGCTTTCCGCCGGGCTGCTGCAGTTCCTTTATCTTAAGGAAACCATTGCCGCACTTTACTATAAGGTTCTCGCCCTTTGCCCTGACAACCGTGCCGGGTTCCGAATCCTTAAGGTCATCGGGAACGGCTGTCTCATCTGCCAGTACTTCAGAATCTAAAACCTTGAGTTTCTTGTCTTCTTTAAGAACGTAAGCTCCGGGCCATGCGCTCAATGCCCTTACCCTGTTATGGATGTCAGTTGCATCCTGGGACCAGGTGAATTCACCTTCTTCAGGCGTTATGGGAGGACAAGATGTAGCAAGTGAATCGTCCTGCTTTGTTGACGTAAGTCTGCCTTCGACCCATGCATCGATAATGTCACCGAGTTTTTCGGCACTGGCCTCTGCAAGCCTGTTCATGAGGCTTTCGGTATGCTCATTGGGATCGATTTCTACCTCGACCTTGTCGATGATGTCGCCCGTATCCATGCCGACATCCATCTTCATGAAAGTTACACCGGTTACCTTATCGCCTTCCAAGATCGCGCGCTGTACCGGAGATGCACCTCTTCTTGCAGGAAGAAGGCTTCCGTGGCAGTTGATGCAACCGTACTTGGGAAGATCCAGTATAGCCTTGGGAAGAATCTTGCCGTATGCAGCGGTAACGATAAGATCAGGTTCATACTCAGCAAGTTTTGCGAGAGCCTCATCAGTTCTCAATGTATCCGGCTGATAGACTTCGATACCGGATTCTAAAGCCAATACCTTTACCGGCGGTGCAGTCAGTATATGCTTGCGTCCGACGGGCTTATCAGGCTGACATAAAGCCAGGACTACATTAAAGCCGCCGTCTGTCAGAGCCTTGAGATTCGTAGAAGCGAATTCAGGCGTTCCCATGAAAATTATCTTAAGCTCACGCCTGTCCACTTATTACTCCTCTTCGCTTTCAGTGCTGTAGATCTTTCCGTCTACTGATTTGTCTATGAAAAGAATGCCGTTAAGATGATCGTTCTCATGGCAGATGCATCTTGCAAGAAGACCGTCAGCCTCAAGAATGAACTCCTCTCCGTCCCTGTTCAAAGCCTTGACCTTAATATGTTCAGGTCTTTCAACTTCGCACGTCTTGCCGGGAACAGAAAGACAGCCTTCACCGTCAACCTGTGAACCGGATGACTCGATAATCTCAGGATTAATAAATTCAAGCTTGCCGTGTTCATCACCGACATCGACGACAAAGACTCTTCTTAATACGCCGACCTGGGGAGCAGCAATACCGATGCCCCTTCCCTCAAAATACATGGTGTCAGCCATATCATCCAGGAGCTTGATTATCCTGGGTGTTATCTCATCTACGGGTCTGCTCGTCTTTCTGAGAAGCGGATCACCTTCAAGTACCAGATTTCTTAAAGCCATTGTCAATGTCTCCATTCGTAATTTTCCGCATACATTATAATTTTTAATATATAAATTAACAAGTTAAGGACAAAGGGAAACATCAATAAAGAAAAGCATCCCAAACATCGGAGGATATGTCGAAGTTTGGCAATGCTTTTCAAAAATCATTATCTGTCTTTTATAGATCAAAGATCCCAGGAACTGATGTACTTCTTCTGCTCTTCCGTCAGTTCATCGATCCTGATCCCCTTCGTTGCGAGCAGTATCTCTGCAACGCGGTTGTCGATGACTTCGGGAGTCTGATATACATCGACAGGCAGTCTGTCCGGATTGTTTGCGATATACATAGCTGACTGAGCCTGCAGAGCAAAGCTCATGTCCATGATCTCTACGGGGTGTCCGTCACCAGAAGCAAGGTTAACCAGACGCCCTTCCGCGATAACGCAGACGGTCTTTCCGCTGCTGAGCTTATAACCGATTATGTTGTGACGGAGCTCGGTCTGTTCAACGCACATCTCCTTAAGCTCGGCAACGCTTACCTCGCAGTCGAAATGTCCAGCGTTGCAACATACTGCGCCGTCCTTCATTGCCTCGAAATGTCTTGCAACGATGACGTCCTTGCAGCCTGTGACCGTAACGAAGAAATCGCCCAGAGGAGCAGCTTCGTCCATGGTCATGACCTGATAGCCTTCCATAATAGCTTCACATGCCTTAACGGGATCGATCTCAGTAACTATGACCTTGGCTCCCAGCCCCTTAGCCCTCATTGCTACGCCTCTGCCGCACATACCGTATCCGGCAACTACAACGGTCTTTCCTGCCACAACGAGGTTTGTCGTAGCCATTATGGCTGTCCAGACAGATTGTCCTGTTCCGAACCTGTTATCGAAAAGATGCTTGCATCTTGCGTCATTTACGGCAACAACGGGATAAAGGAGCTTATTCTCATTCTTTAAGATCTCGAGTCTGTGGACACCCGTAGTGGTCTCTTCGCAGCCGCCCTTGATATCAGGAGCCATGTCCTTAAGCTCAGAATGCAGAAGGAGCGCGAAATCTCCGCCGTCATCAATTACGATATCAGGCTTGAACTCAAGAGCTTTCTTAAGCCTTCCCCAGTATTCTTCCTCACCGTCACCGTGAACAGCATAGATGTTCATTATGTCCATCGAAGCAAGAGCTGCGGCAACATCATCCTGAGTGGATAACGGATTGCATCCTGTAAGGGCAACTTCGGCTCCTCCTCTGGCAAGAGCACGTGCAAGACATGCCGTCTTTGCCTCGACATGGACAGATACTGATATCTTCATGCCTTTGAACGGCTGCTTCTCTATAAGTTCGCTCTCAATCGCGCGCAGAACAGGCATGTTGCGGTATGCCCACTCGATCTTTTCTATTCCGGAAGGTGCAAGAGCGATATCTCTTACTTCGTAATTAAATTTGCCCATCGAAAAACCCCTCTTTATATTTTTATGCGTTTAATAAACTCTTTTACTACAGCACAGCTGTTGTCGGATGCCAGAGCGGCGTTATCCAGGACTTCCTGTTCAGATAAAGGATTTCCCGAGATGCCTGCTGCCATGTTCGTTATGCATGACATTGCGGCAACCCTGATACCCATGTGAGATGCCGCGATCGCTTCAGGTACAGTCGACATTCCGACGCAGGAAGCGCCCAGAATGCGCCATGCCCTTATCTCTGCAGGAGTCTCATACTGAGGTCCTTTGGAGTATGCATATACACCTGAACGCATATGGATATTCAGGTCTTTTGCGCAAGCTGTCAGGGTGTCTGTAAGCTCAGGATCGTAGACATGGCACTGGTCAGGAAATCTGGTACCGAATTCAGGGATATTGGGGCCTCTTAATACCGGCTCTGCATTAAAAGAAATGTGATCAGTAATCGCAACCAGCTCCGGAACTTTCATGTCGAGGTCAATACCGCCTGAAGCATTGGTAAGGAAAAGCACTTTAACGCCAAGTCTTCCCATTACTCTTACATAGAAAGTAACGGTCTCCATCGGATAACCTTCATAGTAATGGAATCTTCCGTTCATCATGAAAACGGACTTGCCTGAAAGCATTCCGGCGATCAGCGAACCTTTATGTCCGGGTGCCGTTGAAACCGGGAAACCCGGGATGTCCTTATAGCTGATCTCCCAAGAGTCTTCAGCCATCTTGGAAAGCGGTCCAAGACCGGAACCAAGCACAATGCATACAGAAGGGATCTCGCGCCCTGAAAGAGCGTTTCTGATGTATTCCGCAGCGCCGTCAACGCGTTTAACAAATTCAGCTGTATCGGTGATCATAAGCATTTCCTTCTAATCGTTGTATATTCCCGTTTTCGAACACAGACATTATTCTATCACAGATAAAAGAACTAAGGCTGCCTCATATGAAGCAGCCTTAATTCAAATAATCATCATGTCAAGTCAGCGTTCAGATCATTCATAAACGGTATCATCGACAATTGCAACACAAGGATCATCAGGATTCAAACACTTGCCGTTCTCATCAAAATTATATCCTCTGCCGTTGATTACATAGTTATAAGCAGTTGACATAGAAGCAAATCTATCTGTGAAATAATACCAGGAACCCCTGTACTTCAGCCACTCACCCTCTGCAACGCGGCCGTCAGGTTTTGCATAGAACCATTCATCCGAGTACTGGAACCAGCCGGTTACCATCTTGCAATCCTCGTCAAAAAAGTACTGTATGTTCGGATCATCATACATTGACCAGAAACTGTTTGGAAACGTAATACCGCTCCATTCATCAAAATAGTACCAGTTTCCGTTGATCTTCTTCCAGCCTGTATAGTATTTTCCGTCGGAACCTATATAGGCCCATCCATAATCTAATTCTACCCAGCCGGGCTTATCCTTGCCATATTGAGTAACTCTTCCGGAAGCATCGGCCTTATAGAGCTTACCTTCAAGAGGGAAACCATCATAATCAGAGACCATATGCCCCTCTTCATCGAAATAGTAGGTGGAGCTTCCCTGTGTAAGCCATTTGTCGTGGTAGACTTCACCCTTACTATCTGCATATGCCCAACCGGTTACGGGACCATCCATGTATAAGACCGATATCTGCTGCCAGCCTTTTACCGTCCTTCCGGAATCCGGATTAGAACATACGCCGTTAGAATCAAAGTCGTAGAGCTTATCATTGATGAGAACATTCTTGCAGCCGGATACCATCTGTCCGAAACGGTCGAAATAATACCATTTTTTACCGACTTTAAGCCACTCTGACTGATATCCCTTACCGCCGGATTTAAGATAGCAATAAAAACCTGTAGAAGGATCCTTATGCCAGCCCGGTGTTGTGTTCAATGCACCTGACGGATCAAGGAACCATACGGATCCATCATTCTCCCAATCGAAAAGGATACCTGTCTTCATCGCATAAGAATAATCAAAGAAATACCATTTATTGCTGATCTTATGCCAGCCTTTATATGCACGGCCGTCGGAACCGTAAAAACCCCAACTGCCATACTGATTCTGAACCCAACTATTAGTGACCATCTTGCCATTGTCAGCAAAATAGTACTCAAAACGTTCTTGCTTGCCGTTATCTACGAAATACGGCTGTCCGGTAGCCATGATGCCGTAATCGTTATAAACGGAACCGGTCTTTTCATCTCCGAAAAAGTACCAGCTGCCATTAATCTTTTTCCATCCGGAATATACCTTTCCGTTGGCTCCGACATAACGCCACTGCGAACGTGATTTATCGTAGATCGGGTGACCTTCGTCATTGTAACCTGTTATGAAATACCGGCAAGGGATCCACTTATTCTTGTCCATATGCCCTTTTGCATCGAAATGATACATATCACCGTCAATCCAGGCAAAGGTATCAACAAGAACGTAACCGTCTTCATAGAAATAGTACCAGTTGCCGTCTATTTCCTTCCAGGTGTCGATGTAAAATTCACTGTCTGAAGTGTAATATTTCCATCCCCATTCATCCGATCTCCAGCCGGTTGAATCAGCCATAGCTGTTGCCGGCACGAAAGAAAGGATCATTCCTGACGTCAAAACAGCCGCCATTAACTTCTTAAACCTCATTAATCTGTCCCCCTTTTCAAAAAGATAATTTTATTATATCAAATAGAAAATATCTTTGAGAACAAAGGACATATATGCATATGCAAAATTAAAACTGCCCCGTATGAGGCAGTTTCAATAATATAGTTACGTTATTTATGCTTAGTTGCGCTTTCCGCAGCAATTCTTATACTTCTTTCCTGAATTGCACGGACAGGGATCGTTAGGTCCGACCTTCTTGGGATCACGTCTGATCGGAGCACGGGGTGCCGTATCACCCTTGGATCCTTCGATAGGCTTTGCAGCTGCTGCAGCTGTAACCTTTGCGGTATTGGGATGGTTCTCAGACATCTCCCTTATCTGGGGCTTAGCCTCGATCTTAGTCTCGGGTGTGAAGCTGACTCTCATGATGAATTTAACAGCATCATTCTGGATGTTCTCGTTCATTTCTTCGAACATTGCAGAACCTTCAAGCTTATATTCAACAACAGGGTCATGCTGACCGATACTTCTCATCCTGATGGAATTGGAAAGCTGGTCTAAAGCATCGATGTGATCCATCCACTTGAGGTCAACAGTCCTGAGCATGATCTGACGCTCCATCTCATGGAACTGCTCGGATTCGACTTCACTTTCGTTCTTCTCAAGCTTAGCCTTAGCCTCTTCAGCGATCTGGGAAGCTAGCTCATCACATTCAGGGATATCCTGATCGACATCCTGAACTTTAAGGACAGTAGGAAGAGGTCCGAAGATATCCTCAAGCATCTTGCCCAGAGAATATCTCTCAGTGGAAGTGATGACACCATCAAGAGCGAACTGGTTGCATACACGGGAAGCAACGCGGTCGATCATCTGCAGATAGAGACCGTGAACATCCTCACCGAAGATGACCTGTCTTCTCTGCTCATATGTGATGGTTCTCTGAACATTATTGACGTCATCGTATTCAAGGACGCTCTTACGTGCCGAGAAGTGCATTGCCTCGAGTTTCTTCTGGGAACTGTCGATAACTTTGGTAAGTGTCTTTACCTGAAGTTCCATATCGTCTTCGATTCCGAGACTTTCGTAGATAGCAGTAACTCTGTCTCCGCCGAAGATTCTTAAGAGATCATCTTCCAATGAGAGGAAGAACTTGGATCTTCCGGGGTCACCCTGACGTCCTGCACGTCCCTTGAGCTGATTATCGATACGTCTTGATTCGTGACGCTCAGTACCTACGATATAAAGACCGCCGAGCGACTTGACTTCTTCAGCCTCAGGCTTGAGCTCTTCTTCGAACTTTTCCTTAAGAGTCTTGAACCTGTCTCTTGCTTCAAGGATCAGTTCATCTTCTGTAGGACCATAGCCCGTGGACTCAGTAATAAGATCTTCAGGATATCCGAGTTTTCTCATCTCCTGAACAGCATAGAATTCTGCGTTACCGCCCAGGATGATATCGGTACCACGTCCTGCCATGTTGGTGGCGATCGTAACGGAACCCTTACGTCCAGCCTGAGCGATGATCTCAGCTTCCTTCAAATGGTTCTTAGCATTGAGGACATTGTGCTTGATTCCGTACTTTGAGAATATCCTTGAAAGGAGCTCTGAACGGTCAACGTTTACAGTACCGACAAGAACCGGCTGGCCTCTGCCATTAGCTTCCTTAACCGTCTTGAGGATCGCTGCATACTTACCGTTCTCGGTCTTGAATACTGCATCGTACTCATCGACTCTCTTGATGGGATTATTCGTAGGGATCTGGATAACGTCGAGGTTATAGATCTGTCTGAATTCTCCTTCTTCCGTATAAGCAGTACCTGTCATTCCGGCAAGCTTCGTATACATACGGAAGAAGTTCTGGAATGTAATGGTTGCAAGAGTCTTGTTCTCGTTTGCGACCTTTACGTTCTCTTTTGCTTCGATAGCCTGGTGGACACCGTCGCTGTAACGTCTGCCCGGCATAAGTCTTCCCGTGAAGTCATCTACGATAACGACCTGTCCGTCCTGGACGATGTACTGCTGGTCTCTCTTGAAGTTACCGTTAGCCTTCAAAGCATTGTTGATATAGTGCTGGAGATCGAAGTTATCAGGATCTGAGAGGTTCTCGATATTGAAGAATTTCTCGGCCTTTGCGATACCGTTTGCAGTAAGGACTGATGTCTTTGCTTTCTCATCGGTAACGTAATCGGCATCTCCAACGAGCTCATCCATGTCTACCTTATCGTCAGTCTCAACAACAACATACTGCTTGAGTCCCTTGACGAATGTATCTGCTCTCTTGTAAAGATCAGAAGATTCTGTACCTCTTCCTGAAATGATGAGCGGTGTTCTAGCCTCATCGATAAGGATCGAGTCGACCTCGTCGACGATAGCGTAATTGAGTTCTCTCTGGGCGATCTGCTCCTTGCTTACGACCATGTTGTCACGGAGATAATCGAATCCGAACTCGTTATTGGTTCCGTATACGATGTCGCATGCATACATGAACTTACGGTCCTTCAAAGGAATGTCGTGGATAATAAGACCGACGCTCAATCCTAAGAACTTGTAAACCTTGCCCATCCACTCGGAGTCACGCTTAGCAAGGTAATCGTTGACCGTTACTACGTGAACGCCTTTACCTGTAAGAGCATTGAGATATACAGGCAATGTAGCAACGAGTGTTTTACCTTCACCCGTTTTCATCTCGGCGATACGGCCCTGGTGAAGGATGATACCACCGATGATCTGAACCGGATAATGCTTCATGTTGAGGACACGGAATGAAGCTTCCCTGATGGTTGCAAACGCCTCAGGGAGCAGCGAATCCAATGATTCGCCATCCTGATATCTCTTCTTGAACTCTTCGGTCTTGGCCTGCAATTCCTTATCGGAAAGTTTTCCATACTCTGTATCATAGGACAGTACCTTATCTACGATAGGTCTGATCCTCTTCAATTCGTGATCACTGTGTGTACCGAAAATGCTTTCAAATAATCCCATTTTTGTTTTTATTCCTCTTCTTTATTTTTTTCTGAAGCTTCCTTGAGCCTGTTCAATGCCGTTCTGTATCCGCCATCCGGATTAACATAGCAGTTCTTGACTCTCGAAATCGTCGTGGAACTGACCTTTGTGGAAGATCTGGCTTTGCCACGAGCCCTGCCGTTTGATTTCTTTCCCGTTCCGGTATTGCTGTTAGTCGCAGCGTCAGCCGGTGAGAGCTCTCTGATTATCTCTTCGTAACTCTTTCCCTGTTCGATCCTTCTTACGATCTGCCAACGGTGAAGGAATGAATGAAGTTCATTGATAGAGCAGAGATCCAAAAAGAACATATGCATCTCGCTGCTGTCCTTCATTGTCAGCATTGCATTATAAAGATCAGTTAACTCTTCAAGTTCACTATCTGTAAAATGCCCGTCCTGAATGCTGTCCATCTTGTCACCTTAACTTCAAATCAAGAAACGACATCGGTCAGGTAATTCCAGATCGGTGTCGCATATCCCATATAGACTGCGATGAAGATTACGGTAATGGCAAGCACAGCAAGGATGCCAAGGAGAAGTCTTGAGAAAACAAGATTCGTTTTGGCTTTTCTTAATGAATCGCCAATCGACAGCGCTGCCGACTTATCCGTGTTAATCTTAGAGTTAGCCAGACTCGGACGCCTTACACTGTTATTATGTCTCAATTTGTCTTACCTCCAAACATACTCATACATAATAACAAATTAATTTATTTAATACAATAAAGAGGATTTTTCCGAAAATCTACCCGCCCGAATACCTTTCCGAGGTATCACATTCCGTAATCACAAGTATAACACCATGGATCAGGGCATATCCCTTCATTTCTTCTATGGTCTCCTTACCGATCTGGCCGGAATTCTCCGGGATAACGATATTGAGATACCTGGAATCAACGCGGTCTACCGTGTAAACAGTTCCGTTGATGTTTGAAGACTGCGCTTCAAAGTTGCTCAGAGCCGTCACGTCTTCCCTGATCTTCTTTTCGATATGGGCAGTATCCTGATAGTAAGGTGAAGTTAAGTCCATGCTCCTTATCGCTGTGATCTCACCGTCATTATAAGCGTCAATGACAGGAAACGTCTTCGGAAGGTTCGCTCCGTATAGCGCCCTGAACGCGTCGCCCCTTTCGAAATTGCTTAATGACCAGATGCTCTCCTTCTTATCCTCCTCCGATGAATCGCTGCTCTCTCCGTTGAGCATGAGCACCGGGTCACCGTAAAGAGGTATCACGGAGTAAATGCTCCTGGTCTTTCTGCCTGCAAGCGTCACGACAGAGTATTCCGTTGTAACTTCGATTATGTGGTGTTCGTCATTTATCTCGAAAAAGACATCTATCTCGTCAGGCACGAAAAAGTCAGACCCGCCGTTCCTTTCGATATATGCCTCCCTTATCTGTTCCTCCATGGTATGGGAAAAGACGCCCTGCATTATCAGTTCGCCGATCGTATGGCCAGTCGCACTGTCAAATCCGGTCGCTGTGGAAAAAACCTTGGATACGACTTCTGCACCCTTGGAACCTCCTCCTGCCGAATCGGGAAAGGCATTGACCGCGGCGGAAAGAAGGTCTGATGCAGGTACGGAGACAGGATATAGCAGTGACATCTTCTCACAGGTCTGCTCACAGGACCGCCTCATGAGGATATCCGTGCGGTAAAGATCCATTGCGCTGACGATCGACGCCAAAAGGACAAGTGTTATCGTGAAGGCAATAGCTGCTTCTATCGCTATCTGCCCCCTTCTATTCATAGTGCGTTTCATGTTCTTCCCCCTTATTCATACAGCTGATAGGATTTTTCAAGCGAATATGTACTCCCCCTGAAATCTGCTTCAAGGGTTATTCCGGTATAAAGGTCCCCGAAATCCCTGGTAAGTATTTCCCTGCTTCTTTCCAGAAGATCTTCTTCTTTCGTGCAGAAGGCAAACAGATAAAGGAAATCCCTGTAACTGTACGTGACAATCTTCGTGCCTTCGTATTCGAATATCACTGCCCTGTCGCCATGGATCAGATACCAGTAATCCTTGACCGCCTGGACTGCAGCGCAATAGAAAGTCAGTCCGAACGCAATTATCTTCGGGTCTATGTTAACGGTTCCCTCGCTTACTGCGGATATGATCATGGAGATAATTTCTCCCAAGACCTCCATGGTATTCCTGAATCTCTCGTCTGCATAATCTTTCAGCATGTTGGCGGCGATCAGGATGTATTTGATCCTGTAGGAGATCAATATGATCGACTGGTATCTGTCTTTTCCGGTGATGATGTACTCACAGTCAGCCTCATGGGTACTGTGGATGCTGTCAAAAGACGTACCGTTAATGGTCCCGTCACCGTCAGGTCTGAAACAGCAGTCGAAATTATAAGCGCAGTAATGAGATACGAAGAACTTCTTCATGACTTCAGGAGAAGAATCTGTCACGGAATCTATGGCTTCCTCAAGAGAGCCGATTCCTCCTAAAAAGCTATCCCACTCTGCAACATCGAAGTCCAGATCGAGTTCAAAGTCCCTTGTTGCGTTCCTGTAATCCTGTCTTATCGAATCGATATCCGCTATCTGTTCTACAAGCTCTTCTATCTTCAGCGTGTCTCCGGCCTTTTTAACCCACTCTTCCGCGGAATCGCTCCCCTGTATTATCTTGGATACGTATTCTGCCGCGGGGCTGTGCATATACTCTCCGACCTTTTCGAAAATCCCGCGGTTATCTATCTCAAGGATCATCTCGGAGTATCCTTCGACTACGTTCTTAAATGCAATGCCGTATCCCCTGTATGCATAGTAAGACGATATCGCCTGCTTCAGGTCGTCAGTCGTGAATTCGGCAGCGCCTGATACGATAAGCTCTGATTCAGGCGCAAGCCCGTTAATCTCAAGAGCCTTGTTAAAACAGCTGTCGTCTACATCATCCAGAGAAAAGGCATATATTCCATAAACATCGAAAAGCAGCCTGTTGTAATCCGACAGGATAGTGTCGATCTGGGATTTGAGCGCAGTATTGACACTCAATGCGTAATCGAGATTCCATACATAGGCTACAAATGTGCATTCGACAAGTATTATCGCCGACATGATCACTGCCAGGAAAACAGAGGATGTCCCCCTCTTTGTCCTTCTTCTCTTGTTATCCCTCTTCATCTGACGCCTCCTTTGACAGATCGAAAACAACACCATATGTGATCCTGAAGTTATCAGAGACTCCCGAAAGGAACGTGCAGAGCCTTTCAGGAGAAGTGCCATAACAGACAGAGCCTCTGATCTTTTTCTCATAGAGGATCTCTTTGTCCCTTTCCATATAAGAGAGTTCTTTGCCTCCGGCCTTGGCGCAATCAAATGAATCAAGTGCTACCGCTTCGGGCCCGGTTATCATGAAGGCAAGCATGATAAGTATCAGTGACATGCAGATGGCAGATTCCAGTGTCGACATAACGTGCCTCCTTTTTTCTAAAATCATACATTCGGGAAGCGTTTGATATTCCATACAAAACTCGACAAAATCCGACAAAACCGACAAAAAAGACCGCCCGTGAAAACGGACGGTCTTAACGGCTGAAAGCCTTTATTTTATTGGGTTTGAAGCATTTTCGCCTCTTACCGGATGCTATATTACCTATTTAAACAAAACGAAGCTTTCCGGGCAGCGGCATCACGCTCTTAAAGTGATGTTGTACTTCTCTTCGAGGTTCTTTAAGATCGTGTTTACGAAACCTTCGATGACCTCAGGCGTGAACTCCTCATCCTTAGGCGTGAATACGACGCTGAATGCAAGGCTCTTCTTGTCAAGTCCGAGCTGGATGCCTTCGTAGATATCGAAGAGTTCGATCTTAGTGATGTACTCACATGAAGCCTCGATCTCCTTTTCGACTTCCGCACATGTAATGCTCTTATCCATTACGAAGCAGAAATCACGCTTCTCCTCAAGGAACTTCGGAAGAGGTATGAACTTTCTGTCCTTGCCATAGTACTTGCTGAGTGTCCTGAGGTCGATCTCAGCAACATAAGCAGGAACACGCATATCCAGTTCGTCGCAGATCTCATAGAGGACCTGGCCGACATATCCGATCTCTTCACCGTTGCAGATGACCTTAGCAGTTCTGCCGGGGTGAAGGAATGTCTTAACATCCTTTTCGTAGTCGAACTTAATATCAAGAGCGTCAGCGATAACATCGACAAGTCCCTTGATCGAGTAGAAATCCTCATCTTCGCCGAAGACGCCGATGCAGATGGTCTCACGCTCGTCAGGATATTCTGTGAGGGGCAGGCTCTTGGGAAGGAACTTGTTGCCCATCTCGTAGATGCGGCCTGAGAGGATCGCATTCTTCTGGTTTCTTGCCATAGCCTTGATCATCTGGGGCGCAAGAGTCGTGCGCATCAGGGAAAGATCGATGTTGATCGGGTTGATGAGCTTGATGGCAAAGCGCTCGGGTGCATCTTCAGGAAGTCTCAGAAGATCGAAATCTGAGGGAGAGAAGAATGAATAATGAACGCCTTCGGAAGCGCCTGCTGCGCAGAGAGCTCTCTTTACCTTGAGCTCTGAACGCTGCTTTAAGTTATATCCGCCGGATGTGACCTTAGCCGTAGGAATGAACGTAGGCGTGATGTGGTCGTATCCATACATGCGGATGACTTCTTCAGCAACATCCTGATAGGATTCCATGTCTACGCGGTATCCGGGAATGTAGATCGTAAGTTCGTCGCCGTTAAGTTCAGGTGCGAAGTTAAGACCAGCAAGGATGCGTACGATGTCTTCGTCAGGTACTGTGATACCGAGAACGCCGTTAACGCGCTTAACGCTTACTGTAAGCTTTCTGGGCTCAATGGAGTTGCCTGTGTTTACGTCGAAAGATGTCTTGGAAACCTTGCCGCAACCCAGCTCTTCCATGAGGTGGAGCGCACGCTTCATTGCCATTACTGTCGTATACTCGTCAACGCCCTTGGAGAATCTCATCGAAGAATCGGAAACCTGGCCAAGAGCCTTGGAGCTCTTACGGATATTGTCGTGAGCGAACTTAGCAGCTTCGAACATGACAGCAGTTGTTGTATCCAAAATCTCTGAATTGAGACCGCCCATGATGCCTGCTAATGCAACAGGCTTTTTGCCGTCGCAGATAACGAGGTTATCGGATGTAAGAGCGAACTCCTTCTCGTCCAGAGTTACAATCTTCTCGCCGTTTTCAGCGCGGCGCACATGGATCTCACCGCCTTCAAGGTATGAGAAATCGAATGCATGCATCGGCTGGCCGAGTTCGTAAAGAACGTAGTTTGTGATGTCAACGACATTGGAGATCGCAGAGCATCCTACCAATGCAAGACGTCTCTTCATCCAGAGAGGTGACTCACCGATAGTAACGTCAGAAACATAGTGTCCGATGTATCTCGGGCAGAGGTCAGGAGCCGAAACCCTGATGTTGAAATCTATGGCAACATCGCTCTCTGTGTAATCCAGAGCAGGTTCCTTAACTGGCTTGCCGAGAACTGCCGCAACTTCTCTTGCGATACCGAAGATGGACTGGCAGTCAGGTCTGTTTGCCGTGATGGAAACATCGAAAATATAATCGTCCAGGCCAAGGATGGGCTTAACATCAGCGCCCGGAACGGAATCAGCGGGAAGAACCAGAAGTCCGTTATATCCGGCACCCGGGAACATGTCCTCTGTAACGCCGATCTCAACACCTGAGCAGAGCATACCGAATGAATCGTATCCTCTGAGCTTGCCCTGTCCGATCGTCATCAGACCTTCAACGGTCTTATGGTCTTTTGCAGTTGCATAGACCTGTGCGCCGATCAAAGCCAAAGGATACTTGCCGCCTGCCTCGACGTTATCTGCGCCGCAGCAGATCTGAAGGATGCCGTTCTCGCCTGCGTCGACCGTGCAAAGATGAAGGTGTGTGCCTTCAATGACTTCGCATGTCTTGACTTCGCCTACAACGACCTTTGAAATGTCCTTGCCAACTTCATATTTTTCTTCTACTTCGAAGCCGCAGCTGAAGAGCTTTTCTTCAAGCACATCAGGTGTGACGTCGATATCTACATAATCTTTAAGCCAACTTAATGGTACTAACATTTTCCTTGCCTCCTTTTCGCTTAGTCATCGATCTGTTCAAGTACGCGGAGATCAGACTCAAACAGGAGTTTGATGTTGTTGATGCCGTACTTGAGCATGGCAATACGATCGATACCGATACCGAAAGCCAGACCGCTGTATTTGTCGCTGTCAATTCCGCAGCCTTCAAGGACTTTCTTGTTAACTACGCCTGCACCCAGGACTTCGATCCAGCCTGTTCCCTTGCAGAGCTTGCAGCCCTTGCCGCCGCACTGGAAGCAGGAAACGTCGACCTCAACGGAAGGCTCCGTGAACGGGAAGTATGAAGGTCTTAATCTTGTTCTTGTCTCTTCGCCGAAGATCTTCTTTACGAATACGTCGAGCATTCCCTGAAGGTCGCAGAGCGTGATGCCCTCGTCGACTACGAGTCCTTCCATCTGGGAGAACATCGGTGAGTGTGTAGCATCGTCATCGGAACGGAAAACCTTGCCGGGTGAGATGATCTTGATCGGAGGTTTCTGGGACTCCATGACGTGGACCTGGCCTGCTGAAGTCTGTGTTCTCAAAAGGAACTCAGGGCTTAAGTAGAATGTGTCCTGCATATCGCGTGAAGGGTGATCCTTCGGGATGTTAAGAGCCGTGAAGTTATAGTGATCAGTCTCGATCTCATTTCCTTCGTAAACTTCGAATCCCATAGAACCGAAGATATCTACGATCTGGTTTCTTACCTGTGTATTGGGATGGAGATATCCCTTCTTAAGCTTCTTTGAAGGAAGCGTTACGTCGATAGATTCAGCCTCATAACGGGCCTTCTGCTCTTTTGCCTTGAGATCTGCGTCAAGGGCATCAAACTTCTCGGTCGCCCAGTTCTTGATCTCGTTGACCATCTTGCCGTAATCGGCCTTGAGTTCCTTCGGGATCTTACCCATCTCCTTCATGAGAGAGCCGATCTTACCTTCCTTTGAGTCCATGACGCTCTTTCTGTACTCGAAAACAGCCTTAGAGCTCTTGATCTCGGAAAGATCTGATTCGATCTTGGCTTTGATCTCCGATAACTTTGCGCTTAATTCACTAAGTTCAGCCATGTTTTCCTCCTTGTCCTTATAAGCCTCAGGCAATAAAAAAGCCCGCGGCAATCTGTCATTGCCACGGGACGAATTCGCTATATCAAAGCACCTTCGCGGTACCACCCATGTTCGAAAAGCCACTATAACTTTCCGCTCTTATTTTCGCGCCGTAATGCCGCGCAACGCATCTGCTTAGTCAGTATGAAACCGTTTCCGTCAGAAGCTCCAGTGTTGAAATTCGTCCTTCTACCCTTCGTATCGTGCTCTCAACCCAAGACACGACTCTCTGTTCCGGTCAGCAGTAAGACTACTTACGCACCTTCAATGCAGGACATCATTTTACATATTAAACAGAATAAAAGTCAATACTTACGTAAGGACAACGGCGGGCATTATCCGCTTAATCGAAGAAAGGATTAGATTTTATCTCGTCACCTATGGTCGAATCAGGTCCGTGCCCAGGATAGATCTTAAGTTCAGGATTCAATTTGCTTATCCTTCTCACAGAATCCCTTAAGTCCCTGCCTGAACCGCCCGGCATGTCAGTCCTTCCGACTGAGCCTGCGAAAACCGTATCTCCCGTAAAGAACATCTCATCACCATCCTGGCAGACAAGATAACAGACACTTCCCATCGTATGACCGGGAGTCTCATACACCTTGATATCGAGACCATCAGCCTTGAATATACTTGCGCCGTTAAGGCTGGCTACATTGGTGAACTTGAAGTTATAAATGACCTGCGTGCCTTCCATGTAAGAGCAGTTCATGTAACCGTTACCCAAAAGGTCCTTATCGTTGCTGCTGAAAAAGGTTTTCGCCGTCGGATAGGCATCCTGCCACTCATCAATGTACTTGATATGGTCGTGATGGCCGTGTGTTAAAAGGATTCCCTTTACTCCGCACTCACCCTTGGAAAGACCTGTAAGGCCGCATAATTCCTCTGCCCTCTCCGGAGAAACGGAAGGATCAATGACAAACAGACCGGCAGGACCGGTCAGGATATACATATTGGATTGTAAAGGCCCTATGGGAAGGGTAATCAGCCCGCGTTCCATTCGCGATAATCAAGAGCACCGCTGTCGATAGCAGTGACAAGGATCTCCGCAGAGGCGATATTCGTGGCATACGGGATCGTATTCTGATCGCAGACGTCCAAAAGCTCAAACGGGTTGGATTCGCCGACCTGTCGACCGTCTCTCAAATAAATGACGCAGTCGATGCCATTGTATTCGGCTCTGGATGCAAGCTGCTCAAAACCGCTGGAATAATCAACCGACAGACCGGAAACGTCCAGATCGGCTGCTGATTTAAGAAGCTTGGCTGTGTTATAAACAGAGATAAGCTGATGTTTCTCTAGCAAAGGCTTGTACGCAATGCAGAAATTGACCAAGAGTTCAGTCTTCCTGTTGTCTGCCATCAAAACTATCTTCATCCGAAATCTCCCATTAAAGCGAATACACAGATTGTACAGTAAAATGCTCTTTCGGGCAACTAATCTTTATAAAAATTCAACAATGTAACAATAGGCTGTCGGACTATCAGGCTGCCGTAGCGTTGACATTGCGTAAATAGTCACCAAAGATAGGATTCGGTTCGTACAAAGTGACGGTAGAGTCAAACTGCTTGTTGAAGTACGCAGCCATGATCTTCTTTGCGATCTCGACCGTTGAAGAACCCCACTCACCTTTCTCAACCACGAGAGCGAGAGCAACTTCCGGATTATCCTTAGGGGCGTAGCAGATGAACAGTCCGTTTGAGAACTCTTTACGTGAATCCTCGAATCCCGTCTCAGCCGTACCCGTTTTACATACCATTTCAACAGGATAATTATTAAACTGGGCGTGAGCGCTGGAATTAAATCTGGATGTACCCGTTTTAACGCAATACATTGCATCTCTTACTGCCTCGATGCTCTCCTCGGAGATACCGATATCTTCAGATTCTCTCTGTCCCTGATAGAGGATTGAACCGTCGCTTGCAACGACCTTGTCGACTACATAAGGCGTGCAAAGTTTATTCGTGGCAATTCCGCATGTATATCTGCAGAGCTGGAGGATCGTAAAGCAGTTATCGAACTGGCCGATGGAGGCCTGTGCTGTGTTCGTCGGGAACCATGTCTTGTCGTATACTGACTGTCTTGTAAGTCTCTTATACTCACGGCTCGACATGACGCCCGAGATCTCACCCGGAAGGTCGATTCCTGACTTAACGCCGAGTCCGAATCTCTTAGCCATAGCGGAGATATTATCGATACCTGTCATGATGCCGAGCTTCATGAAATAGATGTTGCATGACTGGGCCATTGCGTCATCGAGATTCATCTCGCCGTGACCGTCCTCAGGGCGTTCCAGACATCTGAAGACCCAGCCGTCAACGTCATACGGTCCGTCACATCTGAGCCAGTCGCTCGTCGGCGTAATCTTACCGTTTTCGAGAGCCGCCAGAGCAGTACAGGGCTTAAATGTCGAACCCGGAGCGTACATGGACATGATCGCGCGGTTCCACAAAGGAAGGTCGACAGCAGTTACTTCTTCGTACTCATCGATACCGAGATAATACTTTACCTGTACAATCGCCTGTTCATCACCATAGTTCTGAAGGACAAAGTCATTAGGATCGTAGTTAGGATATGAAGCCATCGCAATTACGGCGCCGGTATTGACGTTCATCATAACGAAAGCACCGGCAGATGCCGCCTTAAACTCGGACTGGTTTTTCTGTCTCGCTTCTATGATGTATTCCTTAAGAGCCTGCGTACCGATCTCCTGGATTCTCGAATCGATCGTGAGATATACCGTCGCGCCCTCTTCGGGCTCAACTCCGTAACTGTGAGGAACAAAGAGTCCCTCTTCCCCGTTCATGGTCCAGATGCTGTACGGCGTAATACCGCTGCTTCCATGGAGATATCTCTCCATCTGGGATTCGACGCCTGACTTGCCTACGACGGCGTCACTCGTGTAACCGAACGGTGCAAGATCCTGATATGTAACGCTGGATATCTTACCTACATATCCGAGAACGTGGCTCGCGTAGATAGCCTCAGAAGTATAGTTTCTGGCATATTCCTTGCCTGCAACTATTCCCATGTAGTGATAGTTCTGCTCTTCGAATATCCTTATAAGCTCATCCGGAACATCGGTGGCGATCTTAACGGGCGTTCCCTTTACGAAAGCCCAGTTATCGGTAAATATCTGATATCTGATCCTCATGATGCGGTAAGCTTCTTCGATCGAATAGGTGTTGTCGATGTCGAACTTACGGCGCAGATAAAGGAAAAAGACATTCGGATCGGTTTTTACGTAATCATCCGAGAATGTGACGATAACGCCCGAAGAATAATCCTTAAGACCGAACAGGTTTGTATCTGTCTGCCACAGCCTGATCTTCTTCTCGTCCTTAACGAACCTTGCCTGCGGATCGAGAACAAAGTACTGGTCAAGATCTGCGACATGTATGCAGTGGTATTCATCGAAAAGATAACTTAATTCAAGACAGAGAGAATTGAGCGCGGCGTCATCCAGATACGCGTTGGCGATCATGACGCTGTTGTATTCAGTCGTTGACGCAAGAAGGACACCCTTGCTGTCATAGATGTCGCCTCTGGGAGCTTCTGACGTATATTGTCTGATAACACCGGAAGAACTCTCTGACAGGGTGTTCTGATAGCCCGAAAACTGGAGTTTTGCGGTCATGATGAGGATAACGATGCCGAAGATGACGAATCCCGCACCGAGCACGAGATATCTGTTTGTCAGGAAAACGAAAGCGCGCTTAAGAAGCGACCCTGCGTCGTTCCTGTTGCCCTTTTCGGCATTATGGTCAAAAGCGCCATAGTCTTCTGTCAGATTCCTAGCCATGTGCCTTCACCCTGTTTATCAACGATCTTATCTTTTTCGGCCTTGCCCCTGTAAGAAACAGGTCCGAGGAATCTCAATAGGAATATCAAAGGTATTGCTGCAATAGCATTAAGGAGCAGCTGCGGGAGGAACGAATACAAAAACGCAGTCGACGGAGAATAAAGACTGCTCGGCACATCGATCATGGTGCTCCATCCGAAAATAAGAAGAAAGCCCAGAATCTTATAACAGGCAGTTACAAATACTACCGCAACGATCGAAAACGGAACGTTCCTGTGCATTCTCTTCGTAAAGAAAGCAGAACCGACGATACCTGCTGCAAACAGTGTCAGAACACCGATAAAAGCAGTGACCCTGACTTCACCGTCAAGTCCTACTACCGCAGGCGGCGAGAATACATCTCTTACAAGGCCGCAGACGAAACCGACAATGGCCCCGTCCCAGAACCCGTTGAAGTAACCTGAAAGGATAACGAAAACAAACATCAGATCGGCAGTCTGTCCGGCAAATCCCAGCTTATCCGGGAATGATACCTGGATCGATGAGAGCAGGATAATGTAGATCGCGTAAACAACGACCTTCCTGATCCTTGATCTGGTGTTGGTATTAACGATGCTCATAGATCAGTTTCCCGTAGTGTTCTGCGTTTCAACTGTCTCTTCTTCAACATAAGGGATCATGATGAAGACATCTTCGAGCTTTCCGATCTGTGAATACGGCTTGAGCGTTGCAGTAACTTCCAAAGGATTTGAATAGTCGACGGAAACGATTACGCCGATCGGAATACCTTCAGGGAAAAGACCGCCGTCACCTGATGTAACGATCATCATGTTAGGCTCAAGAACGACATCCTTTTCGATATTCTTGACGAGGCAAAGACCCTGACGTTTCAATTCAGCGTCGCCGACGACCATGAAAGTCGCACCGTTGACCTCATTTACCTTCCCTGCAACCGCGAATCCCTCGTGAAGGAGCGGGAGTACTCTGGATTCCTTCTCGGAAGATTCGATTACTCGTCCGACAAGGTTCATCTGTACATCAAGAACAGGATAGGAATTGCCCTCTTCAAGAGCGATACCGTCGATCGTACCGGCATTAAGCCTTATCGTGGAGAACCATTCGTCAGATTCTCTGGAAAGGATCGAAGCACCGTAAATATCGTAGTTGCTGAAAACGTCCTTGATATGAAGAGCTTCCTTAAGTTCTTCATATCTCAGCGCAGCTTCCTCATTCTGGGTAAGGTGATATCTCAGATCGGCGATCTGCTCCTTCAAAGCCTCATTCTCTTTTCTGATCGCAATACCGTCGGTAATAGCCGACCAGAAATCCGAAATGGTATCACCTGCATTCTTAACAAGTGACTGTGCCGGACTTGTAACGAGCTGGACAGGTTTCAGGAGCTTTTTAACAGGACTTCCCGGAAGCAGGCTCAGCACTGCAAAAGCTGCCAGTACAAGCAGAACGAGAAGCGCTATGAACCATTTATTCTTAATCAGCTTTTTCAAGAATATTCTCCTGAAGACCTTCTAGTGAAATCAGCCCTTCTTACCGCAGCAGTTCTTATACTTCTTGCCGGAACCGCACGGACAGGGATCGTTACGGCCGATCTTGTCGGAATGAGCGATGTTGTTGTCGCGGTATTCGCGTGTGATCTCCTGTCTCTTCTCATCAGTTAAGATGTTCTTCCATGCGGGAATGTTGTAAAGCCAGTCAGCCTTTGCATCACGCATGTTGTAATAAAGCTTCTCATAGTCGATTACGAGCTTGATCTCATAATCTTCATCGATAGCTTCGAGATCGATATCATCACCGTTTGTAAGGCTGGACTTGATACCGTCAATGAATCCTACGAAAATATCCATAGCATCCTTAGGGAATTCAAGCTTCTTAGCCATCTCGGATGCTTTTCCGCTCAGGAACTCACCGTTGTCGGGATATGCTCCGAGGATCTTCTCGTAAGCAACCTTCTCGAGCGCATAATAGCGGTTAATATACTCTACGTATTCCTGTCTGTTGGAAGCATCCTCAGATTTGTCCATCCAGGTCTTGTAATAACTCATTTTTACAGTCCTCCGTAATTATTCCAGATTAAAGTTTTGCTGCTACAGCCTTAAGGAATTCTTCTGTAGTAACCGTCTTCTTGTTATCGTTCTCAAGGAGATTGTTGAGGTCTCCTGTGATAATGCCTTCCTCGATCGTCTCGATGGATGCCTTCTCGATCCTGTCAGCGAAATCCTCAAGATCCTTGAGTCCGTCGAGCTGGGCTCTCTTTCTCAATGCTCCGGACCATGCGAAAAGCGTAGCCATCGGGTTTGTGGAAGTCTGCTCACCCTTGAGGTGTCTGTAGTAGTGTCTTGTAACTGTACCGTGAGCTGCCTCATACTCGTAAACGCCCTTAGGTGAAACGAGAACGGATGTCATCATGGCAAGTGAACCGCAGGCAGAAGCAAGCATGTCGCTCATAACGTCGCCGTCATAGTTCTTGAGAGCCCATACGAATCCGCCCTTGGAACGCATAACTCTTGCAACAGCGTCATCGATAAGCGTGTAGAAATATGTGATGCCTGCTGCTTCGAACTTTTCCTTGTAGTCTCTGTCGTACATTTCCTGAAAAATGTCCTTGAAGCGGTGGTCATAAGTCTTGGAGATAGTGTCCTTTGTAGCGAACCAGAGATCCTGCTTTGTATCCAGAGCGTACTGGAAGCAGGAGCTTGCGAATGCCTCAATGGACTTGTCTGTATTGTAAAGTCCCTCTACGATACCGTCGCCTGTGAACTCAAAGATCGTCTGGCTCTCGGTTCTTCCGTCGGGATAAGTGATAACGAGATTTGCTCTTGCAGGGCCTTCAACACGATACTCTGTATCTCTGTAAACGTCGCCGTAAGCATGTCTTGCGATCGTGATCGGCTTTTCCCAGCAGGATACGAAAGGCTTGATGCCCTTAATGAGGATAGGTGCTCTGAATACGGTACCGTCAAGGATAGCTCTGATCGTACCGTTAGGGCTCTTCCACATTGTATGGAGGTTGTACTCTGTCATTCTCTGTGCGTTAGGTGTGATAGTAGCGCACTTAACTGCAACTCCGAGCTCGTTTGTCCTGTTAGCCGCATCGATCGTGACCTGGTCTCCGGTCTCGTCTCTGTGCTTCAATCCAAGATCGAAATATTCGGTCTTAAGATCAACATTGGGCTCGATAATGATGTCCTTTATCTGCTTCCAGATAATTCTTGTCATCTCATCCCCGTCCATCTCAACAAGAGGGGTTTTCATCTGAATCTTAGCCATAAGATCTCCGTCCTTATAAATAATACTAAAAGATTTTATGACATTAGTACCGTAACGTCAAATCGAAAAATAAGGAAAAAACGCATGAAATCGCGCTAAGTCAGGAGGCTGTTTTTGCCGAAGCCTTTACCAGGACTATTTCCAGAGAATAACGCTCATCAATGAGACCGTGCCTGAAATCGCTGTCCAGGTCACTTGCGGTCAGATAGAGTGCAATAAGGGACTTCATATCAAAATTCTTTGCCTGGATGCAGAGCTTTTTGGCCCTGAACTCGTTCATTCCGGTCCTGTCGATGAGGACATTGGGATTTCCCGCCTCTTTTGCCATGATCAGAGCCTTGATATGGCTCATGACAGATGCCCTTATCATTACCAGAGGCTCTTTATTTGCAAGGAGTTTATCAAGTGTTCCCAGAGCAATGTTGGCATTCCCGCTTCCGCAGGCATCCATGATGTCAAATATCTTGCCTGAAAGATCTGCCGGGCAGCAAAGCTCGACTATTTCGGGAGTAACTTCCGTATATTTCTTGCTCTGGCAATAGAGCGTAACCTTATTGATCTCGTTTACGAGCTCCATCATGTTCCCAGAGCACCTGGAAGCCATTGAATTAGCGGCTTCGAAGCCGATCCTTATGTTTTCTTTGCCGAATCTGTTGGAGATCCACCCTATGAGCTCATTTTCCTCGAATCCGGCCATCGAAGCGACCGTGCCGTACTGGAGGAATGACTTGAAAGCCTTCTTCCTGCTGTCGACATTATCCTCAAAGAAGACAACGACTACGGAAGACGGAATATCCTTCAATATATTTGTTTCCTTGTCGGAAAGTTCCCTTCCGGGCAGTCCTGACTGCTTTACGACAATTAGCCTTTTAGGAGACATCCACGGAGGCATTGAAATAAGCTCTTCCAGCTTCCCTATGTCAAACTTCTCGCCTGTTCTGGTATCTATCATCGAAAAGTCCATGTCTTCGGCGCCGGGACCCAGGCAAACCTTCTTGAGCATGGAAACAGCGCCGTCGATCATATAGGTCTCTGTACCATACATAAGCACAAGACCCAATGAATCAGATTCATTCTTGATCTTGTTCAGCATCTGTCTGGAGTTCAGAACTCCCTTGGGAAGCGGCTTGGGCTTAGCCATCTGCTATTGACCTCCAAATACTTCCGGATATCTGCTCCTGAAGAGAATATCCGTATCCACATCTTCAGAACAGCCGTCTATCCTGCCGATAGAACCTGTCTGCCACATAGTGTAATCACCTTCATATGAAGTCTCTTTTACATAGTGTGCAAGCCATACGTCGTAACCTGCGGGCTCCCAGATTATCTCAAGATAATACTTACTCGCGTAAAGGATCGTACCATAGCCGTTGGCTTCCATAATGCCCGCAAACTCATAAAAGAGATTGTTGATATCAATTATACTCATTTTATATTTTTGGAAATGGGACCAGCTCTCCCAGTCAAAAGCGACAGGAAGGTCAAGTTCCTTATCCGCAAGGACACTGAGCAGTTCAGCGGTATGTTCCTTCAGCATTTCTATGGTGCTGTCTGTGGAATAGTAATATACGCCGATCTTAAGGCCTGCCGCCTTGGCATCCCTGTAATATTCTTCGAACTTACGGTCCTCACCAAGTTCTCCGTTGTTATAGATCATGGCTCTGAGCATGACGAATTCGCAGCCTGCGGCCTTGACCTTATTGAAATCGATATCTCCCTGATATCTTGAAACATCGATTCCGTAAGCGATATCAGGATCCGGGTATCTGGCCATAAAATCACTGAAGGCCAGAGTCTTGTGTTCGTCGGAAGATCCGCCGCCTCCGCCACCGCCTGAGCTGCTCGGAGTATATACTTTGATCGTCATCTCACCGCTCTTGGTGTTTCCTGCATTGTCGATCAAAGTGATTTTAATGGGGTATTTTCCTTCTTCTGAAGTATCAACTTCTCCTTCAATCCGGACCTCGACATCGCTGTCACAGTCATCAACGAAACCTATATGGCGGTTAATGTCGAATTCAGATCCGATCTCAATACTTGCCGATTCAGGAAGATTAAGGAACATCGGTGCCTTTGTATCTTCATCAGGCTGGTCGATATGCGGTATCGACGGTGTCGGTGAAGGAGTCGGTGAAGGTGTCGGAGTATCTGTCGGCACCGGAGTAGGCGTCGGTGTTGAAGCTACGGTAGTAGCATGCGCCGGCTTAATATCGTCACCATCTCTCATGCCTTCCGAATAAACTGTCCAGTCCCCAGCCGTGCAACCTGAAAGCGGAATAGCGGCTATGGCAGCTGTCAGGATAAGAGCGGCCAAAGATCTTTTATTTCTGTTTATCTTCAAATGCATTTTCTCCATTCCTCAGCATGAGCTGAATTATTCCTATGATCCCACATCATTTTTCGATTATAACAAACTTGTTACTTTTTCTATTGCTCTTTATGGGACAAAATAAGGCAAAGGGGAAACAAAAACAATTGAGAATTCGACTAATATTCCATCACCACCGCCCCCTCCTGGTCTGTTCTGAACACTTCACAGCCGTAAGTTTCGAGCCGTTCAATGGTCTCAGGCGCCGGATGGCCGTAGAAATTATTGGCTCCTACCGAGATCACGGCTATTTCAGGCGAACAGGCATTGATGAATTCTATAGAAGATGAGTATTTCGAACCGTGATGGGCCACTTTCAGGATGTCACAGTCAATGTCCATACCGGACTCTATTAAGACTGACTCTGTTTTTGTACCGATGTCACCTGTGAAAAGAATCGTCGAGTCTTTCTCACCCTTAATATGTAGAGACAAAACAAGACTGGCTTCGTTTCCGCCGTCTATTCTGCCTGAAGGATATAGAACATCAATAAATACCGCATCTGAAAGGATTATCCTGTCACCTGCTGAGACCTCAGCAAGCTGCGATATGAACAATGCTCTGTCGGATCCAGTCATATCAACGGCTTTGAAGTATTCCTGAACATCTTTGTCATACTCATCCGCACCGGGAACGAATGAAGTCAGGATATTCTTTGTCCTTTGCTGAGAAGACAGATATGAAAACCCTCCTGCGTGATCGACGTCCCAATGGCTCATTATGCAGACATCAACCCGGCTTATACCATAGTAGTCAAGGATATTGCATACTGACGTGGAGCCTTCATCTACTGTTCCACAGTCTATCAGGCAGTTTAATTCCTCAGTCATTATAAAACAGCAGTCTCCCTGCCCCACATCCGCAAAGACCACAGTACAGACGGGACGGTTAAATACATTAAAAAATTCAAACCCTATCAGGAAAGCCAATATCAGAGCCGTTATCTTCAGGAAGATCCGTCGGATAAGGCACGGTGGGAGCAAAAAGAAGAATACCGTTAAGCCTAAAACACTCAGAAAGACCTTATTCAGATGGACCGGTATACCGCCAAATTCACTTAACTTACTGCCGGCACTGACCAATTCACGGAGAAGCAGAATGCAAAGCCGCAGTGGAGTCGAAAGTACGCCAGAAATAAAAGGAAATACACTGCAGAGAAAGACACATGGAACAAAAAACATACAACATAAGCCTGCAATGAAAGAACCTGCTATCTGTATCAGAAGATGCTCAGGATCAGGTCTCATCGAGATGTCTGACCAAAACGGTATCATTCCAAGTGATGCGGATAAAGTAACACTTAATACTGATGCAATTTTCTCACCGATGTTAAGCCTCATCAGAGCGCGTGTGATCTTTCCGCTGTATATCTTTATCGCTATCACGGAACAAAAGCTCATTTGAAAACCTGATGACATCAGGCTGAACGGATCTGAGATTATCATTATCACTGCCGCCAGGCTCAGTGCAGACAGCCAGTCCCTCATAGCATATAAGCAAATACTCATGATAGCGGCACGCGTAACTGAATCGCCCCAACCTGTCAGGCATCCGATGAGAATACAGAAAATGACATGCACCGCGAACGCCTTTTTCCGTTCTATCCCCAATATTTCGATCAGCATCGGAACACACGCCAGAAAGCCCGCAAAATGTGTGCCGGATACTGCAAGCAGATGAGAGCAGCAGGCCATCTTGAAATCGCGTTGAACGCCTTTATCTATAAGAGATCTGTCGCCTGTACAGACTGCGGCAGTCAGAGCCGTTTCTTCTATGTCTGATGAGACTGTAACCGCTTCGATGGCATACTTGCGCAGATAGAAGAAAAAACGTTGGATAATGCCTGTCAGATTCAGCGGAAATGAGGCTTTTTGCAGTACTTTCAGACTGTCACAGGAAATGTGATAACTGATGCCCTTTGATCTTAGGTATTCTTTGTAATCAAACTCACCGGGATTGCCTGCTTTTTCGGGCATTTTAAGCTTTCCGGAAAGGAGCAGACTGTCACCGGGATCTATAACAACATTTTCACGAGAATCACCATAAAAACTCACCTTCGCCAGAGCTCCTCCATCCAGCCTTACTGTCAGGTCTAAATCGCCCGAAAGATCGTAAGTAACAGAGGTTACGGAACACGGATACTCACCATTTGCAGCAACTTCGCAGACTGCATTCTGCCTGTGAGATATAGAAAAACCAATATAGAGCTGGATCATGCAAAGAAATACGGCAGCAGGGATCAATGCATGTTTATCCAGACGCCCGGAAATAAGGGATTCTGCAGGAATCAGCTTCGGGAAGTTCCGGTAAAGCAGGATCAAAAGGACAACCACAAGAGCGCACAATATCACAACCGGTAAAACCGAACCGGAAAAATAGCTCGCCGCGCTGCATGTAAGCATGATAACGGCCGGAAACAGTACAGGTCTTTTGAGCAAAGCCAGATAAACATAACCAAAGTCACATGCAACTGCTCTCAAGCGCCAAACTACATGTTCCCTAATAGAATAATGCCTGTTAAATCCGTATGTTTTGTCATAGTAGTTCTTCATGTTAAAATTCTAAAGCGGCCGTTTGTCGGTTTGAGTCTCAACATTCGATCAAAAACCGACAGATTAGCCGACAAAACCGACAAGTTGAACAGTTTGGACAGAGTTATAAACATGGCTATCAATTTTGGAAAGATCAGATATTTCAAGACATGCGCTACGGTGAAAGAGCTTCCTGACGAAAGTCTTCCCGAGATCGTGCTCGCCGGAAGGTCAAATGTCGGCAAATCCTCGCTCGTCAATGCTTTGGGCGGCTCAAAGAAACTTGCAAGAGTATCCCAGGCACCCGGAAAGACCCAGCAGATCATTTATTTCGACATGGACAGCCAGGCAATACTGGCAGATCTTCCCGGATACGGGTATTCAAAAGCCTCAAAACAGAAATCCGTAGGCTTTTCCGAACTCTGTGACAATTACTTTAAGGTCAGAAAAGGCATTGATCTTGTGCTTCTGCTCATAGACATAAGACATGAACCCTCAAATGACGATATCGGAATGCTTAATTATCTGAATAGCACAGGTCTTCCCTATTTTCTCGTTTTCACCAAATGCGATAAGCTCTCGGCCCAGCAGGTCAGAAAGCAGCTGCAAATGATGTCAAAATGCCTTGATTTTGCAGAAGATGCAAGGGTTTTCGCGGTTTCTTCCTATGAGACCAACCCGCAAAAATCAGGAATAAATGATTTAAAGCAGGCGCTATCTGATGAGGTATGCAAATAATCAACAACAATTCTCCAACTTTTCGTGCAAATTTTAGTTGTAAAGACCTTTGAAAAGATTTACCGCTCCGATATTATTTAATTAATACAACGATGGGGGATGTGTGCAGCCATGAGCGACTTATACGTCAATGCAGGCTATCAGGATGAATATCTGGCACCTTTCGGACCTATTGGCATAATTGCACATACATCCAATAAAGATTTCGTTAATAAGGTTTCCGAAGTGCTTTCAGCAAAAAGAAAGCTCCGTGCACAAAAACCCGAAAACAAGTACGCATCAAATCCCGGTTATGCCCGTGAAGACTACATTATCAATACTACCCTGACCAGATTTCAGACCGGTGAAGGCAAATTTGCCGTAGACGAGAGCGTCAGAGGTCACGACATCTTCAT
Organism: Ruminococcaceae bacterium AB4001; assembly: GCA_000621765.1. Classification (GTDB taxonomy): domain Bacteria; phylum Bacillota; class Clostridia; order Saccharofermentanales; family Saccharofermentanaceae; genus Saccharofermentans. Next base: position 94,259 of record KK211344.1, read on the forward strand.
CATCACGGACGTTCTTTCAAGAAATATCGAATATGATCTGCTCGAAGGCACACATGTCATCTCCCCTGATGACCAGTACATGGACCTTTTAAGGATCATTTCCGTTCTCAAGGGCAAGGCTAAGAGAATTAATGTAATAATGCCTTTCGTATATGAAGGCAGACGCGAAAAGCTGGACTCCCACAGAGAATCCTACGATTGTGCAGATATGCTCAAGAAGCTTTATAAGCTCGGCGTTGCAAATCTCATCATTTTCGATCCCCACGACGCAAGGATCGAGAATGCGGTTCCGCTTATGTCTATCGAGATGCCGCGATGCCAGTTTAAGATGACTTATACCCTCTTGAACCGCTTCGGCTCCATCAAGATGGATAAAGACTATACGCTCGTGGTCAGCCCTGATGAATCAGGAATATCGCGGGCTATTTTTTACTCTTCGCATTTAAATCTCCCTCTTTCGTTCTTCTACCGCTATTTTTCCAATCAGGGCGGTAAGGTAGTAAGAGGATTTAAATATCTCGGTGATGATGTCAACGGCAAGGATATCCTCCTTATCGATGATATGATCAATTCCGGCGAGACCATGATCCGCACGGCTAATAAGCTTAAGAACCATGGCGCAAAGGACATCTACTGCCTTGCACCGTTCGGGCTTTTTACCGAAGGATATGACATCTTCGACAAAGCATATGCTGACGGTATCTTTAAGTGCATCTGCACTACAAACCTCATCTATGCGCCGGAAGAACTCAAGGCACGCGAATGGTATCTTGCTGCCGATATGATCCCTTATGTCGCAAGGATAATCGACGCGCTTAACACAGACGAATCCGTATACGATCTCATTAACTCGACTTCAAGACTCAGAGATCTTGCAAGCCAGATAAGGATCGGTGAGGTTTTCGATGAATTTAATGAACAAGAAACCAATTAAGGAATGAAAGGCAGGCTGCAACTATGACATCAGCATCTGACGAAAGAGCTTATTCCCGCTACGATCAATACGGCGACAACCCCATGGCGCCGGTAGGACCTATCGGTCTCATCGCTCTGAGAGGCAGTGAGGATTTCACCGAAAAGGTCAACTTTTACCTCAACAAAAGACGTTCCGAGTATCAGCAGGAACAGATCGTTAATACTTATCCGGGTTTCTTCAGAGAGGATTACAGGATCCCCGTTGAAAACGCGAGATTCTCTTCCGGCGAAGGAAAAGCCGTAGTAAAGAATACAGTCAGAGGTCATGACCTTTATCTCATAAGCGATATCATGAACTGCTCCTGCACTTACAAGATGTTCGGCCAGGACAACAGAATGAGCCCTGACGATCACTATCAGGATCTTAAGCGTGTAATCCTCGCCTGCTCCGGTAAGTCCAGAAGAATCAATGTCATCATGCCGTTCCTTTACGAGAGCCGTCAGCACAAGAGAAACGCAAGAGAATCTTTGGACTGCGCTTTCGCACTTGAAGAACTCTATGAGCTCGGCGTTGCAAATATCATCACATTCGACGCTCACGACGAGAGAGTTGCCAACGCAATCCCTCTCGCAGGTTTCGAGAGCCTCCCTACCACATATCAGATCATCAAGGAAATGTACCGTCAGGTTCCCGATCTGAGCTTCTCAAACGGCAAGTTCATGATCATCTCACCTGATGAAGGCGGTATCGGAAGAGCAATGTACTATGCTTCCATCCTCGGTGTCCCTCTCGGAACATTCTATAAAAGAAGAGATTACACAACGATCGTAAACGGAAGAAACCCCATCGTCGCTCACGAATTCCTCGGTGAATCTGTAGAAGGCATGGATATCCTCATCGTAGACGACATGATTTCTTCCGGCGATTCCATGATCGACATCGCACGCGAGATGAAGGACCGTGGAGCAAGAAAGGTATTCTGCGCCGTTACATTCGGTCTCTTCACTGAAGGTATCGACAACTTCAACAAGGCATACGAAGAAGGCATCATCAATAAGGTATTCGCTACAAACCTCATCTACAGAAGACCTGAACTCTTACAGGCTCCTTGGTTCGCAGATGTTAACCTCTGCAAGTTCGTAGCTCTCCTTATCGATGCTATCAACCACGATGCTTCACTTTCAAGCCTCATCAATCCTACAGAGAAGATCAAGAAGCTCCTTGCAACCAAAGAGCACAAAGGCATTGAAGGCTGATCATGGCTAATACCGGAAGATCACGTTCAGGAAATACTTCTGCTAGAAGAACGTCAGGCACTAACACGAAAAAGCCTGCGCGCTCTTCTTCTGCGCGGAGAACAACGAAAAAATCTGCTCCCGTTCAGCAGAAAGCACCTGAAAGTGATTCTTTCTTAAAGAAATTCGCTTCTTCCAAGGCTGCGCAGCCACTGATCTTCATTGCCGCAGTCCTTCTTATCGTCGGCATCGATCTTCTGGTAAGCTGGAATAAGTATGAGATGTTCTTCAAGATCTTAGGTGTTGAGATCCTCATAGCCCTTGTTGCCTGGGGCGTCCTTACACTGGTATACGCAGGCAAAAAGCCCAAGTCGGCCGGCGCTCCTTCAGAAGACGAGGTATAACACCTTGACTCTTGACGGAATAACCTGTCAGCTTCTTGCCAATGAGCTGAACGAAGAACTCACCGGAAAAAGAATAGACAAGATATATATGCCTGACAGGCATTCTGTTATCCTGCACATCAGATTTACGGGCGGATACAGAAAACTCCTTATCTCGATAGACCCGGGTTCTCCCCGCATCTGTTTTTCAGAAAACACATTGGAGAATCCCTCCATACCGCCGTCATTCTGCATGCTCCTCAGAAAGTATCTGGCCGGCTCAAGGATCGAGCGCGTAACCAATCCCGGATACGAGAGGATCATTGAGATCACAGTCAGCAACAACGATGAATTAAGAGACAGAAAGCTTTATACGCTTACCGTTGAATTAATGGGACGTTTCTCAAATCTTGTCCTCATAAACGAGAATGGAAAGATCTTAGACTCGGCTGTACATGTAGATTTCTCTGTTTCAAGAGTAAGAGAAGTCATGCCGGCAAGAATATATGCGTATCCGCCTGCACAGGATAAGTTAACTGCCGAAAAAGCCCTTGAGATGGCAGCAAAGGCTGAACTCCCCCTCATGGAATCAGAGTATTCGCGTCCCATTGAGAAAGCGCTCGTGGGATCCATAAAGGGATTGTCACCTGCCCTTGCAGCATTCATCGATGACAAGGCAAACATCGACGGCAGAAAGACTCCCGCCATGCTGTCCGATTCCGAGAAGAATACTCTCACCAGTGTTCTGACAGATTTTTTAAGGTCAGTTACTGACGGAACTTATACTGCGCACGTATTCTATGGAGATGACGGAGAACCGGCAGATGCTTCCATTGCAGAACTTACCGGATATCCCAGAACAAAGACCGTTTCCTCCATCTCGGAAGCCATTGATATCTTCTACAGAGCCAGAGATTCCAAGCTCGTGCTCGATAAGGGCCGTGACAGATTGAACCAGATCATCGGAAGCGCTCTCGCGAGGATCATCAGAAAGCGCGAGATACATGAACAGGACCTCGAGGAAGGCAAAAAGGCTGATATCCTCAAGCATTCCGGCGACCTTATCCTTACCTACAAGTACATGATCGAACAGGGCGCGTCTTCCGTTACGCTCACTGACTATACTTCCGAATCACAGGCAGAGATAACAATTCCTTTGAATCCTGCACTCGACGCTTCGGGCAATGCCCAGGATTACTATAAGCGTTTCCATAAGGCTAAGAGAAAGATGGAACTTGCCGAGCAGTATCTGAAAGAAGACGAGCTCGCAGTCGAGTACCTCCGCTCCTTAAGCGCTGCCGTAAACGCAGCAATGAGTCTCGAAGATCTTGACGCTATCCTTGAAGAGCTGAGAGCCGAGATAAGCGGTGATTCAGGTTTCCGTAAGGGCGCACCCGGTCCTAAGGCCCAGCCCGTCAACAAAGGCGATCCGAACAAGATGGTCGGAATTGCCAAATCAGGCAAGGCTTCTTCCCGTGCTTTACGCGAGGCTGCGAAAAGAGCCAGCATGGGCAAAGGCAACAAAGACAAGAATAAGAACAAGCCTCTCGCCTGCCGCAGATACATGACTTCAGACGGTTATGAGATCCTTGCAGGAAGAAACAACATACAGAACGACCAGCTCACATTCCACGTCGCCTCAAGGCGCGATTGGTGGTTCCACGTTAAAGGACTTCCCGGAACACATGTAATTTTGAGGACAAAACCAAACGAAGAGATGCCTTCAGACAATGCTGTTCTTGAGGCTGCAAGCCTTGCGGCATTCTTCTCGAAAGCCATCATCCTGGAAGAGCACATGACATCTGGTGACTCCAAGCCCGGTCTTCTTAAGGCTGAAGTTGACTACTGCCCTGTCTCACACGTGAAAAAGATCCCCGGTGCTAAACCCGGAATGGTAATCTACGAAGGATACTATTCAATTCTGGTGGAAGCAAAAGAGCCTCATTCAAAGGATTTATAAATCTTATCCCTGAATTTCGACTCCTCAAGCGAGAAGATGCAGCCGCAGTATTTCTGTCTGTATAGACCGATCTCTCTTGCCATGTCCTGGCCCTGTCTGAAACCGGGCCTGAAATCTATATAATCGAACCTGACACCGTACTTCGCTGCCTTCTCTTCACTGATCTGCGCGATCTTTTCGTGCTGCTGGTAAGGACTGACAAGAAGCGTGGTAGAGAAAGATTCATAGCCGTTGTCTGAAGCAAACCTGGCAGCGCTCTCCATTCTTATGTCGTAGCACATCTCACACCTTGAAGAAAATTCCTTCAGGTATTCTTTGGAAAGCCAGTATTCCTGCATGCATCCGGTGCCTTCGGAGAGAAGGCGCACGTTAAAATGCTCACATGCTTTGGAAAGATTTTCGTGACGGCGGTCAAACTCAAACTGTGGCTGGATGTTTGGATTAAACCAGTAACAGTCGAGATCTTTACCCTCTGTCAAAAGAAGATCCAGAGGATACATGGCACAGGGACCGCAGCAACAATGAAGGAGCATTTTCCCCATTACTTGTTATCCTCGTCACTGTTGGCTTTCTGCCAGTCTTCTATCGTGATATTCTCATATCTCGGGCTTCCCTGTCCGGGAATGACTTCGGTATTCTTCATGCCTGCGATAAAAGAAGGCGGAGGCGTAATGCCGAGATGTTCGAAAGCCCTTAAAGTAAGCATTCTTCCTCTTGGAGTCTTGGCAAGGAAACCGTTCTGCAAAAGGAAAGGTTCGTATACGTCTTCGATAGTTACGGGATCTTCGCCCGTGCATGCTGCAAGCGTTTCAAGACCGACAGGTCCGCCCTTGAAGATATCTGCGATCGCCGTAAGGACTCTTCTGTCGACGGCATCAAGACCAAGTTCGTCGATATCCAGAGCCTTAAGGCCATAGTCGGATACTTCCTTATCGATCGTATCCTTCTCCATGTAAGAAGCGAAATCCCTCATACGCTTGAGCAGTCTTATCGCGATTCTCGGAGTGCCTCTTGATCTCGAAGCGATGTTTCTCAAGCCTTCATCGTTAATAGCAATCCCGAGAAGTCCGGCATCGCGCTTTAATATCTCCATCAGGTCTTCAGTCTCATATAACTCAAGACGGTTGATCATGCCGAAACGGTCTCTTAAAGGTGCGGAAAGCATACCTGCCCTTGTCGTCGCTCCGACAAGCGTGAAACGCGGAAGATCAAGCCTGACGGATCTTGCCGCAGGACCTTTGCCGATCATGAGGTCAAGGCAGTAATCCTCCATCGCGGGATAAAGCACTTCTTCAACGCTCTTATTGAGTCTGTGGATCTCATCGATGAATAAGACTTCATTCTCATTGAGATTGGTTAATAATGCCGCCAGATCGCCAGCCTTCTCGATAGAAGGACCTGTGGTGATATGCATGGCAACGCCCATCTCTGAAGCGATAATTCCTGCAAGTGTGGTCTTTCCAAGTCCCGGAGGACCATATAAAAGAACATGATCCAAAGCTTCACCGCGCTTCTTTGCAGCATCGATAAAGATCTTGAGGTTCGTCTTAACCTTGGTCTGGCCTGAATACTCTTCAAAGGTGACCGGCCTTAACGCCTTCTCCTCAGTATCACCCGGCTGTCTCAGTCTCCCTAAGACCCGCTCTTCCTCATTATCCTGTTCGTTAAAATTCATCATGTGATCATCTATCCCTTACGAGAACTTCTTTCCTGCGGCGATCTTCAAAGCCTTACGGATAAGGTCTTCCAGACCGCAGCCTTCTTCATATGCCGCGCCTACGGCCTCTGCGGCTTCCTGATCTTTATATCCTAACACAACGAGCGCTCCGACAGCATCCTGCATGATGCCTGTGTCAGCTGCTCCCTTGGATGCGGTTGCAACAGGACTTACTGTAACTGCTGCGGCACCTCCGAGCTGGCTCTTAAGCTTGTCCTTAAGCTCAAGGATAATCCTCTCTGCTGTCTTCTTTCCAAGGCCCTTAACGCCTGTAAGGAGCGCGATATTACCGCTCATGACTGCAGCAGCGATCTGCTCTGCGGAAAGTGATGCACAGATGGTATGTGCTACCTTGGGACCAATTCCGCTGACCGTGATCAGCTTTAAGAACATCTCCTTCTGGTCTCTTGAACGGAAACCATAGAGCGAAATGTCATCTTCCTTTACGCTCTGGTAGAGATATACAGTTACCTCATCACCTATGCCTCCGATCTCGGCGGAAATTCCGAGCGGGCAATTGATAAGATATCCTATGCCGTTATTCTCTATAACGATCTGCTGGTCATTTCTTTCAGCGATAATTCCTTTGATGTAAGCGTACATTCAATATCTCCTAAATGTTGATGTAAGTATTCTATCAATAAATCACATAAAACCTTTGTTACGGTCAGAGTATCCGTATCTGCCGTACTGATAGCCGGATACTGCCTTGCCTGAAAATGCGGTTCCCGTATTGGCCAGAGTGATCGCCAGAGCAAGAGCGTCTGCAGCATCGTCGGGCTTCGGTATCTCTTTAAGTCCGAGTATGTTCTTAGTCATGAGCTGGACCTGCTTCTTCTCTGCCTTACCGTAACCTGTGATGGCGAGCTTTACCTGTCCGGGCGTAAACTCATAACACTCGACTCCGGCTCTTGCAGCTTCAACAAGGACCGCTCCTCTGGCCTGGGCCGTACCGATGACCGTCGTATGGTTATGACCCATGAAAAGCTCTTCTATAGACATCAGATCAGGCTTATGAAGTTCCAAAAGGAATCTGATCTTGTCGTTAATTGCAAGCAGTCTTAACGGGAAATCCACACCGGCCTTTGTCTCGATGACACCGTAATCTATGACTTCAAACTTGCTGCCTGTCTTATCGATGATACCGTAACCCGTGATGGCATAACCAGGGTCGATTCCGATGATTCTCTTCTTGACGGGTTCTTTAGTCATAGTACTCCTGAGGCATTAATAAACATTTGTTCGTATTATACCTTATAAAAGGATCAAATCAAGACATAACGCCCAATATGGCAGGCTTCTTCTCAGGAGGATTCGGACCTATCTCATATGCTTCAAGGATAAGTTCCATGGCGTCGAAAAGCCTCTCTTCAGGCACCTGTCTGTTTTCGCCAGTATATAACGCACAGAGAGAATCACCGCGTTCTACCCTGTCACCGACTTTGACAAAGAATCCGATACCTGCGCCGTAGTCGATGCTGTCTGTTTTCGCGAGACGTCCCGCGCCCAAAAGAACGGAAGCCTGTCCTATCAGATCAGCCCTTACGCGCTGTACATAGCCCGTTTCAGGCGAATTGACATGCATGCAGTCAAAAGGCGCATCAACATATATCGGTTTGCCTGCGCCGCTTACAAGGCCGCCCTGTGACTTTATAAGCTCGATATATTTCTCATAGCAGCTTCCGTCAGATAACCTTGCCCTTATCTCATCCTTCAATACTTCATCACTCATTCCGGAATCTTTTCCGGCAAGCTTTACGAGATGGGATGCAAGTTCGGTCACGACTTCTATTACGTCCGCTTCGCCCTTGCCTGTAACGGTATCAAATACTTCCTGCATCTCTAAGATATTTCCGCAGAACCTTCCGAGCGGCTGGTCCATGTCTGTAATAACTGCAACGGTCTTACGTCCGGCAAGGTTTCCGATCTTTATCATGGCGCCTGCCAGTTCTTCCGCCATCGACAGGTCCTTCATAAAAGCGCCTGAACCGCATGTGACATCTAAAACGATTGCCTTTGCGCCGCCCGCTATCTTCTTGCTCATAATGCTTGAAGCAATAAGCGGAATGGAATCCACAGTTCCCGTTACATCTCTTAATGAGTATAAGATCTTATCAGCAGGAGCGAGATCAGGCGTCTGACCTGAAATGACCATGCCGGTATTCTTTACGAGCATCGGGAAATCCTTTGAATCGACCTCAACATTAAAGCCCTGTATGGATTCGAACTTATCGACCGTTCCGCCAGTGAAGCCTAATCCCCTTCCGCTAAGCTTGACGGTCTCAACGCCGAATGTTGCTATCAGCGGAAGCAATATAGGTGTGATCTTATCGCCGACGCCGCCCGTGCTGTGCTTATCGACGGGAACGCCTTCAAGATATGAGAGATCCATCTGCTTTCCTGAACCTGCCATCTCCAAAGTGAGCGTCGTCATTTCGCGCTCATCCATACCGTTTAAAACTATTGCCATCAGGAGTGCCGATATCTGATAGTCCGGGATCGAACCGTCGGTCACACCCTTTACGAAGAAAGCGATCTGTTCATCAGTAAGGCTCTGCTTGTCTCTTTTGGCAATGATAATGTCGCGCATGTTCATGGAAGAGCACCTCCCGGTATCGTTTATTTCCTTAATTAAATAATTATAGCCTAAATCGAATAAATAACCTTATTCAAGCTCATCATCCGGCCTTTTATGCTACAATGTTTCAAGTTACAAAACCTATGGAGGCTCTAAATGGCCGAGACCACGACAAATGCAGCACAGGCAAAGCTTACGGTGATCATTATCGGATGCGGAAGAGTTGCCGAGAAACACTTAAAGGCTATTTCAAAGCTCGATAATCTGGAGCTTAAAGCTGTCGTTGACGTTAATCCCGAATCTGCCAAAAGGCTCCTGGGATCCGTAAAAGGTTTTGCAAACACAAAGGTATACAGCGACTACAAGGCTGCGATCGATGAGGTAAAGCCTTCCATAGTATCTGTCACAGTCCCTTCCGGCCTTCATTTCCAGATCGCGAAATATGCGATGGAGCACGGTTCCAATCTCCTTCTCGAAAAGCCCATGACGATGTCTGTCTCAGAGGCCCGCGAGATCTTTGAGCTTTCCCAGAAGACCGGTCTTAAGATCGCTATGGGACATATATACCGCTACCTTCCTATCGTCGGTCTGGTAAGAGAAGACATCGCTGAAGGAAAATACGGCAAAGTCACTCACGGAACTATCTACGTCCGTTGGGGACATAATGAGGCTTACTATAACAGCGCTGCATGGCGCGGCACCTGGAAAAGCGACGGCGGCGCTCTCATGAATCAGACGATCCACGCGATCGACCTTCTCGTTTGGCTTATGGGTTCCGAACCCGAGATGGCAGAAGCCATGATCGCTCGCCGCATCAGAAATATCGAAGCTGAAGATCTCGGAATGGCAGTATTAAGACTCGAAAACGGCGCTCTCGCCCAGATCGAAGGCACAACGGCCACCATTCCTTCCAAGCATATGGCTGAATTCTCCGTCTTCTGCGAGAACGGACAGCTCTCCATGGGACTTGATTCAGGAAAGCCGCACTTAAACATCTTCACGATCAGGCCCGACGGCAAGATCAAGAAGCTCAACGGCTACTACATCCGCAAGCAGTTTAAGACAGGCGGTCTTTTCTCATACAAATGCGCGTTAAATCCGCACCTCGGAATCTATAAGGATCTGAGCGAAGCGATCATCGAGAACAAAGCCCCCATAGCAGATGCTTATGCAGGTTTTTCATCAGTCGACACGCTCCTCGGCATATACAAGTCAGCCAAGGAAGGACACCCTGTCGCACTGCCTCTGAAAGACGACTTTACGACATTAGACATGACAGGTTTCTTCGATTAAGCGAAAAATGCTTAAAAACAGAAAAAATACTGTTGACTTGTAAATACCTAATGGCTATAATAATTCACGTTGCTTAACGCACCTCTAGCTCAGATGGTAGAGCAACTGACTCTTAATCAGTGGGCCCAGGGTTCGAGTCCCTGGAGGTGCACCAAGATAAAACCCTTGTAACTCAGGTTAGGTTACAAGGGTTTTTCTTTTATCCTTTATCTTGGAACTTACTGATCTTCGTCCAGGAATGCCATGAAGTCAGCCAAAGACTCTTCCGAAGACATGATCTTCGCACGCTTTTCCTCAACCGGTTCCTCAGGCTTCTTCTCTTCAGGTTTCTTCTCTTCAGCCTTGACCTCTTCAGCCTTTACCGGAGCAGGAGTCTCCTCTGCCTTTGCTTCTACAGGCTTAGCAGCCGGCTGGACTACGGGAGCTGCAGGAGCAGTCTCTGCAGCAGGTTTAGTGAAGAATACTCCGGTAGTTTCCTTTGCAGCAGGAGCTGCAGATACTTCAGCAGGAGCTTCAGCAACGGGTGCATTTTCGACGACAGGAGCTGCAAGCCTGCTTGCCATCTCCTCTGCTTCTCTCTTTATCTTCTCGTCTTCATTTTCAGCAGCTTCCTTTTCTGCCGCTTCACGTTCAGCCTTTTCTTTTGCAGCACGTTCTTTTGCTTCTTCGAGCATATGCTGCTGAAGCTGACGGCGCTCTTCACGTGCCTTCATCTTTGCTTCTTCTTCAGCCTGCTGCTTCTGGGCTTCCTTCATGTTCTCTTCCATCTGCTTGCGCTTCTCTTCGTTCATATGCGCAATATGGGACGCCTTAAGATCGCCGATGGATTCAGGAGCCTGGACAGCCTTATTCATGATCTTGTCCATCTTAGCGCGGCTCTCAGCCTTTGCACGGTCTTCGCTCTCGGCAACTGTAACACCGAGCGCCTTGAGTCTTTCAAGCTCTTCTGCTGAAACGCCAGGAGCTGCAGGTCCTGATATAGGCTTAATGACCGTTGTCTTGATATCGACATCTCCGACTTCAGAAACACTGAAGTCTGAAGCTGCTTCCTGAATCTTCTTCATGTCAGGAATCTCAACGCCAGGTAAAATTTGATATTTCTTCTCTTCTCTCATAAAACATCATCCTTTAAGGGAAAGTACTAATTCTATCGCACCTACGATACAGAGGATAACACCGATAACGAGCAATACAATGGAAAGCTTGCTCACTCTCGAAGGTTCCTTGGCTTCCTTTTCAGGTTCAGCCGCAGCTGCAGCAACCTTCTGTTCATTTTCGGTTGCAGGCTCAGCGGCAGGCTCTGCTGCAGGTGTGCCGGCGTCTTCTCCAGCGCACTTCTTAATGATCTCGTGCGCATTCAAAAGCTCAGGTTTGATAGCCTGAGACAGGTCTCTAAAACTCTCCTGAGATACAGCAAATTTCTCTGCTGTAGTCTCCAAAGCATCCGGAACCGGAGCCTTCGTGCCCTCAAAATACATAACGCCGAAACTTGCGTCATCACTGACATTGCTTGATCCGACTATAAACTTCTGAACAGTTTCAAGGACTGATTCCTCGCCCTTTTCCCTGCCGTCAGCAAATGTTTCTGCCATCTTGGCTACAACAGGCTTAACAAGTCCTGCTTCTTCGTTATAGACGCTGTCCTGTACGCCGTCAGTCATGAGAGCGATAGCGTGAACATCGTCTACAGTCGTCTTCATCAGACGGAGATAGTTATCAGCATGTGCGGCAGTAACGAAATATGTCTTGCCGTCCCTGTCATTCTGGGGCATGGAGACGGGGCTTACGCCTGAAGGAGATATCCTTACGATAAGTCCGTCACCGATGTGACCGATCATCATTCTCCTGTCCTTGACCGCAACGAAAAGCAGAGTGCATGAAAGTCTGTCGATAATATCGATGTTGCGCTCTTCCATGATGTCCGCAAATGCCACGCGGAGCTTTGCCATGAGATAACCCCTGACTGCCGCTTCCCTGTTCTCACTGTACAGGGCATCGAAATGATCACAAAGAGTATCGGAGATTACATGGACTGCACAGTCTGATCCGAATCTTGCATCCGTATACTGCTTGCCGCCGGCGCCGTCAGCTATGCAGACTACCGAAACACCGTTCTTTGAGGTCGCAAAAGAAGCATCCTCACATGGAGTTCCGCGGTTTACATGCTTATTGCCGATAGTAGTTATCGCGCCAACCGTAATTCCCTTATACATTAATCTTCCTCGTTAATAAATTTCATAAAGTCATCGACATCAACAGCTGTTCCCTGAGGAGTCGTATCGATATTGTAGAGCGCATCATCGCTCATGCCTGAAGATACGATCGAAGATGAAGATGAACCGAGGAATTCGAAGAGCTTTCCGAAATCTGCGGAATTGACTGAGATAGGCTCAGCGCGCTTTAAAGAAAGTCTTCTTAAGATATCGAAATCAACACCGGAACCTACGCCGATATTGAATACAACGAGCTTATCCTGGCTCTCCAATTCATTGCATGCCTTGATGGCAAGTTCCATATTCTGCATTGCATTGGGGCCTTGGGGAGCGCCGTCGGTAATGACTACGAGCCAGGGCTGGAAATACTTGATTCCCATCTCCTTATAGCCTTCCTTACGTGCATTGAGAAGCTCTAATGCGGTAAGAACACCCTCACCGATAGGAGTAAGCGTTGTGGATGCCGTGATCTCAGGAATACCCTTCTCTTTTGAGATCTTACCGAAAGGCATAACGATGTCTACCTTTGAACCGAAGGTGATGATCGCAATATCCGTAGAAGATCTTGTATCATCATTAGCCTTGATGGATGCTACGAAGTTCTGAAGACCCATGTTGAGCTGCTTGATGGGGTTTCCCATCATGGAACCTGAAGTATCAAGAGCAAAGCAAATAGGAAGTCTTCTTTTCGTGCTGGTACCGAAATCGGAACTCGAAAAACTGTTCGCCATAAAAACCCTCCGACTCAAGCGAGTATTTAATTTTCTGATGCGATTATAACAAACAATCGTTAGTCTTGCGCAACATAGTGCAAGATTTATTTAATAACTTAAAAAAAAAGGAATGCTGAATAAATCGTCAGAACAGACCGAAGAACTTCTTTTTCTTAGGCTCTGCAGCAACAGGCTCGGGAACGGGCTTCGAAGAACCTGAACCTGAAAGCGGTACAAAAGGAGAATTAGAAGAAGGCTTGCTATCAGTTGTCGCCGGCTTTTCGTCGTCGTTGAATCTGACAGGTCTGAAACTGTTGCTTGTTCCGACACTGGAAGATACAAATCTTCCCGTAGGAACATTCGTAAATGACTTCTTCTCAGGAGCAGGCCTTGGCTCTGCACCCTTTTCAGCTCTTGCTTTCTTGGCTTCGAGCATTGCCCTGATTTCATCAACATTGATAACGGCCTGCTTATAGTTCTCACAAGGGAAAAGCTTATAAGCTTCAGGATCATCGTAAACACAGTTCTCGAGCTCGTTCATATAAAGCTGTACCGCATCTCTCCAGCATACAGCCTCATAGGACTTACCTTCACGGAATGTCTTGTAGAGCATGACGCGGAGTCTCTCAGGGAGATATTCCCAGATATGATCGTAACCGCCGACAGGGATGTGCTCGGTATTAGAGTTATCAAGCCTGTACGGGAAATTCTTATTAAGGATCTCTTCCCTCAGCGTCTCTGCACCGTTCCTTGTGGCATACGGATGCAGACCGCAGAAGAGGATCGTGAATACCAGCATTGCGATGGAGTAATCCTCATCTTCAAGTGTTCTGACAAAACCTGAGAAATCGCGTCCCCAGAGTCTGGGATCCGTGAATTCCTCTGTTCCTACCGGACAAGGGAGATTGCCGATCTGGCAGCTGTCCATGTCGATAAGATACTGTGTGGCAGAAGTATAGATGAGTGCATTCTTGAGCTGGATATCACCGGCTACTACATCATGCATATGAAGATAGATGTATTTGCTGATGAGCGAAAGAAGCGTCTCACAGACATCAAGTCTCGTCCAGTCGGGGAACTGCTCGATAATGGCATCCGGTCCGTCGAAAACATTGCTTAATGTGGTTCCCTTACCTATCGTCATCGTATATCCGACAGGAACACCGCGGAAATACAGAAGGTGTCTGGGAACGCAGAACTCAGGCGATGTAATGCCCAGGGCAACAAGCTTCTTAAGCTTTGCCCATCTTAGAGGCGTGATGACGCCCTTATGATAGATCTTGGCAACATACTTCGGGTTATCGGTCGTGAAGACCATACCCTCAGCGCCGCCGCTTAATCTCTTGACCAGTGTAAACTTATCGCCTTCAGTGGAAAGAACGATATCATCGATACTTGCTCTGGCATCCGAATCAAGGAAAGTATTGTTCTTCGCAAGACCGCTTACGGCAGGCGTAGGATTATCCTTGATCATCTCTGCAAGAGAAGAATAAATCTTAAGACCCTTAGGCGAAAGGATCGCAACGTCATGGTTGTACTCAACATTCTTCTCGACAAGCCTCTTTGCGAAGATGCTCTTATTCGTAGTAAGAAGACATGACTCGTTAAGGTCCTTGACCTGCTCGATGAAATGCTCCGTATTATTCGTATTAACGAGGTGAAGTCTGTTGGTGGTAAGGAGTGTCTGCATCAGTGTGCGCATAGCAGCCTGGACATGTTTGTCTTTGGCATCCTGCTGGGCAACGACGCATTTATGAAGGCTCTTGAAGGATTCATTGACATAGCAATCAATGCCGTAATCATTAAACAGATTTACAAGCTCATCAAACCATACTCCGTTGGAATACTCCAACACTACGGAGTAATCTAGCACTATCGACAGATACTTGCTGAGTCCTTCGAACATAAACTTACTTCAAAACCTTCTCTCCAACGTAATTCTATACCACATATAATATATAAATCAAGAAACGCAAACAAAAATTCTGATATTATAACAAAAAATCGAACATATTCAAGAAAAAACGACTATACGAACAAAAAATCAGCCTATGCCGACCAGTTTCATTAGATATTTAGCATTAGATTGTCTGCTTATTCCGGATGTCAGCTTGTAATCGAAAGTGATACCCGAATCAGTGTAGTTCTCCGAGAAGTGATAATACCTTATGTTGTCAAAGCCTTCGGTTGTCCTGTCGATCATCGCATAGTCATGAGTGGTCATAAGACCGCAGATATAAGGCTTTGACAGATTCTTCAATACTGTGAGAGCGCCCTCGGTCCTGTCATCAGAGTTAGTTCCGCGGAAGATCTCATCAATGAGGAAGAGCAAAGGCTTTTGCTCCCCTGCTGCCTTAACGATACCTGATATTCTTATAAGCTCTGCCTTAAACGTACTCATATTCTCCTCAAGGCTGTCAACGATCCGCATAGAGCTCATGACCCTCATACGGCCCAAAGTCAGACTGGTAGCGGGAACAAGAGCGCCTGTCATGGCAAGTACCGTGCAGACACCGACAGTCCTTATAAGCGTTGTCTTTCCTGACATATTGGAACCCGTAATGATGGCTATATCACTGTTTACGGTTACCGAATTGCTTACGGCCGTATCATGCGCAAGAAGCGGGTGTGTAAGATTCTCGCCTTCGAAAAAAGCATTTTCCTTGGGATCATCCGAAGCTACAAATTCAGGGAAAGCGCTCTCCATAAAGACAAGTCCCGTCTGTGCTGCGCACATAAGGGATTCAAGCTCGGCAAGACTGTCGATATAGACCGGAAGGCTCTTTCCGTATCTGACAGCCCAGTTTCCGAGAAGATGTGCGATCAGATAATCAAGAGGTGCAATGAGGTTAAAGATCAGAGCGAATAAAGGCTGGCTTCTTAAGCCTGCAACCCTTAACGCGCCGTCCAGTTTCTTCAAAGATCCGAAAGCACCCTCAGCGTTTTCATCACCCCTGATAAGGGACTTGATAAGTTCATTTTCAAAGCCCGTACCCTCAAGTATCGAATAGAGCTTGAGCATGGTCTTAACCTGTGTCGGCATGCCTTCACAGGCCTTGATGTATTCCTCATTGAACGCGCGGCCAATGACCCAGATAATAAGATTTACTATAAAGCATCCGAGAATGGAGGCAGCAGCGTGATCAGGATCTACTGCAAAGAAAACAGGAACCGCGATCCAGATAATACAGCCTAAGATACCAAGAACATTTGCTACAGGCTTTGTTTTCGCACCGTGCTTAGCAAACTCCATAAGGACTTTGGGATCCTTGGTCATCTTTCCGCATCTTGCTGTAGCCTGATAATCCATGAGGAAGTCAGGCTTGGAGCAGAGCTCTTTTACAGCTGCCTGTCTTCTCTTAAGTTCATCAGTAGTAATATCCGAAACATGACTGTTCAAGAGCTTGTCGGCAAAGCGTCTTCTGCCGAAAGAAGTCTCAGAAACGTTAAGCAGCGAAAAGAGGGACTTCTTGCCAAAAAGGTCGAGATCTGCACAGTAATCGTGCTCAGGGATATCAAAATCCAGACCGTACAGTCTTCTTTTGGCAATACCTATGTCTTCTCCCCTCTTTATGCCTTTTACTGCAATGTTGCGGAGCTCATTAAAATCACCGTTGATACGGGCGATATAGGATTTGTTGACCTTATCGAGTTCAGTCAGGAAATTGACCTTCTCACTTACTCCGTTATGGATGATGCAGAGCACAATGAAAACTGCAATGAAAAATGCTCCGGCTATATAAAGCAAGGTGTTCTGTGCTATGAGAGCCCATATGATCATGCCTGCAGCAGCGAGAAAAGATATAAGCCTCAAAAATGATAAAAAGCCGCTCTGCCTTGTATACTTGGCAAGATCGGCATTTATCACCTGTTCTTTTTCGTTGTAAAAGTTAAGATCAGCTTTCATCCTTCTTAGCCTTTGAAGATGAGGATTTCGCAGTTGTCTTAGCGCCGGACTTCTTTGCAGCAGGCTTCTTAGCGGCAGGTTTCTTTTCTGCTTCAGTAGCCTTGGCCGGAGCTGCCTTCTTAGCTGTTGTTGTCTTCGCCGTGGTCTTAGTCTTGGAAGCGGCAGGCTTCTTTGCTGTAGTCTTCGCAGCAGCATTCTTTCTGGATATTCTCTTGGGAACTACCTTATCCAGGACTTCGCCGACATTATCGTGGATGGTAAGAAGTGCCTTAAGATCCATGTATGTCGAACTCTTGTTGATGATAACGATCCTGTCGTGCTTTAAGAACTGAGCGAATGTCGCAGCGGGATAAACTGTAAGCGACGTTCCCGCAATGATCATGAGATCACACTTCTTAACAGCCTTGATGGCGTTGTCAACGTTCTCATGTTCAAGGTTTTCCTCATAAAGGACGATGTCAGGTCTGACGATTCCGCCGCACTTATCGCAATGCGGAACGCCTTCCTGCGCTGCAATATATTCGATGTTGAACTTCTTTCCGCAATCCATGCAGTAGTTCCTGAATACGGAACCGTGAAGTTCGATAACGCACTTGCTTCCGGCTTCCTGGTGAAGATTATCGATGTTCTGTGTGATGATAGCCTTAAGCTTTCCCTGTCTTTCAAGCCTTACGAGCGCCTTGTGGGCCTTGTTCGGTCTTGCATCAGGATAGATGAGCTTACGCTTATAGAAATCATAGAAATCATCAGGATGCTCAATGAAAAAATCATGCGCGATGATATCGATAGGTCTGTACTTTGTACCGCTCTCGGTGTTGTAGATGCCGGCTCCGCTCCTGAAATCAGGAATACCGCTCTCTGTCGACACACCTGCGCCGCCAAGGAAAACGATATACTTGGACTCTTCGATCAGCTGTTTAAGCTGCTTGATCTTGTCCTCACGAACACTGCCGAATCTGTCAATCCTAGTTTCCACTACAAAATCCTCTATTAATGAATGTCGACTATTCCGTCACCATCAAGATCAACGCCTTCAAGGTCGCCGTGATCATGGAACATTCCGGCAGCGCCGAACATTTCCTTACCGGTAACACGCTTCTCGTCACGTCTAAGCTCAACAAGAGTACTTAATGCTTTTCTGACCCTGTCAGGAGTCTTGATGTTCTTTATCTCAAGGATGGGAGTAGACTTGTCTGCCGTGGTAAGGATAACCGAACCGACGCCGAAGATCTTCTGCCATACGCTCTGCTTAAACGTAAGATCCAATATTCTGTACAAAAGGATCTCCTCTGAAGTGACATTGAAAATGCCCTTCTTGAGATAGAACTTGTTATTGCTGAAACTGTAGATCGTAAAGGAAATAGGCAGACCAAGATAACGTTTTCTGTCCTGCCAAAGGATCTCTTCCTTCTCGGTAAGATTTGTAAGTCTGTCTATTCTACCCATAAATAAGCTCCCTTCAGGAAAGCACAATAAAGCTCTACACAACTTACATTATAATAAAAAACTGATTTTGTGTGCAAACTTATCGAAAATGAAATGTAATATTAATATTACTCTCAGGTAAAGGCGGCAGATCAGCCTTCTCCGTTCTCGTTATTCTGCTCTCTTGCAGGATCGATAATGTCCTTATAATCGAACAGATCCACATATGCTTTTCTGGTCAGCGTCTTATAGCTCATCATGGCGCGGTCGAGATACAGATAGTTGTCACCATAGGTGTAATACGGTGTCGCACCGCCGCCGAAAAAGATCCTGAATCCGTTGTTCTTAAGGAATACTGCCCTCTCATCCGTACCATTGATGTAATTGCCGTTCGGGTAAACGAGCATATGGACTTCGCCGAATAGGCTTCCGATCTGGTCGACCCACTTTTTGGTATCGAGTTCGATCTCGGCTTTCTCGGTATTCCTGCAGTCTTCGATATAAGAATACGTGCATGAAGCAAACTTCCAGCCGTTATCCTTGAGAACGTTCGCTATATCAGTTACCTTTGCTCTTGCATAATCGATGTCATCGTTATTGGGATCGATCTGCGGCATGTTCGCAAACGTAAGAGCGCTGTTCCTGTCATCGATCTCATCAGCAGCAACGACATATCCGAAACAAGCCTCATATCCGCTTACTGAAATGATTCCCTTTGCACCGTCAAATGTGAAATCAGGGTGCTTCTGAACGAAAACGTCAAGGATGCCGATAGCTTCAGCTGTCCTGCTGACGATAGTCTCACCTGCTGCATTAACGTATTCTCCGCAGACCTGGTTCTCATCGTTTAACACAAGTCTTCTGCATGTGCCGCAGTCATAAGCAGAAGCACTGTACTGCAGATTCTCGATCACGACGACAAGCGGTTTCTTTCCTTTGGGAACCTGAAGATTACGTTCAAGAAGGAATGTCGGATCACTTGCCTCAATAAGGTTTTCGGGATCTACGAGAACATAATCCCTCGCATAAAGGTTTTCCAGGATCTTCTCGAATTCATAGGTAGTAAGATAAAGGCCCGTATCATTTGAACGGAGACGGCTCGAAAATGCAATCTCCTTATCCGCAATGAGAGACCTTACGCAGATGACTTCGATCTGTCCCCTGTATTCCTTTACTTCACTGGTGTGGGAAGTTGCCGTAAGGAGATTACTCTTGATCATCTCATCTTCGGGGAAGATCACAGCAAGATCAGAGAAAAGCTGCTCAGCCGAATAGAATTTATATGTCTGGAGCATATGCTCGCCTTCAGCCATCATCGGCTCGTACATCGTCTGCTTGATGGAAGCGATCCTCTGGTCACAGTAATCGCCGACAAAGCCTTCGTAGCCACTGTTGACCTGTGTATACTTCTTTACTGCGGCAACGTAATCACCTTTCTCAAGTGCTGCTTCCGCAGTCTGGACATCACCTGTCGCAGTCTCGATATAATCCAATTCTCTGAGGAGCGGATTTGCCGTAGCAGAAAAGTTTCCGACAGGCTGCATCTGCTCAAAGAAATACATTACTACAGGTTTTTCTGTCTTACCCAAAAGGAACTGCTCACAGATGCCGTACATTCTCTCGGATACGACGGAGCCCGTAAGTTCCTGCATTGAATCAAGAAAATTGATATCAACGTATGTAAGCACATATCTGCTTTCAATGACACGGTCACAGATCGAATCAACGCGGACTCTGACAATGTTTTCCATGTCATCCAACATCTGTATCCTTACGGAATTAGAAGACTGGTTTTCAGGAGATGCCTGAAGCACTTCATCCTGGATGCCTCTGTAGATGTCTAACGCGTCATCATATCTTCCCTCTTCGATCGCCTTCTCAAAGCCGGGAACAGTATCTTTCTCATATGCGGTCTTTCTTCCAATCAACAGCGTCACTACCCCTAATGCAACGAGGGCAACGGCACAAAGCACTGCGGCAACAGTATATCCCTTGCCTCTCTTGTGCTCGTCTTCTCCGACGCGGTATTCAGAAGAAAATACTGTCACTTCAGATCATCAAAGCTTACCTGCTTTGCCTCCAGAGAATTTTCTTTGATGTAATATCCGATCGCAGGAACCTTGTGGATCCTGTAGTACTCCGGATCGCTTACCTGAACGTCGCTGAGACGCGCGATCGTCTTAAGGACTGAACCCTTCTTTGATACAAGAAGCTGGACGCCCTGCGTCGTTCTCGTAGTCTTAAGAGGGATCCTTGAAGCCTTGAATACGGCCGCTTTATCAAGGTTGTTGGTAACAATGAGATCCGGATCTTCATCCTCTTCGAGAAGGATGAATCCGATCGCCTTGCTGCCGTCAAAATATGCGTTTACGAGTTTCTTTCTGTTCTGCTTTGTCTCATATGAAGCTATCGGGAATCTTGCCGCCTTACCGTTCTCGAAAGCGATGAAGAGTATTCCCTTATAGTCTGTCGTGGAGATCATGAACATCGGTTTCTCGCCGTCTTCCATCTCGAGTTCACTGTTAAGGTAATGACCTAAGTCACCCGGCTTTGTGTCGGAGAAATCGTATACGTGAGTCTTATAGAGATTGCACTTATCGGTAAAGATCAGGAGATCAGATTTGTTCTCGCATTCGAATCCCATGAAGATCTCGTCATCATCCTTGGTCTTAAGTTCGCCCGCATTCTGCAAAGACTTCATGGTGTGCTTCTTGAGATAACCGTGACGGGTCAGCATCAGGTGGAGTCTGTAATCAGGAATGACTGCAGTCTCAACGAATGTCTCAGTCTCTTCCATTCCGACGAGTTCAGATCTTCTGGGCTGTCCGTATTTCTCGGCAACTTCCTTCAGTGTCTTTGCGATAAGGTTGTTGATTCTTCTGGGGCTTCCTAAAAGATCTTCAGTATCTGCAATATCCTCTTTTAACTTATCGCGGTCAGCGATCCTGTTTAAGATGTACTGCTTATTGATATTGCGGAGCTTGATCTCGGCTACGTATTCTGCCTGTTCCTCGTCAATGGCAAAGCCTTTCATGAGGTTAGGGATAACGTCAGCTTCAAGCTCTGTCTCTCTGATGATCTTGATTGCTTTATCGATATCAAGAAGGATCTCGGCAAGACCATCGAGCAAATGAAGCTTCTTCTTCATTTTCGCGAGGTTAAAGCTTAATTCTCTTGATACGCAGATGCGTCTCCACTTGAGCCATTCGTCAAGGATCTCGGGGATACCCATAACTCTCGGCGAACCGTCAATGAGGATATTGAAGTTGCATGAGAATGAATCTTCGAGCTTTGTAAATCTGAAGAGTTTTGTCATGAGCTGCTCATGATCAGTGCCTCTCTTGCAGTCGATAGTTATCTTGAGACCGTCAAGGTCTGTCTCGTCTCTGATATCTGCGATCTCATTAGCCTTCTTGTTCTTAACGAGATCTGCGATGTTGTCGATGATCGCCTCAACGCTTGTTGAATAAGGGATCTCGGTGATCTCAATGAGGTTCTTGGCCTTATCGACCTTATACTTTGCCCTTACCGAAAACGATCCCTTACCGGTATCGTAAATGGCCTTCATCTGGGCCTTGTCATAAAGGATCTTACCGCCTCCCGAAAAGTCAGGAGCAGGCATGATCTCAAGAAGATCGGTATTAGGATCTCTCATGTAAGCTTCAGTAGCTGCGCATACCTCTGCGAGGTTGAATGAGCAGATGTTTGAAGCCATACCTACGGCGATACCCTGGTTTGCATTAACAAGAACAGCCGGGAATGTTGTAGGAAGAAGTGTAGGTTCCTTAAGTGTTCCGTCGTAGTTATCGACCATGTCGACGGCATCCCTGTCTATTCCCTTGAAGATCTCTTCACAGATCTTCTCAAGTCTTACTTCCGTATAACGCGGAGCAGCGCACTGCATGTCTCTTGAATACTGCTTACCGAAGTTACCCTTTGAATCAACGAAAGGATGAAGCAATGAACCGTTGCCTCTGGTAAGTCTTACCATGGTGTCATAAATAGCCTGGTCACCATGGGGATTGAGCTTCATGGTCTGACCAACTACATTCGCGGACTTTGTTCTGTTACCGCCAAGAAGTCCCATCTTATACATCGTATAAAGGAGCTTGCGGTGTGAAGGCTTGAAGCCGTCGATCTCAGGAATGGCACGCGATACAATGACGCTCATTGCATACGGCATATAGTTGATCTCAAGCATCTCGGTTATAGGCTGGTCTACAGCGGGCATGTCCTTTGCGTTGCTGTCAGTAAGCCTTGCCTTTAAAGAATCTGAATTATTATCGTCTTTTTTCTTACGTGCCATTTACATCACCCTAAATCAAGCATATCGAGATATTTCTTACCGTCATTCTCGATATGAAGTTTTCTTCCTGCAAGATTATCGCCCAGCAGCAGATCAAAGATCTCAGCCGTTCTCTGGGCATCTTCCGGACAAGCCTTGATAAGACGTCTGGACTTCGGATTCATGGTCGTCTGCCACATCATTTCAGGCTCGTTCTCACCCAAACCTTTTGATCTCTGGATCGTGCAGAGCTTGGGATCGCATTTTGAAAGGATCTCAGCCTTTTCTTTTTCATTGAAAGCAAAGTAAGTTTCTTCCTTGGCGTTCTTTCCCTTCGGCCTGTAAGTGATCTCAAACAAAGGAGATTCGGCGATATAGACATAACCCTTTTCGATAAGCGTGGGAGTAAGTCTGTAGAGCATCGCGAGGATAAGCGTCCTGATCTGGAAACCGTCGACATCGGCATCGGTACAGATTATTATCTTGTTCCATCTCAAGTCATCGAGATTAAATGCGCTCATGTCCTTGGTGTGCTTATTCTTGATCTCAACACCGCAGCCCAAAACCTTAAGCAGATCGGTTATGATCTCGCTCTTGAAGATGGTTGCGTAATCAGCCTTAAGGCAGTTTAATATCTTACCTCTGACAGGCATAACAGCCTGGAATTCGGCGTCTCTTCCGAGCTTAACGGAACCCAAAGCCGAATCACCCTCAACGATGTAAAGCTCGCGCTTGGCAACATCCTTGGTCCTGCAGTCAACGAATTTCTTAATTCTGTTGTTGATGTCGACCTTACCCATAAGGGTCTTCTTGATGTTTACCTTAGCCTTCTCGGCATTCTCGCGCGCACGCTTATTTATTAGGATCTGCTCTATAGTCTTAACGGCAAAATCCTTATTCTCGATGAACCAGATCTCAAGATTATCCCTGATGAGCTGAGTCATGAAATCCTGGATAAACTTGTTGTTTATGGCTTTCTTGGTCTGGTTCTCATAGGAAGTCTGTGTTGAGAAAGTATTAGTAACGAGGATCAGGGAATCTGCGATGTCCTGGAAGGTGATCCTGGACTCATTGGCCTTATACTTATCACGCAGCTTGATCTGCTTATCGATCTCTGCGACAAAGGCATTCCTTACGGCCTTATCGGGAGATCCGCCGTGCTCAAGGAAACTGGAATTGTGGAAGTATTCCAATACGTTGACTTCGTTGTTAAAGCAGAATGCGACTTCAGCCCTGACCTTGTATTCGTCACGGTCATCCTTGTCCCTGCCCTTGCCTTCACCTGAGAATGTATATGTCTCGGTAAAGCCCTTCATGGCGCTTAATTCATCAACATATCCCTTGATACCGTCGGGATAGATAAAGGAGAACTCCTCTCCTGATTCGGCATCCTTGAGAATAAACTCTATGCCGCTGTTGATGACTGACTGGCGCTTGATGATATCCTTGAATGTCTCGAGCGGGATGATGATCTCGGTAAATACCTCAGTATCAGGCTTCCAGCGCTGAACCGTACCTGTACGCTTAAATCTGTAAGGTTCCTGGATGAGCTCGGTTACGGGTACACCCTTCTTAAAGCCCATCTCATACTTCGTATGGTCTCTGTATACGGTTACTTCGAAAAACTCAGAGGCATACTGCGTAGCGCATGCACCGAGACCATTAAGTCCCAAAGAGAACTCATAGTCACCTGATGCGTTGTTGTTATACTTACCGCCCGCATAAAGCTCACAATATACGAGTTCCCAGTTATATCTGCCCTCTTTGGCATTGTAATCCATAGGTATTCCGCGTCCGAAGTCCTCGACTTCGATCGCACCGTCAGCGAATCTGGTGATGATGATCTTATCACCGTGACCTTCCCTGGCCTCATCGATGGAATTCGAAAGGATCTCAAAGAAAGAGTGAATGCATCCTTCAAGGTTGTCAGAACCGAAAATAACGGCCGGACGAAGTCTTACTCTGTCCGCGCCTTTGAGCATCGATATGCTCTCATTGCCGTAATCTTTTTTACCCGGCATATCCCAAAGCACTCCTTAATATAATAATTAATATATATGTTGTTAGACTTTTCGATTATAACACAAAGATTTCGATATCCTTCAAGCATAAACGCTGTAAAAACAAGGTTGTCCCAAAAACGGGGCAACCTTATCTTAAAAGTTAAATCAGTTTGATACTAAGATCAGATATAAGTCGTATGGCACAGCTCCACTGCTTCAGAAAATGTCTGTGCCCTGCCGGACCGGATCGTAGACTTTACACGCTCCATCTGATGCTTGTTTCTCATCGCAGCAGGAAGAATATCGTTATACTTGTCTACTTCTCGCTGGAGCTTTCTCTGCTTTACTTTAAGCTCATCAAGCTTCATCTTCTGGACGTGGGTGGCCTGATTCCTGTTTCTTTCAATCTCGGTATACTTGTCATTGTATTCTTCCCTTTTATTTTTGGCTCTGACACCGCCGATGGCAAGGACAATAGCAGCAACTGCAAAACCTACATACTCTGCTACGTAAACTCCGTCACGGTTGGAATGCAGGACAGCAATACCTATACCGACAAGAAAAACGACCCAGAATACAACAGCAGCGATTATCAGAAACGGCCAGAAAAACCTGAAAGCAGAGTATCTCGGTCTTTCAGCAGGAGCCTGGTTCCTGTGGATCTCAATCTCACACTCTTCGATCTCCTCTTTAAGCTGACCCAGCGTCTCAAAATCAGAAGCGAGCTTTTCTGCCAGGGCAATGCTCTCTTCCGGTGTCATCTGCGCTTCCTGTACTGCTTCTCCGGTTACATCGCTATCCGAAGCAACCGTAAGGCCGCACTTGGGACAATAAACATATAGATCATCAAACTCAAAACCGCACTGTCTGCAGATATTCAAAATCTTTCCCTCCATTAACTAAAATCAGATATCAGGTATCTCCTGGGGATTGCATACAGAGAGTTCAAGTCCGTACGGAGCCATGTATCTGTATACGACACTGAATTTAAAAGCGACATTGTTGCACTGCGGACCGATGACGAACTGGAACCGGTTGCTCTGCACCTTGTTTCTTATCGTTCCGGGTCTGTGCGTGATATCAATCGTGTGTGTGCCTGCAGCAACCATGATCCTCAAAGATTCCCGGTTAGCTATCTCTCCGTAAAGCACACCGTCGATATTGACAACTGTGGGAACCAGCGATGCCGAAGGAAGACCATTTCCCATCCTGTACAAAAGCACCTGACCGCCGTAAGCATAAGCCTTACCGCACGCCCTGCAGGCATATCCTGCACTCGTATCCTTCTTGATATCATCCATTACGATTCCGCAGTCAGGACATACGATCCTGAATTTCCTGCCGACAGGGATTATCACGTTCGAGCCTTCCATTACCGGCGGAGCATACGGAAGCTGTTGAGGCTGTGCTACCGGAGCCTGTGCTGCGGGTGCAGGAGCTGCCGGTGCCGGAGCCCCGGGTGCAGCGTATGCAGGCTGAGCAGCAGCTTGTGCCGCATATGCAGGCTGAGGAGCTGCCGCTCCCGCGACCGGTGTTCCGCAGATCATGCAAAAATTATTACCATCGACAATAGGATTTCCGCAATTAATGCAATTCATATAACCTATCCCCCCTAAAATTATTAGATAGATTATATCAGAAAAAATTGTTTTATTATTTGGGAACCGTCCGGAATAAATCCTGAAAAAGAAAAAAGGTTGTCTCGCAAGCAGATTGCTTTGAGATAACCTTTTTGGTGAGCCATGGGGGACTCGAACCTCCGGCCCACAGCTTAGAAGGCTGTTGCTCTATCCAGCTGAGCTAATGACCCTGGAGCGAGTGATGGGAATCGAACCCACGTGGTCAGCTTGGAAGGCTGAAGTTCTACCATTGAACTACACTCGCATGTTCGGCACTTTTGTTAAGTGCCTATGTATATTACACTAACGATTAAAAATAATCAACCAAGAAATTTTTAGTCGGGCTGATTCTTTGTAAGATAGTCCTGGAAGATATAGTAACCGTCTTTAGTCTTATACCAGCCGCTGTTTGTCTTTGCGACAACCGTTACTGTCTGACCTCTTGTGAGGGTTCCGATCTTCTCATATGTCGTGTTGGGACCTTTCCTGACGTTAAGGAACTCTCCCTTGCTTACCTTTACATAATATGTCTCTTCCTGTTCGAGCTGTGTCTCGTTCCATGTAACTTCTTCTGTTGCATTGAGCGGGCCTTTCCACTCGGTAAGTGTTGTTGTAGGAACTGTTGTTGTGGTGGTGGTCGTTATTTCAGAACTTTCAGGCGTAGTCTCAGTGGGCTCCGTCTTT
Source organism: Ruminococcaceae bacterium AB4001 (assembly GCA_000621765.1). Taxonomy (GTDB): domain Bacteria; phylum Bacillota; class Clostridia; order Saccharofermentanales; family Saccharofermentanaceae; genus Saccharofermentans. Next base: position 121,190 of record KK211344.1, read on the forward strand.
TTGCATGCAACTGCTCCGAGACCGATCACACTGACCATCATCATCGCAATAAGTGCAGCAGTAAACTTTTTTCTGTTCACAATTATCACCTCCGCATAATCGTATATCTTATTATTACATACTTTGCAAATAAAAATATGGAAATTTTGTTACAAGTTATGGCAAATCTTTATGAGCCCTCATCGCACGTCATCTTCGAGGATATAAAAAGCCACGTGATCCATGTATTTCCCGTTTATGTGCATGTATGATTTTCGCTGTCCCTCATAATGGAATCCGAGATTCCTGATGAGCTTTAAAGACGGCTCATTGTCCGGCAGGATAAAAGCCTCTATCCGGTGCATCTTGTATTCATCGAAAACAAAAGCCATAGAGCCTTTTATTGCTTCAGTCATATAGCCCTGGCCGGTGTGGTCTTTATCAAGATGATATCCTACGGCACAGGACATCATGCCGCCGTAAGCAAAATTGAAATATGAGACTCTGCCTATCAGCCTGTTATCACCTTTAAGCGAGATCCAAAGCGGGACAAGGCTTCCTTCGAGAAAAGATTCGCAGTCATACGCGAGATACTTTTTCTGCATCGGAACGGTAAAGTAATCTTCCGAATGGGTCTGCGAATACTTTTTATGGAAATCCCTGTTGTTGATAAAGTACTCCGCCGTTCTCGCGCCTTCACTCTTACGAAGGACAGAAAGCCTTAAACGCTCAGTCTCGAGCGCCAGCATCTCATACCTGTATCTGGAAGAAGATACACTGTATCCCGGCCGCGACATCAACACTTGCGTAAACCTTACTCTTCTTCAGTCGTTTCTGATGTCTCCTGTGTTTCTACAGGAACATAAAGAAACTGGTCTCTTGCAAAACGGCCGGAATCGGAAAGAAGTCCTTCAGGCCAGTGTCCGGATGTCTTCTGCTCGTCTGTATAATTCTCCGCATTCAGGAGAAGCGCATTCGAAGCTTCATCCAGATTATTTCCGATAGCATAATTGCACCAGGAGATCTCATTCTCATTAAAGAACTCGAGCCATGCTTCAGCCATAAGCGGATAGATGTTTCCGGTATCGGTTACAGAGCCAAGTCCCCACTCAGTGGCGATAACGCATGCATCGTTATCTATTGCAGTCTGAACGCGGTCCCTCTGTGTGCGGCCATGCGTACCGGAGAAGAAGCGGCAGGCATAAGCGATATTATCGTAATCGAGCATTGATTCCGATGCAGTATCAACACCAAGGCCTCTTTCAGGAGTGCCGACAATAACAATAGAGTCAGGACTGTTCTCCCTTAAAGCATCGATAACCTCTGTAACGAAAGGAACTATTACGTCTTCCCACTCATCGGTGTCTTCTTCCAGTTCATCATCAAGAAGAGGATCGTTTGCGACCTCATAGATGACATTCGGAGATTCGGCATAGATTGCAGAAAGTCTTGTGAAGAAATCTACTGCAGCTTCTTTGGTCTCATCATCTTCTTCAACATAGCAGACGTTCCAGTCAACTATTACATATATTCCCTGGTCAATGCACATATCACAAATCTTGCAGACCATGTCGAAATACTTTTCGGGATCTTTCGTGTATCCGTTGCTGTTCTCATCACCTTTGACAGCGATCCTTATAACATCACAGCCCCAGTCTTCTGCCAGTGTCTTAACGGTCTCAGAAGTAAAGAAACCTTCACAGTCCTGTATGCCGTAAGAAGTAATGCCCTTTAGTACAACTGTCTCATCCTCACTGTTTGTTATCTTTGTTCCGTCGATCTTAAGTCTTCCGTTTTTATCTACGATCCTTTCAGTTACAACAGCTACGCTTGAAGGTTCTGTAGCCTCAGGCGGGAGCGTTTCTTCTGTCTCTGTGGGTTCCGTCTCAGTAGGTTCTGTTGCAGGTGTTGTGGAAGGCAGCGTCTCCGGTCCGAGGTTTGCCGAACATGAGCAGAGAAGCATGGAAACAGCTGTCACTGCAGCGGCCGCGCCGCAAGTTAATCTCTTCATCCTAATATCCTTTCAAACAATTAATTATCTAAAAAAAGTTTTGTTTTTCAGCAGTTTGATTGTATAATCAAAGTATTATAGAGCAAAGTATACCAAAAACTTAGATTATTTTAGGATTTTTTGGTGAACATAATGTTTTTTTCAGAATTTTACTCTATAATGAATTTGAGCATAACGATTATCAGGAGCCAATTATATGGGACGTACTGACGCTTTGAAAGATAAAATCCAGAAACTTGGTTCGAAGCAGAAGCTTGGTGCATTACTTAAGTATGCAGACAATGCTGAAGATGACGTTCGTATGGCAGTTGCCATGGCAATGGGAATGATCCCTTCTTATGAATCCGGAATGGCACTGATACCTCTTCTCCGCGACTCATCCCCTATGGTAAGAGCTGCTGCCGCTACCGCTGCTGCTGATATTCACGCAAAGCATTGTGAAGAGTACGTCAAGAAGCTCGCTTTCGCTGATTCCGATCCTAACGTAAGACAGGTCGCAAAAGCTGCTTTCGATAAGCTCAAGGACAGCGTAGTCTGATCTTAATTCAACTAAATAAACCTGATAAAGGGTTGTCTTCTAAGTTAAGACAACTCTTTTTGGCTATTTACCAGCTTGTGACTGATATTTATAAATCTCCGAAATGAATAGAATCATATCGGCTCTTTAATGGCACTAGCCTTATGCCTCTACCTGATATAATTCAGGCTGCTTTTATCTTGATTATCTGTTCTTCTCTCTTGATGGGAATTGCTCTTGTGTCACCCAACTTCATCATCTGATATGCAGCATTTACGTCTGCGTTAATGAAGATCCCGCTGTTGCTCTTAAATAATCCTCGCTCTATCCTTCGTGTCTTGTCATAGTGAGCTTTGTCAGGCTTTTCTCCGTCAAGATAACTCGTTCCGCTTGTGTAACTCTCGCGTACAGTTTTTACCTCTATGCCTTCAAGTCGTGCTTTGTATGTGATCATGTCCGTAAGTGTCTTATACGGTATGGATACAAAGTTCTGGTTTGTT
>JHXJ01000011.1 GCA_000621765.1 Ruminococcaceae bacterium AB4001
AAGGAATATCCTAAACATCCTGCTTCATATCCGCATTCAATATCATATGTGTCATTTGGATCGAGCTTTTGTTTCACTTTTTCTATAAACAGCAATATATTCTTATAATCCGGACTTGCCTGAATGGTAGCGTAGATTCTGTCATCTGCTCCGAACACAGGTTCCATTGCACATAATGTGTAATTGGTACTGTGGACATCCATTCCTATCTTTAGTATTCTTTTCATTGTGACCTCCTTTGTATGTGGTAATTCCCATAGCTTTTGTTTGCAACTTTAAGCATATAGGTAAATCCACGTTGCTACAAACGTGAGGTCATTTCATATTATCTAAGGACATTGATATCGAGTAGAATATATAAGTCAAAGATATACAGGAGTTTTGAACATGGACAATAGAACAGTAGACGTATTTCTTACGGAACTTGCATCAGGCGCGCCCACACCCGGCGGCGGAGGAGCTTCAGCAGTCTGCGGTGCCATTGCAGCAGCTTTGGGATCGATGGTCGGCAACCTTACCAGCGGCAAGAAGAAGTACGCTGAATATCAGGCAGAGATCGAAGTCGCGATCGGTAAGTGCGGAGCTCTCGTAAAGGAGTTTGAGGCACTCGGTAAAAAGGATGAGGAAGTTTTCGAGCCACTGGCAAAAGCTTATTCAATCCCCAAAGACCAGGAGGGAAGAGACGAGATCCTTGAAGGCGTTCTTAAGCAGGCAAGCACGGCTCCTTTCGAAGTAGTTGAGAAGGCATATGAGACTTCTTTGGTACTTGCGCGTCTTGCAGTCATCGGTTCCAGACTTGCCATAAGCGACGTCGGCGTTGCCGCTGCAGCATGTGAGACAGCTGCAAAGGGCGCTGCAATGAACGTTTACATCAATACGAAGTCCATGAAGGACAGGGCATATGCGGAAGAACTGAATCAGAAGACCGAAGAGCTCGTTAATGAGACAACTGAGGTCTGTGAGAAGGTCTACAGCGAAGTAAAAGCGATCCTGATCGGCGGGTAATAAAACATGAGAAGACTTGGCGGAAAAGAAGTTGCAGACGGGATCTTGGAAGATCTCAAGGTAAGAGTCGGAGAGCTTAAGGGTAAGGGAATTGAACCCAAGCTGGCTATCCTCCGCGTTGGAGAAAGAGACGACGATCTTGCATACGAAAGAGGCGTACTCAAGCGCTTCGAATCAGCAGGCGTCACAGTTGAGGTGACGGCGTTTGATGCAGGCATTTCGCAGGAAGATCTCGACAAGACTTTCGACGGTATCAACAACGATCCTTCAGTACACGGAATTCTGGTTTTCAGACCTCTTCCGAAGCCTTTGAGCGATGAGCATATGAGAAGGACGATCGACCCCGGAAAGGATGTCGATTTCATGGATATCCGCAACATGGAAGACTGCCTTGCAGGCGTCCGTGACTGCGCCGCGCCCTGTACAGCTGAGGCGGTCATGGCACTTATAAAGCATTATCAGATCGAGACCACGGGAAAGAAGGTCACGGTCGTCGGAAGAAGCCTCGTTATCGGCAAGCCCGTGGCGCTTCTTCTTACTACAGCAAATGCAACGGTTACCGTATGTCATACAAAGACAGTCGATGTTGAGAAAGAGTGCAGGAATGCAGACATAATAGTCGCATGCTGCGGTGTACCGAAGAAGATAGATTCATCTTATGTTAAAGAAGGACAGATCGTTATCGACGTCGGAATGAACGTCGATGAAGAAGGAAAGCTCTGCGGCGATGTCGACTACGATGCAGTATCCGGGATCGCAGAAGCAGTTACTCCGGTACCCGGAGGAGTAGGTTCCATCACGACTGCGATACTTCTTAAGCACGTCGTCATTAATGCTGAAAGGCAAGTTTGATGGCTTCCGGCACAGAGAATGATAAGGAGCGGTTACTGAAATCATTCGGGATCCGCAACACCTGTCCCGCCGCGAAAAAATGCGGCGGATGCTCTTATGCCGGAAAGACTTATTTCGAGCAGGCTTCATCTAAATTCAACAGGGTCAAAAGACTGATATCGCCTTTCTGCGAGGTGCTTCCGATCTATTATTGCGAATCCCCTCTGTTCTACCGCAACAAGGTGCATTCGGCGTTCAAGAGACTTAAGAACGGGCATGTCATCTGCGGACCTTATGAAGCAGGATCGCACAGGATAGTCGAAGTCGATTCGTGCAGGATCGAAAACAAGACCGCATCAGCGATAATCAGGGACTGCGCAGAGATCGCAGAGAGATTAAAGATCAGCATCTACGATGAAGTGCGCGGCATCGGAGGCCTTCGAAGAGTCCTTGTAAGGACTGCCGATGCGACGGGCGAAGTAATGGTCGTTCTCGTTATCGGAAGCAATATGCTCAAGAACAGGAAGAAGTTTTCGGATGAACTTTTAAAACTCCATCCTGAGATTACGACGCTTTTGATCAATGTAAACAGGCGTCACGATTCCATGATCCTCGGCAGCGGCCAGGTCACCAAGATCACCGGGAAAGGCTATATCACGGACATTATTCTTGGTAAGAGCTTCAGGGTATCTGCCGATTCATTCATGCAGTCAAATCACGAGATGGCCGAGATCCTGTATTCCGAGGCGATAAGACTTGCTGATTTCAAAGGAACCGAAGTGTGCATCGACACATATTGCGGCACAGGTTCCACGACACTGTCATTTGCAGGTGCCGTCAAGAGCATTACCGGAGTCGAGATAAATGAATCTGCATACATGGATGCCTGTACCAACAAAACTCTTAATAAGACTGACAATGCCGAGTTTGTTCTCGCAGATGCGACCGATTACATGGAGAGGCTTGCAAGTAAGGGAGCCTCTGTCGACTGCGTTATCTTAGATCCTACAAGAGCAGGCACTACAGCGAGATTTGTCAGGGCATGCGGCAAGCTCGCTCCACCAAAGATCGTCTATATCTCATGCTGCCCGGAGACTCTCGCAAGAGACCTCAAGATATTCCGCGCGCAGAATTATGAGGCGGTAGTTGCCGAACCCGTGGAGATGTTCCCCTGGACGGACAAGATAGAAACTATCGTGATCTTATCCAGAGTTAATAAAGTCACTAAAGAATAAGCAGAACCCAAGAGTTTTTATTCTGACAGATGAAGCGTACTTCCGGGTGCGCTTTTATATTTGTAACCTTTTTGGTGTAAAAATCTACTTATAGGGAAAGAGCGAAAGGAGGTGACAGAGAGTTGGACGATAAAGGCATAATCGACCTGTACTTTTCGAGAGAAGAGAATGCTATAAGCGAGACTATGAAAAGCTACAATGGCCGGTTATTGAGGTTTGCTATGAGCTTTCTTTCAGATCAGAGAGATGCGGAAGAATGCGTCAACGACACATACGCCCGCGCATGGAATACCATCCCGCCAAACCGTCCCGATAATCTGTATGCCTATCTTGCCGCTTTATGCCGGAATGCAGCTCTGGATGTAATAAAGAAGAACTCGGCGCAGAAGCGTTCGGCACAGCTCGTGGAGCTGACCCAGGAGATGAATGAGTGCATTCCCGACAACAACATAACGGATGAACGCAGCGAAGAGCTTTCAAAATGCATCAACGAGTTTCTTGCCACTCTGCCAAAGGACAAGCGCGCAGTCTTCATTGGACGGTACTGGTATAACGAATCGATATCGGACATCGCCAAACGGACAGGATTCTCACAGAGCAAGATAAAGACCACGCTGCACCGGATGAGAGAAGAATTAAGAAAACTGATCGATGGAAAGGACGGAATAACATGAACGAAAAGGATTTTATGAATATAACAAACGGTATCGACGAGCGTTATGTTTCCAAGTACCGGAACACAGCTAAGGTTCACGATCTGAGCAGAAGAAGGATCGGCATTGCGATCGCAGCTGCAGCTGCTGTGGCGGTAATGGTACCTGTCGGAGTGTTTGCTTACAATCAGATCACACACCGCGAGAAAGTAAGCATCTACTATTCGGAGGAAGGCGTACAGAAGCTTGAAGAGAGCCTTCTGGCAAACGGATTTACAGTAAGTAACGGAAATTTTGAGCTTACGTTGGATGTTGCGATGTGCGACGGCAATTTCACCCAGGGCGTCTATACCATGACCGCGCTTAACGACGAAGCAAAGGAACGCCTGGAGTCCATGAATCGCAAACTCATTTACGCTGATACAGGTGAATGGATATATCCTACCGGCGGCGTTTCCGAAGCATCTTTTGGAGAGGCAATGAGCGAAAATGAGATCTCGTGGCAGTTCTCATATCCCGTGAACAGTTCATATATAGACGCTTCCCGTCCTATAAGAATGGTGTTCTTCGAATACGTTAAGACAGGTGAGTCAGACGGTTACGGGGAGACGGTCGTTGAGGATTACACATATTACGACGGAATCTACTTTGACGTGCTCACAACGCCTAATGTCCAGACCAAAACGCTCCGTGCGGAAGACGGTACTGAGATCACACTTACTCCCTATGGCATAAGCCAGCTCGATAAGAACTGGGCATACTCTGAAGACGGTGAGGTCATTGGAAAAGCAGTAAACAGCTTTGTGGTCATTGCGGCTGACGGTGAACGCACTGAGATCTTATCGGATAACGATGCTATTGATACATACGGCCTTGGAACCGGCGTTGTAAACGGTATCACGATAACCGGTGCGTATGGCAGCGGAAACTTTTCCATCGGATTCGGCTCTGTTCTTAATGTGGATAACATAAGCGGTGTAGAGATAAACGGTACCGCATATATGGGGTAATAGAAAACCTGCTTGACAGCTTTGGTTTACTCTTGTAAACTAACATCAGGTTTATAAGAGTAAACCGACTGGAAGGGGCAGGCAAAATGGAAGAATTGTCATTATGCGAATCTGAGAAGAGACTGATGGAGATTATCTGGCAGGAAGCGCCGCTTGAGTCAGGCAGGCTGGTTAAACTTGCAGCAGATAAGATCGATTGGAACAAATCAACTACATATACGATTCTCCGTAAGCTGATCGCCAAAGGTTTTGTTAAGAACGAAGATACCATCGTAAGCGTCATCATTCCGAAGGAAAAGGTTCTGATCTCCGAGAGTAACCAGATAGTTGAGGAAAGTTTTTCCGGATCACTCCCGGAGTTTGTCGCCGCTTTTTTCGGAAGCAAGAAGACATTGAGCGATGAAGAAGCTGATGCACTGATCAGGCTCATCAGGGAGAATATGGAAGGTAACGGCTGATGAGTGACTTATTCCTTAAAGTTCTCGAAATGTCCGTTATGGGAAGCATAGTGATCCTTATCACTATGCTGGCCAGATTTCTCCTGCGCAAGAGATCGAAAAGGCTCATCATGATCTTGTGGGCAGTAGTTGCCATAAGGCTGATGATCCCCATCAGCATCGAATCAGCGCTCAGCATCTTTAATTATCTTCCTGTAAGTTCACAGAACCTTATCACAACTGCAGAGGCCAAAGAAACCGCCATTCCTGACAGCACCGGAGAGGTGTATGGTGTTTTCGTGCAGGTTCAGGATGATACTGACAGCAATGCCGTTGCCGAACCTGCGGCTAAAGAACCTGCAGCTGTGAGAGCATTACCCGATATCAAAAATGTGATTGCTATTATCTGGATGACCGGAACGGTTGGGATCATCTCATACTGTTCGGTCAGGTACATCATGCTTAAGAGAAAGCTGAAAGATGCCAGAAAAATAGAGAAGAATATCTATGAATCCGACAAAGTCAGTTCACCGTTCGTGTTCGGTTTCTTTGTGCCCAAAATGTATCTGCCTGACGACCTCGGCAAGACCGAGAGAGAATACGTTTTGATGCACGAGAGAACGCATATAAGGCATGGTGACTGGATCAGCAAACTCATTGGAATGGCAGTACTTGCAGTGCACTGGTTTAATCCGCTCGTATGGCTCGGATACGTGCTTTTCGTGCAGGACATAGAAATGAGCTGCGATGAGACGACAGTCTCCAATCTGAGTGCGGACATGAGACAGGCGTATGCAATATCACTCGTCTCTTACGCCAGGAAGAGCAATAACAAAAGATATCTGGTAACCCCTTTAGGATTCAGCAAGAATACCTTTAGTAAGACGGAGGTTACTAGAAGAGTTATGAATATCATTAATTTCAAGAAAGGCTCGAAGATCACGACGTCCGTTATCGCATCGGCATTGCTGCTCCTTGCGGCTGCGTGCGGATCGAATTCAATTAAGACTGCAAATGAGCCGGCACCTGATACGGTTGAGACTACGGCTGCAGTTGTAAGTGAAGAGGAGACAACCGCTTCAGAAGCTCTGACTGGAATTCCGAAGATCAATGGTAAGGAAATACAGTTACCATGTTCATTGGAAGACCTTGAAGCATTGGGTTACAAGTTCAACGGCGATTTCACTTCAAGCGGATTCGCGATGGATTACATGGAAGAGGACAGGTTAGTCAGTACCATTTACTGTCATTACAGCGGTACAGCAACTGCAATGGGTGACGAACTCACAGGTGATATCAAGATCTTTGCGATCCAGATAGCCAAAGAATCGGTCTTTGATTATCACGGCTTGGATATAGGAATGACGGAAGATAAAGTTCTGGCTTTAATGGGAACTCCTTCAGACACGCTTGTGGAAAACGGCGGTGAAGGTGGATATGTTTACTATTACTTCCTGGATAATGGAAATGTGATCACGCTTCCGTTTTTCAGGGCCGAAGAAGAGACCTCACCGACATTGGACATGATCCTTTATACTGCGGATGAATTCATGATCGGATGGGATTTCTCCGTAGAAGAGCGGACTCCGGGTTAAACTCTTATCTCAATCCCGGTGATAATCTGTTAGTATTGTGGGATAAAGGAATGGGCATTGCGGAAGTTATGAGAAGGAACCCGCAATGCCCGTAAAACTGACAGACGGAGCAGGGAATGAACAAGAAGACTATATGCGTATTACTGGCGGGAACGGTACTTATCAGCCTTACTGCATGCGGCAAGCCGGCGATCCCGGTACAGAGCGAATTTACCGGTGTGACAAGGGCAACTGAGGAAACGGCTGATCCTTATGACGGATACAAGACGATCTGTGTATATCTGAACGGCACTCTTATTGGTACCAGAGATTTTAATGCGTCCGGGAAAATGACTCAGGAAAAGGTCCTCGGAGACGAAGGATACGATATCAGATACTCCTATGATGATTCGGATAATCTCATAAAGGACGAGAAATTCGGCCTGGACGGCAAGAGCCTTGGCGGATATGAATACGAATATAACCCGTCAGGTGACATGATCAGCAAGGCCTATGTCAATTCCGACGGCAGTACTGGCAGCAGACATTCATACGAATATGATCCTGCTCACCGTATGACAAAGGATACCGAGTATGACGCTGACGGAAACACGAAGCAGTGGATAAACTTTGAATACGATGTCCTTGGAAATATACTCGTTCAAAAACAGTCGGATCCCTCCGGCAACTCCTTCGAGATCAGGAACATTTATGAGTACAGCGAATTCGGTGACATAACCAAATCTTCCTGCTACCGCGGCGGCGAGTTAAGCGACAGCGCGGAGTATGAATATGATGCATCCGGCAACAGGACCAGTGAGAAGCTCTTTAAGGCTGACGGTTCGGTAAAGAGCTGGTGCACATTCGAATACAATGATTCAGGGCACCTGATAAAGAAGACAGTGCTGAAAGAAGACGGAAGCGTTTTCCAGAGCGTTACTTATGACCGTGATTCACTGGGAAATCTCGTGGTCGAGACCAAGTTCGATTCTTCGGGCGAGACATTCGAGATGTACCAGTATGTCTTCTATTACTGATAAAGATTTAAGTCTTTATTCCGTATGCCTTCCTGACGAAACGGATCTTTGAGAGCAGGAAGGTTAAAAGGAACAGCCAGCAGATCTTAAAAGCTATCGTAAGCAGGAGTATGCCTATGTGGGACGCGTCTTTTCCGAGAATGGAAGAGACGATGACCTGCCACGGGATAGTGTTCTGTTCAATGATGTGGGCGGTCAGCGCCAGGATACTGTATTTCCCCAAAAAGCGCAGGAATGAAGTCAGCTTCTTAAGCTTTAGGTCGATCAGGTAAGCTGCGCCGATCACGACGGCTGATGCGCAGATACTTTCAAAGATGTCCCAGATTCCTCGTCCCGTATCGCAGCGGACAAGCCAGAACGATCTGAAGTTTATTATGAATTCCGCCCAAAGGATGAGACAGGCGGTAAAGATCACTGCCTTGATCCATAAAGGCAGTGCGGCAAGCCTGTCTTTGTATTTTCTCCAGACATATCCCATATATATGAAGATCACCGCAGAGCACCCCGGCAGTATGCTGAGGGGCAGGAAGAAAACGTATTCGACAATGAATATGGGAAGGAATGTCAGTGCGGCGATCAGTATGATCCGCAATACAAGCGGAAGCTTTTGAATGAGCCACACAAATATGATGCCCCAGAAGGATGCCCACAGGAACCAAATCGCTCCGATACCCGGCATGGAGAATGAATAATAAGTCCAGCTGTCACCCGCGCCGAAAAGTGAGGCTTTCATCCAGTACACTGCAGTATTTAAAGTTAATTGAGTCCCTGAACGGCTGATGATGTTTACAGTCACGGAAGATAGGATGACCAGCAGGCTGGCTATGTAATAGGGAACGATGGTCGTCCTGAATCTCTTTTTTACCAATGAAGTAAGGTCCGTGCCGGGATTAAAGAAGTAACCCGAGATCACGAGAAAAACGGGAAGGTGGAATGTGTAGACGAACCGGTCTATCCCGGGCTCACTGAGATGACCGAGAACGATCGCGATCATGCAGAGCCCGCGGGCAAGATCCAGATAATCTATGCGCTCATTTTTCACTGCCGCGGATGAAGTGCCCATAAAGATCCGTTAACCTCTCGAAAAGAGTATCTTACAAGTGATTATATCAGACCGTCTGAAAGTGACTAAATTGTCACTTTGAAATTCATTTAACCTCTTCCTGTCTTTGTTACTATTGGCATAACACTTGATAAGGAGATTTCAAAATGGAATTGCTCAGATGTGAGAATATAAGCAAAGTGTATGGCACGGGCGAGAGTAAGACAGTTGCGCTTGACGATGTATCCTTTTCCGTAGAAAAGGGTGAATTCATCTCGATAGTAGGCGCTTCAGGATCAGGAAAGTCTACTCTGCTCCACATCATCGGAGGTGTCGATAAGCCGACGTCGGGAAAAGTATTCATCAACGGAACGGATATCCACTCCAACAGCGAGGATAAGCTCGCAATATTCAGAAGAAGACATATCGGTCTTGTATACCAGTTTTACAATCTCATTCCCGAACTTAATGTGGACGAGAATATCGTTCTGCCGCATATGCTCGACGGAAGAAAACCTGATAAGGAAAGACTCGACAAGATCGTCGAATACCTGGGACTTAGTGACAGGAGAAGCCACCTCCCGAATGAGTTATCGGGCGGACAGCAGCAGAGGGCATCAATCGGAAGAGCATTGTTTTCGAAGCCTGAACTCCTTCTGGCAGATGAGCCGACAGGCAACCTCGACAGGAAGAACAGCAAAGAGATCGTCGAGCTGCTCAAGGAATCGAACCGCCAATTCGGTCAGACGCTGATCCTTATCACTCACGATGAGAACATCGCGCTTCAGGCAGACAGGATCATATACATGGAAGACGGACGCATCATCAAAGATGACCGCATCCGCGTAACGGATATTAGAGGCCGCGAATAATGGGGAAAGGCTGACAGATAACAGGAAATCAGGATTATGAGAAACACAAAGATAATTCATCAGGTGACATTCAAACACATGAAGATGAATGCCAAGCGCACGGTCTTATCGGTTGTCGGCATTGCGCTTATGGTAATGCTCCTCACATGCGTGCTCGTGGGCAAGGACACTGCATTTAAATATTTTACCGAGCTCGCTGCCAAGGAATCCGGCGCATATCATTTTGCAGTCTATAACATCGACAAAGATCAGCTCGAGACGATCAGGAATTATGATGAGGTTACTGATGTTGCGGTAACTGAAGACCTGAAGTATACAGAGTTCGGTCAGACAGGAAATCCGGAAAGACCTTTCATTAACCTCAGAAGATATTCTCCCGAAGCAATGGAGTGGATGAATATCGAAGTGGTCGAAGGAAGACTTCCTGAGAATTCGAATGAGATAGTCATCAGCGTATCTGCTGTTGATGAAGGCTCTACGGTTAAGGTCGGTGATAAGATCGACTGTGAGACTTTTACAAGATACTGGATCTATACGAATGATAACGGATCTACTGTTATTCCGTTCCCTTTCTTAGAGCTTCCTGCAGGCGAGAAGGTAGAACTTCCCTTTAACATGTTCTATTTTGTTCCCGGTGATGAATTCTACGAGACTCATGAAGAGATCCATGAACCCACAGGTTTTTCACAGGAGATGACTGTTGTCGGAATTATTAAATCTCCGGCTTTTGAGAATCCCGGATATGCCTGGTATGCAGCTATTTCCACGGTAGATGTCGAGAACCTTCAGAGCGAAACATTCAATGCGCTCCTCATGACCAAGACAGGTTCCATTGATAACGAGTTTTATTTTAAGCTCCGTGAACTGGTCGGCGTCGATAACTACGAACCAAACGATGGAGTACTCATTTTCTCAGGTGGTTCAGGTGATGAGGCTCTGAATTACATTGCGACAGCAGCCCAGGGTTTCTTTATCGTGCTTATCGTATTGATATCCATCATGCTCATCTACAATGTTTTCGCGATCTCGTACGATGAGAGAGCAAAATATCTCGGCATGTTATCTTCTGTCGGTGCGACAGGAAAGCAGAAGAGAAGTTCTGTATATTTTGAAGCCATGGTACTCCTTATACCGGCACTTCCGGCCGGATTTGCTGCAGGTCTTGTTGCAGTTAAGGCAGCTGCCCAGGCAGCTGGCCCGATGGCCATGAGACTGTTCAATTTTGACGGTAACGGAATACTGGATTTGTCGCCTTCTCTCGATATAAGGTTTTTGTCGGTTATCGCAGTGATCTTTTTAAGCATCGCAACTGTTTTTATCTCTGCGCTGATCCCTGCCCACAAGATCAGCAAGGTCGGTCCCATTGAGAGCATCAGAGGTAATAAGAAGGCGTCCAAGCATAAAGGATCAAAGAACCCCGATAAGTTCATCAACAGGTCTGCAGCTTGTATGCTGTCTTCAAGATTACTGAAGAACGATAAGAGCAAATCCTTCGGCATTATCAGAGCCGTTGCTATTTTCTTCCTGGTTACGGTGGTCGTTAATTTTGCGGCTATGCTGATCGTCAGCATGGTGGATTTTAAACTCCGTGATAACGATATTTCTTTTACTTACTATAAAGACAGGGGATATTGCATGACGGTCCAGGGTACCGAAGAGCCTTTTGATACGGAAGGTTTCGTCCAGGAACTGAAAAAGATGGACGGTGTATCTGACGTCTCTATCGTAAAGGACAGCTTTTTCTCTCTTTATATAAATGAAGAATCCTTAAGTGAAGAATACTGGGAAGACTTATACGAGATCATCAGCCTTTACTACGATCCCGGCGAGTATTCGGTTGAGGAGTTTAATGAGAACTTCCGATACAACGATGCCAGATTTGCGGCAGGTGTCGGTTTCACGGCAGTTGAGGATGAGGTTTTCGCGAAGCTCGCAAAGGAAACAGGCGCGTTATCATACGGCGAAGATGAGATGCCCTGCATTGTCTTAAACGAAGCTGCGGTATCTACGACTTCTTTCAGAGTTTCAGGACGGAGCGCAAGAAATTTCAGGTATTTGGAGGTTACAAATCCCGTTACTGTAAACGCGGGCGAGATCCTTCCTTTGTATACGATGTGCATTTCAAGAGCGGAAGCTGAAGAGATGGGATACGATACTTCTGAGATGGTATTCCCTGAGATAGAGCTCGAAGGTCCTGCTGAATTCAGGGTAATAGGTAAGGTCAAGTCTGAAGACGTCAAGGATTATTACAGCGGTTCCGGAGATATGGCGATCCACATTATCGTTCCGATGAGCGTTGCTGATTACGTTGATAAGATCAATGTCTCACAGCTTGATTCACTTATATTCTTCAATTGCAGCAGTACCAAAACTCTTCAGGTATTGTCGGAAACGGCAGATACTATGGAAGCTGAAGGAAGATATGCGCACATGTTCTCAACGGCTAATCCGGTTGCTGAATATAAGGATATCATCTCGTATCTTATCAGGGTCGTGCTTGTAGTATTCACTGCTATTTCATCTGCCATCTGTCTTCTCAATGTATACAGCTCAATAT
Source organism: Ruminococcaceae bacterium AB4001 (assembly GCA_000621765.1). GTDB lineage: Bacteria > Bacillota > Clostridia > Saccharofermentanales > Saccharofermentanaceae > Saccharofermentans. The sequence goes on from JHXJ01000011.1 coordinate 12,254, forward strand.
CTGCGCTTATCGTATCGAGAAGAAAGCATTTCGCGATTTTGAAATCAATGGGATCCACTTTTAAGCAGATGTTATCGGCTGAGATCCTTGAGAGTCTGGGAATGCTCATAAGATCGTTTGTCATATCTGTTCCGCTGGCAGCTCTCATCTGCTGGGGGCTTACGAAGACACTCGTATCAAGATTCGGATATTTCACGGTAAATGTTCCGGTGGCAGAGTCAGCCTGCCTTCTGGTAATAATCGTTGCAGTGGTTCTTCTCATGACGGTTTTCTGCTTAAAACGCGAAAACAAGATTGATATAATTGAGGAGATCAAACGAGAGAGCATCTGACAGATGGTATTAGTAGTAGAAGACGACAGCATAATCGCAGAAGGTTTGAAACTTGCATTAACAGGCGAGGGTATGGAAGTTACCCTCGCTTCTTCTGTTGCCGAAGCATTTGCGGCTTTGGAGAGTGAGGAGCCAGACAGGAAGATCGATTTCTGCCTTCTCGACATGACGCTCCCTGACGGCAACGGCATGGAGATCTGCACCAAGGTCCGTGAGACATCCGAGATGCCCGTGATCTTCCTCACCGCAATGGACGATGAGATCCATACCGTGCTGGCATTCGACAAAGGCGCGGACGATTATATCTCTAAGCCTTTCCACATCAAGGAACTGATCGCGCGCATGAAGAGACTGATGAAGCGCACCAGATCTGCTACCAATACGCTCTGCATGATCGGCGAAAACAAAGTCGATATCGCGAACGCGAAAATGTACAGGGGCGGCGAGGAAGTTGCCCTTACCGCCATGGAATATAAGCTCCTCCTCGTATTCATAAACCATGCCGGAGAGATAATGGACAGGGACCAGATCCTCAATATCCTCTGGGACGATGTCGGAAGTTTTGTCAACGACAACACCCTGACTGTCTATATCAAGAGACTTAGGAGCAAGCTTGATGACGACGACGGAAAGCTCATCGAGACATTAAGAGGGCAGGGGTACAGACTTAACCTATGAATCCCTTTGTCATTCTTTCAATTATCCTGGCTTTATGCGTGATCGCTCTCGTGATCTATATCATCGCGGATAAGATCAAGACCAGGAAAGAGATCGATGAACTTATCGATTTCCTGACTAAAGCGCAGGACCGTGATGAATTCCCTGAATTGGGACTTGAAGCTGAAGGCCGCATGAAGATCTTAAGAAGCGAGATCTTTAAGCTTGCGACCACCTTACGCGAGCAGTATGCAGGTGAGGTCAGGAAGAATACCTACATGGCAGAAATGCTCTCAAACATCTCCCACCAGATAAAGACACCTCTTACCGCGATAAATCTCATGACTGATGCATTGAAGAACGGCAATCTCGATGAGGCCCAGCGCCGCCGCTGCATAGCAAACATCGAGGCCCAGACAGACCACATCACCTGGCTTGTCAGAACTCTTCTCACCCTGGCCGAGATCGATGCCGGCGTGCTCGTTCTCAAGAAAGAGGACGTCGCCGTAAAAGACCTTATCGGTGAGATAGTTTCAAGTATCGCAATAGAAGCAGACATCAAGGATGTGTCAATTGATGTTTCTATTCCTGACGGAAACAGGATCACCTGCGACAGACGCTGGACACTGGAAGCATTTTCCAACATCATCAAGAACTCACTGCAGCATACGGAAGCCGGCGGCTCTATCAAGATATCTTCGGAAGACACAAATCTCTCGGTCAATATCCGCATTGAAGACAACGGCTGCGGCATATCCAAAAAGGATCTTCCACATATCTTTGACCGTTTCTATCACGGCGAAAAGTCCGATCCCAACAGCAACGGCATAGGCCTTTCCCTTGCTAAACAGATAATAAACACCCAGAACGGTACGATCTCGTGCGAGAGTGAGCAGGGCAAAGGTACTGTTTTCGAGATAAAAATATATAAATCTGCAACTGTGTGAAAAACCTTGTATAATAGTGTCCGTGCAAATTTGCAAGGAGCGGAGTAATCTGATGATCTACAACAATATTCTTGAGGCTATCGGCAATACGCCTCTGATCAAACTCAATCACATAGTACCCGAAGGTGCTGCTGATATATTTGTTAAGAATGAGGGCCTTGATGTCGGAGGTTCGATCAAGACGCGCACTGCGCTCAACATGATCGAGCGTGCCGAGAAGGAAGGAAAACTCAACAAGGATTCAATTATCGTTGAGCCCACGAGCGGCAACCAGGGTATTGGACTTGCCCTGATCGGTGCAGTTAAAGGCTACCGCACGATAATCGTCATGCCCGATTCCGTAAGTCACGAGAGATCAATGCTCGTAAAGCATTACGGGGCAGAAGTCGTTCTTATCCATGACGCCGGCGACATCGGCAAGGCAATCGAAGAGTGCCGCATCAAGGCCGAAGAGATCGCCGCATCCGATCCCCGCGTATTTATCCCGCAGCAGTTCGAGAATCCCGCTAACACTGAAGCACAGTATGCATATACCGCCAAAGAGATCCTTGAAGCCATGGACGGCCGCGTTATCGACGGTTTCTGCTCAGGCATCGGCACCGGCGGAACAATCACCGGCATCGGCCACGCATTAAAAGAAGTTAATCCTTCGACAGTTATCTGGGCGGCTGAGCCCGAGAACGCTGCGATCCTTTCCGGCGGTTCGATCGGCACCCATGTCCAGATGGGCATCGGCGACGGCCTCATCCCCGGCATCCTTGATACCAAAGTTTACGATGACATCTGCATCATCACAGACGAAGAGGCCATCAACACTTCACGTGAACTTACACGCAAAGAGGGCATGATGTGCGGTATCTCATCAGGCACCAATGTCGCCTGCGCGATCAAGCTCGCCATGAAGCTCGGCCCGGGCAAGACAGTTGTCACGGTACTTCCTGACACGGCAGAGAGATATTTCTCCACACCGCTGTTTGAAGAATAAGATTTTTGAAAAGTTTTCTATGCATGCATCCGGCTTCGGCCGGATGTTTTTGCTTAAATTGTTCACATTTGGTGACTTTCTAAGGTCTGAAAAGTCACCAAAAAGTCACCAACAGCGAAAAATGACTTCAGTGGTGACTTTTCGACCCTCTCTGAGTCACCAAAACGCATACAGTGTATAGATCTTTCTGAGGGGGTCTGCTTTTGCGTTCCCGCTTGAAACCTCGGTTAAATGCTCGGCGTCCGCCGGGCAAATCGCCGTGCTTTTCGAATGTTCAGGAGGATTCAAATAAGGCATGAAGGCTATTCATACTTGCAAAAACACCCAAAAGGTGTAAAAATACACCCAAAGTAACAAATGACAAAGCTAACCGCCGCATAAAAGCAGGAAAAAGGATATGAAGCGCGAAGAATTCATCAATTCAGTGAGCAGCAAGCTCAAGCTTATCAGAACTGAGTACGGGATTACCCAGGAAGTGATGAGCGATATGCTCGGCATATCCAAAAAGACGCTTGTCGAGACCGAGAAGGGCAGGCGCGTGCTTTCATGGACGGAGACCATTGCCGTCGCCACGGTCTTTGAGAAAAGCGAAGTGCTTCAGGGAATAACGGGTGGGGAACCCGGGGACGTTATCCACGCGATTGCATTTGAGGACAGGAACATACAGTATCCGCCGACTATGGGCGGGAAAGTGTGGTGGCGGGTGATCGATGAAAAAGGCGGTTACATTCTTCAGCAGAATTACGTTACAGGCCACTACAGGCTTTTGGATAAGAATGATTGCAGGCTGATCTCTTCGTTTGACAGAAACGAAGTTGAAGAATACAGAGATTCATTGGGAGGTAATCAATGAGACCGGCATTTGATTTTGCAGAGTTTTTTTATGATGTAATCGGAATTGCTGTTTGGACAGCACCGGTTGTTCTGTTTATTCTTTTTCTGGTCCTTTTCATCGTGAATCTTCGTAAGATCAGGAAAGCGGGGGCAAGGCCGGCAAAGGCGATCGTATTCGGAAGCCTTTCAGGGTTCTTCCTGCTCGCTTCAATCGCTGAAGTTCTGATGATGTTGTCACTTGCTGCTGCGGTAGCGCACATGTAAGCCCGGGGCAGAAAAGCAAATATGGAGGTATGAAAATGGATATTTTATCAGCACTTATGATGGCATCGAACACTTGGGAGAGGATAGGAAACGCTATTTACTCCTTTGTGCTTCTCGGATCCATTCCGGTTATCTTTATCGTTTTCCTGACTCTATTCATTATTCAGGTCTGGAAAGTGAAGAAAAAGGGCGCAGGGAAGACAAAAGCCGTAGTATTTGGCTGTATTTCAGGATACTTTCTGCTCTGCACCATTGGCGAGATTGCTGTAGTTGCAATGCTCGCGTCAGCAGTAGCTCACATGTGAGGCATTTATTATGAAAGACAGGACATTTATCACGATACTGGCAATTGTAATGGTCATCGGAATCGGCGTAACGACCGGTCTCATGATCCACGGGTACCGGCTCTGGCAGCAGATATCCATTGTGGAAATGATAGCGAATTGGGGTTAAGGCATGGATAAGAAGAAACTGGCAAAACAGCTTGCTGTTATTGCGATAATAATCGCGTTGTTCGCAGTACTTGATATAGCGATCTATCAGTTGTTTATCAAAAGAGTTATCAGTCACCATTCACCCGGCATGCAGAAAATGAGTGTCGAGGTCGCAAACTATGTTCCGTACTCCGGAAGCGGAAACATTTACTCCTCCACAGATGCCAAAAAGCTGGAAGGTGACATTCCTGTCATAGACGGCGCTGCGGCGCTCCTGCCCGTTTATGCAGGGTTTGTTGAAAGCATTTATCCGGAAGAGTCCGTTGTTTTCAACGGTACCGACTACGACGCTTCCAGCGCAATGCATTATACGAATACGAGGGGCGCATATAAGGATATCGTCGACGGGAACGCGGACATCATAATCTGCGCGCAGCCTTCGGATGAGCAGCTTGCATACGCGGCCGAAAACGGCGTTGAGCTGGAGATGGTCCCGATCGGCTCGGATGCGTTTGTATTTATCGTCAATTCAGGCAATCCGGTCTCTGACATTTCGATTGAGCAGATCCGCGGAATCTATTCGGGTGAGATCACAAATTGGAGCGAACTGGGCGGAAACAATGTCCCGATAGCCGCTATGAGAAGGAATAAGAACAGCGGCTCTGAGACCGCTCTCGAAAAGCTGATGGGCGACATTCCGATCAAACCTGATTACACAGCTTTATTCGGCAGCCCCATAGGATTCTCGTTCAGATACTATGTGACAGGCATGCTTGCGGAAGGCGGAGTAAAGATCCTGACGATCAACGGAGTGGCGCCGACTTCTGAAACCATAGCAGACGGTTCGTATCCGGTATCGGGAAACATCTATGCCATTTACCGCAAGGGCGAGACCAACGAGAATGTATACAAGGCCATTAGTTTCATGCTGTCGCCGGAAGGGCAGAAGATAGTAGAAGACAGCGGTTATATTCCGCTTCATTAAAGATGCTCCATCAGGCAATCAGGCCCGGGGATGCAGGAGTTTGATTGACTCAAAAAACCTTGCAGATTTACTTTTTTTATGATGAGTGCAATAATATGCAGGAATGCGTGCATATAAGCATGCATAAAAAACAAGGAGGGTCTATATGGAAACTACAAAGAATAAGCAGATAACTGCGTTGGTATTAGGTATCGTATCTGTTGTACTTCCGAACATTTCTTCTGCTATCGGAAACAGCATCGACACAACTACTTCTGAGGGAACACTGGGATTCCTTATCTTCAGTATCATCATTTCTCTTGCAGCTCTTATCGTTGGTATCATCGGTATCATCAAGAGCTCTGCTGTAAGAAAAGAAGCTAGAGAAGCAGGCGAGAAGAATATTCTTGCTACTATCGGTCTTGTAGCTTCAATCGTTGGTACAGTTTATGCAGCAATCGCATTTGTTGCATGCGGTCTCTGCGGTGCTTGCGCTGTCTGCGCTCTGGCTGCTGCAGCTTCCTAATGTCTTTTAGACTATAACTGTTGAATTTGAGGGCTGTCTCAAAAGTGACTGGTTCACATAGAGACAGCCCTTTTATTGAGAGTGATCTATGTATCCATATATTGAAATCTTAGGCAGATCTTACCCGACATACGGCATCTTTGCGGCTATAGGCCTTGTTCTGAGCGGCCTGGTCGTATACTTCCTGGTAAAGAACAAGGGCATTTTCTTTGAAGACATCGCCATGACCGGGCTTTATCTTGCCATCGGACTTTTTATCGGAAGCCATATCATGTATGGCATAACAAACGCCGATAAAATAGTCGTTCTGTTCCAGCATATCAGCGAATACACATTCCTTGATTTCATTAAGACACTGTTTGGCGTTTACATGGGAGGAATGGTCTTCTACGGCGGACTTATAGGCGGTCTTGTCGCTTTGGTGTTAGCTGATAAATTCTCGAAAAAGAAATACTTCAAGGGCGACATCATGTTTGATCCTGTCGCAGTAGTGATCCCTCTGTTCCATACATTCGGACGTATCGGCTGCTTTTTCGGAGGCTGCTGCTATGGCATCGAATGCAAAGTCGGTTTCACTTTTCACGGAAACACGCTGTATCCGGAAGTCAATGACGTAAACAGACTGCCGGTCCAGCTTATAGAAGCTGCATGCAATCTGATACTGTTTCTGATCCTTCTGGCTCTTTATAAGAAACAGAAGTTCCCGAAAAGACTCCTGATAGTCTATTTCTTCATGTACCCGGTCGTCAGGTTTACCCTTGAGTTCTTCAGGGGCGACGAGATAAGGGGATTCCTTTTCGGGCTTTCGACATCGCAGATAATAAGCATCCTGTTATTCACGTTTGCGCTGGTCTTTACCATAACCGACAAACTGAAGAAAAATAAACAGGTTCAATAAACATACAATGAAAAAGGCCGTCCGGGATTCCGAACGGCCTTTTAAATAACTTAAGCAGTTAACTATTAATAACTACCGGAAACGCCTGCTGCTACACCAGCTGCAACTGCGATGATCATGATTGCACCAACAACGATGTTGAGGATGAGACCGATGATAGCTGTGATCTTACCAACCTTTGTGAAGGTGTTCTGAACGCCTTCCTTAGCGCACTGACCGCCAAGAATGAGGCTTACGATAGCGGGGATAAGACCCATACCATATACTTCACAAAGAACGATAGATGCGATTCCGCATGCCATGCAAGCGATTGACTTGCCCTTAGACTGACCCTGTACAGGTGTGTTTTCTGCCATTTTAATGACCCTCCAAATAAATTTTTAAGGGATTTCGCTAGTGTTCTACCCCATGCAATGTGATTTTATCAAATACTTATGCGAATGTTAATGGAGTTTCAGACAAATTGTTTGACAATCAAAATATGTTTTTTAGTGAGAAATGTCCAAGGCATTTTTAGCCGGACTATTCAGCCGGACGGCCTGTGAATGGCGTTATTGATATCCGTTTATGCACTAAAGTCCTGATTTTCGAAGTTTAGTGCATAAAAATGGCGGAATTCATGCACTAAAGTCCGGGTTTTCGAAGTTTAGTGCATAAAAAAGAGAAATCATCTGCATAGAGCCGCAGTGATCATGCAGCCGGGTTTCTCTCAAAAAGCACAAATTCTACCATTGAATTTTCACGGCTGATTAATTATTATTCTTGTGTATTTTATATATAAAGGAGTACAACTATGGATATTTCACCCCTCCAGAAAGCAAGATACGAGTATCAGCCCAAGCTTCCGGGCATGCTCAGAAACGGTATTGCTGAGATCAGCGTACAGGAAGGTGCTGCTACACAGTCTGTTGCAGATCAGGAAAAGATCGCAGCTCTCTTCCCCAACACATATGGTAAGCCCGAGATCACATTCGTAAAGGGCGCTAACACATCTGCTGCTAAGAAGCAGGTCGTAGGCGTTATCCTTTCCGGCGGCCAGGCTCCGGGCGGACACAACGTTATTTCCGGTCTTTATGACGCTCTTAAGGCTGCAAACCCTGAGAACAAGCTTCTTGGTTTCAAGAAGGGACCTGACGGACTTCTCAAGAACGACTATGTCGAGTTCGACGATGCTTTCATCGATGCATACAGAAACACAGGCGGTTTCGACATCATCGGTTCCGGCAGAACAAAGCTTGAGACAGAAGAGCAGTTCCAGACTGTTGCTAACTTCGCTAAAGAGAACGGCCTTACAGCTATTGTAATCATCGGCGGCGATGACTCCAACACAAACGCTGCTACACTCGCTGAGTACATGGCTGCTAACAACACAGGCATCCAGGTTATCGGCTGCCCTAAGACGATCGACGGCGACCTCAAGAATGAGGACATCGAGGCTTCTTTCGGTTTCGATACAGCTACAAAGACATATTCCGAGCTCATCGGCAACATCGAGAGAGATGCTAACTCCGCAAAGAAGTATTGGCACTTCATCAAGGTTATGGGACGTTCTGCTTCCCACGTTGCTCTCGAGTGCGCTCTTGAGACACAGCCTAACATCTGCCTCATCGGTGAGGAAGTTGCAGCTAAGAAGATGTCTCTTGCTGACATCACAAACCAGATCGCTGATTCCGTTGAGAAGAGAGCAGCTAACGGCGACAACTTCGGTGTTGCCATCATCCCTGAGGGTATCGTAGAGTTCGTACCTGAGTTCTCCGCTCTCATCGCTGAGATCAACGAGCTCCTCGCTGGCGAGAAGACAGCTCAGTTCAACGCTCTTCCTGACTGGAACGCTAAGTATGAGTTCATCAAGGCAGGCCTTTCCGCTGATGCTTTCAAGGTATTCGATATCCTTCCTCAGGGCATCCAGCAGCAGCTCTTCCTCGAGAGAGATCCTCACGGCAACGTTCAGGTTTCCCTCATCGAGTCCGAGAAGCTCTTCTCCGAGATGGTTAAGAACGAGCTCGCAAAGAGAAAGGAAGCTGGCACATACAAGGGTAAGTTCGGCGCTCAGCACCACTTCTTCGGTTATGAAGGCCGTTGCGCATTCCCTTCCAACTTCGACGCAGACTACTGCTACTCTCTGGGCTTCAACGCATTCATGCTCATCCAGTATGGTTACACAGGATACCTCTCAAAGGTTTCCAACATCAGCAAGCCTGCTGACGAGTGGGTTGCCGGCGGTATGCCTATCACAAAGATGATGAACATGGAGAGAAGAAACGGCGCAGACAAGCCGGTTATCAGAAAGGCTCTCGTAGAGCTCGACGGCAAGCCGTTCAAGTATTTCGAAGCTAACCGTGAGAGATGGGCAGTTGAGACTGCATTCACATTCCCTGGCGCTATCCAGTACTTCGGACCTTCTGAAGTTTGCGACAGAACTACAATCACTCTCGCTCTTGAGAAGAACTAAGAGTTACTCTCATAACAGAACGTAATAACATGGCTGTCCCGTAGAAATACGGGGCAGTTCTTTTTGTGACCGATTTGGGAGTGAAAGCTGCCGAAAAACTATCGTAACTTTTAAGGGTTTACGCGTAAATCAGGACTCTCGAAAACTAAGAACCGTTTTTCCATCCGTTCCTCTGTGTTGACAGTTTTGTTGACGATATTGGGTCAGATCCGTCAACATTTTCGTCAACAATGGCTTTGTTGACGATTTTGTTGCTGGTTTGGAGTCTTTTTCGTCAACAAATTCGTCAACAGCAGCGCGCGATTATGTGAAATTACTGTCCGTTATCTTGACAGAGCACCATACCAAAAAAGTCATTTTCGATGAAAAATGACTCAATTGGGAGTTTTCAGACCCTTCTGACTCCCAAATACGCATCAGGGCATTTTTCTTTCATGCACGCTATAATCTAGATATGAACAGAAACAGGACATCAGAACTGATCTTCAATCTCATCATCGTGGCGCTAACGATAGTGGGCATTATCCTGATGCTCACGGGCAGGCCGGAAGAAGGCGCGCTGCAGTCGTCAGGACTGGAGAACTTCAAGTTTTATACAGTGCTGACTAATGTGTTCTGCGGCATTGTCGCACTTATTCAGCTGGCATTTATCCTGCTTAAGAAGGACACCGGGAAGATAAGGCTGCTTAAGCTCGCCGCGGTATGCGGAGTCGCCATAACATTTGCCGTTGTCGCTTTCATGTTCGGCCCGCTTTACGGGTTCCCGCAGTTCTACAGGAGGGGCAATCTGTTTTTCCATCTGCTGCTGCCACTGGTGGCGATGGCTGAATTTGTTTTCGTGAGGCGCGCGAAAATGCCGTTCAGATATACGGTTTTCGCGGCTGTTCCGACGCTTCTTTACGGGACAGGGTATCTTCTTAACATCCTGATAAATGGAGTGGGCGGACCCTGGCCTGATACCAATGATTTCTATGCTTTCTTAAGCTGGGGATGGCCTGTCGGGATCGCTATCTTTGCGGTCATAACGATAGCGGCGTTTGGCGTCGCATGTCTTTTCAGAGCGGTCAGCAATAAGCGGGCTGTGTAATCCCGGCAGGGCGGAGTTTTGCCTATTTATCCACGGAATTTTGAGGTGGCCGAGTGTTAATATATGCTCGAAAAGGAGATTCATGCAGATGAAAAGATCCGAGATAAACAAAGCATTAAAGCGCATGGAGAGCGTGATCAATGAGCTTAAGATAAGCCTGCCGCCGTTCTGTTCTTTTACTCCTGAGGAGTGGAAGACAAAAGGGCACGATTACGATGAGATCAGGGATAACATGCTCGGCTGGGATATTACCGATTACGGCCTGGGCGATTTCGAGAAGGTCGGATTCTCGCTGATCACGCTCCGCAACGGCAATCTCAAAGCAAAGGACAAGTATCCGAAGGGGTATGCGGAAAAGCTTCTGTTCATTGAAGAAGGGCAGTATTCGCCGAACCATTTTCACTGGAACAAGATGGAAGACATCATTAACAGGGGCGGCGGAAATCTTCTGATAAGAGTCTATAACTCGCTTCCTGACGAGGAGATCGACAGGGAAAGCGACGTCACGGTCCACACCGACGGCCGGACGTATCAGGTCAAAGCGGGAACCCAGATAAGACTTACGCCCGGAGAGAGCATTTCCATACAGCCTTATCTGTATCACGATTTCGAAGTCGAAAAGGGGACGGGAGCGGTGCTTTTGGGAGAAGTATCGCAGGTAAATGACGATAACAGTGACAACAGGTTCAATCCTCCGGTAGGCAGGTTCCCGGAAATAGACGAGGATGAGGAGCCTTACAGATTACTGTGCAATGAGTATCCTGAGGCAGACTGACACCTGAGATTTTGCACAAAGATATGGGGTTTTGTCGCTAAATAGTAACTTATATGTAAGATGTTTCTGCCTTGACTTAAAAAGTATACTAAAGCATTATTATCATGAATATTTATGATTTTTGACCAGGTGGTATTGTTTTGAAAAAGAAAGCGGATAATAGAGAAATTAGAGAAAAGAGGAGTGTTTTCGAGCGCTTCTGCTCGGCTCAGGAGAACAAAGCAAGGCTGAGTCTCATCCTTGCTGCGGTTTTGGTGGTAGTAACGATAGGTTCTGTCTGCACTGCCGCTATCGCAAATAATGCAGGCGTTGTTTTCCCTTCCGAAAATGTAGAATTAAATGCCGCAGAGCAGTTCCTTGCCAAGGCGGCGATCGAGTCATCTGAGAGCGAAGAACTGGCTCTTGTCTCAGCTGAGGAGTCTTCAGAAGAGACTGATTTACTGGTGGCAAAGGAGACAAAGCGCGGAGGTCTTACCGGCGAGCATGTCGTTGATGTCAGCGACCTTAAGTCACTTACCGATGAAGAACTCGTAGCTGCCATCAAGGCCGGTAGAGCGGGTGTCATCTCCAGAAGCAACATCGAGACAGACCAGTCCCAGAACCAGAACAACGTTCACCACGGTGCAGGTGGAAATGCTCCCGCTGCAACGGATACACCTACACCGGTTCCTTCAAATGTTCCTACTCCGACACTTGCACCTGTAACCATGGTCAACTATCAGTTGGGAATAGATATCTCTGAGTTCCAGGGATCTATCAACTGGTCAAAGGTTAAGGCAGCCGGAATCGAATTCGCATTTATCAGATGCGGAGGACGCGGCTGGGGTTCATCCGGAAAGATCTATGAAGATACGAAGTTCATAAGCAACGTTAACAGCGCAAGAGCTGCAGGCATCAAGGTTGGCGCATATTTCTTCTCACAGGCTATCACTCCTTACGAGGCTCTTGAGGAAGCATCAATGACGCTTTCGAAAGTCGGTGCAGTCACACTGGATCTTCCTGTCGTTTTGGACTGGGAGACAGGCGGCGGATACAGGACTGAGGACCTTAAGGGACAGGATTTTGCAAATGTCATCACTTCGTTCTGCAGCACCATTTCACAGAACGGTTATACACCCTGCGTATATCTCAACACAGGCGATATTAACAACAGACTCGGAAGCTATTCCGGTGAGATCCTTTCAAAGTACAAGCTCTGGTATGCATATCCCTACAGCTGCTACAGCGACGGAAGCATGTATAAAGCAGGCGATACTATCCCGCCGAGAAGCTTCTCCTATGAGTACTGGCAGTATTCATGGCATGGCAAGGTTTCCGGAATCAGCACAGATGTTGACCTCAACATCAGGATCCTCGGCAAGACCACTTTGAATGCTCCTGAGATCAATCTCACGAACGAAAAGATAACCACCGGAGTCGGTCAGGCGGCAGATCTGCTTGCCGGCGTATCTGCAAAGACTTCGCAGGACCAGACCACTACCAGCGGCATTACATATGAGATAAAGGACAGCACCGGCCAGGCCGTAACTCTTGAGCAGGCCCAGCAGAAGGCCGGAACATACACAGTCACATACACGTTCAAGGATTCATTCCGCGGCGCTGTAACTGCCACGGCCACATGGGAAGTTGTTGAGGGACTGACTCCCACGCCTTCCACATCCGTGACACCTACACCGACACCTGCAGAAGGTGAGACGACTATTACACCTTCTCCGACGCCGGTTGACCAGAATGGCGAGACCTCAACTGATACACCTACACCTACTCCTTCTGAGACAGAAGAGAGCACGGAGACCTCAACCGACACACCGACTCCCACACCTGCTGAAGAAGGCGGATCGGAGAGCGGCGGTTCTGAGTCCGGCGGATCTGAGAGCAGTGGAACTGAGAACGGCGGAAGCGGAGATAACGGCGGTTCATCAGAAGAGACGGGCGGAGATAACACAACTACTTAATTACCGTTAAGGATAACAGTATGGATACCAGGCAGACGGGCGATCCCGCGGTGCGGAATCTGGAAAGAAGGATCAGGTTCGAGATTGAGAAGCTTCTTCTCATTACTACCATCGTGTGTCTGGGTCTGGAGATCGCTCTTGCAACGTACTATTATCTGATCCGTGATCTGGGGCAGCCGCTGAACACTTACATAGAATTCAGGATCCTTCTGCCTTGCGGAATAAACGTTATCCTCTATCTGTTTACAAGATTTTCCAACAGAAGCGAAAACAGCACCGACAGTACCAAGAACAGGATCTGTTCGATAGCGCTGCTCCTGATAACGGGAGTCATATCGCTTGCGCACAGTTATTTCATTCCTCTGTGGATGCTGCCGCTTTTCGTAGTCATGTTCTGTTCCGTATTCCAGGATGACTTTATCCAGAAAGTCCTGGCAGGATTCAGCTTTGTGATCATCCTCTATTCGGGAATACTTCATCTGTACGACTATCCGACTGAAAGGACTTTCACGATCATCTGCATTGTCATAGCAGAGGTCATGGCTGTCGCCATAAGTTTTACTTCGTTTAAGATGGAAACCTATATCGTCCGGATGTTCCTGATAGCCGCGAGAGGTTCAGCCACAGGTGGGAATGGGGCAGAGACAGACAGTGTCACCGGAGTCTACAGCAAGTCGTTCCTTATAAGTGAAGCGGAGAAAATGCTTTCGGAAGCGAAAGAACTTGAACCGTGTGGTTTTGCTGTATTGGATATCGATGACTTCAGGACCGTAAATGATTCAATGGGACATGACAAGGGTGACGATGTACTCCGCGCGCTGGGTTCGATCCTTGCGGCTTATATTGATGATGAGACCATCATCGGAAGATACGGCGGCGAGAAGTTTGTCGTTGTTTTCGCGGACGGGATCCAGGAAGAACACATCGAAATGCTGGAACAGATGCGGAAAGAATTTGCCCAAAAGAAATATTCTTTTACCGAAAAGAGCATTACGATAAGCGGCGGATATGTCTGGTATGATACGAAAACAGAATTCGAAAAAGCGGTAAGTGAGGCTGAAGAGGCACTTGCAAGAGCCAAGAAATCAGGTAAGAATAAGATAGTTTCAAGAGACGAGAGTGAGGACTGAACATATGGCACGAACCAAGCAGAAGAATAAGATCAGCGATTACAATTTAGGAACGATAATTGTCGATATCGTAATGCTGTTTTTAGGACTTATCTTCTTTATTGGCACGATCGCGGGCAAGGGTGATGATATCGCTGCTGGATTTGTCAGGGTTGTCGGTGCGGTATTGGTCCTTGTAGGAATATTTGAGCTGATCAATTTCCTGAGGATAAAGGATAAGACCATCTTTGACTGGATCGTCTTTATAATCGGCGGCGCCATTGCAATTACAGGCGCGGTCTTCATCATAAACCCTGCTCCGATTATTGCTATATTTAATTTCGTTTTCGGAATAATCGTAGCTGTCTATGCGATCGTTATCATCGCTGTAGCTGTCGGAACTTTAAGGCCTTCCGGTGCCAAGTACTGGTGGTTCTCATTGCTGTTCGGCATTATCGCTCTGGGTCTCGGTATCTTTATCATATTCTTCAATGGCGCTTCAAAGGCTCTGACGATGATCATCGGCATAACTCTTGTCTTAGGCAGCATCGGCGGTATAGCCAATGCCATCCTGGCTTCACAGGCAAAGAAGGAGTACAAAGCAAATTCCAAGATATTGGATGATGCGACGTTTACCGTTGAATCTACTACTACTTCAACCGAAACAGACAATAAAAAAGACAGCGACAACGATAACGTAAAGTACTGATAACGGTGAAAATACGCTGAGGAGACAGTCCATGGAGATAACATATGTCGGACATGCATGCTTTCTTATAAAACTTTCCACCGGATACAGCGTCTGCTTTGATCCCTATGCTCCGGGTTCCGTTCCGGGATTATCCGCTATTGATATTGCCGCAGATACGGTAATCTGCTCGCATACCCACATGGATCACTATGCCCATGATGAAGTAGGCGATCCTGAAACCCCTTTTAGCGGAGAGCTTCCGGAGTTTGAACATATCGATACCTTCCATGACGAAGTTAAGGGCGCGAAAAGAGGAAAGAACATCATAACGGTACTGAGAGCTGAAGGGGAGACAGCAGTCCACATGGGCGATATAGGCTGTGACCTTACAGAAGACCAGCTTTCCAGGATCAAAGGATGCGACCTCCTGATGATCCCTGTCGGAGGTTTTTATACCATTGACTGCAAAAAGGCATACGAGATGGTCTGTCAGATCGATCCGAAGGTTGTTGTCCCCATGCATTTCAGCGGCGAGAACTTCGGATATGATGTGATCTCAGGACCTGAGGAATTCGTAAGGCTGATAGAACAGAAAGGCGACCGCAAGATCATCAAAGGCGGCACCGGTGTCAAGGATCTTCCTTCAGAAAAATCTTTACTCTTATTAGAGCCTCTTCGAATTTTGTAACATAACATTGGCCCTCTTTACGATATAATTCTTCGTTAAGGGGGAATATGTCTTATGTTTAAAATCGGTTTTTCCAATGACAAGTATGTTGAGCTTCAAAGCCAGCACATAAGAGAGCGTGTCGACCAGTTCGGCGGTAAGCTCTATCTCGAGTTTGGTGGCAAATTGTTTGATGATTATCACGCATCAAGAGTTCTGCCCGGATTCGAACCTGACAGCAAGATCAGGATGCTCAAGGCTCTTTCTGAAGATGCAGAGATAGTTATCGCGATCAATGCTGATGCCATTGAGAAGAACAAGAGAAGAGGAGACCTCGGCATTACTTATGACCAGGAAGTTCTCCGTCTGATCGATGCATTCACCGAATTCGGTCTTTTTGTCGGCAGCGTTGTTATCACGCAGTTTGCCGGCCAGCCTTTAGCCGAGAAGTTCGAATCAAGACTCCGCGGCCTCGGCGTTAAGTCATACAGACACTATCCCATTGCCGGATATCCTTCAGATATTCCCCTTATCGTAAGTGAAGACGGATACGGCAAGAACGATTATATCGAGACAAGCCGTAAGCTCGTTGTCGTAACGGCTCCGGGTCCCGGTTCAGGAAAGATGGCTACATGCCTTTCCCAGCTCTATCACGAAAACAAGCGCGGCATCAAAGCTGGTTACGCTAAGTTTGAGACATTCCCTATCTGGTCGATCCCGCTCCAGCACCCCGTAAATGTTGCTTATGAGGCAGCTACGGCAGACCTTGCCGATGTAAATATGATCGATCCTTTCCACCTTGAAGCATATGGAAAGACAACAGTTAACTACAACAGAGATGTTGAGATATTCCCCGTAGTAAATGCGATCTTCGAAAAGATCTATGGAGAGAGCCCTTATAAGTCACCTACGGATATGGGCGTTAACATGGCAGGCTTTGCCATCATCGATGATGAAGCATGCCAGGACGCTTCAAGACAGGAGATCATCAGAAGATATTACGAAGCGAAAATGGCAACCCGCACCGGTCTGTCAGACGGTTCTGACGTTACCAAGATCGAGTTCCTCATGAAGAAGAGCGGCATTGATATTTCCAACCGCCGCGTGATCGGTGCAGCTTCCGTCCGTGCAGAATCGACCGGCGCTCCGGCTGTAGCATTGGAGCTTCCTGACGGACAGATAGTAACCGGAAAGACAACACCTCTTCTCGGACCTGCTTCTGCCGCACTCCTTAATGCGCTTAAGGTACTTGCAGGAATCTCACACGACATTCCTTTGATCTCGCCTAATGTTATCGAGCCTATTTCAGATCTCAAGATCAACCACCTCGGCAACCACAATCCGAGACTTCATACAGATGAAGTCCTTATCGCGCTTGCGATCAGTGCTGCAACCAACCCGGTTGCTGAACTTGCAATGCAGCAGATCGGAAATCTGATGAACAGTGATGCTCATTCCACGACCATGATGAGTTCAGTAGATATCAACATGTTCCACAAACTCGGCATCAACCTGACCTGTGAGCCTGTTTACGAGACGAAGAAGCTGTATCACAGATAAGACTTAGGGAAAATGTAATTGACGGGTCCGTACTTCATATGAGGTGCGGACCTTTTCGTTGAATTGTCATTCTTTTTTGACTATACTTTTTTTGTTAAGAATAAAGTTAATAGGAAACTGTTACGTAAAAAAGATATGGAGGAAATGTATGGAAATTTCAGTTGTCAGGAAGGATGAAGGTAAACTGATCCGGACAGTATGTAAACTGTTTTGCGTTGTGTTTGCTGTTGCCATGATCGTTATGTTGTCTTCAAAGGCTGTATCTGCTGATGCGACATTGGAGAAATCGGGTGAAGATGAGTACTTTCGTTATGAACTGTATTCCGATGGCGAATTGAAGATCACCTGTAACTATAGTGATTACAACGATTATTATTTTTATTTGTCTCATATTGGTGACGATGCTTTATCAAAAGTTAAGACTGTAACTGTTGATCTTGCCGGTTACGAAGATGGAATAATTTATTTGAGCGGATATGATAGTGATACAACAGGAATAACCGGCATCAAGTTTATTGATCTTCGTGAAGATGTAGAGATTGAGTGTTTGCTTGTAGACTATTTCACCAGTGTAGATTCATTTGATTTTCTTTCGGATGTTCGAATCGATGAATTAGATATAGGTAACGGTTTTCAGAACGCAGATCTGTCCGGTGCAAAAGTAAAATGTCCATGGATTTATGGAGATGATCTTACAAGTGTGATTCTTCCTGATGTATGTGAGAGCGCATATTTTAGAGGTTGTGAAAAACTGAAGAAATGTTATATTCCGACAGGTCTTAAATATGTTTGGGCGTCGTATTATACATCCGTTTATGGAGATGGATACAATTACTGTTTTGAAGAATGTGATTCTTTGACTGATGTCTACTATGCGGGATCCAAATCAGAATTTGAGGAAATAAAGATCCTGCTTGCTGGCGAAGGCGGAACCGGCAAGGTTGCCAAAAACATGAATATCAGTGATCTTCTGACTGGAGTAAATATCCATTACTATAATGGCATTACTTCTGAATGGTATCAGAAACCGGACGATTCATGGATCTATCTTGATCAGAATGGCGAGACCGTCACAGGCTGGCAGAAGATCGGCAATAGCTGGTATTACTTCGATGAAGAAGGCATCATGCAGACCGGCTGGTTTGAGGACGGCGGATCATGGTACTACTTAACATCTTCCGGTGCTATGGCTACAGGCTGGCAGGAAGTTTCCGGTAGCTGGTATTACTTTGATGTCAGCGGAAAGATGAAGACAGGCTGGCAGAAGATAGGCGGCAAGGATTATTTCTTAAAGCCTAATGGTGCTATGGCATCTGATGAATATGTTGACGGATACTATCTTGATAAGAGTGGCGCTTGGACCTATAAATATAGGGCTTCATGGAAGTCTGATTCAAAGGGCACATACTTCCAGGATACAAAGGGATGGTACCCGAAGAACCAGTGGCTCCTGATCGACGATGAGTGGTATTTCTTCAAGCCTGACGGATATAAGGCAGCATCAGAGTATTGGAACGGTTACTGGTTTAACTTAAACGGCGGATGGACATACAAGGCAAGAGCTTCCTGGAAGAAAGATTCCAAGGGCTGGTACTATCAGGATACAGCAGGATGGTACCCGAGGAGCTGTGACATAAAGATCGACGGCAAAGTCTATAACTTTGACGCTTCAGGTTACTGCACGAATCCGTAAGCTGCAGTGGTGATTAATCAGATACAGGGCTGTCGCAAAACAAAATGCGGCAGCCCTTTATACTATGCATCAGTATTGGCTTTTTTGAGGTTTGGTGTGCATCCTTGAAATGTCCCTAAATGCTAAATTTTCGCGAAAAAAGGACATTATTCTCGGGAAAAGTGTCCCTTAATTGTCAACGCTTAAAATTTAGGGACACTATGCTTCAGGTGTCAGAAGTCAGCTATCAGAATTCAGGGGCAAATGTACGGGACACTTTTTCGTGTTGACAAATGAAGGAAACTGTTCCATAATCTCATTAGTCAAAGAAAGTCAAAGTCAAAGTCAAAGAAAAGCAAAATGGAAGGAGGTCGTTCCTGTGGCAAGACTGGTTGATGTTATAGAGCAGATGATCAAAGAGATGGTCGAAGAGAACGACGGCACTGCAACTATCTGCAGAAGCCAATTGGCTGAGCAGGCGAACTGTGTTCCGTCACAGATAACGTATGTGTTGTCCACGAGATTTTCGGGCGGCAGCGGATATATTGTCGAGAGCAGACGTGGCGGCGGCGGACAGATTACGATCACGCGTGTAAATCATGTGGGACCTGCCGAATATCTCAAGGCGATCATTGACAGTGTCGGTGATGACCTGTCACAGCAGCAGGCGAAGAACCTTCTGACTAATGCAGTTACTGTCGGTGCAATGACTTCCAAGGAAGGTACAGCGATAATGGCTGCAGTTTCAGACAGAGCTTTGGCAAGAGTCGATTCGGATATCAGGTCAGTCTTAAGGGCAGATATATTCAAGCATGCCCTGTTGGGCCTGATGGTAACCTGATCTTATTGAGTAAAAGATTCCGGCAAAGGAGACAAGATATATGAGATGTGAAAGATGCGGAAGGGAAATCACAAACGGGACGTTCAGGATGGGCGGCGTTACGCTGTGTGAGCGGTGCGCCATGAGCATGAGACTTTATAACAGCCCGTCTGATTTCCTTAATGATCCGTTCGTAGAACTGGACGCGATCGCAGCAACGCTTAGAAACATGGAGAAGAACCAGATCGAGTTTGGAAACAGCTCGCTTACCTGCCCCAAGTGCGGAATGACACTGAGGGAGTTTGACACAAACGGCCGCGTAGGATGTATCGAATGCTATAACGTTTTCAATGAGAATATCGTAAGGGAAATGTTCAAGCAGCAGGGCAACAGCGAATACTATGGACGTTTCCCGGGCCAGCCCGCTGATACGAAGGTCAGATCCGATGAGATAAAGAAACCCGAACCGGCAAGTCCGAAGACGGAAGAGAATGTCCCTTCCGACGTAAAAGAACCGGAAGCACCGAAAGCTCAGCCGGCAACCAAGAAAGGACTGACGATAGACAAACTCATGAAAGCCGATCTCGGAATGCTTTCAGATGAGGATATTCAGGAAGGAATAAAGCTTGCAGCTGAAGCAGAGGAATACATTCTCGCGTCAAAGCTCAGAGATGAACTTAAAGGCAGAAAGGACGGAACAGATAATGGCTGAGTGGTATACGATAGAAGGTGCGGATAATGATGTCGTCCTTTCCACCAAAGCGTGCATTGTGCGCAACATCAAGGGCTATAATTTCATGCCCAGGATAGACGATAAGGATTGCCAGAGTCTGCTCGAGACGATAGACAACGCGGTCGATAAGAATGTCTTTGTTGGCGGAAGCGCGCAGAAGATAGATAAGAAAACAGCTTTAAGGATGACAAGACTTCAGCTCCTCGGCATCGAGGGAAACCAGCTGGTCAATCCTGAGACAAAGGCTTTTTACTACAATGACGATGCGAGCCTGCTGATCGCTGCAGGATGCGGTGAGCATCTGACGATCAAGGCACATGCCCAGGGACACGATATCAGTGTTTACAAGAAAGCCGAGAAGATCGCTTTGGAGCTCGAGAGCAAACTCGACATAGCATACTCGGAGAGTTACGGTTTCTTAGCATCCAGGACCGCATATACGGGAACGGGGATCAGGATACTTTATACTGTTGCTATCCCGGCGCTTTCCAAGACCGAGAACGGCATAGCAGCATTAACCCAGCGTGTTGACCAGTATGAATGGACTGTTTATCCTTTCGCGAAAAAGGGAGATGCGGCAGATTCAGATGTTTACATCATCTCAAGCGTCAATACTCTCGGAATCACAGAGGATGAACTCCTCAAAAAAGGCGAGATGCTTATTGCAGATGTCATCAAAGCAGAGAGAGCATGCCGCGAGGGAATCGCTTCGAGCAAAAAAGACCAGACGGCTGATATCTACGGCAGATCTTACGGTACGTTAAGGTACAGCAATATGATCACAAGATCTGAAGCCCTTCAGGCATTGTCGTGGATGAGACTTTACCACGATTATGACGATTCGGGCGAGATCAACATCTCATGGAATACTTTGGATAAATTAACGATGGATGTACTTTGGGAACCCGGTGCAGGCACGAAGAAGAACAGCCAGAGCACGGCATCGCAGAAGTACAGGGCAGGCGGAATAAGAAACATTTTGAAAGGAGCAGAGCGAAATGAGAATAACTGAAGATACTGCAAAGGTGCTGGTAACAGCCAGCCTCATAGCGGAGGAAAAGCACGCGACGCTCATTCGTGATACGATCCTGTTTGCGGCACTTTGCATTGCCGACACACCGGCAAGAGACATATTGAACGATAACGTCTCCGACTTGTCGATCGCGCTTGAGAGACTCGGTGTCGATACCGAGTACGATATCGATGAGGAAACAGTCAGGATGCGCGCGGACAGGGCATTTTCGAACCTGAGGATAGACGTAAAGAGGATATTCATGAATGCCTCTGATCTTTCCAGAAGGACTGGTTTTAACGGTGCGGTCAATCCCGAGCATCTGCTTTTCGTAATACTGTCGAGAAAGGTTTCAAACCATCCCGAGATATTCAGCTGCCTCGATGCGGCAGGCTGTGATCTCGAAGGCGTAAGGAATTCGATAATCAACGTCTTTAACGAGCAGAGTGAAGCAGCGCGTTCTGAAAACGGGCCGTTCCTTGATGATGAAAGTAACGGACCCGACAAGCCGTCGCCTTCTGACGGTCCGTCGGCAGGCCCCCGCAAACCGGGCGGAAAGAGCTCCGGCAAATCTGCCCACAAGACATTGGACAAGTTCGGCAAGAACCTTACGGAACTTGCAAAGCAGGGCAAGATAGATCCCGTAATCGGACGTGAGGAAGAGATCGCAAGAGTCATGCAGATCCTGATCCGCCGTACCAAGAACAATCCCTGTCTCGTAGGTGATCCCGGTGTAGGTAAGACAGCGATCGCAGAAGGACTTGCCCTCATGATAGCTGAGAACGATGTTCCTGACGTTATCAAGGGAAAGGTCGTCTACAGCGTTGAGATGGGTTCGATGCTCGCCGGTTCAAAGTACAGGGGCGAATTCGAAGACAGAATCAAGACAATGCTCGATGAAGCAGTAGCTGACCCTAACGTCATCCTGTTCATCGATGAGATCCATACGCTTGTCGGCGCAGGAGATTCATCCGGCGGTTCCATGGATGCAGCCAACATCATGAAGCCTCTCCTTACCAAGAATGAGCTTCAGGTCATCGGTGCGACAACTCTCGATGAGTATACGAAGTTCATCGAAAAGGACCATGCTCTCGAGAGAAGATTCCAGAAAGTCCTGGTCGAAGAGCCTTCCGTAGAGGATGCGATCGCGATAATGAAGGGCCTGAGGAGCAAGTACGAAGAGCATCACAAGGTACACATTCCTGATGATGTGCTCGAACAGTCCGTAAGGCTTTCCGCAAGATATGTCTCTGACAGGTTCCTGCCTGATAAGGCCATCGACCTTGTTGATGAGGCTGCTGCTGCCAAGAGGATCAATTATGCTCTTTCAAAGGCAAGAGGCGAACTCGAAAAAGAAATAGATGACATAGTAGCCAAGAAGAAGGAAGCTGTAGAACGCCAGGATTTCGAGGCTGCCCAGACACTCAAGGAAGAAGAGGAGAAGATCAGGAACAGACTGGTCCTCCTGCAGGATAAGGTCAAGCCCGATGAAGAAGGATTCACGGGAACTCTGACAGTCGACGATGTCGCTTTAGTCCTTGCAAAGTGGACAGGCATCCCGGTTACAAAGATCACCGAATCCGATGCCGAGAAGCTCAAGAGCCTTGAAGCAGAACTTGCCAAGAGAGTCGTTGGCCAGGACGAAGCTGTCCATGCCATCTCGAAGGCTATCAGGAGAGGCAGGCTCGGACTCAAGGATGAGAAGAGACCTTCAGGTACGTTCATCTTCCTCGGTACTACCGGCGTAGGTAAGACTGAGCTTGCCAAGGCCCTTGCAGAGGTAATGTTCGGCAATGAGAATGCCCTTGTCAGGATCGATATGTCCGAGTACGGCGAGAAACACGACGTTTCAAGACTTATCGGTGCGCCTCCGGGATATGTCGGATACGACGAGGGAGGACAGCTCACCGAGGCTGTAAGAAGACATCCTTATTCAGTCGTTCTTTTCGATGAGATCGAAAAGGCGCATCCTGAGATATTCAACACGATGCTCCAGGTATTGGATGACGGACGTCTTACTGACGGACACGGCAGAACGGTCGACTTCAAGAATACGATCATAATCATGACTTCGAATATCGGAGCAAGGATGCTTGTCGGAAGCGAAGGACGCAAGATCGGTTTCGCGATGGCAGACGACAACGATCAGGACGAGCTCTCAAGAGACGGACTTTACGGCGGCAAATCATACGATGAAGCCAAGAAGCTCGTTATCGACGAACTCAAGAAGACATTCAGCCCTGAATTCGTTAACCGTGTTGATGACATCATCTTCTTCCGCATGCTCGGCAAGGATTCCCTCATCAAGATCGTTGATATCCTGATGAAGCAGGTCGAAGCAAGGATCAGGAACCTCGGCATGGAGATCGAGCTCACAGACAGCGCGAAAGAACTTCTCGCAAAGAAGGGTTACGATCCGCAGTACGGCGCAAGACCTTTGAGAAGAGTCATCACATCCATGGTCGAAGACCGTTTCTCGGAGGCAATTCTCGACGGCATAGTCAAGCCCGGACACCTGGCAATAATCGACGCGGTCGAGACATCTGACCCTGATGCGCTCCTCGCGCAGGGCAGCGCAGCTGAAGACGGAAAGGTCATCGTCATCAAAGATGGCGGCGAGATCAAGGATACTTCTTCGGTTAAGGTTGAAGAAACTGCCGGCTCTAATGTATAATACTTTGACTATCAAAGTTGATGGAGTGGAGAGATGACTGAGATCAAGAGTAATGCGGCTTCCCGTTCTAAGGCACCACGTGACTATGATATAGGCTGTTATCCGAGCAAATTCTGGTTCGGATTTGTCGGTTCGCATATCATTGTGCCCTTAGTCTGTGCGTATACCCACATTAAGGTTAAACCCGACATGGAGTTCGTAAACCATGAGGGTCCGATCATCGTCATCTCAAATCACGAGTCTTACTTAGATCCGATGGTCATCAACCGTCTCACCAAGGCAAGACCCGCAAACTTCGTAACAGGCGAATTCGTGTTCAGGGCACCTGCCTGGGGACACTGGTTCAAGCTCGGAGGAGCGATCCCTAAGAAGCAGTTCGTTGTCGATACTGCAGCCGTTAAGGCCATGATGCGTGTCATGAAGCGTAAGGGCGTCATCATCGTATATCCTGAAGCAACAAGACACGTCGACGGTAAATCCGTAGGCTTCGATGACGGCGTTGCAAGACTTGCCAAGAAGGCAGGAGCTTCGATCTACATCGCGCACATCCACGGCGCATATCTGGCTTGGCCGAGATGGTCCAGATCAGGAATGCGTAAGGGAAGGATCAGCGCAGAGTTTGTAAAGAAGATCTATTCTGACGAAGTAAATGAGCTTTCCATCGAGGAGCTCCAGCAGAAGATCCTTGATGCGGTCGATTACAACGAGAACGACTGGATCCGTGAGAATCCCAGGACCTACAAGAGCAGAAAGCTCGCGGCAGGTCTTCAGAATATCGCATATGCATGCCCCAAGTGCGGCAGCGAATATACGATGCAGTACATGAACTCCGGCAAGCATGACATGATCCAGTGCTCCAACTGCGGCAACGCGGCAAGATATCTCCCGACCGGTCTCATCGAGAAGGTCGATCCCCAGTGCGTAGTCTTCGACGACCTCCACAAGTGGGTAGAGTGGGAGAAGGAGCTGATCTCAGAACAGCTCAAGGCCGGCGGCTTCAAGATGGAGATGAATGCCGATCTGTTCAAGGTCTTTGACAGATTTACGTTCGCGAAAACAGGTAAGGGCAGGATCACCATTACCGACAAGGAGATCATTTACTACGGCACAGACTGTCCCGCTGAGGAAGGCATTCCTTATAAGAGAGGCAAGCCGGCGAGAAAGTACAGGAACAGGGTCCTCGATTCCAGCGCTCCTTACGAGAGAAGGGTTTTCGAGATCGATACAATGAGGGGCCTCGTCGCATCTTACGGCAAACATTTCGAGATCTACGACAAGGACGGCGAGCTTTACAGATTCCATGTGGACGGCCAGAAGGTCTTCAAGATCCACGAGATCGTATCGCTTCTCGGCAAGAAATAATTTTCACTAGAACGATAAAAGCAAAAAATCAGGCGAGTTTGGCAATTAATAACCCAAACTCGCCCTTTTTCTTGCTTTTATATATCGCGCGAAGATAGTATAATTTTCAAGTCAGTAAATAAGAGGCATCTATATTTGGTGCTTCCCAAAACACAAAATATGAATCAGGAGTGTGACAATCCATGGCAATGTATGACAAGAAAAGCGTCGAAGATTTAGACGTAGCCGGCAAGAGAGTTATTGTCCGTGTTGACTTTAACGTACCGCTCGACAAAGAGACAGGCACAAAGATCACAGACGACAAGAGAATCAAGGGTGCTCTCCCTACAATCAAGTACCTCGTAGACAACAATGCGAAGGTTATCCTCGTATCTCACCTCGGCCGTCCGAAGAATGGTCCTGAGGCTAAGTTCTCCATGAAGCCCGCAGCAGACCGTCTTGCTGAGCTCATCGGCAAGCCCGTTACTCTCGCTGCTGACGTTATCGGCGAAGATGCAAAGGCTAAGGCAGCTGCTCTCAAGGACGGCGAGATCCTTATGCTCGAGAACGTCCGTTTCCACAAGGAAGAGACAAAGAACGATCCTAAGTTCGCTGCAGAGCTCGCTTCCATGGCTGATCTCTATGTTAACGATGCTTTCGGTACAGCTCACCGTGCTCATGCATCCACAGCTGGTCTTGCAAACTTCCTTCCTTCCGCTTGCGGTTACCTCATCAAGAAGGAAATAGACTTCATCGGTGGTGCACTTGACAATCCTGCAAGACCTTTCGTTGCTATTCTCGGCGGTGCTAAGGTTTCCGACAAGATCGGTGTTATCACAAATCTCCTCGACAAGGCTGATACTATCATCATCGGTGGTGGTATGGCTTATACATTCATCGGCGCTCAGGGCGGCAAGATCGGTGATTCCCTCTTCGAGGCTGACAAGGTTGACCTCGCTAAGGAGATCCTCGCTAAGGCTGAAGAGAAGGGCGTTAAGCTCCTTCTTCCTACAGATACAGTTGTTGCTGATGCTTTCGATGCAAACGCTAACAGCAAGGTAGTTCCTACAATGGAGATTCCTGACGGATGGCAGGGCCTCGACATCGGACCTGAGACAATCGCTAAGTTCTCTGAGGCTATCAAGGGCGCTAAGACAGTTATCTGGAATGGCCCTGCTGGCGTATTCGAGTTCGAGAAGTTCGCAGTTGGTACAAAGGCTATCGCTCAGGCAATCGCTGATGCAGACTGCACATCAATCATCGGCGGTGGTGACTCCGCAGCTGCTATCGAGAAGCTCGGCTATGCTGATAAGGTTTCTCACATTTCCACAGGCGGCGGCGCTTCTCTCGAGTACATCGAGGGTAAGGTTCTCCCCGGTATCGACTGCCTCAACGACAAGAAGACAGGCAGAATCTTTGCTGCAGGCAACTGGAAGATGAACTGCGGTATTCCTGCAGATGCAGTTAAGCTCATCGAAGAGCTCAAGCCCCTCGTTAAGAATGCTGAGCACAGAATTGCTCTCGGCGTTCCTGCTACAGCACTTGCTGCTGCAGTTGAGGCTGCTGCTTACACAAACATCAAGATCGCTGCTCAGAACTGCCACTTCGAAGAGAAGGGTGCATTCACAGGCGAGATCTCACCTCTCTGGCTCGCTAAGATGGGCGTAAATTACTGCATCATCGGCCACTCCGAGAGACGTGAGTACAATGCAGAGACAGACGAGACAGTCAACAAGAAGGCTCTTGCACTCCTCAAGTATGGTGTAAGACCTATCATCTGCTGCGGTGAGTCTCTTGCTCAGCGTGAAGCAGGCGAGACATTCGACTGGATCAAGGGTCAGATCGTTGGCGCTTTCAAGGATATCCCTGCTGACAAGCTCTGCCAGATCACAATCGCTTATGAGCCTATCTGGGCTATCGGCACAGGTAAGACAGCTACAGACGAGCAGGCTGAGGAAGTTTGCGCATTCATCCGTGGCGTCATCGCTGAGCTCTATTGCGAGAAGTGCGCTGAGGCTATCACCATCCAGTATGGCGGATCCTGCAACGCTAAGAACGCTGCCGGTCTCTTCGCTCAGAAGGACATCAACGGCGGTCTCGTAGGCGGCGCTTCCCTCAAGGCTGAGGATTTCTCAATCATCTGCAACGCTTAATTAACTTCTAACACAGTTGATTAATACAGGACCCGTGCTCACCAGAGCGCGGGTTCTTTTTATGCATTAAAGAGCAGTCGCAAAATGATATGCGGCGCCCTTAACTTTTGCTAAAGAAGGACTAGTCGCCTGAATGAACAACATGCATCCAAAATGCCTTGTTTTTCGCGGTTTCCGATGCATGGAATAATAAATGCATCGGAACTGAGGAGCTTTGGATGCATTTTAAAAAGTGTTCATCCAAACAGGAGTGTTTTCTGAAGGATTGGATGAATTTACTTAGACTTCGTTCGAATTAGAGAGCTATGACAAATGTAAGTTTTCGCCTTAAACAGACATGGGGGCTTCTGTAGTTAATCTCATCTTTATATCGGCACTTTAAATATTTAGGATCAGACAACTAGTCTTGCTTGCCTGGACAGATACAGGTGTTGTCTCATTTCAACTATTTTAATGATTTTTTAGATACTCGTCGATTCCCTTTGCAGCTGACTTTCCTGCGCCCATGGCGAGGATTACGGTTGCAGCGCCTGTTACTGCGTCACCGCCGGCGAAGACGCCTTCTCTGGTCGTCATCTCGGATTCGTTGACGATGATGCCGCCGCGCTTGTTGACTTCAAGACCAGCCGTTGTTGTCTTGATAAGCGGGTTAGGCGATGTGCCGAGAGCCATGATGACTGCGTCGCAGTCGATGGTGAATTCTGAGCCTTCAACAGCAACGGGTGACCTTCTGCCGGATGCGTCGGGCTCGCCCAATTCCATGCGGATGCATGTGCAGCCCTTTACCCAGCCGTTCTCGTCAGTGATTATCTCTGTGGGATTTGTGAGGAGATCGAAAACGATGCCTTCCTCCTTTGCGTGATGGACTTCTTCCTTACGTGCGGGGAGCTCTTCTTCGGAGCGGCGGTAAACGATATGGACTTCGGCGCCCAGACGTCTTGCGGTACGTGCAGCGTCCATTGCAACGTTGCCTCCGCCTACGACGACTGCTTTCTTTGCTCTCATGATAGGTGTTCTCGAATCAGGTGAGAAGGCACCCATGAGGTTAGATCTCGTAAGATATTCGTTAGCGGAGAATACGCCCAAAGCCTGCTCTCCGGGGATGTTCATGAAGCGGGGAAGACCTGCGCCGGAACCGATGAATACGGCGGAGAAGCCTTCCTTTTCGAACAGGTCATCTATGGTCAGGGAACGTCCGATGACGGCATCTGTGACGATCTTAACGCCGAGTTCCTTTACGTTCCCGATCTCTTTTGCAACGACCTTCTCCTTAGGGAGACGGAATTCGGGGATGCCGTAAACAAGTACTCCGCCTGCTTTGTGAAGAGCTTCGAAAATTGTTACGTCATAACCCATTTTCGCGAGGTCGCCTGCGCATGTGAGACCTGACGGACCTGCGCCGATAACTGCGACTTTCTTGCCTTTCTTAACAAGGTCAGCGGGGAGCTTGGGCTTGATGCCCATATCTTTGGCGGTGTCAGCGACGAATCTTTCGAGACGTCCGATAGATACCGCTTCGCCCTTTATGCCTCTGATGCACTTGGCTTCGCACTGGGTCTCTTGGGGGCAGACACGGCCGCATACGGCGGGGAGTGAAGAAGACAGGGAGATAACATCGTATGCTCCTTCGACATCACCATCCTTGAGCTTTGCGATGAAGCCCGGGATGTTGATCGATACAGGGCAGCCCTGCATGCACTGGGCGTTCTTGCAGTTGAGACAGCGGGTTGCTTCAGCAAGTGCTTCTTCTTTTGTGTAGCCCAGATTTACTTCTTCGAAGTTCGTTGCGCGGATATCGGGATCCTGCTCTGCCACCGGAACTTTCTTTAATACATCTACTTCCATATTTATTCTCCTGAACTGATCGAACTTAAGAGCACACGCCGCAGTTGCCGCTGTGCGTATCGCCTTCGGTAAGCCTTAACATGAGCTCGCCTTCCTGTGTCTTGTAAAGGCGGGAACGCTGGAGTGCCTGATCGAAATCAACTGCGTGACCGTCGAATTCGGGACCGTCGACACAGGCGAACCTGACCTGACCGCCGACAAGAAGTCTGCAGGCGCCGCACATTCCCGTGCCGTCGACCATTATCGTATTCATTGAGACGACAGTGGGGATGCCGAGCTGCTTAGTGAGCTGGCAGGCAAACTTCATCATGATGACGGGACCTATGACTACGCAGTGGTCGTAGCGGACACCCTCGTCCCAAAGTTTCTGCAGAGCGACGCAGACGTTTCCGTGGATACCGTAGGAACCGTCGTCTGTCGCGAAATAAAGATTCTCCGTAACTGCCTTCATCTCATCTTCAAGGATGAGGAGGTCTTTTGTCCTTGCACCCTGGATGCAGTCGACCTTGACGCCGTTGTCGTATAACCACTTAAGCTGGTTATAAACGGGAGCCGTACCGACACCGCCTGCGATGAAAAGGATCTTCTTTGCTTTGAGTTCTTCGATAGGGAGGTCTACAAGATCAGAAGGGCGGCCCAAAGGACCTACTACATCGGCAAAGCACTCGCCGACATTTACTCTGCTCATGCGCTCGGTCTCTGCTCCGACTGTCTGGAAGACTATCGTGACGATGCCCTTCTCGCGGTCAAAGTCACATACAGTGAGAGGTATTCTCTCGCCGTCTTTATCGACGCGGATGATAAGGAACTGTCCGGGCATTGCCTTGCCTGCAACGAGCGGGGCGACAACATCCATACGCCAGACCCTGTCTGCAAGTTTGGTTTTCGATACTATCTCAAACATTTTTCTTATTCCTCCTCGAAAACTCGTGGTATATCGGTTTTCTTTTTCGCTATATAGTAACATACTACAATGCAAGCTAGAACAATAAAAACCATAATTATTTTTCTTTTTTAACATTTTAAGCAAAAGAAGAATAATATCAAACATCAGTAACGGCAGCGGTGCGGCAATCAGCATTGCGCGAAAGGTGATAAAATATGAGAAGTCCTGTGGAATAAGGGAGGAATATAAATGTTAGGTTATTATCTTTCGAACAATCTCGGAAGCCTGTTCTATCTTCTGGCGATCGGCATCATGATCTGGAGTATTGTCGTAAGAGCAAGACTCAGCAGGCTGGTCTCAAAATACAGCGATGTTCCCGTGGCAAGCGGTAAAGATGCTAACACCTGTGTCAAGGAAATGCTTCAGGCAAATGAAGTCTATGGTGTCACGATCACCATGGTTCCCGGAGAGCTTTCTGACCATTTCGATCCCAAAACACAGCAGATCGGCCTTTCCGAGACCACATACCAGAAGCATTC
The DNA here is from genome assembly GCA_000621765.1 of Ruminococcaceae bacterium AB4001. Taxonomy (GTDB): domain Bacteria; phylum Bacillota; class Clostridia; order Saccharofermentanales; family Saccharofermentanaceae; genus Saccharofermentans. Next base: position 43,066 of record JHXJ01000011.1, read on the forward strand.
CGTCACGGCGGTCGCAGTTGCTGCGCATGAATGCGGACACGCATGTCAGGCAGCATCGGGAATGCTTCTTTATAAGATCCGTCATGCAGTCGCACCCGTTGCGAACCTTACTTCAAGAGTAAGCGTCTGGATCGCGGTAATCGGTGTTTTTGTCATGTATTTTGCCAGGACATATGAGATGTCTGACGTCGGCTATTGGATAAGCACTTTCGGAATCGTTCTTTATTCGATCGTTTTCCTGTTCTATCTTGTCACTCTTCCGCTTGAGCGTGATGCAAGCAGAAGAGGCCTTAAGGCAATGAAAGAGCTGGGCTGGGTCTCTGATGACCAGCTGAGGGAAGCCAAGAAGGTTCTCTGGGCTGCAGGTGACACATATGCTGTCGCTCTTGCGAGCTCGGCACTTACGCTTCTCAGGCTCCTGTTCATGAGAGGAAGACGCAGGAGATAAGATCTCTGGAGACCTTATGAGTGATCTAAAACCAGAGAAGATTGCATTTATCAGTTCGATAGGCGGAGGCGTTCAGATAGCGGGCTTTTTCTATCCGTCCCACGCTGCCCATATAAAGGGAGTCATTCAGATATGTCACGGAATGGCAGAGTATCTTTCGCGCTTTGAGGAAATGATCGAAAGATTCAATGAGGCCGGATACCACGTGTGCGGCATGGACATGCCGGGTCACGGCGTCACTTATGAGATCAATAAAGACAAAGGCTTCCCGAAAGGATATTTCGGAGGATTGAAGAACGGCTGGCAGGTCCTGCTTACGGATGTGATGGGCTTCCACGAATATGCGGTCAGGCGTTTCGGGAGAGAGGGATTGAAATATATCCTTTTCGGCCACTCCATGGGCTCTTTTGTTGTGAGGGGCATATTCAGCACCGTCAGATACAATAAGCAGTTTGACGGATATGTTTTTGCTTCTACGTCGGGTAAGCATTCCGCCGTAGGGATCGGCAGATTTCTTGCAGGAACTTCATGCTTTTTCGGAGGCAGGAAGAGGAAGAACCATATCCTCGAAGCGCTGGTATTTGCGAACTACAACAGGCGCATTAAGCGCCCGAAAACAGTATGTGACTGGATCGCGACGAACGAAGAAGATGTCAAAAACTACATGGACGATCCGCTTTGCGGTTTTACTTTCACCGGCGACGGATATAGGACGTTATTTGGACTGATCTCGTTTATTCAGAGTAAGACAGCTTATGCGCAGCTTTCTGACCGCCCGTGCTTTTTCACATACGGGATGGAGGATCCTGTAGGCCAATACGGTAAGGGCGTTGAGGAAGTCATCTCGAAAATGAAGGCGGCAGGAGCGGACGTAAAGTCAAAATGCTACGGCCCGTACCGCCACGAGCTTCATTTCGAGCCAATAAAAGAAGAACTCTACAGTGACCTGATAGAGTTCTTCGACAGTGTTGATAAGCCTAACTGAGAATGTCCGTCAGCCTAAGCTGATAACGAGCTCGTTGCTGGTGAACTCGACTGATGTTCCGTAACTGAGCTTGTCAGGAACGGATTCGGACAGACCGACCACATTGAATATTCCTGAAAGAACAAGATGCTTTGTGCCGCCAAGATTCTTGGTGCGGACGGTTATCTTGTTGCCTGAAACTTCTGCTGTGATGATGCCGGAATTCTGGCCGCCGTCTGCAAAGACCTCACAGGCTGCCGTAGCGCCCTGACTGAGTCCGAAGCATGTGAATGTGAGGTTATCGAGAGAACCTGAGACCGTATTGGAATCGGGAGTCTTCGTAGGAACGATGGAGTTCGGGCGGACATATACCGGAACGCTTCCTGCAGGAACTTTGCGCGTGATGTAGCGCGGTCCCTGAACCTTCTCGTGAGTCATGAAGTCTGTCCAGACACCGGAAGGAATGTAGATCCTGATACTGTCATTCTTGGTAGTTACAGGAGATACGAGCAGTGAGGAACCGAGCATGTATTCGGAATCAAATGCTACTGCGGCAGGATCGCCTGAAAATTCCAATGCCATTGCGCGGACGACGGGTGTGCCGTAGTTAACGCTTTCGCACAGGCAGGAATAGATGTAGGGAGCAAGCACTGTCCTGATCGCTGAGAATGCTTTGAGCGAGTCGGTTTTCTTAGCGTCTTCGATGATGTCCAGCGTACCCTTGAATCTTGCGTGCGGAGCATAGGAAGCGAAGCTGATCCAGCGGTCGTAGAGCTCAGGGCTGACAAGTTCCTTCTCGGGAATGTCGACATTAATGCCGCCAAAACCCGTGAGTCCGTATGAGATCTCCTTCTTTAATGAAGCGGTAAGATCAGAATAGTCGGGTGCAAGTGTGCTGTAGATGCTCATGTAAGGGGACTTCTGGTCGCCCGAGCTGACGGCGCCCGTGATAATGAAGGACCCGAGACGTCCGTGCTCTCTTGCAGCGACTTCGCTGAGAACGGAATTGAGGATACCCGTGAAGTTCAACAGATATCCCTTTTTGCCGCAGGCTTTCTCGAAAGCCTCCGTAAGACGGTGTGTGTAATTGGATTCATAAACGCTGAAACCGTCGCTAGCAAGTTCGGTGCATGTATTGATGAGCCAGCTTCTTGCTGCGGGGATATTAAGATCGAGGCATGCGACGCCGCCCTTGTCATCGTCGCAGAGAACTGCGTTTCCGTCAGGGAATGTGATGAGGCAGCCTGCATCGAGAAGTTCCTGGTATTCAGGAGCTCTCTCGGATACATAAGGATTGATCGAGATTCCGAGAGTGATGCCCATGTCGATGAGGTTTCTTGCAAAACTCTTGGGGTCAGGGAATCTTACGGTGTCGAAAGTGAATCCGTAAGGTGCGTAATCAGGGTGCCAGGAGTTGCCAAGCCAGATTTCCCTGATGTTTACGCCCGCATTGAGGGCATTTCTTAAGGAATCGACTATACCCTGAGCTGTCAGTGTGTAATCGTCCGTCAGTGCAAGTGAGATGCCGCCTGCTGAATAAGGAAGAGGCGGAATGCGTCCGTTAAGCTGTGTATAGAGTTCAAGGATCTCTACCAGCGTATCTGCTGCGATGATGTGGTATTCGATATCTTCGCCTTCGGCTTCAATGGACAGGCGTCCGCTGTCAGAACCGACATCGAATGTTACCGGGCGGTTCGTGTTTACGAAAAGACCGTACTTTGCATCAGAGAGGATGAACGGGATATGCTCCGTTCCAGGCGTTCTCGAGAAATCCTCTCCCTGTACTACCTGGCCGTTGCGGATGATGGATGAACCTGTTCCGCCAAGTCCGTAGATGATCTCACGCGGTCCTAGATCTATGGATGCACCGGTACTTGAGTTTGCTGAGACTGTGTAACTGCTTTCCGGACCGGAGTCTGTCTTGTAGAAGACCGGCATGTTCGATGACTGGCTCAAAAGCTCATTGCCGCAGTAGAAGAACCTGATGCTGAATATCTTCTTATTGATGTGAGCTTCGAGCGAACCGCTCCTGAAAATGATCTCTTCGCCTCTGTCTTCGATAAGTCCCGATACTGAAGGTTCGAGCTCGATGACAGATGAGATCTTTGTTCTCGGTTCGGCGTGATGGTTTGTGACCTTGACCGCGATTACCTTGGAGACAGGAGAGAATACGGATATCGTGATCCTTCCCTTTGCGTCAATGAAGCCTGCCTTTCCGCCTGTGAGCGCTTCAGTGTATTCCTGACACTCGCAGCCGATCTTGAGCGTATTGTTCTCAAAATAAACGGAATCCACCTTATAAGGTTTTCTGGTAAAGATCATATTATCCCTCCATATTAAAAACATTTACTGATTTAACAAAATAATTATATCCAAACAATACTCAATTAAGTATTTCAAGAATATGACGATTGCCGCTATAATCTGAATATGAATAATGATATGTCCGATACATCGAAAAGGATCCCCGGTTATGTGAGTAATATACTCAGAATCCTGACTTCGTCCGGTTACAAAGCGTATGTGGCCGGCGGCGCCGTGCGTGATATTGTACTGGGGAAAACCCCTCACGACTACGACATAGCCACTTCAGCACAGCCTTCGGATACCATAAGGGTCTTCCGTGAATCGGGAATCGGTTTTTTCGATAACGCAGCCAAACACGGAACAGTCACTGCCATTACCGAAGAGGGAAACGTCGAAGTAACGACTTTCCGCGAGGACGGGGCTTATTCCGATATGAGAAGACCGGATGAGGTCATCTTCAAGACATCTATAGAAGATGATGTCAGGCGCAGGGACTTTACCATAAATGCAATGTATATGGATTCCGAAGGAAAGATATTCGATCCTGAGGGCGGAGAGAAAGATTGTGAGCTGGGTCTGATCAGGGCAGTAGGCGATCCGCTGGAGCGTTTCAGGGAAGATGCGCTCAGGATCTTAAGAGCCTTGAGATTCTGCTCGAAGCTCGGCTTTGAGATAGAAGAAGCGACACTGGCCGCAATGGAATCCTGCGCTCCGGAAATAAAAACGATCTCCGGTGAACGCATTGCTGCAGAGCTTGAAAAAATAGTGACCGGAAGATATGCGGCCAAAGCCATTAGGACCGGTTGGAAGATAATGAGTGTCATCATTCCTGAAATAGAAATATGCAGGGGCTTTGACCAGAGATCGAGTTTCCATGACAGGGATGTATTAGAGCACATCCTTGACGTGCTCGACGCCATTCCCTATACGGATGAAGAAGGGCGCGATCCTGAGATCGCAATGGCGGCTCTTTTCCACGATCTCGGAAAACCTTCGAGTTTCAAAATCGGTGATAACGGCGAAGGTCATATGAAAGGACATCCTGAAGTCAGCGCTAAGATTGCCGAAAGAGTCCTTACGGAACTGAGATTTCCCAAGCAGTATGTCTCTGATGTCTGCCTTCTTGTGGAACTCCATGATGTCTATACCAGAACTGACAGGATCGAAGTCCATAAGTTCATGAGCAGGTATCCTGATGAGATATTGAGGAAACTGGTGATCCTCCAGAGAGCGGACATCCATGCCCATTCGCCGTTAGGCCGCAAGAGGATAAAGCGTCTTGATGAACTGATCGCAATAGCAGAGGATCTTAAAGCATCCGGTGCGGTTTTCGATATCAAAGAGCTGGCGATCGGAGGAAATGACATCATCTCCCTGGGCGTCGGAAAGGGCCCGAAAGTCGGGGAGATCCTTGCTCTGGTATTTAACAGTTATCTCGAGGAAAAATGCGAAAACACCAGGGATTCTTTATTGGAAGAAGCACGCAGGATTATCGGGTAGAAATCTATTTAATTCTTCGTTACATATTGTTTAAAACGCCCTCACAAAATCAACACCTTTGTGATTGAATTTTAATGGATATCAAATCTATAATCTGAGTATCAGCATTGAAGCTTGATACAAGGGAGTGTGATCTATATGAAAAAAATCAGAAATAGCAAGAGAGGCTTTACTCTCACCGAAATCCTGATCGTAGTAGCGATCGTTGTTGTTCTCTCATCTGCTGCATTTGTCGGCGTTGCCATTACTTTAGAGAATGCACGTAACACTAACCAGAAACTGCATGATGAGCACGGAGATAATTTTGAACTTGAAGCAAGACAGGCTGTAAGAGACATTACCGCTAACGCTGCAGAATTCTTCGACATTCCTTATTACACACCGGATAACAATTCCGATACGAATGATGATGACGATGAGAATACTGAAAATGAAACCGGCGAAAACGGCGGCGGCGGTGGCGGCGGCGGTTCCGGAAATACTGAAGACGGCGATACAACAGGAGTCAGCCCTACGCCTACAGCTACGGCTACACCGTCTCCTTCGCCTACACCAACAACTGCTCCGACAACTGGCAGTCATTCGAATGCCTCTGGATCATCATTTGATTATAAAGAGAATTGGAGTGGTTACCAGAAGATAGCTACCAAGTTTAGCAATGGACAAGTTAAGTCTTTTGTAATTGTTGTTGTTGGTGAGAAGGACTTAAACATTGATGCATACGGTAATACAAAATCTATTACAAAATTGGCTGATGGAAAATATAAAATCGTTCCAAAGTGGAATGTAAGCAATTTTGAATTCACTATTGGTGGTCTTTCTAAAGATGGTAAACCAGAAGTGTATATAGAATCTTATGAAAAAGCTTAAGTTTTAGTATTTTTTTAGGAGGGATAATTTAATATAGTAATAAAGTGACTTCCACTTTATATAGATCACCCTTGAGATGGGCTGCTCTCCGGAGCAGCCCGTCTTAGTTTTAGCGTTTTTCAGGAGATTGTGCCGTGGACACGGCGTTCTGCTTCGAGAAGAGCAGAGCAGGCTTCGGACCTGGGATTATTAAGAACGTCCGATGTCGTGCCTTCTTCACAGATTCTGCCATCGCTCATAACGATGACTCTGGGAGCTATCTGTCTGACGATATGAATGTTATGGGTTATAAGAAGGAATGCCGTATTCCTTTCCCTGTTGATATCAGTCATGAGCTTCAGGAGTTCTGCTGATGAACTTGCATCGAGTGAAGAAAACGGTTCGTCAGCAATGATCAGGGCAGGCTCCTGGATAAGGCACATTGCTATCGCAACGCGCTGACGCTGGCCGCCTGAAAGTTCTTTGGGACGGCGCGTCAGGTATTCTTCGCCAAGACCGCACTCTTCAAGAACGGTTATGATGCGCTTTAATGAAAGGGCTTTCCGCTCGGAACGGGAAACTTTCCCGCGCTTTTTGCCTGATGCGTTCAATGCTTCGAGCATATGCCATTTGATCGTATGCGCCGGGTTCAGACAGGATACGGGATCCTGGAAGATCGCGCCGACGCTGCTGCTCCTGAGATTTACCGTACCCGAGTGGGGAAGGAGATCTAAGAGCGACCTGATAAGAGTCGTCTTTCCGCTTCCGGAACCGCCTATGAGTCCGAGGATCTCGTTCGGGAAGACTTCCAAAGAAACATCGTGAAGGACGTTATTTGTTTCCGTTTTGTTTTTTGAGCGCCCGAAAAGGGGCTTTGCATATCCTGCCGTGATATTCTTTGCGGTGAGGACGGGACTCTTTGAATAGTCGACGGTGGCAGGTTCAAGACCTAAGTTCCTGGTATCGAGCCTGGCATTAGTAAGAAGTTCTGCCGTGTAACTGTTGCGCGGATGGTTAAGGATATCAGCGGTCGTATCCATATCCACGATCTTTCCGTCTTTCATGACCATGACGCGGTCGCAGAATCCCCTTACGGCCGACAGGTCGTGCGAAATAAAGAGGATGGTCATGTGAAATCTGTGGCACAGATCCCTGAGCAGCGCGAGGATCGACACGGTCGTTACCGTATCAAGAGATGATGTCGGCTCGTCGCAGATGAGCAGACGCGGTTTAAGCAAAGCGGCGCCCGCAATAAGCACTCTCTGGCGCTGGCCGCCCGAAAGCTGGTGGGGATAACGGCCGTAGATCTCGTCGGGATTTGTAAAGCCTACGATCCTGAGCATATCGGTGACCATTTTGCGGCGGTCTTCCGGAGTAACGGATGCATCCTGGTGAGCCCTGATGACTTCGTCCAGCTGCTTTCCGCAGGTCATGAGCGGATCTAAAGCTGTCGAAGGTTCCTGGAAGATCATGCCTATATCTTTGCCGAGCATGGCACGGCGTTCCTTGGGAGACATCTCAAGGAGATCTTTTCCGGCAAACTTGATGGAGCCGGAAGTGATGTTCGCAGCTTCGGGGAGAAGTCCCGCGATCGCAAGCGATGTCATGGTCTTTCCGCTGCCTGAATTGCCGATGAGTCCCAATATCTCGCCGTCTCTTATACCGAAATCGACATCATCAAGGACCGGCCTGGGATCAGGATCCTTACGGGTCGGGAAAGACAATGTCAGGTGGTGTACTTTGACGATGTGAATGTGTCTGGTCATCACTTGCCTCCTTTCGAGAGGCTGATACGCAGACCTTCAGAGATGAAATAAAGACCCAGGATGTAGAAGACCAGCATGAGTGCAGGGAAGATGATGAGCCAGGGCGCAACGCGGACGTAAGCCTGGGCATCTGCGAGCATCTTTCCGAACGAAGCGTCGGGCGGCTGGACTCCAAGTCCGAGATAACTCATTCCGGACTCGAAAAGAGTCATGTTGGCAAGACCGATAACGGTTGCCGGCAGAAGCTGCGGGACGAGGTTCGGGAATATGTGGAATGTCATTATCCTGAGCGGTCTGACACCCATGACGCGGGCATGGGTTATATAGTCGAGTTCTTTTATCTCCATGGTTCCGACGCGGCAGACTCTCGCGAATGTCGGCGCGAAAACCAGGCCCAGCGCCCAGATGACATTTCCGACTGAGGCACCGAAAACAGCTACTGCGACAAGAGCCAGGAGTATTCCGGGGAAGCACATTATGCTGTTTCCGATGAGCATGATGCCCCTGTCCGTAAAGCCGCCGAAATATCCGGCGGGGATCCCGGCGATGGTGCCTAATGCCAGCGCGATCGCTACGCCTGCGATGGAGATGAATATCGTGTATTTGGAAGCTGACATGATGCGCGAGAGCACATCTCTTCCGAAGTTATCAGTTCCGAAAGGGTGACTTGCGCAGGGCGCCATAAGCTTTGATGCCGCATCTGTCGCATCCGGTTCAAAGGGAGTCCAGAACAAAGATACGATGAAAGCTGCGACGACAATGCCGAGGAGGACAAGTCCCACTATATAGAAAACGGAAGCTTCCGGTGTCTTTTCTGCTGAGTTTTTCTTTGCGCGTGCCATCTCCAAGATCCCCCTATTTCAGCCTGATCCTGGGGTCGGCAAAACTTGCGGCGATGTCGGAGATGAAGTAAAGAAGGACGGTTACGAGTGCCAGATAAAATACAATACCTGACAGGAGAGGGAAATCGCGCCTGGAGATCGCTGACAGGAGAAGACGGCCAAGTCCGGGAAGATTGAAGACCTGTTCGACGATGAGGCTTCCGCCCAAAATGTCTGAAAGAATGATCGAGATTATCGTGATGGAGGAAACGTTGGAATTCGGCAGCACGTGACGGATGAGGATCTTAAGATCTGACATTCCGTGGCTCTTGGCCGTGCGGACGTAATCGGCGCTCTTCTGCTCAATTATCGAAGATCTCAGGAACTTGAAACTCATGGCGATCTTCGGAAGCGCTACTGCAAAGGAAGGCAGCAGAAGGCATCCGATGTATTCGAAGAAATCTTCTGACGGACTTACGTAGTTTCCGACTGTAAGGAGCGAAAAGACCGAGCTTGTCAGAAGTATCAGAAGAAGAGAAGCGACATAAGGCGGGATCGCAAACAGGACATGCCCTATGACTGAGCAGATCTGGTCTCCGAGACGGCCCGGTTTTCGCGAACTCAGGACAGCAAGGGGATATGAGATGAGGATCACCATTATCATGGCGATGATGCTCATTCCGATCGTAACCGGAAGGCGCTGCGCGATAAGACCGCTTACGCTTACGTTATATGCGTAGGATTTTCCGGGATTGAATGTGAGAAGTCCGAGAAGCCAGGAAAGATATCTTGCTGCCAGAGGTTTGTCGAGTCCCAATTCCGCGCGCAGGAGCTCTACCTGGGACTCTGTAGCGTCCGGACCGAGCATTACGCGAGCCGTGTCGCCCGGGATTACGGAGAATGCTGCAAATACGAGCAGTGATACGACAAGAAGAGTCAGTATCAGCTCGACAGTTTTACCTATAAGATAGCTTGCTTTGCTCTGCAAATCCGTTCTCCCATTAGTGTTTTGATTAAAGTAAGAACCTATTATATATGCTTTTGATTTAAATCTAAAGAATAGGGCTGCCGCATTTTCCGCGACAGCCCATGTATATGTATTACCCGGATATTTGTCAGTTAGTAACGAGTTTTACAGTAGACATATCCTGAACATACATAGGATATACATGATAGCCTTCAAGCCTTGTGGAGACTGCGGTTATCGTCGTAGGATCCTGGATGTATGCGGAGCAGGCATCTTCCGTTAAGATCGCGAGAACCTGGTGATAGAGTTCTGTCCTCTCAGCGACATCTGTCGTCAGAGGGATCTTTGCCATCAGTTCGTCAACCTCAGAATTGGAGTAGTTGATGAAGTTGCCGCCGTCAGAAGTCTGATAACGTCCAAGTACGTCGTAAGGAGCATATGTGCTCGTAAGCGCGATTACTGTAGTTTCATAATCACGGCCGGTGTAAACGGTATCGAGCCATGTTGCCCAGTCGACCTGCTGGATCTGCATGTTGATGCCGATTGCCTTAAGCTCGGAAGCGAGCTCGACGGCTGTATTTACATGGATCAGATAAGAGGATGTGACGGTACATGTGATGTCAAAACCGTTCTCGTATCCTGCTTCAGCCATGAGTTCTTTTGCCTTGCTGATATCCTGGTCGTATGTTCCGTTGAGGGAAGGATCGTAGTAGCTTCCCATTGCAGGGCTCATTGCCGTAACGAGTTCGACGCCGTTGCCGTCCATGGTAACGGAGATGATGTCTTTTCTGTTGATGGCATAGTTGATGGCCTTGCGGACTCTTACGTCATTAAGGGGCTCGACTTTGTTATTGAGTGCGAAGACCTGCACCATATTTGATCCGTTTGAAAGGATGTTGTATCTGGAAGTGTCAAGCTGTGCGGCACGGTCAGAAGTGAGGTAAGGGAAGATGTCGATGCTTCCGCTCGAAAGCTCTGTTAGACCGGCATCCATGTCTGCGCATACCTTGAAAGTTACCTTGTCGAGATAAGGAAGACCTTTCTGCCAGTATTTATCGTTCTTTACGAGGATTACGCTCTGTCCCGGATTATATGAATCGAACTTGAAAGGACCTGTTCCGACGGGAGCTGCCTGGCAGTTGTCGTAGCCTTCAGGAATAATACCGGTCGTGAAATAGCTCATTACTTCGCTGTTGCCTTCTTCGAGAGTTACCTTGACCTTCCCGTCAGAAAGTTCTTCAACGTCCTTGACCGAATCAAGCTCACTTACGAGTGCCACGCCGTTCTGGCCGTCAATGAGACCTGCAGCGCGCTTGAGGGAATAAACAACGTCGATCGGGTCAAGATCGGAACCGTCGTGGAATTTGACGCCTTTCCTGATCGTGAATGTGTATACGGAAGCGTCATCTGAGATCTCAACGTCAGTTGCGAGACAGGGATTGAGATTGCCCTCATAGTCGAACTTGTAAAGACCTTCGTAGATGTTGTAAATGATCTCTTCGTCTCCTGCTGCAACAACGGTATGGGGATCGAAGATACCGGGCTCCTGTGTGATGCCTACAACCGCGTAGTTGTTTTCATCTGCAGGCTTCTTGCCGCATCCTGCCAGAACTGTGAAAATAAGACCGGCAGCTGATAAGACTGTGACTGATTTCAGAATATATTTGTTCATTTCCACTCTCCTTTAAAACAATGACTTCATTATATGGATGGGTCTATGCTGTATATATATGACAACGCTCACAAAAAACTGATTGCGACGTAATGGCTCTATCCGAAAATTAACTAAAAATTTATAAAATACATTTGAAGAAAAGATAATAATTTTTGACAGCCTGGTATATAATATGTCCATGTAATTTTTGCGTGCATTTGTTTTTGCATGCATTTTAGGAGATATTTTTTATGAAGAAGTGTCCGGTTTGCGGCGTAATGATGGGCGACAACGTTGCCCGTTGCTCAATGTGCAAGTACGATTTCCAAAAGGCATCGCAAGGTAATAACGATGAGGCGGCTGCTGAAGCGAAGAAGATCCTTGACCAGAAGCAGGCTGAGAATATTGCCCGTGCTGAGGCTAAGCGTTCCGAAGAGGAGAAGAGGATCCTTGAAGCTCTTGATAAGCTGAAGCGTGACTACGCGAGCATGGAAGAGCAGTTTGAGACTGAGAAGCAGAAGCTCGACAAGGAATTTGCTGCTTTCCAGAAGAAGAAGCTTGCTGAGCAGTCCGCATTAGAGACTACGGTCGAGACTGTCCGTAATGAAGTTATCGAAGCCCGTGACAAGCGTGATGCTCTCCGTAAGGAAGCTAACGAGATGCTCGAGGAGGCCAGGAAGAAGGCACAGAAAGAGCACGACGACCTTATTGCAAACGCAAAGACAGAGCAGCAGAAGATCTATGAAGAGACCCAGAAGCAGACCGAGCAGATCGCAGCTGAGGTTGAGCAGGAATATGCTGCAGCTATAGCAAAGAGAGACGAAGTCCTTGCCCAGGCTAAAGAAGTCCAGGCAATGATGGATAATGCCGACAAGATCAAGTCTGAGAAAGAGAAGGAGATCAAGGCGGCTGAAGAGAAGATCGTCAAGCTCAATGAAGAGTTTGAGAAAGAGAAGATCAGGATCGCCGAAGAGCATAAGAAGCTTTCCGAGAAGCAGGCTGCAGAAGCCCTCAAGATGAAGGCAGATGCTGAGCGCGACAGAGATATCGCAAATGCCGAGAAGGAAAAGCTCATCGCTGAGGCACAGGCAGAGAGAGATCAGATCATCATGCAGCTTGAGACACGCAACAAGCAGGCTCAGGCAGAACTTGATGACATGACAGAGAAGGCTAAGCTCGTTATCGCAGAGGCAGATGCTGCTGAAGCTAAGCGTAACGAGATGGCTGCTGAGATAGACAATTTCGAGAAGAGCACAAAGGCGCAGAGGAAAGATCTTGAAGAGACTATCAAGGCTGCATCTGCTGAACTTCAGGAAGCTCAGGCCCGTAAGGATGAAGCTGAGAAGCTCCTCATCCAGTATCAGGAACAGTCCGAAAATGTTCAGAACCAGATCGTTGGCCTCCAGGCTGAACTCAAGGAAGCAAAGGAGATCATCGCTGATTCCAAGAACGCTACAGTTCTTGCAGAAGCTGCAGCTCAGGAGATCGTTCTTAATGCAGAGAAGCAGTCAGTATTCCTTAAGCAGGCTGCTTTGAGCGAAAGCGAGAAGGGCAAGATGCTCGATAAGATCGAAGAATTAGAAAAACAGGTTAAGGAGAAAGAGATGGAGAAGGCTGAGCTTGAAAAGAAGCTTGCAGCGCTTGACGCAGCAGTTGCAGATTTGGAGAAGAAAGTCAGAACAGGCGGCGGTGCCGGCGGACCGATGGAGTATATCGTTGAGACAGTTGAGCACAACAAGTCTTCAGAGGTTAACGTTGAAGCTCTTACCAAGATCCTTAAGAAGAGAGCATCCGAAGGCTGGACCCTCATTTCCACGATCGATGACGACGGCGGAAAGCTCCTCGCTTCAATGGGCGGCGGTCAGGAAGCAACTCTTTCTTCCTCACTTTCCGGCGGCAATTTCAATTCCAAGGAAGACAGACTGGTACTTATCTTCGGAAGACCGCAGAAGTAATATCAGCAACACAAAATGCCTGCATCAGGGGTTTTCTCAAAAGCAACCGCTTAAGAGAAACCCCTTTTATTTTTCGGTCTGACCGCCATAACTATGCGGTTTGCCTCTTTTGATTTTTCTTGCACAAAAAAAGTTTTCGGGAGAGCGAGTTTTTTGTGGAATTAGCATACCGAATCCTATATAATAGGAAAGTATTTATTTTTTGACTTCGAAGGAGGAAATGACTGATGGAAAATTATTCCGCAGACAAGATTCGCAACATCGCGTTGTTCGGACATGTAGGTTCCGGCAAGACGACATTAGCTGAGGCTATTCTTTTTTATACCAAAGCAATCAACCGTCAGGGCCGGATCAACGATGGTAATACCACACTCGACTACGATCCTGAGGAGATCAAGAGACAGATGTCAGTAGGCCTTTCTGTTGCCTGCTGCGAATACAAGGGTAGCAAGATCAACATCATCGACACTCCAGGTGACTTCGACTTCCTTGGTGAAGAGATGAGCGGTATCAGAATCGCCGATTCAGGCGTCATCATGATCTCGGCTAAGGGCGGCACATCCGTCGGTTCCGAGAAGGCTATCAGATTATTGAATGGTAAAAAGGTTCCTTTCTTATTCTTTATGAACAGAATGGACGAGCCTAACGCTGATTTCGAGGCAGTTGCTGCACGTATGATGGAGCGTTACGGACCTTCCGTTATCCCGCTTTCTTTCCCTATCATGGAAGACGGCAAGATGACAGGTATCGTTGACGTTATGAACCGTAAAGCTTTCTCTATCGATAAGGCTACAGGTAAGTTTGTTGAATATCCTCTTCCTGAGCAGTACAACGAGCGTGTTGACGAGCTCCAGGAAAAGGTTAATGAAGTAGTTGCAGAAGCAGACGACGAACTGATGGAGAAGTTCTTCGCTGGTGAGAAGTTCACTGAAGACGAGTTCCGTCACGGCGTACACGCTGGTTTCCGTGAAGGTAAGCTTCACCCGATCTACTGCGGTTCCGCATACATGAACTGGGGTATCGACTTCCTGCTCAACTGCATTTCCAAGGACACACCTCCGGCAGGCAAGAAGCCCGCTCTCGAAGCTACTCTTCCTGACGGCAGCACACAGATGATCTCCTGCTCGATCGATGATCCTCTCGCAGCATTCTGCTTCAAGACGATCTCTGACCCGTTCGTAGGAAAGATCAGTATCTTCAAGGTTAATGCAGGTACTCTCCGCGCTAACTCCACAGTTTATAACGCTACAAAGGGCAAGGATGAAAGAATCGGCGGACTCTTCTTCCTCAAGGGTAAGGAACAGATCGCTACAGACTGCATCACAGCAGGCGACATCGGCGCTGCTTCAAAGCTCTCCAATACAGATACAAACGATACGATCTGTGACCGTGCGCGTATCATTGAGCTTCCTAAGATCAAGTTCCCGCAGCCTTGTCTTTCCAAGTCTATCATTCCCACAAAGAAGGGCGACGAAGATAAGATCATTTCCGGTCTTACAAAGCTCGGTGACGAAGACCATTGCTTCACCGTTGAGACCAACCCTGAGACAAAGCAGATGGTACTTTCCGGTATCGGCGACATGCAGCTCAAGGTTCTCGTAAGCCAGCTCAAGAATAAATACAATGTTGATTGCGAACTCGGTGAACCCAAGGTTCCTTACCGTGAAGCTATCCGCAAGAAGGTTAAGGTCCAGGGTAAGCACAAGAAGCAGTCCGGCGGTCACGGTCAGTACGGTGACGTATGGATCGAGTTCGAGCCCAATGCTGAGACAGAAGATCTCGTATTCGAAGAGAAGGTATTCGGCGGTGCCGTACCTAAGAACTTCTTCCCTGCAGTTGAAAAGGGATTACAGGAGTCCGTTAAGAAGGGTATCCTCGCAGGTTATCCCGTAGTTAATCTCAAGGCTACACTGGTCGACGGTTCTTACCACGACGTAGACTCTTCGGAAATGGCATTCAAGATCGCTGCAAACCTCGCTTTCAAGGCTGGTATGGCTGCAGCTAACCCGGTTCTCCTCGAACCCATCTCCAAGGTAGAGGTTCACATTCCTGAGGATAAGCAGGGCGACATCATGGGCGACCTCAACAAGAGAAGAGGACGTATCATGGGAATCGATGCAGACGAGCTCGGTTCTGTAGTCAATGCTGAAGTTCCTACGGCTGAGATGCTCGAATATGCTACTGACCTCAAGTCCATGACACAGGGCAGAGGCTGGTTTGCAATGTCCCACGTCCGCTATGAGGCAGCTCCTCCGGAAGTCGCTGAGAAGGTCATCGCGGCAAGCAACGTCGAGGAAGAATAAGGTTATTCAAAAGCGTTAAGGATTTTACACTTTTGATACATAAAACGCTTATAATGGGTGGCAGTTAGTATGGACTAACTGCCACCTTGCAAAGTAAAATTGTCAGGTTGGAATATTCCCTAAAGAGGCAGGAGGTTTTTTATGGCTAAATTACAAGAAGCTGCTGTCGCTCAGATCACGGAGATCTGTGATCGTCATAAGGATGACAAGACTCCTTTGATGATGATCCTGAGTGACATTCAGAATGAGTACGGATACATTCCGCTCGAAGTTCAGGAATTGGTTTCCAAGAAGACAGGTATTTCAGTTGCAGAGATCTATGGAGTTGTTACGTTCTACTCATTCTTTTCTCTCACTCCGAAGGGAAAGTACGTTGTAGGCTGCTGCCTTGGTACAGCTTGCTACGTTAAGGGTGCGCAGAACGTTATCGACAAGTTCCAGGAGCTCTTAGGCATCAAGCCCGGTGAGACAACTGAGGACGGTCTTTTCACATTGGATGCTCTCCGCTGCATCGGCGCATGCGGTATCGCACCCGCTGTAAGCATTAACGGAAAGGTTTACCCTAAGGTTAAGGTAGATCAGGTTCCCGAGATCATCAAAGAATTGAAAGAGGAGGCAGCTAAGGCATGATAAGTTCTGTTACTGACCTTAATGAGAGATTTGAAGCTCTCTCCAAGAGCCTTGACGACAAGATCAAGGGTGGTGACGGCAAGCGTCACATCGTTCTTTGTGGTGGTACAGGATGCCTTTCCGCACACTCCACAGAGATCATGGAAAGATTTAACGAGCTCCTTAAGGAGAAGGGAATTGAGGATAAGGCTACCGTTAACCAGGTAGGCTGCTTCGGTTTCTGCTCACAGGGACCTTTCGTTAAGATCTATCCTGAGGATACTCTTTATAAGATGGTTAAGATTGAAGACGTTGACGAGATCGTTGAAAAAGACCTTATTGGTGGCGAGATCGTTGAGCGCCTTCTTTATGTTGATCCTAAGACAGGCGAAAAAGTTACAAAGCAGGAAGATATCCTCTTCTATAAGAAGCAGAGACGTGTAGCTCTCAACGGCTGCGGCGTTATCAATCCTGAAGACATCAACGAAGCAATCGGCATGGGCGCTTTCCAGGGTATCAAGAGAGCACTCACAATGACACAGCAGGAAGTAGTAGACGAAGTTCTCGCTTCCGGACTCCGTGGCCGTGGCGGCGGCGGATTCCCCACAGGCAGAAAGTGGCAGTTCGCTCTTAATGTTGAAGCTGACCAGAAGTACGTTGTATGTAACGGCGACGAGGGCGACCCGGGTGCATTCATGGATCGTTCCATCCTCGAAGGTAACCCTCTTGCAGTTATCGAAGGTATGATGATCGCTGGTTACGCTTTCGGCGCTTCAGAAGGTTACTTCTATGTACGTGCTGAGTACCCGATCGCAGTTAAGAGACTTAAGATCGCTATTGAGCAGGCTAGAGCAGAGGGTATGCTCGGAAAGAACATCCTCGGTTCTGACTTCAGCTTCGACTGCCAGATCAGACTCGGTGCAGGCGCATTCGTCTGCGGTGAGGAAACAGCTCTCCTCAACTCCATCGAAGGTAAGCGTGGTATGCCTCGTCCGAGGCCGCCGTTCCCGGCAATCAAGGGTCTCTGGGGCAAGCCGACTTGCGTTAACAACGTAGAGACATTAGCTTGCGTTCCTTACATCTTAAGAGAAGGCGCAGCAGCATTCGCTTCCGTTGGTACAGAGAAGTCTAAGGGTACAAAGGTTTTCGCTTTGGGCGGAAAAGTTAATAACGTTGGTCTCGTAGAAGTACCTATGGGTACAACACTTAGAGAGCTCATCTATGACATCGGTGGCGGTATCCCGGATGGCAAGCAGTTCAAGGCTATCCAGACAGGTGGTCCTTCCGGCGGATGCTTAACAGCTGAGTACCTCGACGAGCCTATCGATTTCGATAACCTTGTTGCTAAGGGATCCATGATGGGTTCCGGCGGTGCTATCGTTATGGACGAAGACAACTGCATGGTTGACGTTGCTAAGTTCTATCTTGAATTCATCTGCGACGAGTCTTGCGGTAAGTGCACACCTTGCCGTATCGGCACAAAGAGAATGCTCGAGATCCTCACAAGAATCACTGAGGGTAAGGGCACAATGAAGGATCTTGACGAGCTCGAAGAACTGAGCCAGACGATCAAGGCTAACTCCCTCTGCGCTTTGGGCCAGACAGCATCCAACCCTGTTAACTCAACACTTGCTCACTTCCGTGACGAGTACCTTGCTCACATCGTTGACAAGAAGTGCCCTGCTCACGTTTGTAAGAACCTTATGTCTTACACGATCGACGCTGATAAGTGTATCGGCTGCGGTATGTGCGCTAAGGGCTGCCCTGCAGGCTGCATCACACGTACAGATTATGTAGCTGAAGGTCACAAGCTTGCATCCATGGCAATTGACGCTGATAAGTGCGTTAAGTGCGGTGCGTGCATCAGCACATGTAAGTTCAACGCAATTTCGAAGGTTTAATCAGGAGGCAAAAGAATGAGTTTAGTTAATATTAAAATTGAAGGTCAGCCCTATCAGGTTGAAGCCGGCCTCACCATTCTTGAAGCTGCTAAGGCTTGTGGCTATGAGATTCCTTCACTTTGTGCATTTAATCACGGAGAGTGCAACCAGGGTTCATGCCGTGTCTGCTTGGTAGAAGCAACAGGCGCCAGAGGACTCGTTGCATCCTGCGTATATCCTGTAGCTGAGGGTATGGAGATCAAGATCTCTTCTCCTGCAGCTGTTCAGGCTCGTAGAAGATCTGTAGAGCTTATGCTCTCCAATCACAATAAAAACTGCCAGCAGTGCGATAAGAACGGCCAGTGCGAGCTCCTCCACGTTGCTCAGATCACAGGCGCAAGAGAAGATGCTTTCCAGGGTGTTCACTCTGAGACACACATCGACGTTCTCGCTCCCGGACTTGTCCGTGATACATCCAAGTGTATCCTCTGCGGCCGTTGTATCGCCCGCTGCTCCAATGCTCACGGCATGGGAATCCTCGGTTTCGAGAACCGTGGTTTCAATACATTCGTATCACCTGCAGAGAACAGAAGCTTTGCTGATTCTCCTTGTATCCAGTGCGGCCAGTGCGTCAATGTCTGCCCGACAGGCGCTCTTATGGAACACTCTGAGATCGACAAGGTTGACGCAGCTTTCAAGGCAGGCAAGCACGTTATCGTTCAGGCAGCTCCTGCTGTACGTGCAGCTATCGGCGAAGAGTTCGACAATCCTGTAGGAACACCTTGCACAGGCAAGATGATCGCAGCTTTGAGAAGACTCGGCTTCGAGAGAGTTTATGACGTTAACTTCGGTGCTGACCTTACGATCATGGAAGAGGGCACAGAGCTCCTCGGCCGTCTCCAGAACGGTGGAGTTCTCCCTATGATCACATCCTGCTCACCCGGATGGATCAACTACGCTGAGTACAACTACGGCGATCTCCTTCCTCACCTTTCTTCCTGCAAGTCTCCTCACGAGATGCAGGGTGCCATCATCAAGTCTTACTGGGCACAGGAGAAGGGCATCGATCCTAAGGATATCTTCGTTGTATCCATCATGCCTTGCGTTGCTAAGAAGTTCGAGAAGGAAAGAGAGCAGCTCATCACAAACGGTAATCCTGATGTTGATGCAGTTCTCACAACACGTGAGCTTGCAAGAATGATCCGCCGTGCTGGTATCATGTTCAACCGTCTCCCTGATGAGGAGTGGGATCAGGATATCATGGGCGACTACACAGGTGCAGCTGTTATCTTCGGTGTAACAGGCGGCGTTATGGAAGCAGCTCTCAGAACTGTTTACTTCAAGCTCACAGGCAAGGAGTCCGAGCCTGTTGAATTCACGGCTGTACGTGGCCACGATGCTGGTATCAGAGAAGCTTCTCTCGACATCAACGGCACAACAGTTAACGTTGCTATCGCTTCCGGCATGAAGAGCGCTAAGGTTCTTCTCGACGAGATCCGCGAGGGCAAGTCAAAGTATCAGTTCATCGAGATCATGGGATGCCCCGGTGGTTGTATCAACGGCGGTGGTCAGCCCTATGTCCGTCCTTGCTTCATGCCTAACGAGGGTGACGATATTCTCGACACATACAAGGAGAAGAGAGCTCAGGCACTCTATTCCGAAGATGAGCGTCAGACACTCCGTCAGTCTCACAATAATCCCCAGATCATCGAACTCTACGAGAAGTATCTGGGCGAGCCTAACTCTCACAAGGCTCATGAGCTCCTGCACACAACATATGCTGCAAGAGAAGGATTCAACGACATTAAGTAATACTTAATTAGAGTTTTTCCAAAAGGCTGCTTCAGTTTTCTGAGGCAGCCTTTAGTTTTTATGGCTTTATTCCCGTTGCTGCCCCTGTTATGCACTAAAACCTGATTTTCGGGCATTTGGTGCATAAAAATGGAGGAAACTATGCACTAAAGTCCTGATTTTGGAGATTTAGTGCATGAAAAAGGGCAAATCTATGCACTGAAGTACATGATCGTGGAGATTTGGTACATGGAACACATTTTTACGATGGCCTGCCTGCGCTGATCTTGCCAGAAAAACGCCCGACAGCATAAGTGTTCAGATAAGTAGAAAACCAATAGGATTTTAATCATCTGATTATCGATAACATCGCATTATTATCCTGTATAAATCAAAATGAGTGAGATATATAATAACAAACGATTAGAAAAATATGTTTTTCTTTAGGAATTATGAAACACCGGATTGCAGTATTTTCAAACGGATATAATGGCAGTATTACCCTTAAAGCGATTAAGGGCATAAAGAAATACGCCAAGATAAAGGATTTTGATACACACTTCTATATAGGCTTTGCTGCCAGCAACCGGAGAAATGCCGTTAACACCGCACAGTCGAAAATTTATACACTGGCGCCTCTCGAAGAATACGACGGACTGATCGTATTTTCGAGCCTTCTGAATGATCCCGAACTTGCGGAAACAATCATTAAGGATGCAAAGGAAAGAGGCGTTCCCGTAGTCAGTGTCGGAACGAAAGTAAAAGGTGTTCCGTGTGTCGGCATCAATAACGCAGATGGAATGAGGGAACTCGTCGAGCATCTGATAACCGTTCATAGAGTTAAGAAAGTCGTATATATCGGGGGAACCAAGGACCATATTGATTCAGAAGAACGTCTCAATGTGATCAAGGAAGTGATGAAAAAGCACGGCTTAAAGCTCCCGAAGAAGAACATTTATGTTGGCGACTGGGGAAATGAGAAGCCTATTGCCATAGCTGATAAGCTGGCTGAAGAGCCTGATAAGATGCCTGATGCCATTATCTGCGCAAATGACATAATGGCGCTGGCAGTCACAAGCGAACTCAGGGATCTGGGATTTAATCTTCCTGAAGACGTAATTGTAACCGGCTTTGATCATATAGGTGAAGGCAGCGTTTCTTATCCGGCTCTTACTACGGTTGAACAGGATTATGAAACTGTAGGTTATAACAGCTGCAAGATGCTTTATGACATAATTAAGGGTAAAGTAAAAGAAAAGCTTTCAACTGTAACGTCAAAGCTGGTAGTAGGCGAGAGCTGCCGTTGCAATTTAGAGGCAAACAGTCCTTACGATATCGGAAGACGTGATTACTGCCGGGAAATTCATGCAAAGAACAAGCAGGCAGATTACTTTAACCGTTTTAAGCGCGGAGAGAGAAAAACGATATTGGATTCTTCCGATTACGAGGACATGAAACAAAACCTGAGAGCGTATTATGTAAAGAGTCACGAGTATATAGGTGACAATTATTATGTAATGCTTAACAGGTATTTCTTTGAAGAACTCGGCTCAGACGAAAGCAGCATTCTGGACAGATGCTATGACGCGAGCTTTGATCCTGCTGTAGCTCTGGTAGACGGTCTGCCTTCAAATAAGGGGATCGACAAAAAGATTAATATTCCGGGATTCATTAAGATTCCGGATCAGCAGCATGTTTACTTCTTTTATCCGCTGCATAACGACCAGTATAATTTCGGCTATGTGGTATTCAGGGATGGAACGTACATACTCAATGAGTCTTTCCGTATATACGAGTATCTTGAAAGGCTGGAACAAGCCTTGATGGAATTCCATACTAATCTGTGCCTCGAGCAGGCTAATAAAGAACTCAGATTCCTTTACGACAAAGATCCGATGACGGGGCTTTATAACAGATTCTGCTTTGTAAGTCATGCCATTCCGATCGTTGAAGAGAGCAAGGAACTTGGCAGAAAAGCAGTCATAATGTTTGCCGATATCAATGACATGAAAAGGATAAACGACCGCTACGGCCATGCTTTCGGAGACAGGGCAATAAATATCGTTGCTGACGCGATAAAGAAAAGTATCGGCGACAACAATGCGATAGGCATCAGATACGGAGGCGATGAATTCCTTGTAATCGCTGCTGATGCAACCGAAGAATCTTCCGAGAAGATAAGGCGGTCGATCATCACAAATATCAACAGGGAGAATAATCTGGGAATAAATCCATTCAAATTCTCGATAAGCGTAGGCTATGTCCTTACAGATCCGGATTCAAACAAGTCGGTAAACGACTACGTTGAAGAAGCTGACGCCCTGATGTATAAGATCAAGAACGAGTATCATAAGGCTCATCCGAACCCGTTCTGATCTTTATCAGTAGATCCTGTAGATCGTAGTATTCTCCTCTGCGAAGTAAGCAACCTGGGTCAGGTTCTCTTCGAAGAATTCCTTATTGAACGTAATTCCGTCAGCGTATTCTGCATTGTAGAATTCGGGTTCTGCGATCAGGTATCTGATATGACGCTCCTTGCAGTATCTCGTAAACTCATCGATGTTGCCGTCACAACCGGAGATAAGCCACAGATAGATGGTATCTCTGGTGTATGTGTCGTGACCTGCAGACCATGCGTAGTAAGGCCAGCCGTAGTACATGGGACGGCCTGCGAGCAGGAAGCGGTTCATAGACCACATGGGTGTTAGGAAAGCATCAGAAGGATCAGTATTCTCTGAGATCCACTTGGTTACGGGTGAGTTCAGATTGACGCTCAGAGGCGCTTTGTTCAGGTTTATATATGTAGCCCATTCGCTTACACCGGTAGCTGTAAGAGGTACCATCAGGGCAAGGGCAAGGATGACGCCTGCGATCTCGAGAGCCATCCAGGCAGCAAATGAGAGGCCGCCGGCTTTCTTGTTCTGTACGGGCTCGTGCTTCAATGACTCAGGCTTGATCTCTTCCTTGGCATCTTCAGAGTTGAGCTCTGTTACGGTGCTTACGGGTTCTTCAGCTGATGCAATAGCAGCACTTGCGTCTGCCGCGTCATCGCCTTCATCCTCACCGAACTTGACTCCCAAAGCCACAGAACCGGGACGCATTGAGATGTGGGGAGTATCAGGTGCAGATGCCATGATACCGTCATCAGAATCGTCGAATGCTTCCTCTTCAATGGGCTTTTCAGCAGGCTCAGGGTCAACAGTCAGTGTGAAGCCGTCAGCATTCTCTTCAGTAACAGCGGCTGCTTCCTTTTCTTCCTTTTCAGGTGCAGCGGGAGATTCTTCTGTCTTGATCTCTTCGCCGAAAAGGGCTGCTATGGCTGCAACGCCGGCCTCAGCTTCCTTATCAACTGTATCGTCTTTTACTTCAGCAGCGGGTGCTTCTTCTGAAGTTTCCTTCTTTTCTTCGGACTCAGCAGATGTTTCCTTAGCAGGTTCTTCTGCCTTGGATTCTTCTGTCTCAGTCTTGCTTTCTTCGGATTCTTCTTCCTTATCTCCGAAAAGAGCTGCGATTGCAGCTATGCCGGCCTTTGCATCCTCATCTTCGTCATCGTCCTTGTTGGAGCTGTCATCACCGAAAAGGATCTCTTCGGGAACAGTTTCTTCAATGATCTGGTCAGGATCGGGTTCGACAGTCTTTTCAGGCTCTTCTGCCTGTCTCTTACTGCTGTCAGCTGCCTCTTCGGCGAGCTTGTCCTTGATGACTACTATGTCAGCGTCAATGCCGGTATGTGTGTCGGCAGTCTCGAAATCAGGACCTTCAGGGATCTCTTCTTCAACGATCGGTTCACCGAAAGCGCTTGTTGCTGCGATCGAAGGAGTCCTGATGCCCTTTCCTGCGGGAGCTGCTGCGATGGCAACCTCACCGTCACTGGAGTCTGCATCGATGATGTCGTTTGCAGCAATGGCAACGGCAGCATCACCGGCTTCTGCGCCGTTCTTCCTGCGCTTGAGCGGGATGAAGAGCAGATTTGCGATAAGGGCTGCTACGAGAGCATCAAGAAGGATAAGGGTTATCTGTATGAACTTGTGATTTGCGAGCATCTCCAAAGAAACCTTGAAGAGGAATGCAAAGATCATGGGGAAGAGGAAGCAGATAAAGAGCAGAAAGCGGTGTACCGGCTTCTTGTTGATGATATCGAGAACGAGCACCGTGACTGCGAAGACAAACGCGAGGACAATGGTGCCGCCCGTAACGATGATGAGGTAACGGGCAAGATCTAAGAATGAAGCATTATCCAGGATGAAGCCCGGCTTGAATTCAAATGATACGACATTCTTATATCCGCCGGAGAATACCAGCGTCTGGATATAAGATGAACCTACTGCGCATACAGCGACTGCAAGATAGAGCAGTCTGCTCTCGGAGAAGATCGCCATGGCGAAGAGTACGAGAAGCAGCGCTATCAGGCATGAACCGTGGAAATACGGCATAACGATAACGAGCACAGCTGCCAGAATAGTTATCGAGATAGGATAGAGCGGGTCTTCAGATCTTGTAAGCCATGCGTTCTTTGAGAAAGCGAAAGCCTTGATCTTGGATGAACCTTCAGCTCTTGATATGGAGATTCCAAGCCTTCTGATGAAAGGCAGGAAGAGGATAACCATGATGAGGATGACTGCAACGCCGAGCATAAGGTGGCGCTGGTTGGGATATACGTTGATCGCCCAGATGCCCCAGTTATCGTAAGGCGTGACTTCGTACCACTCAGAGGATGCGAGAATGCCTGATACTGCCTGAGAGAAGGAGTTGCCGGCATCGGTGAGTTCCTTGATGTGGAAGAAGACGTTAAGTGAGCTTCTGAGGAATACGAGGATCGGTGCGACAAGGAATGCAGCTCTTCTTGAGCTGATGATGACTGCGAGAAGTCCTAAAAGGACAAGGGCGCAGACCATCGAGATAATAGAAGGGAGATTGAGCGCGTAATCTATCGGCAGTCCGAGATATTCAAGCGTTCCTGCAAGGAAATAGAACAGGAAGTGGTACTTGATGCCGTCGCCTGAAAAATGCATGTACTGCGTAGGGAAGTTGAAGCCCTTGCCGAATGAGGAGACCATTGCCGTGTGGGGCGAGAGGTCAGAGAATGTGGATAAACCGTTATTCAGCGTGGTGCCTGTGATCCTGTATGTGTAGAACATCAGGAATGTGGAAGTTATCGTAAGTGCAATGATAACGATGCCGTAGAAAATTGTATCGGGAATGTTGGACTTATAATCCTCAATGGCAGTAGCGCCTGAAGCCTTAAGCTCTTCGCGCTTAACTCTCTTGCGGTTGATAAGGACGAGGCATGTGAGGATCATCCAGAGGAAGAAAGCGAATGTTATGAGGACGCCGAGCTTCTTGCATACGTCGCCGTTATCAAGGAAGTAGGAAAGTCCGAGTGTTACGTAATAGTTGAAGAAAGGAACGCACATCATTCCGGTAATGATTCCTGCCGGTACGGTAAAGAGCGTATTTGGAATATGTCTGATACCTTTTGCAGAAGGACTGCAGGCTATATATAATCTGCGGACATCCGGAACTGATAATCCGACAAAGCACATGCCGAATGCTGCACAAAGCGCTAAGTATAAGATCGCGAGCATAGTTATCCCCTTATTTTAAATATCTAACTAATCTTATCACAACTTGTGTTTTTACAAGCATCGGGGAGATTGTGCGGAATTGTCAAAGACCGCGCCCCGAAAAAAGTATAAACTGTCTATCTTTGTAATAAAGGGAAATTTGAATGAAAATTACTGTTCTTGACGGGAGGTTCCCCTTCGCCCGCGGTTCTTTTCCATAGTTTCTTTTATTGCGGCATGCCGTATGTTCGGCTAAAATTATGTTGTTTCACTTTAGAGTACGGAGGCGTTTATGAGCGACAAGAGAACGGACTATATCAGTTGGGATGAATACTTCATGGGTGTTGCTGAACTTGCAGCCATGAGAAGTAAGGATCCGAGCACGCAGGTTGGTGCCTGCATCGTTGATAAGGATAAGTACATCATTTCCGTCGGCTATAACGGTCTGCCTCTGGGATGCGACGATGAGGAATTCCCCTGGGCAAGGGAAGGCGGCGTACTCGATACAAAGTATGCTTTCGTAGCGCATGCCGAACTTAACGCCATACTCAATTCCAAGACAGGTAATCTTGAAGGTTCCACTGTTTATGTCACGCTCTTTCCGTGCAATGAGTGCACAAAGGCACTTATCCAGAAGCGCGTAGGCAAGGTCGTATATTTAAGTGACAAGTATCACGATTCCGAGACCACGCAGGCAGCCAGGAAGATGCTCGATGCTGCAGGAATTAAATACGAGCAGTATAAGCCGACCGGCCGCAAAGCGGAGTTAGGCCTGTAACGGAGGCTTAATATGCGATCCAGGGCAGGGCAGAAGATCCTTCTGCTGTTTGTTACGTTTGTTTTTGTTTTGACTGCGATCCCCATGATCTCCCTGGCAGCTCCGTCAGGTTCTGCCACGTCAAACTGCTGGGGAAGCGGAGGACAGCTCGAGATCCAGCTGTCAGGATGCAGCGGTTATCAGAAGATCACCGTAGTTGCAGAATTTTCGGGCAAGATAGATTCTGCGACAGGATGGGGATTTGATTCATATACCATCAAAGGAAACCAGGTCACCGCGGTCTGTTCCGCATCAGGACAGAACAGCTGGGGATTTGACAGCAAGGTCGGCATCCAGGTATCAGGAAGCGATGTCACTTCCGCCAAGCTCATCTCAGTCTCAGGTGACGGCGACTCCGGAAACGTCAGCGATTCCACGGCTTCGACATCTGCGACTTCAGCCGCTTCGACCACTACTGAGGCGACGACTCCTGCTGCCACTCCGGGTCCGGCGCGCAACGAAAAAGGCGTCGAAGGCGATGACTGGCTTACCACAATTGACTCACATATAGTCGACATGAACGGTACCGAGGTGTGGCTTACGGGCTGCAACTGGTTCGGATACAACACCGGGACCAACATGTTTGACGGCGTATGGAACTGCAATCTCAAGGATTCGCTCGAAGCCATCGCGAACCGCGGATTCAATGTCCTCAGAGTTCCCATGAGCGCCGAACTCCTTCTGCAGTGGAAGAAGGGAGAATACCCGAGAGCTAACTACAACAATGCTTATAACGAGGAACTCAATTCGATGAATTCGCTCGAGATCTTCGATTATGTTCTTTCCCTTTGCGAAAAGAACGGCATGAAGGTCATAATCGACATCCATTCAGCCAAGACCGATGCTTCGGGACACAATCACCCCGTCTGGTACAGGGACGACATCACAGTCGATGATTTCGTAGCATCGCTCTCATGGATAGCCGACAGATACAAGAACAATGACACGATAATCGGATACGATCTCAAGAACGAACCTCACGGAAAAGCCTCCGAAGATCCCCATGCGATCTGGAACGATTCGAACGATCCGAATAACTGGAAGAAGGTCGCAGAGCGTGCAGGAAATGCCGTGCTGGATGCAAATCCGCATGCCCTGATTATCATCGAAGGCATCCAGATCTACCCGAAGAACATCGAGGCGAACAACTTCGTTTCGCGCAATGACGATGCCGACTATTACAACACCTGGTGGGGCGCAAACCTCATGGCAGTAAGGAAATTCCCGATCGATTTCGGGTCAGCCGAGCGCAATAAGCAGATAGTCTATTCGCCTCACGATTACGGTCCGAAAGTTTATGAACAGCCCTGGTTTTCGGGCGGTTTCACATACGATTCGCTGATGAAGGATGCCTGGTACGATTACTGGCTCTACATCCAGAAAGAGAATATCGCGCCGATCTTTGTCGGTGAATGGGGCGGCTTCATGGAAGGCGACAACCTTAAGTGGATGGAGTACTTCAGACAGCTCATTGCCAACGAACATCTGCATCACACTTTCTGGTGCTTCAACGCAAATTCCGGCGATACCGGCGGTCTTGTAAAAGACGATTTCAAGACGTGGGATGAAGAAAAATACAATTTCGTAAAAGAAGTTCTCTGGCAGACTGAAGACGGCAAGTTCATAGGTCTGGATCACGAGGTTCCGCTCGGAAACAGCGGCATCGCCCTGTCAGAATACTCCGGCGAGAAGGTCACTCCCGCACCGGTAAAGACAACGGAAACTACAGCATCCGAGCCTGCTGGGACCACCAAAGCTGCTGAGACTTCAGCATCCGCTGAGACGGAATCATCCCTGCCGCAGAAGACCACAGATCCGGAAGTCGCTTTCGAATCAATGCGAAAAGTAGCGATGAATCTCATTATTGTTGCTATAATTGCAGTAGTACTGGTCATTGTCATCTTCGCAGTCAGGGTCGCTTTAAAGCGTAAGAATGAGGCGGAAGAAGAGATAATGAGTTCAGAACCGGATCATGCCGGCGGTTCCGATGGATCTCCGGATGATAATGGAGAGGGTACATGATATGTTAAACGTAATAATGGCCATAAATCTTGCTGATAACAGGCAGCTTACCCCGATCGTCATCGGAATAGCTGTTGTCGTAGTTATCGGTCTTATTGTTGTTCTTGCAATATTAAGGGCTAAGGACAGGCAGAAGGAAAAGATGGACGAAAACATCGACACTGCATGGCGTGCCGAACAGGTTGTTAACCGCACCGAGATCCTTGCCCAGAAAAACGCAGGCTCTTCCGGTGAGAAAAAGATAAAGCAGATCAAACGTGAGACAAGAGATCCCAGAAAGAAAGCCGAGAATGAAGCAGCTGCAAAGAATACGCTGATCGGAGGCAAGAGCGAAGCCCAGAGGGAAGAAAAGGAAGCTTCCGAGGTGTTCGGTTCTTTGGGAATCTCATCCAGAAAAGCCGAGGAGATCGACAAAGCGAAGGAGCAGATAATCATAAACGGTTATCTCCAAAAGTCCAACACCGCGCCGATCAGACCGGTCTATTCCAATACTCTTGAGGCGCGTCAGCAGCAGAGGAAGGAACTCGATTCCGATACGGTTGGCGCTGAGGCATCTACGCCTGCGCTCGTCATGGACTCTGCAGCTCCGTCGGAGGTAAAGATCACGGAAGCTCCCGTACAGAAGGTAAAGCCGACGGCATTAAAGCGTCCTACTGCCGCAAGAGTATCTCTTGATGAAGAACCCGGAGCCGGCGAGCAGGAGGAAATCGTTGATACGACATACAGTGCAGCTTTGAGACCGCAGACAGGATCAGAGGTTTCAAATGCGGTTATTGAATGTCCTGCAGAAGTCCAGGAAGAAAAACCGGACATCTTAAAGTCAGGCGAAGAGGCCATCATTCCTGCCGCTACAGAGGCGGTAAAAGGCTTTGTTCCCAGCGCAGATCTGCCCGATGACGACAGCGGAAACAACGGGTAAATCCATAAGCTGAAACATACTTCCATACTATCTTCAAGCACTTGATTATACAGTGGGACAGACTGTATAATCTTAGTATCTTCTAATATTTATATTAGTGGATTTGTGTGTGCTTTATTTTGGAGGTTAGTATAGATGCCGGGCAGCTTTTCGGGACGCTTCTCGCTCAAGCGGTTATGCTTGCTTTTGAGCTTCGTAATCGGTGCTGTTTTTGCATTGAATTTTGTTTTCCCGCAGAATGTTCAGGCTGCCGGTTCAGTCTGGATCCAGGATGTCTGGGCCAGTGGCGACGAAGGCGGATTCCATCTGATGCTTTCAGGTTTCTCTGACGGCGAAAATGTTGATGTCTACCTTTCTTTTGAGGGTTCCACAGTTTATCTCTCAGGTAATTCCGCCTGCTCCATCATAGAAGATGGCGACCGCGCGAAGATCAGAGTAACGGGCTGGGGCGGAGATGACGGCAATCCGGATGGAGATTATTACATCGGAATGTTCTGCACCAATATCCCCAGTGATATTTCACCTTCAGTCGATGGCAAGGAGATTTCCAGGACTCCTACTCCTACACCTACTAAGAAGCCAACAAACACACCTACGCCCAAGCCTACCAAGAAGCCTACAGCTACTCCCAAGCCTACCAAGAAGCCTACAGCTACACCTAAGCCTACCAAGAAGGCAACGAATACTCCTACAGCCACACCCAAGCCTACCAAGAAGGCAACGAATACACCTAAGCCTACAAAGAAGGCTACGAATACTCCTACAGCTACACCTAAGCCTACTAAGAAGGCAACAAATACACCTACACCCACAAAGAAGCCTACGTCAACACCGACAAAAGCTCCTACCAAAGCACCTACAAAAGCACCTACAGCAACACCTGTTCCTACAAAGGCGCCGACGGCAACACCTGTTCCTACATCGACTCCTAAGCCGACCGCCACAACTGCGCCTACTTCGACCCCAAAGCCGACAGCTACGCCCGTTCCAGCAAAGACTGCCACATCGACACCTGCGCCTACGGCCACGACAGCTCCTACGAAGGCACCCACCTCGATACCTACCAAGGCGCCTACATCCACACCGACACCCGCTGAGACTACAGAAGAGACAACTACGACTCAGGAAACAGAGACTTCATCTTCTGACACAGTTGCTCTGATCCCTGTTGCCGGAGTCTCCGAAAGCGAGACATCCGAGAGTGGAGAAGCTGCAGGAATAGTTGGTTCCGATGAGACTACTGAGGAAACAGGCAACGGGCCTACTCCTGTTGAAGTTATCCTTTCTGCTAATGGCGGAAACAAAGGCAAGAAGCAGACAAGTTTTGCATGGATCTGGTTAGTAGTACTCATCCTTTTGGCTGGTGTTATGTATCTGAGATACAGATATCTTTCCGACAAGGAAAAGCTTGAAGGAAAAGATCTTGCAATAGCATTTGTTCCGGGAGTCCCGCTCCTTGCCGAGAAGTTCGGATATCTGGGCCCCGTTAAGGATATGAAGCCGGTCAGCGAACCCCAGGTAAACAAGGGATTCAATACGGCTAATGCCATGAAAGAATTAAAGGCAATGGAGGCAGGAGCAGACGTTTCAAAGTCTGCAGTTAAGCCCGGCGCGCAGAAGACACCGGTTACAAGACCTGCTGCATCTGCGAATAGACCTGCAACTGTAACCGGCATACAGAAGGCGCCGGCTACGAGACCTGCCGCTGCATCCGCTAATAAGCCTGCAACTGTAACAGGTGTACAGATGGCACCCGTTAAGAGACCGGCTGCTGCATCTGTCAATAAGGCCGCAGCCATGGCAGGCACAACCGCGGCAGTTGCTTCCCGTTCCAAGCAGGAAGCAAGACCCAATAATGCAACTACTCCCGTAAAGACACAGAATAACGGGAACCAATCCAAACTTCTTGAAGAGAGGAAAGCTGCCCAAATGGCAAGAGTAGACGAGTTAAGAATGAATGCTGAAGCTAGAAAAGCTGCAGCAAAGAACAGGGCTGCGAATGCTGCAAAGCCTGCAACACAGGATGCACCTAAGCAGAAAACGGCTGAACCTGAGGGAGGCAGTCTGTTGTCTTCCGCTCACGGCAGTGCTGCTGCAGTTGCATTCCTCAAGGCTGCAAAACCTTCGGAACCCAAGCAGAATCCTTCGGTATTTGCTCCACGCAAGGAAGAGGAAAAAGCCGAGGAAACAAAGTCTCCTTTTGCACCCGCACCTCATCAGACAGCTGAAGCAAATAAGTCACCTTTCGCACCTGCACCCCGTCAGGAAACTGAAGCAAATAAATCACCTTTCGCACCCGCTCCGGTTAAGGCTGCTGAGGCAGCTTCAACCAAGCAGACCCAGAGCGGACCGATCAAGCGCCCGAGAAATGAGCTTACTCCCGAACAGATAGCTGCACGCGAAAAGGCTGCAACCATCCTTGAGCAGAGGAAAGCAGAACAGGCTGCAAGAGTCGAAGAGATCAGAAGAAATGCCGAAGCCAGAAAGGCTAAGGAAGCTGCAGAAAAGGCAAGACAGGCTGAGGAAGCCAGAAAGGCCGAAGAAGCGAGAAGGGCTGAGGAAGAGAGAAAGGCTGCTGCAGAGAAAGCAAAGAAGCTTGAAGAACTAAGGATCGCTGCAGAAGAAGCAAAGAAAGCCGAAGAGGCAAGAAAGGCTGAGGAAGCGAGAAAGGCTGCCGAGCAGGCAAGACTTGCAGAAGAAGCAAGAATAGCAGAGGAAGCCAGAGCAGCAGAGCAGGCAAGGAAAGAAGAGCAGCTGAGATTAGAAGAGGCTGCAAGACTTGCTGAGCAGGCCAGAAAAGAGGAAGCTGCAAGAGCAGAAGCAGCAGCAAAGGCCGCATTGATCGCCAAGGCTGAAGCAGAAGCAAGGATCGCAGAAGCAAGAAGACTCCTTGAGCGTGCTGAGGCTGCCGAGAAGGCAAGACTTGAAAAAGAACAGAAGAAACAGGCAGAGATAAAGGCAGCTGAGCAGGCAAGACTTACAGAAGATGCCAGAAGAGCTGAGGAAGCAAGAAGAGCCGAACAGGCCAGGATAGCTGCCGAAGAAGCGAGAAAGGCCGAAGAAGCAAGAAAAGCCGAAGAGGCGAGAAGAGCCGAGGAAGCCAGAAGAGCTGAAGAGGCCAGAATAGCAGAAGAAGCAAGAAAGGCCGAAGAGGCCAGAAAAGCTAAGGAAGCATTAATGGTGGCTGAGCAGGCAAGATTAGCTGAAGAAGCAAGAATTGCCCGTGAAGAAGCCGCTGCTGCAGAGCGTGCAAGACAGGAAGCGGCTGAGGCAGCAAGAGCAGCTGCAGCTGCAAAGGCTGAGGCAGAAGCAAAGATGGCGGAAGCCCAGAAGGCGATCGCTGCTGCTGATGCGGCAAGAGAAGCAAAGGCTGAGAAAGCAAAGAAGCAGAGCAAGACTTCTGAGGTCTTCAAATCTGCAATGGCATCCTCTGACGGTTCCATCACTCCGGGTATTTCCGCGATGGCATCTGTCGAGGGTTATCCTTACGGAAAAGGCGAGAACAGTCCTGAGGACAAGGACATCAAGGGCGAAACCATGAAGAAGGGCAATCCGCTGGCATCGTTCAAGAGCGGTTCTTCATCCGGTGTAGGTTCAGCTGCTTCAGCTGATACGACAGGACCTTCCATCTCGGTTGAGCGTGCGAAGTCATCTTCAAATTCGAACCAGCTTGGAAGCCTTCTCGCAGGCAAGAATCACAATAACTCCGGAAGAGCTCCCGTCTGGGCTGCTCCGGCTATGGCTAGTGTAACTCCGTTCAAGGAAAGCGAAGAAGCTAAGGAACTGAGAAGAATTGAAGAGCAGAAGCGCATAGAAGAAGAGAAGGCTAAGAAGGAAGCTGAGGAGAAGGCAAGAGCGCAGTACACGAGCATTGCCGACAGAGGTTCTACACGTAAGTCCGCATTCTTCAACAGATCTAAGAGCGGAAGCAGCCAGACTCCTCCGGCCGAGGATGAAGGCTCATCTGCTTATGGTGGAATCGTCCGTCCTTCTGCTATAGTAGATCAGGAGCGAGACATCAAGAAGAGAATGACCGCGCCTGCAATGGGTGTCGCTCTTGAAGGACAGAGACCTTCAATTATGGACCCGAACAGCAAGGCAGCTCCTACGAGCTCAACGCCTATGTCCGGTTTCAGACCTATAAACGGAGATGACGCTCAGAATTCGGAACCTGAAGAGAGCGCATCCGGAGAATAATAACTGTACATTGAACTGTAAAAGGGGATATTGAAAAATGAAGAGATCTAAGAAGCCGTTAACTTTTGCCGCAGTAGCAGCAAGTGTCGGAGCATTGAGCCTCGCGCTCGAGGGATGCGTCTACGGACCTCCGCCGGAAGAGACCTGTGTTTACGGACCTCCGCCGGATCTCACTGAGGAGACCTCAGAGGAGACTTCTGATACGATCGGCACTAAGCCCGGTTTTAATGACGATAATAATGAAGTAGGCGTATACGGACCTCCGCCGGATGAGACGTTTGACTCGAATGAAGTCGATGTTTACGGACCTCCGCCGGAAGATATGGACGAGACCGAAGCCGACACTACTGACGGACCTGTATTTGATGACAATATGGAGGTTGTCGTTTATGGTCCTCCGGGAGATAACGGGTAAGTTATGCCTTCAGAAATTAACGAAGCAAAGAAAGTTTTTCTCGACAGAAAAGCTCAGGAACGTGCGAGGCTTTTTAAGGAGCCTGATCTCATCTACCTGTTTTTCGAGTTAACCAGAAGCTGCAATGAGAAGTGTTTTCATTGCGGCAGCAGCTGTGCGCCCGGATTAGGACACGGTCCCGATAAGGAAGCGTTCAAGGCCGTACTGGATGACGCGAAAGAACATTTCGATCTTAAGAAACTCCAGCTCTGCATTACGGGAGGAGAACCGCTTCTCTATCCCGATTTTGAAGAGCTTTTAGGATATGCAAATGACCTCGGATTCAAATGGGGCATGACGACCAATGCGACACTCATCACTAAGGATGTCGCCGCGATGCTCGCCCGCGTCGGAATGGGTACGGTATCAGTCAGCATTGACGGTCTCCGCGACACTCACGACCGCCAGAGAGGCATGAAGGGCGGCTACGACAAAGCGATGCGCGGAATAGAGAATCTGATCGACCAGAAGGCTTTCAGACATATCCAGGTCACGACCGTAGTCAATCACAAGAATATCGGCGAGTTGGATGAGCTCTATCAGATATTGGATAAGCTCGATCTCGATTCATGGCGCGTTATCGGTATCGAACCCATGGGCAGAGCTCTGGATTATCCCGATATGCTCATGACACCTGACGACCAGAGATATATGTTTAAGTTCATACGCGAAAAGAGGGAGCAGGGAATACCCGTAAATTACGGCTGTTCGCATTTCTTAGGACTCGATTACGAGAGAGACGTAAGAGACTGGTTCTTCTATTGCGGAGCGGGCACACACACTGCTGCTATCAGGGTAAATGGCGATATAACCGCATGTCTTGATATCGAGGAGCGTCCGGAATTTGTCCAGGGAAATATCTATAAGGATAAGTTCAGCGATGTCTGGTTCAACCGTTTTGAAGTATTCAGGAAGCCGCTTTCTTCCATCTGCGAAGACTGTAAGGATTGCGAATATGAGAAGTGGTGTGCCGGCGGTTCAAGACACTGTTTCGACTACGACAATAACAAACAGCGCGTCTGCTTTAAGGGCATTCTCTTTTAATATCAGGCCTTTGAGTGTATTATTAAAGTTACGGAACATTCTCTAAGGAGATGCTTTATGCACCAAAGGATCGCGATCATAACCGGCAGCTCATCAGGTATAGGAAAGGCTTTTCTAGAGTTACTTGCAGGTGATAACGGCAGTTCCGGAAGAACTCCTTTTGATGAGATATGGGCAGTCGGAAGACGCTTGGATGCGCTTGAAGAGATTGCCAAATCCATAAGTACCGTAAAGGTAGTCCCTATCGCCGCAGACCTTTCAGACGATCAGGGAATCAGCATTATCGAAAATAAACTCCGTGATGAGGAGCCTGAAGTAGGGCTTCTTATTAACTCTGCAGGAATGGGAATAAAAGGCCGGGTGATGGATAAATCTCCTGATGCTTTAGACAATACCATCAGTATCAACTGCAATGCTTTAAGCCGCATGATAAGGATAACCGTTCCTTACATGAAGAGCGGCAAAGGACGTCCTGAGATAATCAACATCGGGTCTTCTGCGGGATTCCTTCCGCAGCCCGGATTTGCGTGCTATGCGGCGAGCAAATCGTATGTTATCTCATTTTCGAGAGCGATGAGCTGCGAACTGAAACCGAAGGGGATAAACGTTCTCGTTGTCTGTCCGGGCCCTGTTGCCACAGATTTCCAGCGAAGGGCTACCGAAGGAAAAGCTGCGGATTTTACGGGGTGGCGAAAGATGTTCGTCATAGATCCTGTAAAGCTCTCGCAGGCATCACTTAAAGCTTCTTACAGGGGAAGAAAGATCCTCGTATATCCGTTTTCGCAGAAACTGCTGCATCTTGCCTCAAAGATAATCCCGACATCGTGGATGCTATTCTTTGCGGGCAATGCCAATAACAAAGAACAATAACGCCAAGGGGGTAATCATATGCCAAAGAAAAAGGTTGAGCCTACATTCGCAAGCATTTTCAGAGCTGTAGAGGAGAAGGCATCAAAGGTATCTTTCCTTCAGGACACCGCTACGCAGATCACTTTAAACGGTAATCTCGATAACCTTCCGTTATACGTAAAGATCGAAGACGGAAGACCTGAGGTTGCACCTTACGAGTACATCAACGCACCGTTCTACATCGATGCCGATGCTGAGACTTTTGCATCTGTCCTTAACGGCGATAAGAACTTCACCGTAGCAGTCGCACAGGGCAGCATAACGGTCAATGGTGATGCCGCCCAGGCTATCGTTTTCTGCGCGACTTTGTTTGGCTAATAGGTTTTTCAAACATTATTCATCAGTTGTTTAGTGTTTGGTTCTTTGTGCCTAACAAATTTTGGTTATCGTATAAACAGAAAACAGTAACCTGTGGGCAACTTCCTTCTATATTTGATATAATAATTTAGTATGGCATTAAAACTTAACGGCATTTTCAGAGATAAGATGGTATTCCAGTGGGGCGCTGAGCTCCGCGTGTTCGGGTATTCTGACAAAACCTGCGTTATAAAGTGTGCTCTGGTAAAGAATGGTGAAGAGATCTCTTCCGGCACATGCGGGACCGAACAGGATGGAAGCTTTCTTGTATGCCTTGAGCCCATCGATGAACCGGGCGGTCCATACGAGATCAGGATCTACGAAGACGATATCTACGCAATCGAGATAAGAGATGCATATGCCGGAGAAGTCTGGCTTGCCGCAGGCGGCGGTAACATGGATTATCCTCTCGCAAGATCTGAGTTTGCAAAGTTCATCATGCCCAAGATCGGCAACACCGAGATCAGATACTATAAGGTTCCGGCTTTCGGTCACATGAATGAGGCACAGGCACAGGCTGAGGCTGAGACGGAGTGGATCGACGTCAACAGCGAGACAGCCGGACAGATGAGTGCAGTTGCTTTCTATTTCGCAAGAGAACTCGAATCAAGACTTGATTCCAAGATCGGTATCATCCAATGCTGTGCCACAAGATCTACGATCGATAACTGGCAGAGCGTTGAGTCACTGCTCACCACAAAAGAGGGCAGACAGTATATCAAGGATTTCGACGATGCGGCATCAGAGCTTACTCCTGAAGAGTACGACAAAGCCTATGCCGAATATCTGGAGAAGTATAAGGAATACGACGAGAAGCTTCAGGAAGAGCTGAAAATTAATCCCTGGATAACCTATCCTGAGGCAGATCAGAAGTTAGGTCCCGCACCCTGGCCCGCACCCATCGGACACAAGTCCGCAAGACATCCGGGCGCAGCTTTTGAGTGCATGATCCTTAGGATCGCGCCTTACACTTTGAGAGGCGTCATCTTCTATCAGGGCGAAGCAGATACTGACGGACACCAGTCTGAGTATGGTCATGTTTTCGAGACCATGATCAAGGAATGGCGTGATGTCTTCTTTGACGACCAGCTGCCGTTCATCTTCTGCCAGCTTCCTATGTACATTTCCAAAGACAGAAAATATATGGGCTTCGATGACATGAGCTGGCCGCTCCTCCGCGAGCAGCAGCAGATCGTTGCCATCGACATGCCGAATGTCTATATGGCAGTCATCGTAGACTGCGGTGAGTTCAATAACCTTTTCCCTTCCGACAAGAAGACTCCGGGCGACAGACTGGCGCTCCTTGCCGAGAAGTTCGTATACGGATTTGAGAAGGTCGATGCAGTCTCGCCGTTCATCATTGACGCCAGAAGAGGCGAAGGTGTTGAGATCACTTTCGGAGGCGACTACCTGCTCTTGAACCTCACGACGGGATTCGGTCCTGACGATTCGGGATTTGAGCTTGCAGGCGAAGACGGTCAGTTCTATCCGGCTGAGGCTTCTGTAGACTTTGATGGAAAGACTATCCTTCTGTCATGCCCGCTGGTTGAGTTCCCTTCAAAGGTAAGGTACGCATTCTTCTCATACGGCCCGACTCCGCTCCACGCGCAGAACGGTCTTACAGCTACACCTTTCCAGGTCAGGATCGATAAGGATCTTGGCGGAGCTTAATATGAACATAGCATTTTTTACCCGCCCCAAGCAGGAGATCACATACCTTTATACCGACTACACAGTCCGTCAGGCACTCGAAAAGATGCACAACAGCTCATATACGGCTGTTCCTGTCGTCGACCGCGACGGCCACTATGTTGCAACTGTAACTGAAGGCGATCTTCTCTGGTTTATTGTAAAGGGCGAGGGCGGAGAACCGCACACGCTGGCCATCGAGAGCCTTGAGCAGTTCAAGCTTACTGACATTGGATTAAATACGCATAAGAACCAGCCGATACAGATTAATTCTTCAATAGAGGATCTCATCATAAGATCGATGGAGACCAACTTCGTCCCGATAGTTGATGACCGCGGAATATTCATAGGAATAGTCACCCGGAGATCCATCATCAAACACTACTACGAAAAGAATATCCTGCCGCACGAGTAATACCCGCTGCGGCATTTTTCTGGCAGGTCTCCGGACTCCCCAAATGAAACACTTTTCCAGAATACCGTCCGGAAGACGATGTCATCTGTCAGAGATCGTCGTCCGTGATCGTTCCGCCTGTAAGGACTTTGTTTATCAGTTCAGTGCCCTTGTCGACCGAGCTGTAGTCAGGATAGGTGACGTAAAGCTTCTGGTTCGACATTGAGTATGTATAGTCGAAACCGCCATCGCCGACGACTGCGTAGGATTTTATGTTCCATGTCGCAAGATCATCTAACTGCATCTTAACGAGGTTGTCGATCTCTTCTGCTTCCATATTGGTTACGATGAAGCCCTGAAGGTCTTCGAGGATCGATTTATAGTTAAGGAGCAGCTTTGAGTTGCTCGATGTCAGCTTGTTGATGATCGCTGTGATAAGACGCATCTGGTTCTGGCCGCGCATATTATCGCCTGATGCGAAAGCATAACGCTCACGCGCGAAAACTACTGCCTGGGGACCGTTAAGCGTTATGTCACCGGCAGGGAAGGAATATCCTCTTGCGTAGAAGCTCTGTGGATTGTTGATGGATACTCCGCCGATGTCATCGATGAGCTTTTCGGCGCCTGTGAAGTTGATCTGAACGTAGTAGTTGATATCGCAATCATACAGATTCTCGAGACCTGTGATGGAGCAGTCCACACCGTAGATGCCGAGGTGTGTGAGCTTGTCTTTGGTGCCATAGCTCGATCTGGGATTCGGGATGAAATAGTCTCTGGGAGTGTTGAGAAGAAGGATCTGCTTCGTCTGAGGGTTTACGACCATGAGGATGTTGACGTCGCTCCTGGATACCTGGAACATCTTCTCACGCGTGTCAGAACCGCTGATATAAACGACGAAGGGTTCCTGATGTACCTTCTCGACTTTTTCGGTTGCCGTATCGATCTCGACTGGCTTATCCGCACCGGCTGTTGAGTAAGGGTGGCTTGTCTCAGCAGCGGCGTATTCTTCGGGTGTTATATCGACGGTCGAGATGAGCCTTGCCTTGTCGTCGAAGTCGGCGAACTGCTCTGTTTCTTTAAGGATCTCGACATAGTTCTGCTCGATTACCAGAACGCCGATCTCGTTTTTGAAAAGAGCGTCAGTAACTTCTGAAGATGAAGCATAGTCGGACGCTTCGATCGAAGTGCCGAGGCTTGAGTTGATCTTTTTCATTGCCGCGAAGGATGCGGGGCTGTCATAGCCGCCGATGACGCCGAACTTGTAGGACTTGCAGTCTACGATGCTCTGCGCCGGATCCTTATAACGGACGTAGAGATTCATGGTGGCTACGGAAGCCGCCTTGTCGGAGATGGTGATCTCCTTTACAGTGTTGTTGACTTCGTGCATGAAATTGCCGGCATAAAGAGAACCGGCACAGATCGCAACGGAGAGGACGAGCGCGATAAATCTGCGGAATGTCCTTGCGGCACCCGGTTTTGAGCCTGCGAAGAAGAGAAGATAATTAATAAATAACAGGATCAGCAGTATTCCTCCAAATGAGAAGAGGAGTTTGTTCGGAAGCATTCCGAGAGTTGCTGCCCTGAAAAATGCGTAGCCTGAAGCTAATAACTGGGCTGTCAGGAAGAAGCCTGCAAAGTTCCTCCATCTGCGCTTTTGCTTTTTCTCTTTTGCCTTCTGTTCCTGGTCGTACTTGACCTTTTCAAATGTGTGTTTCATAATCCTTTATCCATTCCCCATTTTAGATCGTTTCTGTGACCTGTTTTTTGTGGCGCAGCCTGCGCTTCATCTTCTTTGTTTCCTTTATTTCCTGCTTTACAGGAGCATAGTCCTTGAGATCGAGAAGTGCGGAAAGCATCTCAGTCTCGGGTTTATAACGTGATGACATAACGAGTTCCAGCTTGCAGTCGGAAGTCCTTATCTTAAGGAATCTCGCGCACTGTTCAAGATAGACGGGTTTGCCTTCAAGCGAGTCTGTAAGTTCGCTCCATGAGACGATAAAAGGCTTTCTGATAAGGCGCTTATAGACGAGGTCAGTCTTTTCGCCTTCCTTGATGAGCCATACTCTGGAGCGCTTGGGAAGGCGTCCTATTCCGTGGAATGTGTATACCGACATGGCGATCTCCATGTTTGGATAAAGCTTGCGGAGCCTTCTCGGAACATGCTTTTCGATCCTCGGGACTTCGGCATTTCTCTTGAAGATCTTCCGGAGGATCGTGTAAGCATAGACGTCTTTATAGTACTGGGAGATTCTTGCAAGGATCCTGAAAAGGAAGAGGCAGGCGACTGCAATATGGATGCTTACGATGAAGCTGACCACGGGCGCGAAAATCTGGAGCAGGACGAGAGCCAGGTGAATAAAGCCTTTAATGATCTGCCAGATAAAGCTCGTTCCTTTGACAGGGATCGCAGCGACGATGACTTCCCACTTATCGACACAGGAATAAGTGCAGTAGTAGAAGATCGTGATGGCGATGATGGTGAGGCCTGCGAGTACATAGGTTCCTACGCCGGGAGCGCCTGTGTCACGCGCCTTGCCTATGAAATGAACTGCATGCATACCGAGAGAACCCTTTACTCCCGGAGGATCGGCTTCGAGAGCTTCCGTAGTTACGAACGGCAGGAGAGAGATCGAGACCGTGCAGATGTATCCGATCAGTTTATCGAGCTTATCGATGGTCTCTTCAGATACGATCTTGGATTCTGCGAAAGAGTGGATAACGATCAGGGCAGCGGCAACAAGCGTAAGGAATACGGCCGCATAAGGATTAGCTATCGGAAGCTTCCCGACTTCCCTTATGATCGGCACGCCGTTTAATGCATCCGCGATGCTGCACAGGAACTGTGAGTCAGGCGAATAGACCGCTGCGTTCTCGAGCGAACCGAGGATCGCGAGAATAGCCATTGTTGCAGACGGGTTGATGGAAGCTGTTACAGCCGTCGAAAAGGCGCCTGCATAGAAAGCGAGGTCTGTGGCAAAGGTAGCCGTCTCCGGTGCGTGTGCCGGTCCTCCCAATGCAAGACTTATGGTAGGGATTAGGAGCAGGCACATGAGTGCGGTAAAAGCTCCGGCGGCTGTTTTGATTACAGTCTTGTCTGATCTTAAATTACGCATGTTAATCACCATTCTCCCAAATGTTCCCAATTCTCCGGATCGTGAGGATCCCCTTCTACGCTGTACCAGGATCCGGGAAGGAAAGTGTTGCCGTTGTTTACATCGACGTCTATCTCATTGGAGAAGAACACCGTCTGGGGACCATTCTTTGCTTCTTGATTTATGGGATTGCCCGTAAAAGGATTAACGGGATCGTTTATGAGTCCGGATGTTGCGAGTGCAGGCGTGTCACCGTTGGTCATGAAGTCTTCTGATACCGTGAAGCCTGTCGCGTCGAAGTCCTTGACCATGAGAAGAGGCATGAAGCACTCGAGGTCCTGGTCTCCGCACATGATGTTGAACTGGCCGAGTTCTCTTCCGTGATCGGCTACCAGGATGATCCTTGTGTTGTCGTAGACACCGTTTTCGCGCAGGTAATCGAACCACTCACCCAATGTCAGGAAGGCTGCCATGTTGGCGTGATAGTGGATTATCTGGTCTTCCGTGGTCATCTGCATCGTGACGCCGTCAAGCGTATAGCGTGCGACCATGTCGGTATCGTAAGCAGTGTTATCGACATTCATTGCAGGAACGTAGTCAGGTTCCTGGAGAAGGCACGGCGAATGCGTAGTGTCGTTGGACATCATGAGGAACGTGTTCTCAGAGCTGTCACTTATCGAAGTGATTTCCGGGAGCTTCTTGAGAACCGTATACGATTCAAGGAAGAACTTGCGGTAGCCCGTACTCTTTGTAAGGCCGTCCATGTGCTGGACAACGGAGACGTTTGCTCCCTTGGTGCTGTCGGAAGATGCTGATGAATCGTTGTAAAGACCGCCGTCATAGATCGTCTCCTGAAGGATGACGGGGGAGACTCTCATCAGTGCGAGACAGAAGAAGTTACGGTTGCGGAGCGTGTTTATCTCAGATGAAAGTTCAGCCGATGCATCGTCTTCGAAATAGTTGAACCTTCCCATCGTGTTGTAGCAGTGGAAAGTAGGATAGTCCTTGTAGATCGAGAGGTCGGGGATCGTCTTGTAGCCTGCGTATGTAGGATCGCAGATAGTGACGCTGAAGCCGTTGTTATAGAACAGATCAGGCATGACTTTCAGTGCCTCGTTGGTCTTTTCCTCAAGGCTCATGCCATCTCTTGTGTTCATATTGACCGGCGTGTAATCGTATCCGCCATAGAGGACGGGCGCGCCAAAGTTGGTATATGGTCCGTAAGAGATCGTATTCTTATAGTAGGTAAAGCCGTCGAACTGCTCCAAAAGTTCGGGTCTCTCGTTAAAGATGTATGGAACTTCCGTGCCCATGGCGCGGTCGAGCATCAGTACGACGACGTTCTTTCCGTTCTTGCTGAGCGGGATGGAAGGCATCTCTGAACTCGGATCGCTGCTCTGCTGGTACCAGAGGTAAGTGCGGAGGACCTGAGCCGAATTGTAAGCGCCGATGCCCATCACTGTAAGGATCCCGACGACCAGTACTGTCCGGGCGATCTTCGGAAATTTGTTATAGATGAGCGGTAAGATAACAGCTGCAGCGATAACCGCCAGTGTGTTAATAGCGTATTCGGCGATCGAAAAGGATGGTGTCAGGTCGTATTGCAATGTTGACGACATGTTTCCGAGCTTTGTTCCGAAAAGAAGGAAGTCAATGATCGAGACTCCGCAGATTATCCAGATCCCCTTGCAGAAGACGGACTTCATGCTGTCACTCATGAAGAAGTAGAAGACGCCGCCCCAAAGTACCCAGCTGCCGAAAGACAGGAGCATCGAGTTAATGATGTAGAGCACGGGATTGTAAGGGCTCATGACATCGATGAACTCGGCAGGAGAAGCGCTTATTACCGTTGAAGGAATGAGAAGTCCCGTGATGAATGCCATGAGGACTGCTCCTGCGAAAAATACTGTCTTGTCTTTGGAAGATGCTTTTGCTGCGGGATTTTTCTTAATGAATCTCATTGCAAGAGGAAGCGCGAGAAGTATGCTTCCTGCAGCAAGGAGGACTTTCTGTCTGATGTCCAGTGCAGGATCTGCGATGGTAAAGACCAGCGCTGCCGCGCCCGCTATCGCGAGAACGATGCTCAATACTTTTCTCGGATCCTTGAGCTTATAGAAGATGTTCTTTACGAGTGAGAATACATTGTTTAAGAGCCAGTAGAAAACGAGACCGGCAGGTGAGTGGTAGAGAAGCACGAGGAATACCGCTGCAAGACCGTAGACCTGGATCTTAGCCTTTAAAGGGTGTCCCTTGGTGTAGATGATGCCCGATATGATGTTGATAAGGGTCATGAGTATCGGAAGGACATTTACTGGGAAGGAACCTATCATGAACATCGCGTCTTCTTGTCCGAGGTCTGCGATGATGCCGAATTTCATTCCCTGAAGGCTCTGCATGCCGGAGAGAAGATTGTATGCCGCGATAAAGAACGGGATCTGCAGAAGAAGCGATACCGAACTCTTGAGAGCATAGATCGGCTTATAGTGATTGATCCTGTAGTATTCCTGCAGCATCAGGAAGCGTTCGTCGCCTTTGAAGGTGCTCTTGATCTGCTTGATGCGGGATGCCATCTTTGCCTGTATATCGCGCTCTTCCGCCTGCAGTTCATCGGCTCTCTTGTAGAGCGGGAGGACCAGGAAATTGACCGCAAGGCTCAGGAATATTATTGAAAGACCGGCATTGCCGATTATCCTGTTTGCGATCGTGAAGATTATCTCAAACAACAGTTCCAGAGGGGAAATTATAAAAGTGTAGATCATTGACAGGATCATTTTGCTTTTTTCTTCCCGGTATTTCTTTTTTTGCGCTTATTTTCGGCAGCCTTTTCCTCAGCTGCTTTCTCAGCTGATTTTTCAGCGACTACTTCGTTATACTTTTTTATAACGAAGTCGACTGCTCTCTTTGTTCCTTCTCCGATATGGACCCATGTTTCTTTGCGCGCCTTATCGCGGCCTTTTGCAAAAGAAGGATCTTCGATACATCTGTCGATGAGTTCCTTTAT
This sequence comes from Ruminococcaceae bacterium AB4001, assembly GCA_000621765.1. Lineage (GTDB taxonomy): Bacteria > Bacillota > Clostridia > Saccharofermentanales > Saccharofermentanaceae > Saccharofermentans. Next base: position 87,339 of record JHXJ01000011.1, read on the forward strand.
GCTGCCGACGTTGTTTTCGTTGAGCTCAAGGCCGAGTTCGGGAAGGATCCTGAATGTCCACGGTGTCTCATCGATCCAAGAAGCGTCGTAAGGACTTATGTCAAATTTGGTGTCCGTATAGATGATGGGTTTGTCGAAAACAAGTGAGAAGTCAAAGATGACACCGGAGAAGTCCGAGATCAGGATGTCGGACCTTCTAAGGACTTCAAAGTTGTCGTTATCCCTGTTCCATTCAACCTTTGAGGGGTCGCTGTACTTCGCCATAAGACCTTCAAGCATCTCTTTCTCAGCAGTGTACGACTGCGGGTGCGGTCTTACGATTATCTTGTATCCTGTCGAGATAAGAGCATCGATCAGTTTTTCTCCGAATTTGGAGAGTATTCCGCTCTCGCCCCAGGAAGGAGCCAGAAGGACTGTACGCTCGTGAGCAGGGACCTCGCCTGCCGAATCAAGACGCTTTTTCATCTCGTCCATATAGGGAATACCACAAAGCTCGATCTCACGGGGTTTTATGTTGCGCATCTGCTCCATTGTCCTGACTTCATCGACCTGATAATCTCCGGAAAGGATGAAAGCATCGTAATGGTCTGTGCCGAACATGCGGTACATAACGGTACCGTTTGCAGCGTGAAGGATGTGTATATAGCAGTCAACGTCCTTTGAACGCTTCCACTGGAAAACATCAAGGCTTGGTGTTGTCGAGAGAACGACGGAGGCGTTCAGGAGATTGAGCTTAGCGAAAGCGCGGTTGCCCTTTCCCAAAAACTCACAGGTGATGTATTCATATTTCTGTTCAAAGGCGGAATCGTCTTCGGAGCATGTGAAGTAGACAGTTTTCTGATGTCTTTTTTCGAGTTCATCGAGGATAGGTCCGAAAGTGTTCCAATATCTTTTATGGTCAGTAAAGATCGCTACAGGTATCTTTTGTTCATTGGCTTTGGTGCCTTTTCCGCTGCCTGCCAGGAACTTTATCTTTACCATAAGTGCGCGCAGTCCGAAGACCGCCACACCAAATATTCCGAAAAGAACGGTGAATAGCATTCCTCCCGTTCCCGGATCGATATAAAGCATTCTAAAAGCATCCATCAATTATCCTATCTCCTAAATGAGTGCCGCATCAGCTGCCTGCATCATTTCAAATAATCATTTTATTATTTTTTTATAATTGCTTCAACTCAGTGTTTTATGTTGTTCCCATATCAGACGTTGTAATCTTTCATTCCGGAATCACTGCTCTTTCCAGCTGGCCGGGTCGTGGGGATTGCCGTCTAAGACATACCACTTGCCGGGAAGATATGTATTGCCGTTATTTACTTCAAGATCTATCTCATTCGAGAAGAATATGCTTTGAGGTCCGTTCTTCGCATCTGAACTGATGGGATTGCCTGTAAACGGGTTGACCGGATCTTCAATGATCCCCATGGTTGCAAGGGTTGGTGTATCGCCGTTGGTCATGAATTCATCAGATACCGTAAAGCCTGTCGCTCCGAAGTCCTTGACCATCAGGAGAGGCATGAAGATCTCCATATCCTGTCCGTTGCAATATACGTTGAACTGTCCGAGATCTCTTCCGTGGTCTGCGACGAGGATTATCCTTGTGTTGTCGTAGACACCGTTTTCGCGCAGATAGTCGAACCATTCACCGATAACCAGAAAAGCCGCCATATCAACGTGGTACTGGGTGACCTGATAACTGTCAGCCATCTGCATTGTTACTCCGTTTACCGTGTAGCGGGAGACCATATCAATGTCGTAAGCGGTGTTGTCAACTGAGAGTGCCGGTACATAGTCAGGTTGCTGCAGCAGGCAGGATGAGTGAGTCGTGTCATTAGTCATCAGAAGGAACGTATTATCTGAACCCTGAGTGATCTCAGTGAGCTGCGGAAGATGGGTGAGTTCGGGGTAGGAACTGAGAAGGTCGTTGTTGTAGCCGTATGCTTTTGAGATGCCTTCTATATGTTGGACAACGGAAGGGGCAACGATATCTCCTTCATTCCCGGAGGAAGATACCGATCCGTTGTACAATCCGCCGTTGTAAAGCGTCTCCTGAAAGATGACCGGAGATACCTTCATGAGTGAGTAGCAGAAGAGATTGCGGTTGCGCATTTCATCAACGCGCCCGGAAATGGCTTCTGATACCTCGTCTTCATCGAAAAGGCTGAACAGTCCGCTTGTGTTATAGCAATGGAAAGACGGATAATCATTGAAGATCGAAAGATCCGGTATCCATTTATATCCTGCATATGTGGGGTCGCAGATTGTTACGTTATATCCGTTTTCACCGAATATGACGGGCATGACTTTTAACGCTTCATTGTGCTTGCTCTCAAGGCTTTCATCAGCGCGTGCGTTCATCTTTTCTGGTGTGTACTCATAACCGCCGAACAGGGCGGGAGTTCCGAAATTTGTATGAGGTCCGTAAGATATCGTGTTCGGATAATAGGTGAAGCCGTCGAACTTTTCTAAAAGTTCGGGCTTTTCGTTAAAGATATACGGAACATGAGTTCCCATTGCGCGGTCGAGCATGAGCACCACGACATTCTTGCCGTCTGTGCTCAAAGGTATCGACGGCATCTCGGAAGAATGTTCGGTCCTGCCCTGATACCAGGAATATGTGCCCAATATGGATGCAGCGTTAAGAAGTCCCAGACCGGTCACCGTAAGGACACCGATCAGGAGCATGCTCTTGGCTATCTTGGAAAAACTCGAATATACGAAGTGAAATGCAACCGCGATCACTATCACGACTGCAAGATTAAGAAGATATTCCAAAATGCTGAAGGAAGGTGTTATATCGTACTGCAGCGTCGATGACAGGTTCCCGAGCTTGGTTCCGAACAGCATATAATCAGCAATGCCTGCTCCACATATGACCCAGATTGCTTCGCAGAAGAAAGCTTTGATATGGTCACTCATAAAAAAGTAGAAGACGCAGCCCCATAATACCCAGCTTCCGGCCGAAAGCAAAAGTGAGTTGACCACATACATGATCGGGTTTGATGGATCGACTACATCGATGAATTCCGCGGTTGAAGCGCTTACGACTGAAGAAGGGATGAGAAGGCCGGTAAAAAGAGCCATAAGGACAGTTCCGAAAACGAATGACTTCGAGTCCTTCTTTATAGCTTTGAACTTTATCTTATTCTGAATAAGACCATATACGGGAAGCAGCATGAGCAGAATGCATCCTGCGGCAAGAAGCACTTTCTGCCTTATGTCGAGTCCCGGCTTGATCAGCGAAAGCACGAAGATGACAGCACCTGCTGCGGCGAGTGTAAAGCGCAATGCTTTCTTCGGATCCCTGAGCTTATAGAAGATGTTCTTTGCAAGTGAGAACACATTGTTTAAGAGCCAGTAGAAAACAAGTCCTGCAGGTGAACGGTAGAGCAGTATGAGGAACACTGCAGCAAGACCATAGACCTGTATCTTTTCTCTAAGGGGATGTCCTTTTGTATAGATGATTCCGGATACGATGTTGATCAGCGTCATGAGTATCGGAAGGACGTTAACAGGAACGGAGCCTATCGAAAAAACTGCATCTTCCTGTCCGAGATCTCTTATGAATCCAAATGGCATTCCCTGAAGGCTCTGCATGCCTGAAAGGAGATTATACGCAGCTATGAAGAACGGGATCTGAAGGAGCAGTGAAACGGAACTCTTAAGCGCATATACCGGTTTATAGTCATTTATGCGGTAGTATTCCTGAAGCATCAGGAAACGCTCGTCTCCATGGAAGGTCTTCTTGATATGCCTGACCATAGGAGCCATCTTCATCTGGGCATCGCGTTCTTCCGCCTGGAGCTGGTCAGCACGTTTATACAGCGGAAGAACGAGGAAATTTACAGCGAGGCTTAAGAATATTATCGACAATCCGGCATTGCCTATTATTCTTTCCGCTATCGAGAAGATCACTTCAAAGAGAAGTTCAAGCGGAGAGATTATTAATGTATAAAGCATCGATAAGATCGGCACTGAAAGAAAAGTCCTTAAATCTCTGATTTGGTTGCCGGAGTTCTTCACTCTAACCTTATTATTTTAATATTATAGAATTTCAAGTTCAATAACGGCAGGCCGGTGACGATAAACGGCGCCTGTCAAATCAGATGCTTTCTCCAGACCCAGATGAGTTTTTCCATGCTCCAGGCCGCGTTTGCCGGACTTGTCGAAGGGAGGCAGATGCCTTCACGGCCGGTGACAGGGAGCAGATATTTTTTATAGTACTGCTCAGCCTTTTTGCCGTTAAGACATATCATTCTGATATCAGCTTTATCAAGGATCAGAGAAATGTCGTTTACGGTTACGTTCCTAATACTCGAATCAGAGGAACCTTCTATCTCGCATGAGCCGATAACATCCCACAGGGCTACATGATTGCGGAGAAGTAAAGCTCTTTTCTCATCGATCGTATTGGGGATTTCCTCTCCGAACACATTTGCGATGACCTTCCAGAACCTGTTCTGCGGATGCCCGTAAAAGAAGCCTTCTTCCCTTGATCTGACCGAAGGAAAACTGCCCAGTATAAGGATACGGGAATCTTTATCAAAGACAGGAGGGATAGGGTGGGTGATCATGTGAAATCCTTTTCAGGCTGCCTGTTTCTCGAAAACGACCAGACCGCAGTCTGACTGGTCAGACTGACATATTATATCATTCGGTCATCAATGCGTTCTAAAGTCTGCCGGATGGCTGGAATGTTATAATATCCGGAGAAGAAAAAATGATCAGGAGGAGCCGGACAGTGATCTTAAGTATAGCTGCCATTATCATCAATGTATTGTTCATCGTTGTACTGAATCTGGATATCTATACCGATCGTATGCCTTTGCCTGACGGGCTCAGCAGAGTACATAAGGCGGACCCGGTCTACCGGCTCAATGCTGCTGACATGAACTGGCTCTTATACCTGCAGATCTTTTTGGCGGCAGTAAGCGTTATTACGAGCATTCTGTTTTTTGCAGGCGTCAGGAATAATGTCATAAAGATAGTTCAGCTCGTTGCTACGATCGCATCTGCAGTAGTGTTTGCGGTTATCATGATAGTAACAGGTAATTCACACGCTAAATACTGATCGGTCTGCTGCCTTATTCTGCAGCAGGATTTGTGTTTTCGATGAAGAGATATTGGTTCACCTGATAGGCCGGATTGTCGGCAAAAAAGGCCTGGAAGTTACTTTCCGTAATGGCGTCTTTCCTGTCACTGAAATATTTGCAGCGCACTCTGCTGATGATGCCTCCGTCAAAGTCTCTGGCGGCAAATTCCGGCAGATCATCTTCAGTGAGGTCTGCGGGAAGAACATAATTGATATATACGTATGTATCAGCGGCCTCGCCATGGTTGTTGATCTGGATATTGTGAGACATAACCATGAAAGAAGTGTCCAGGACTGTTATCTCAAATGATGACAGATCTTCATCCGGAAGTTCTTCTGCCAGGTATCCGCTGATCCTGTCAGCTTCCTCTTCCATAAGCTTTCCGAGCAGTTCATTGGTATAGAAGGCTCCTGTCTCACTGTCATAGACCAGATCCCAGGTGTTTCCGTTAACGGTATAGCTGCCTCTGACGACATTACTCCCGTATTGACCGAGCTTGGAGTTTACCAGATCGATCTGCCCTTTGAGCAGTTGGAATTCACCCATCTCATATTCTCCGTAACGGTCTTCAAGGAACCTCTGTATGGCGGGCGTACAGGAATCCACCAGAGCCTTTTCCTGGTTTTCGGAATAATTCTTAGGTATACATCCGCAGAACAATGCAGCTGTGAGAAGCAATGTGATAAAAGATGTTACGAGTCTCTTGCTGATGGTTTTCATCTGAAGCTCCTTTAAGAAATCTTCCTGCCCGAACCCGACCTGCCCTTTGCCCCCATGAGGAAACTTAAGAAAGGGATCCTGAATGCGATTTCTGCACAGGCAAAGGTCGCCAGATAAGCGCATACGACCGGAACGGAGTAGGCCAGAACCGTATTCGTTCCGAGAAGATCTGAGAACCAATACTGGAACAGGACCATCCATAAGAAATGGATGCTGAAAAAGAGGAAAGACCTCTGTGATAAATAGCCTGATACTTTGCCCGAGCGGTCCAGCAGATTCTTCCCGATTCCGATCAGTGCAAGGATCATGAACCATTCTGTAAAGGCTTTTGCTATCGTGTTTACTACGCCGAAATCTTTTCCAGACCAGATAAACATATAGACATCAGTTATGCCGGAAACAAGTCCTACAGCCAAAGAAACATATCTGTATTTTTCTATTCTTTCCAACACTTCGTCATTCGTGAAAATGAAATATCCGATAAGGAAAACATATAGATATTCTGCAAAACTCTTGCCGCCGACGACAAGAAGATCGTACAAGAAGGGAAGAGGTATTACGAACAGACAGAGTGCCCAGAACGGCAGATTCCCGGACGGTTCCTTTTTGAATATCCGCTTTGACAAAGCAATGATTCCAATTCCAACGACCGAGATCACAAACAGGAAATAGAGGAACCAGAACTGACCGACTCCAAAGCCGCCGTCAAATCCTGACAGATCCGTCCACTTGGTAAAGAATATCCTGTAATGCCCGAAAAAACCTCCCCCATAACCGCAGTTGGTCTTATCGCCTATATAGGCCATGACAGGACAGAAAAACAGCGTGCCGAATACAAATGGAATAAGAAGTCGCTTAACCCTCTCTATCATAAACTGTCCGTAAGTGCGTTTCTTCAGCGCGTACCGCGTGCTCATTCCCGCAAGAAGGAACATTACAGGCATATAGAAAGGACTGCAGAACACAATAAAACTGCTTATTGCCTTGTCGGGATAGAAAAGGAAATAATTCAGTTCTCCCCACGTGTTGAATGCCTGTGCAGCATGGTAAGGTATCAGCAGCAGTATTATCAGGCACCTGATGTTATCGATGAAGTGTTTCCGCATGCTTTAATGAGTCGCTTTCAATTTGTTTATTATTCTGAGACACGCCTCAACATGCATTATCCAATGTCTCGAAAACGGCATCTGGATGAGGCCGCGGATATCTTTATCACACCAGTAATCAATAAGCCAGACTGCTTCTTCGTCTTTGCTTACGACATTAAGACTTTCCAAAGCAGCTTTGCGTTCATCAGTTACCGGCCGCTTCATGTCGTCGAATGACAGATTCCGGGCTATCTCTTCAGTACTCTTTTTCACTTCATGAATATAAGCGTACAGTTCATCTATATTCAGCTGTCTTGAAAAATCTGCGATCTGCTCTTTGACCAGCTCGTTTCCCGTTGTGATTATCGGTGATCCTGTTTTCTTCTGATAACCGCCGCTGAACAGGATCTGGTCATCTCCATTGACCAGGGTATGCGCAACAATGTCTTCAATACGGAAGATGTGCCAGAGAGAATATGCAACCGTTTTGCTGTGATAGCCTTTTGCATTTATGAAAGGAATCGAACAGTAGTCTTCGTCTGTCAGTATGTCTCTCCATGAATCGATCGTATCCATCAGGTTTGTGCGAAGTAAAGTCAAAGTCTCTACGCCTGATTCAAAGGTATCTTTTTTCTTCAGCTGAAGCCGGAGCGTCTTATTCATTTCGGACCAATCTTTATTCACAGCGAATACTCCCTTCCAACATAGAATATTATATCATCGCAGCAAAGGAGTTCCTGATATAATTGAAGTGGTTTATTTGGCATATCAAGGGGATACAACATCAGATCATAAATTAACGGGGGATACTGATGAAGAAACTTAGCCGGATATTATGTCTTGTACTGACTGTTTTGATGGGTCTTTCCATGACAGGCTGCACTGAGAATAAACAGACGGAGAGCAGCGTTGATCAGAACGTTCTACAAGACGCGATGGTCGATGGTTTTGATAACCATTCAGAGAAGAATTATTCATTTTATGTTATGAAAGTTAAGGATGAATACATGTCGATCATTGACGAATGTGTCGATGTTTATAATCTTCAGGAAAACATAAAAAAAGATATGGAAGATGGTCAGATCGCCTTAGTGAAAGCAGATGTGATTATCTTAAAAGGCGGTATTGCCGGATATTGCAATGATATCCATGTGGAAAAAGTCAGATCGATCAAGTTCCTGGATTATAAAGATGTAGTCAAAAAAGTTGATATTCCCATTGCAGGCACCGAAGAATTCTCGTATTACAGACGGTTTTTCCAATATGAGTTTAACGGCGATATCTATTTTGTTTTCCTGTTCAGACAATATATCGAAGTTTATTGTAACGGCGAGCCGTACTTGGAATACGAGTTCAGTGAACTGGAAGATGATTTCAGACCATTCTTTGACAGTCTGACGTAAACAGCCGGAGTCTGGGTCGCATAAGACTATTTAATTCCAATAGCGAAAATGAGCTGTCACAATTTGTTTTGCGGCAGCTTTATCTTATATAGGGCATTGTTCTCCGTTGTGATTGCCAATCCTATCCAATATAATAGACACGCGGGATCCGGCTTAAACTCTACCGGTCCGCAAAGGGGTCTATATGAATAAGAAGCACTTTTTGAGCGTAATGCTCGTTATTGTCATGCTTTTCGGTATGACACCGGGCAATATTTTCGCGACGGAAAATTCCGGAACGGATTACGGTACATTCACCAGCGGCAGTCAGGTCATCAGCGAAATGATCGAGAAAAACGGGATGAATGCACACCCGAGACTCATCATGACAGAAGAGAAGTTTGATGGCCTGAAATCTCACATTGATGATGGTACGGTGACGGCAATTGTTCTCCAACAACTTCAGGCCGAAGCAGACAGGATCATCCGTGAGTGTGAAATCCAGAAGTATGATGCCTATGGCGATAAGCATCTTCTCGAAACATCAAAAAGAATACAGCGATACGTTGCTACACTGGCTCTGGCATACAATGTTTTCGGTGACGAAAAATATGCTGAACGATGCTACGCGGAACTTGAATCGGCATGTAATTTCCCGGACTGGAGTCCTAAGCATTTCTTGGATACTGCTGAAATGTGCACAGCCTTCGCATATGGCTACGACTGGCTTTATCACTGGATGACTCCTGAGCAGAGGACTCTTATACGTACAAACCTGATTGAAAAAGGATTGAATCAGGTTATGGAAGATTATACTGACACGCCTTCGGACCGCAAGCGTACTTACAAATGGTATCAGGATAAGAAAGGCGATAACTGGCAGCTGGTTTGCACAGGCGGCACAAATCTGGCGGCACTTGCGATCGGTGATGAACAGGATGCAAGGGATATTGCTTCCAAAGTTCTTGACTATGGTTATAAGAGAGCATATTCTTTTGTGCGCCGTGCATACAGTGTTACAGACGGAACATACATTGAGGGTCTCGGCTATTGGGATTACGCCACATATTATCTAGGCCTTCAGTCCTCTGCACTGAAAACTGCAACGGGAACTGACTATGGTCTTGCTGACTATGAAGGTGTCCGCAAATCCGCAGAATTCGTTCGCTATATGAGTTCTAACGCTCCGACATCATTCAGCTTCGGTGATGACCGCGAAAGCCGTGATACGAGCTGGTCGGTTTTCCTGTGGCTTGGCGGACAGTTTAATGCACCTGAGTTATCGGCGATCCGTCGTAAGAAGCTGGTCGCAAAACCCGAGGCGAGCTACTTTGATGTTTTGTGGATCGACGAGAATAACCAGTCCGGCGGGGATCCCGATAAGGAGACCGACTGGGGAGCTGTCGGATCGTCAAATGCAAGCTTCAGGAATACCTGGGATAAGAGCGGAATCGTAGCAGCTCTTCATGCCGGCGAAAACTGTTATAAATATCACGGACATTACGATCTCGGTTCGTTCTATATCGAATCTAACGGTTCGCGATTTTTTACTGATCTGGGCAATGAGGACTATGAGCTTGATAACCGTCAGTTTTCTTACCGTATCAAAGCAGAAGGACACAATACCCTTGTCATAAACCCGACAGAGGATATTGACCAGCGTGAAGGCGCAAACTGTCTCATAACAGAATTCAAGAGCGGAGATACAGCCTATGCCGTCACTGACTTAACTGATGCATACGGTCCGAGCGGTGCAAAAAGCGTAGTCCGCGGTCTTAAGATGATTAAGGATAAAGAGTGTGTAATCATCCAGGATGAGATCTCTCTTGCTAAAGCAGGTGAGATATACTGGTTCGCCCACACGGCAGGACAGATCAAAGTCGCTTCTGACGGCAAAAGCGCTATCGTAACTGTCGGATCTGACAGATTATGGGTGGGACTTATCAGCGGTAGCGGTAAGTTTACCTCAATGAAAGCTGAGCCGCTTTCAACATCCATGGACATACCCGGAGCAACGGATAACAGCGACTACAGAAAGCTTGCAATCCATCTGACGAATACCAAAGAAACGACGATCTCCGTGGCTTGTATCCCGTTGAAAAAGGGTGAGACAAAACCTTCATGGACACCTTCCCTGAGTCCTATTTCCCAATGGTCCGTTGAGGATACCGTCCTTGGCGGAGAGCTTTCCGGATGCTCCTTAAGCCTCTCAGGTGATATCGGCGTAAACTTCTATATGGATCTTTCTTCAGTAGATCTTTCTAAAGATGCATACGTGGAGCTGACTGTTCCTTCAGGCAGCAAGACCGAGACGAGAAAGGTCTACGTAAAGGCTAAATCAGGTGAGAACCGCACTGTTGCGGGGACCGTTACCCAGGGAAAGAAGACCTACTACGTATTCAAGTGCCAGGTATCGGCGAGGGATTTCGCCTCAGAGATCGGCGTGCAGCTGGTCGACGGTAATAGAAAAGGAACTAAATATTCCTATTCCGTTAAGTACTATGCCGAATATCTTCTGTCTCATGCGGACGGCAATGCCGAATATAAGAAGGCCGCTCCGTTGGTAAGATCACTGGTAAGCTACTGCACATGGGCGCAGCAGTACTTCAAGGTTGATTCTTCTCTTATCGATAAGTCTTATCTGAATAACGATGAAGTCAAATCTGTTGCTGCACAGGAAGTTGCAAAGGCGGCACCGCGTACTGCGGTCATCCTTGATGAGATCCCCGGCGTGACCTTTGAAGGTTCTACGATCACTCTTGAGTCAGAGACGACAATGTCACTTTATTTCAAGAGCAGTAAGGAGCTGACTTTCTCATGCAACCGCAGCAATGAGCTTGAAGTAGTGAAAGAGGATGGCTATCAGGTAGTGCGTATCCACGGGATTTCCGCGGCTGCTCTTGATGAAGCCTTCGACCTGAAGATTACCTGCGATGGAAAAGAGGGTTTGGTCAGATACAGTGTTCTGAATAATATTTCTGACTCTCTCGGGTATTATTCTGATGAGACGCTGAAAAATCTCGTAAAGTCGCTGTATTTGTATCATAAAGCGGCTGAGGTCTATTTCAACTGAGATTCATTAAAATCAGATTATTTAAACAGGGTGTCGCAGACGTGAAGGGATTCACTACAGCGGCACTTTTTTTTATTGCACTCCACTGTCTGATAGTGTCCCTAAATTGTGAATCAGGGGCCATTTAGTAACATTTTTTCGATAAAAGTGTACTTTTTTCGCGAAAAAGAAGCATTTAGGGACATTTTAAAGATGCATCCCGGACCTTGAAAAAGTCATTAAGCCTGTATATTCTTTTGCACTCTGTTTTGCGACAGGTTTTTGCCGTTCATATGCCAGAAACGACCATTCACGTGTTTTTTATTTAACGCCTTCCTTTCTCCTGCTAATATCGCCTCAACAAAGCGAAAAGGAGATTGGAATATGGGATATGCAATCAGGACAGAGAACCTTATCAAGAGGTACAAGGACAAGACGGCAGTCGCAGGCCTTACGCTGACCGTTAACGAGGGCGAGCTCATCGCGCTGCTCGGCGTTAATGGCGCAGGCAAGACCACTACGGTCAAAATGCTCACGTGTCTTACGAAGCCCACTGAAGGCAGGGCAGAGATCATGGGATGCGATGTCGTAAAAGATTCCGAAAACGTTAAAAGACTCGTCGGAGTCTCGCCGCAGGACACTTCCGTAGCAGAGAACCTGACCGTAAAAGAGAATCTTGAGTTCATGGCTGACATCTGCCTTCCCAAGGAAAAGTCAGCTGCAGCCGTGGAAAAAACGATCAAGGCATTCAGCCTGGAAGAGTTCAAAGACAAGAAAGCAAAACTTCTCTCAGGCGGTTACAAAAGAAAGCTCTCGATCGCGATGGCGATCATTGGTGACCCCAAGGTGCTCTTCCTCGACGAGCCTACTCTGGGCCTGGACGTTCTTGCCAGAAGGCAGCTGTGGCGTGAGATCGAAGCGCTCAAGAAGAACATGACGATCATCCTCACAACACACTACATGGAAGAGGCACAGGCTCTGGCAGACAGGATCGTCATCATGAATGAAGGAAAAGTAATGGCCATAGGGACTCTCGAAGAACTTGAGAACATGACGGGCAGGAAAGGCCTGGAGGATGTTTTCATAAGCATCGCAGAGAAGACGGCATAAGGAGAATAAGACAATGAAAAGAACAATGGCATTTGCAAAAAGAAATCTGATAGAAGTTTTCAGAGATCCCCTGAGCTGGATCTTCTGCATCGCATTCCCGATCGTAATGCTCATAATAATGTCCATCGTGAATTCTGCCATTCCGAAGGAGGCAGGCAACACGCTGTTTAGGATAGATAATCTCGCCGGTGGCATTGCGATCTTCGGACAGATGTTCATCATGCTCTTCACGGCTATCGCAGTCGCAAAGGACAGGAGCGGCGCATTCCTCACAAGGCTTTATTCTTCACCTATGAAGAGCGGAGATTTCGTATGGGGATACATCCTTCCGATGCTTTTAACTGCAGTGATCCAGGTAATCGTCTCACTCGTTGCAGCAGTCGTTATCTCCCTGATCTCAGACTATTCATTGAGCATCGCAGGACTCCTTCTTGCAGTAGTTGCAGTCATTCCTTCTGCGCTGATGTTCTCCAGCATAGGATTCCTCTTCGGAACATTTTTTAATGAGAAGGCGGCTCCCGGCCTGTGCTCGATCATTATCTCCCTGGGTGCCATGATCGGAGGCATCTGGTTTGACGTAGAGGGTGTAGGAGGATTCATGTATAAGCTTGGAAGATGCCTGCCGTTCTTATATGCAACAAAGCTCGCCCGTGCTGCGATCACACTTAACTTCGGTGTCAAAGAATTCCTTTTGCCGCTTGGAGTGGTTGTTTTCGCTGCCATCGTATTAACGGTTCTCGCGGGCATTGTTTTCAACAGCAGGATGCGCGCTGACCAGAGGTAAATGATATACTCAGGATATGAAGATCCTTACAGAAACCGACAGCAAATACAAGGAGATAGAACTCCACGTTTGTAACAACGCCCTGACGGACGAGGTCAGGGCTATTGTCGGCGAACTGCACGAGATATATGACTACAACATCCCGGGAACAGACGAGATCGGCAACAAGCGCCTGATAAGAAGAGCAGAGATCTTATCTGCATATTCTGAAGGCCAGCGCGTGATCGTGCTTACAGGCGACGGACGCTATGTTGTACAGAAGAAACTATATGAATTGGAAACTGAACTTGGGGATGCGAACTTCATCAGGATATCCAAATCCGAGATAGTAAATATCCACAAGATAAAGTCACTCGACCTGAGCATCACGGGTACAATAAAGCTCGTTATGAAGACCGGCTATGAGACCTATGTCTCACGAAGAAACGTCGCTAAGATCAAAGAGAAACTTACTAAAGAAAAACTGGAGGGCAGGGCATGAAAGAAGTTCTGAAAAGAGGCCTTACGAGCTTTGCGCTTTCAGCTTTCGCCGGGCTCATAGTTAATCTCATAATTGATATCATCATGAGCGCCGTTCTTAAGACGGGATTTCATTCAATGTCGCCGGAATATGTTGCGCTCTTTCCTTCGGTAACGATAGCGGCATACGTCAACATCCTGCTCTACGGCGTTATCGGCGTGACTTTCGCTCTGTCAGTTTATATCTACGAAGTCGAGAGAATAGGCTTCATCATCCAGAGCATAATATACTTTGTCATCACCTCATCAGTATGCGTCGGCATAACGATCCTCTTATGGCAGCTCCACAAATACCCGTCAGCATTTATCTCCACACTGGCAGGTTATTTTGCAACACACGTGATAATGATGGTCATCGAATATCGAAAACTCAAAGCCGACATCAAAGCAATCAACGAATTGTCGGCGGATAAAGAACAGGCTTAAACCTAAACAGTAAAACTCTCTGTTTTCAGATCACAATAGTATCTGCCGCTCTCGTCAGTAAACCGCAAGACATAACGCCGGAATTATTCTATCCGCTTTTCAAATCTGAACATGCCTTCAGGGAACTGCTCATCTCTTTTTCCAAACTCTTCCAAAGCACCGTAATTGAATGCTTCCTGATTATCTTTTATGAATTGTTCCCTGTCAGTTTCTGTTAAAGGGACTAATGAAACCGTAGTCATTTTCCCTATACGCCTCCATCGATCTTATCAAGAGTATCCTGAAGTATTTCTTTCCGTAATTCTGTCAGCCAATCAGAAAATTCCACTGTATTAAATGCATATGTTTTATTCAACTCATATTCATTCTCTGCCCAGGTAGACAATGGTGATTCATTGTGCTGGATCAGAGCTTCAAGTTTGTCCAGAGCCTTATATATCTTGGATTCTTTGGTTATCTGCGCTTTCATTTCCGCATAAAGGCTCTCTAATTCCGCTGATACTTCGTCCGGCAATGAAGATACCCACTGATTAAGCAGACTGTCCTCTACTGAACGGTCTGAATCAGTTTTTATGAATGTGGGAATATCCCCGGTAAAGCATTCGCCAAGATCGTGGATAAGGCACATATCAACGACCCTGTCTATATTAACGTCAGGGAATTCATGCCTTAAAAGTAGCGCCATGAGAGAAACTCTCCAACTGTGTTCAGCTACGCTTTCAGTTCTGCCCTGAGTGGTAGTGCAATGGCGCGGAGTGTCTTTAAGTTTCTCCGCAACGTGTAATATGTCTAAATAATCTTTTGCGTTCATAGTTACATTTAGTCCTGTGTTTTTTCATCGGTTACATAACATGTAAGTTCAAGTGCTATGTCGAAATGTCCCGGATCATGCTGGGTGTGTTTCTTCTGATCTTTTTCCATTCGTGCATCCCACTCGGGAGCATCGAGAAGATCTCCGCTGGTGAAGAAGAAATATGCATCCAATCCTCTGAAATCGCACATTGCCTGGATTGCCGCACATTCCATTTCTACTGAAATGCAGCCTTCGCTCTTTCTCTTCTCAAAGTTTCCTCTGGTCTCACGGTATACGGCATCAGTAGTCCATGTTTTTCCTTTGACATAGGGAAGACCTGCCCATTCCATAAACTCAGCAACCTTACCGCTGTTCTTTATCGTTATGTAATCAGATGCCGGAGCATAGTGATATGAAGTTCCCTCATCACGATAAGCTTCAGTGGGAACCATAACTTTTCCTCTGGCTATTTCTTTATTGAGGCATCCGCAGCCGCCAAACTCAATATACTTATCAGTCTTAATGACAGACGCCGTATCTTCTATATCGCCTACGCAGCCCGGAGCACCGACAAAGGACATGTATATGGCAAATTCCTTATCTTTATACTTAAATCCGTAAACCGGTTTTGCTCCGTTCGAGGAGTAAATATCTCCGATCTTGGTGCAATCGTATGCTTCAAGGACATATTGAAGGATCTCATTGGAGAAGGTCAGAATGCAGGCATCAACCTTTTTGGCATCTTCCTTTTTCCATACCTTCAGTATTTCTTCTGTTGCGTTGTCAAATGAGTCAGTAATCATCAGGCTGTTCCTACCATTAAATCAGATTAAAGCTTTCCGCTCTAAGGATTTCCCCAGATGAAGTAATTATATCATCACTGCCTAAATCATATTCTTACACTGTGATATAAGGATAAAACGCTTTACCAGGAATGCCAGAATCACAGAAACAGCGAAGCAGATAAACGGAACGACGATAAACCAGTTTTCCGGAAGTCCAAAGGTTTTTGTCCAAAGATTCATGTAATATCCGCTGGTTTCGAAGAAAACATGTCTGCTGAACAAAAAGACCGTAATCAGGTAGCAGTGTTCCCTGAAAAACTTCGTTAGCGGATTTCCTGTTCTTATAAGAAGGACAAGCCCCAGAAGGATCATAGATACAGCCAGACCGAAGATAAGCCACGGGATACTGTCCATCTCATAGATCTTATCAAGTTTTTCGAGCTTCTCGTCAAGACCTTCATACCAAACATCAGTTAATGCGTCAGAAGGATAGAGACCCGCCTGCTTTATCAGGAAAAACTGAAGCCAGGAGAGCGCATAGAATGATAATCCTCCTGCACAAAGCCACGAAGCAAGATGAATAATTATGCCTTTCTCCGTCTTCGGTAAGATCTTGTCTTTATACTTCATTACGATCATTCCAATTGGGAAGAGCGGGATGTCGGGACCAAATATCCAATACCCGATCCTTAGAACAGGATCATGCCATACTCCGTCATTTATCACTCTGATGGAAGGCGCGAAAAATGACAATATGAGTATCAGGATAAGCGGAATGAGCTCATTCTTCAGAAGTTTTTTCAGCAACAGGTATATTCCGTAGAGAATGGCGATCATGAGAAATGCACCGCAAAGATATCTCACGATGGTATCTGTCTGAAGAAGTGCCTCGTACTTGATGTATGCTTCTGCTCTTTCATAAAACATATCGTCGTGGTAATAAACCCAGCAGGCAGTACCGAACGTCACCAATAATGGCAGAAACAGAAAGATCTTGTGTTTTATCTTCAATCCGTTTTTATAAATGCTCATGCCTGCAAAGAAGCAGAACACAGCAGTTAATATCATGAAGGCGTATACGCTGCTTTTAGGTTTATTGTTGAAAGCGGAAAGATAATTGATAGCAGTGAAGGAGAGGGTGGTTTTCATCTGTTCAGCGAATCCATTCTTCCAGGTGTAATTCCCATACATCATATCTGTCGGATTTATACGATATCCATAGATGGGGAATAACATCTGGGTCAGAACAAGTGAAACCGCAGCGATATTGCATGCAGCATCAGAGATCATCGTCTCCCTGTCAGATAACGGTAAAGTTCCTTTTCTCTTTCCCGGAAAAACGATGACGCCAAGAAATACTATTCCAACTAAAACCCACAATAACACGGACAGCATAAATGGCCCTCCTGTATATGGATAGAATAAACAATGATGGGATTAACAGACTACGGATAGAGTCTATGCTTCTACCTGACAAATTCAACCAAAAACAGAATCAGTTTTCGCTCAACAAGACAGTGATCTCATTATCTCCATTTGGAGAATGGAATTATATCACGGCATCTGAATCTGCTATAATTCTTGCGTAACATGCAAAGATAAAAACGCAACGTGCATCTGTTTGATGTGCCAGAGCCGGTAGGTAGCCCGGCCGTCCTGATCTTTCAGGGTAAGTAACCTGCCCCTCCGGGTTGTCCGTTCTTTGCTCATCAATTCACAAAGGAGGGATTGTCATGGGCAAAGTAAGCTTGGTTCTGACAGTGTATTTTGAGGAGCCGTTCTGGGTCGGCGTATTTGAAAAGACCGAACATGGAAAATTATCTGTATCAAAGGTCGTTTTCGGAGCAGAACCCAAGGACTGTGAAGTGTTCGAACACTTTCTCAAACACTATGATGAGCTCAGGTTCAGCCCGGCTGTGACAACTGTTGCAGGTAAAACGATCAGCAATCCGAAAAGGATGCAGCGTGAAGCGCGCAAACAGACTTCGGCTAGCGGGATCGGCACAAGGTCGCAACAGGCGATCAAGCTGCAGCAGGAGCAGAACAAAGTGATCAGAAAGTCCAAAAGCCGCGAACAGAAAGAGGCTGAAAAGGAAAGACAGTTTGAACTGCGACAGCGCAAGAAAAGCGAAAAGCACAAGGGCCACTAAGCTCTTGTGCTTTCGTTTTTAATCTTTCTTATTATCCTTGCGATACGGTTTGAGCGCTGCTTTGAACTCTTTTACATCGTAGCCGCGCTTGGAAGCGAAATCCACTAGCTCGTCTTTATCGATGTATCGTAATTCTTCGAGGACTCCCGGGGGCAGAATGTGATTGTCGTCCTTTTTGATGTAGATTCCCATAACCTTATACGGCGGGTTATCTTTCGCATTTCTCATTTGGGAGAGAACGGTTATGAAGTCGCCTTCGATTGCAACGATCTTGCAGTCAACAAAATACACGTTCCGTTTGCGCAGAGATTTTGACAGAAACTCGCGCATCGTATCACCGAAATACAAAGTGAATGAATCGCCTATTTTGAATGTATTTCCCATAAAGAGGACCTCTCTGATTATTCGAATGGTAGTTTATCCCGTCTATTATACATTCCAGATAACAATGAATAAAGCGGAATGTATACGGTAGATCCTCTTTTAGAGTTTTAAAGAATCTCCGTCTTTGCATATTTGCTTTAAAACGCCATCCTTAATGCTGTAAGACTCACCGTAAATGGTTTCACCATGTTCATCAGCTACGATATAACTTCCGTCATTCATAGCTATGATTTCATGGCCGATACTGTCCGGGAAAGTTATGTCTTCTATCAGCCTCATACCGTCAAGCGTGTCGTCCCTAAGCGCCTGAAAGTGAGGGAATATGTTTGTCTTAGTCAATCCCAGTCCGGGAATCCAGCGCTGGAAACCGGGATCAGTTGCTTCGCCGGGCAGTTCCGGTCCGGCATAGACAGGATCTGCGCAATTCATTGAGCCGGCGCTCCATGCTATAACCAAACCTGTAAAACTCTGAAGTTTTCCTTTTAATGCTATTTTCGCGAAAAACTGATTTTGTGTAGGAACATGTCCTCCGGTCAGTATGATGACATCCTTCAGCCTCAGATCATCTGCTATGTCTTCATTTCTGTCATCACACATCTCAAGGGAGCAACAGTTCAGTCCGCTCATTGGCAGAGAATGTTTAAAACACTCAGCAACTGCATCATTCTTTTCGTGATCATAAGGTGAAGCACATATCATCAGAACCCTGGCATTGTCCGGCCATAAAGATCTGATCCTGTCCAGAAGTCCGTTCTGTTCGATTAAAACAGACGGCACTCTTCTTCCGTTCTCCCGGACTGCTCCGCCAAGTGAACTTGTAATGATTACATTCATTTTTGTTTCCATTCCACTTTCTAAAAGTTTACGCTCTCTTCATTACCATTCTGACTATTGAAACCGGCGTGCCAAGAGTCCATTCCTTTTTGCTTCCGTCAAATTCAAAACCATATTTGTGGTAGAAGCTGATAGCCCTTTCATTTTTCTCAAACACCCACACGAATATAGTGTTGTATTCACTAAGTCTGGAAATTGCTTCATTCATCAATCTGTATCCGACTTTCCGGCCATAGTATTCTGAGAGGACATAGATTGCGTCAACCTCTCCGGCATCCGGCAGATCTTCATCTCTCGATGGACTGTAAACCGCAAATCCTACGACTTTATCTCCATCCTTAGCTACTAGAGTATTATCAGGGAAATTCCTGGCACGTGCTGTTGTGGCCTCAACGGTCATCGTATCAAGATATCTGTCACATACAATGCCTCTATAGGCTTCCTGCCACGCAGTACAGTGAACGTAGCCCCTTCCGCACAATTCTTCATCAGTTTCAGCCAATTTAATGATTATTGAATCATTTTTCTCTTCCATGTTTTGCCTCCACTAAATCCAATGTCTTCGCTGTTATTCTTTTTCCGGCCACAACTCTATAAGGAGAAGATAGATAAAAAGACTTTCCCAAATGAAGAAAGTATTGTTAAACCACTGCCAATCGAATATCAAAAACGCGATTATGAAATACACCACTCACGATTGAACGGGAAAAGCGCGATTCCGAGCACACCGGTAAAGATCAGATAATATAAGATCTTACGCAACAGAAGGATATTTAACTTCTTCACATACATGATGATCAGCGCAACCATTTATGCTTTTACATGAAGGACAGTGCCTTTTGTAATCCCGTATTGATTGCCGTTTTCAAGAACCAGGGCAACTGTAGTATCCGTTGCAGACTCTACTTTGGTCCTGAATATATCCAACTCAATAATTGAAATCAGAGAATTTTCATTAGCACCTTCAATATAGACCTTATCAGTGTCTCTGACAGTTCCCTTGATCTGACCTACGACAACCAGGTCATTAGGATCATTCAGTTTGAAGGTATCCTCGACTATGTATGTGCCTCCGGACGGATTCTGAACGGGATTGTTATCCTCTTTGTTATTAAACAGTTTTCCCAGTATACCCATTTTCGTGACCTCGATCCGATTAGTTTATTTACCGTTGCGGTAATTATATCATGACGGTCCCTGTGAATTTCATTTATATCTGCCTAACAGGTCAAATGATTTCAGGCCGGGAATACAGTATCATAGGGCTATCGTAATGATTGGGGATAAAAAGATGAAATCATTTTTCGGTAAGCGTATCATCACCGCTTTTCTGGCTTTGACTGTATTGGTACCGGCAGTATATGTTTCCGGCTGTTCCAAAAAATCCGTGACTTCGCAAAAAGTGACGGAAGATATGCCGTGGTTTGATGTAAAGAGCATTGATGTAGTTCAGGATTTTGACGAAGATGCTTATCAGTTCTGTGAGTATGGTCTGCTCGGAATAAAAGACGATAAGATCTACGTGAAGGTGTATGCCGAGCGCCAGGGTGACAGAGACACACTGCAGCAGGACAGGGAAGAGTTTCATCTTCTCACTTACGATATGAACGGAAATGTTATATCCAGTAACAGGGTAGAAGAACTCCTGGCAGACAGGTTTCCCATTCCAAGCGGCATGACACGTTATGTCAGAGTCGTTAATTATGACGGGGAGTATATAAATATCGCTTTTGATGATGAAGATGATAAATACAACACAGAGTATCACACGATTAAATACGATACTTCTGACGGAACCATAATAGAGACGACGAACGACGGTGATATTCCGATAGTCGATCCAAACGTGAAGTATTGCGTCATTGACGGCTGCATCGTGAAAGTCGAGCAGCAGCTTGGTAAAAAGGGTACTTATATCAGCATCACAGTTACTGATACCGAAGGACAGCCGAAAACAATAGATATGAGCGAAGAGTTTCCGGGCTTTAATCTTATGGTCTGTGATCTGATCTTTAAGAAAGAAGACAATAAAGCCCTGATCTGTTTAGGCTCAGGCGGATTAAAGGTACATTATTTCGATCTGGATCTGATCAATAAAACGATAACTGAAGTACGCGAAGGTAATGAGTTTGTCGAATCGTCACGTTTCTTTGGGGGAAGTTATATCGAGGGAGTAGGCAATATTATCACCAGCGGCAAAGGAGTCGATGTCATAGACATAAAAGAACAGAAGATCGAGACATATTTTGACATCAATAACTGTAATCTGAACAGATATATGAGTTCTTTTATCGATGTAAACGATGTTTCTTCCGGAAGAATCATTCTGTCGAGCAGGTCCTCATTCAGCTCAGACAGGATGGTAAAGAGCAATCTTCATATATACATCCTGAACAAGTGTGATTCCAATCCGAATGTCGGAAAAGAAATCATTAAGATAGCGTCTTTTGGGGAACTCTCTTATGCAATGTCAGAAGGAATCTGCAGGTTTAATGATTCCAGTGATACGCATCTTATTGTGATCGATAAGCGGTACGATATCAGACGTCAGCAGGCCGGCAGTATCGGCACTCAGACAGAGAGTACGGATGCTTATTACGACCAGCTTATTGCTGATATCCGCAATGGAACGGGACCTGATATGATCTTCAATATGTCAGGCGTTGAGCAGCTTTACAGTGATGAATATCTTCAGGATCTGTCTGATCTCGAACTGCCGGCAGATGTTATCGGAGGCGTATTTGACGCATTGAAAACACCGGAAGGAAAGCTTTACCATATTCCGCTTTCGTTCGCTCCCACAGGCTTAATAATTAATAAAGATAAGATCCCGGACGGAACAACCGGACTTAGTTTTGACGAATACAAGAGTCTGGTATCAGAAGCCTGCAACGGTGATGATCCTCTGGGTTATGACCAAAGTACTTTTATGGACGCATGCATGAAGTATTACGGCCGTGACCTGGATCTTGATTCAGAAGCCTTCGCTGAGCTTGCGGCGTATGCCAAGAATGATTTTTATACGTCGGTTGTTTATGACCCTGACAATATAGGAGTAGTGGTTGACAGTATCGAGTACAAGGATATGATCTTCAGTCCGGGTCAGGACATTTCCGTCTTCATGGACCGGTGTAACGGAAATATAAAAGGGAAGGCATTGCTCGGACTTCCGTCTTCTGACCGTACCGGTCTCCGCTTTTCTGTCGGCGAATCAATCGCCGTTACTTCGGACAGCAGTAACATTGATGCCTGCAAGGAAGTAATAAGCTTCCTGTTAAGCGATGAGATTCAGAATCTTTATGATATAAATGACCTGAATCCGGTAACGGAAAATGCGCTTGGACTTTACATCTCCAAAGAAATCTATTTCTATAACGACCAGGTCAGCAGATATCTGGCATATTTCGATGAAGAGAAGGTGAATGACATGGGTTACCGGACTGATTACGTGGACGTGGATGAGACGGCTGAGTCTTATAAAGCCATAATCAGATCCTGCTCAGGATTATATACGATAGATCCCGTTGTAGAGAGGATCATCTTAGAAGAGATGCAGGCATATTTTGCAGGGCAGAAGGACTTAGACCAGGTTATAACGATCATTAAGGACAGGAAGAAAACATATCAGAGCGAACGTGGCTGATTAATTGTTTCCGACTATCTTCATACCGCGCAGAATGCTGCCCTGTTCAGCCGTTCACACTGTAGTGTTTGTAAGATCCTTAATCACTTCTCCTGCGATTATCAGCCCTGCTACAGAAGGTACAAAGGCTGTACTGCCGGGTGTGCTTCTGCGCTTGCTTCCCGGACGGTCCGAGCCAACGTCGTTCTGAATACCGGCATTACTGTTAACCGGAGTAATCGGTTCCTCTTCTGAATAAACGACTTTAAGTTTCTTAACGCCTCTCTTTTTCAGTTCCCGGCGCATTACTTTCGCAAGAGGATCGACACTGGTCTTATATATGTCCGCAACGCGGAACCTGGTAGGATCAAGTTTATTCCCGGCACCCATTGAACTCATAATCGGTATGCCTGTCTTCTGACACTGCATAACCAGTTCGATCTTAGCTGTAACAGTATCGATCGCATCGACCACATAATCGTATTTATCGAACGGGAAATCCGATGCGTTTTCGGGAAGGAAAAAGCATTTATATGTATTCACTTCAGCTTCCGGATTGATATCCAGGATGCGTTCTTTCATGACGTCAACCTTATATTGACCGACGGTTTTTCCGGTAGCTATGATCTGCCTGTTAATATTCGATAAGCAGACCTTGTCATCATCTATCAGATCCAAGGCGCCGACGCCGCTTCTTGCCAGCGCTTCACAGACATATCCTCCTACGCCGCCGATTCCGAATACGGCCACGCGGCATCCTGCCAAACGCTCCAATGCTTCTTTTCCTAATAGTAATTCAGTTCTCGAAAATTGCTCTAACATGGATTAACCCTGTCCTTATCAATGCGATTAAGCGTATATCAACGAAGATAGTATTCACGGGGAATGGATTCCTGCTTTATACAGAGATCATGGTCAGCCTTTTCCCAAAGAGTCTTAACTGTATCTGTCATTTTCCTGGCATCACAGACGTAAACCGTACTGTTTCCGAGTTTGCCATACGTTACGGCACCGGTATATTCAAAAGCTTCTTTATAGTTCGGATAGTATTCTGAAATGCAGGTATTGGCAGCCGCGTCCGGACCGAATGCTACAACGGAATGCGTCGGGATAAGCAGCAGGCCTCTGTCCAAATAACTGATCATGGCATCAATAAGTCCGTCAGCCCCGTTTTCGATGGGACCTGCAGATCTGAGAGATGCGTGCACCACGACTTTGTCATCGCGCTTGATGCCATTCGTTTTAAGGAATTCTGTTATTTCAGCTTTTGTCAGCATTATTTCTCATTCCGCTTTCTATAATTTTCTGCTCTGGTTTTTTATCAAAATCCCAATTCATCGTTTACGAGGATGACGTGGATCCTTCCCTTGTGTCTGGAGAAACGTGTGATGAGGATCTGGCAGCAGATCGTGTCAGGCGATTTGCAGTCGAAGCATTTGCCTGTTTTCGAGCACGGTGTATCAAGTCCGAAACGCTGGGCATTGATCGGTGCGGCAACGTTTCTTGCGCGCTTCATCGCAGCATCAAGGTCACTGCAGACTTTATTCATTCCGACAATGAAGATTACCTGCTTAGGTCCCTGGCAGATGGCGGAAACGCGGTTGGAATTTCCGTCGACATTAACGAGAATGCCGTCGTCGGTCATGGCATTTGCACTAGAGAGGAAGAAGTCTGCATCGTAAGCCATGAGCATGGCTTTTCTTTTATCTTCGTATGCATCGCGGTCGATGAAATTATACTCACCGTTTTTGAGTGCATCGGAAAGTCCGATCTCATGAACGCTCATGCCGCCGCCCATAGTGACGGAGCTGCCTTCAGGGATCAGTTCAAGCGCGATCTTTAGCGCTTCTTCTTTGCTTGCAGCGTAGTAACCTTCCATGTTGCGTGACTTAAGTCCGTTAATGGTCTTCTGTGCAAGAAGTTCATTTCTCCTGGTGATGTTCTCGTTCATGATCTTGTCCCTGCCTTTCGAGATGGACAGCGTCTGAATCGAAATATAACGATTCATGGCTTCCTCAGATAAAGGAATTATACCATTCCGGCAAATAACTTCCTGAAAAAGAAAGCTACTGAATTACCAGGAGCCTTCAAAGTGTTTTTATGATGCTTTCGTGCAGATGTATTCGGCCAGCATTTCAGGAACGTACTGATAGTGGTGGCTGTTATAAAGCTTCACCTGAAATGAAGTGACGCCATGTCCCGTCAACCGCTCCTTCAGATGTTCAACACCTTCAAGAGTTGAATCGTTGTCGCCATAGTATTCCGCATAATCTTCGTCTTCCATATCACCTGCAGTTATGAAGAGGTTTTTGTCATAGGTTTTGTTGCGGTCGAAATAACCGTACTCATCTGAATACTCCTCATAACCCGGAACTTCAGTGAAATAGGGAGTCCAGAAGGTGGGACTGCCGATGATGTAATTCGCAAAGGGACGGTTTTCATAGAGATCAAAATTGAATGCCGCATAGTGCGTGAATACGCCTCCCTGTGAATGTCCGAACAAAGTGGATTTCCCGTAGTAAAAATTATATGTTTCACCGAGATAAGGCATAAGGTTATCTATTATAAAGTCGAGAAACTCTTTTTTGTGGTCGCACAGGATATTGCTCCTGATTCCATTGTCCCAACCGTCAACATCGTATTCAAAACCGATCGTTATGAGTATCTGGGGATCGGCCTTGCCGGACTGCATCTCTTCGTAAAGAAAGGTGACATCATTAAATCTCCATACAGCATCTGTCATAACAAATGCAGGATAGGAATTCTTTTCTTCATAAGAAGGCGGAACGGTTACATGTACCGTAAAACCCATATCAAGTTCTTCATCGTAGAAGTGGTATTCGGTAATGCTGTCTTTGATCGCAGCGACCTTGGCATCGTCCATCTGCCAATACATTGATTCGTCTTCAGAATTGCCGCCCTGGCTGTAATAGTAATCCATGTATTCATCGAGTAATTCATGGTCTATGATCTCTATATTTCCTGCAATCACTGCATCATAGAGTTTGATCAGATCACTATATTCCTGATTTGCAGGAACAGACGGGTATCCTGATTTGATCAGGGCATCGTATCTTTCCCTTAGCTGTTTTTTCAGATCTTCGAAGTCCTCGAAAACAAGTTCTACCAATGTGCTGTTACCGGTTGAAACATCGTACTCATTGAAGTTTACGTTTCCCGGACCGCCATCGTAATCTTCGGGAGGGAGGGCATTAAATACCGGCTCGCCATGTACGATCGCACCTATTTCCGGAACAAGACATATCCTGTCATTTAAGTAACTGAAGTCTTTTGCTTCTGCTGATTTTTCTGTTTCCCATGGCTTGTTTAAAAGTTGGAATTCCGTCTTTTCTGACCTTTCCAATTCTGCCTCTGTCATGTGATTTACGAGTTTCTTTTCCGCACTGTTTTCAAGTGATATAGTGCATCCGGCAAGACTGCATACTGAAGTTGCTGTAAGGATCAGTGATGCCAGAATCCTTTTCATTTTCCCATTCATCTTTTTATCTCCTTTGGGTTTGTTACCATGGAGATTATCAGATGTTCAAGAACTGAATAGGAATCCTGTATGGATTCTATATGGAGGGCAGAATGATCTCTGCGAGAACGGCATCTTTCTCATTCTTAAGAACAGCAGTACCATGCTGCTTTGTAATTACAAGATTGGCAATATAAAGCCCCAGACCACTGCCGCCGTTTCTGCTGCTTCTTGATGAATCGGACCTGTAGAAAGGCTCGAAAAGGTGAGGGAGGTCCTTGTCATCAATATGCGCACCATTGTTCAGGATCCTTGTGATTATCTTTCCGTTTTCACGGACAGATTCAATATTAATGACAGCACCTTCAACGGAATAGAAAACAGCATTGCTGATGAATGCTCCTACCGCAAGAGATGTGAGTTCCTGGTTGCCTTCGAACATCAGCCCGCTGCCAATGTTTTTCTTAATGGTGATAATTCTTATCGAGAATAAATCTTCTGTTTCTTCAAGTTTCTTATTTATTATTTCAGCCATATCAACAGAAGACATCACGATATCGTCTGTTGACTGTGTTTTCGAGGCAGTCAGGATCTCATTAATGAGAGACTCCATGCGCTTAACAGTACGTAGAGACCGCTCCAGGTATTCATCGTGATCTTCATAAGGACCTATGCCTTCGATCATTCCGCGGATATGTCCTTCAAGGACTGTAATGGGAGTCTTTAGTTCATGAGATGCAGCAGCAAAGAAAACTTCTTTCTGACTCTCCATCTCCCTGACGCGGGTGATCTCATCTTCCAGTTCTTTTATCTTGCTGTCCAGTTCGGAAGAGAGTGTGTTGAGGTTCCTTGCGAGGTCGCCGATCTCATCGCCTCTCCTGGTATCACACTTTGCCGTGAAATCCATTGATGCCATCTTCTTTGATACCGTGCTCAATTGACGTACCGGACGTGCAAACAGCAGGGTATAGATAGCAGAACTTACAAGTGATAAAGAGACTACAACAACTATCATAAGAGGCAGGCTCTTGTGCAGTGCACGCGGTATGAGATTATAATGATCACCGGTGTCGAAATACTGCATTATATAAACGGTCGGATCATCTTTGATGCTGACGCCGTACGTTCCCATCTCGTTATTATCTTCACCCATCAGTGCGAGATAGTCCTGCATTGTTTTGACGGTAAGAGTTCCGACATTATCCAGAGGCATGTTGTACTGGTGGGATTTGAAATTTGACGCATCAAAAAAGACCAGCTGCATTCCGGTCCTGCTTATGAAATCATCAATGACCGCATCTGCCTCGGAACGCTGGGTCTCGGAAAGGATCTGGACCAGATCATCAAGTTCGTCCTTGGGTGAATAGATCATCTCGGGAGTCTGCATATAAAGGACCAGACAGATCAGAAAGCCCGATAAT
The DNA here is from genome assembly GCA_000621765.1 of Ruminococcaceae bacterium AB4001. Taxonomy (GTDB): domain Bacteria; phylum Bacillota; class Clostridia; order Saccharofermentanales; family Saccharofermentanaceae; genus Saccharofermentans. Next base: position 114,977 of record JHXJ01000011.1, read on the forward strand.
ATCTGGACAATAAAAGAAATAAGGAAGACCTTAACTGATAATCTGTTAAATATCTTTCCGGCCAATCTTATATCCTCTTCCTCTCACAGTCTCAATATAATCCCCGCCCAGCTTATGACGGAGATTCTTGATGTGGCTGTCAACTATGCGCTCATCTACGAGAGAATCGTAATCCCACAAAAGATCAAGGAGCATCTCTCTGCTGTAGATCCGGCCCGGATTCTTGGCGAGAGTGTAAAGGAGGTCGAATTCACGCGTGGTAAGATCGATCTTTTTCCCTGCCACTGTAACTTCCATAGTATCGTTATTAAGCAGGATATCTCCGCATACCAGAATAGGATCTTTTCTGTTGTCAGCTGTATCATTGCGCCTTAAAAGAGCATTGATCTTGCGTATCAGGATCGGCATCGAAAAAGGCTTCGTAACGTAGTCATCTGCCATGAGGTCATAGCCCTTTATCTGCGATTTGTCATCATTTAAGGCAGAAAGGAACATTACAGGCACATCGGACTGCCTCTTAATGACTTCACAAACGCCGAAACCGTCGATCTTTGGGATCATGACATCCAGCAGCACGAGATCAAAATGAGCCTTTGCAAACATCGAGATAGCTTCAACACCATCCTTAGCAAGACTGACTTCAAAGCCTTCATGCGTAAGAAAGTTATTAAGGAGTACTCTGATCTCCTGCTCATCTTCTACGACCAATATCTTTTTCATAACAGGCATTATATTCTGATTCTGTGGATTTAATATGGAGAAAATTCTTAACTTACCCACACGTCAATCTCATTGCTTAAACTGTACTTTCCGTCAACACAAGTCAGATCATACTCCAGGCATCGGGCAAACCTCTTGCCAAAATAGTATGCAATAAGAGCTTTCCCTTCTTTTAGGTTAATGTTGAAGTGTATTTCAGGTCTTAGGAAAAAACCTTTCTCATTCGTCTGCGAAAAGATACTTCCCTGATATTGCAAACCGTCAAGCAATTCGCCCTTTTCAAACAACCAAGACATTTCTATATTCGGTTTTTCTGATTCCTTCGTCAAATCTCTGTCGTACAATACCCAATAACGGTCAGAAATGTCCGGAAATTTACTCTTGTTTTCCATATATATACGATTACATTCATCTATCATGACAGGCGTTATAAGCTCGATTTTGTAATAATTTACCGTATATTCAACTTGGGGAAGCAGCTTTTCATCAAAACTCCCGATGTTCTCTTCAAGTATTGTAAAAGGTCCATCCACATAAGTACTTAACAATTCCAGAGCATCTTCCTTAACATACCGGGATTTATCAGATACTACTACTTCCTGCAGCAGGATTATCAGCTCATCTTTTATGTCTGAAATATCCTGTCCATAATAGGGATCCATAAACCAGTCGAGACAAAACAAAAGTCTGAGTTTTGCAGCTTCGTCATCTCCTGTTAAAACACAGCGGATTGCGTCGATCCCCTGTCTGACTATCTCTTTTTCTTCATTCGAGTAAGAAACAGATCTGCTATCTCCCACGATAGATGCCTCCTGTAACGGTTTTATATATCACATCTGTTCCTTTCTCATTGCCTTTTCCACCAATGAATTTACTAACCGTGAAATATAGTGTTCTTCAATCCACGCATACAAAAAGAACGATACCCTCAGTTATCTATGTGCTTTCTAAAACAGATCCTTGCTTCTAACTTCGGATAATTAGCAAAAGCTAACATAAAAAACAACCATAATACAAAACTTACTAAGGCTGGAATTGCTTCCGGATGTTTTACAAACTCCTCTCTAAAACAATAAAGAATGAACAGCGCATATGAAGTCAGTATTGTCGGAAATACTAAGTAAAACCAATCAAAAAGCTTATATTTCATTCTGTATTTGCCATTATCCCGTTTAACGAAGACATATTCGTTATAAGTCCATGGAAGAGAACGCATTTTGTTAGACCAGACAAAAACGGAAATCGAATCGCAATTGTCATTATTCTCCCGGACATACGGAGGATGCTTTTTGGAAAGCATCAGTCTGCCTACTATGGTTATCACGATTAATAGAATAAATGCTAATGCAAACAGATAAGATTCCAAAGTATATTCCTTTCTCCGTAATACAAAACAGATATCTCTATTAGATTCAATTGTTTCCTTCAGATAAGGTAATTATATCATCCCAATAAAGAACCTGATGTATCTGTCGAGGGGAAGAGGACTAATCCGACACTTCTTTTACCAGCATATATCAATTATTCTTCCATTAATTCGCAATATGTTTTTCCGTTTTCCGCATCATGCCTTTTCGCGTGCTCTCACGATTGAACATACTTCGACCGCATCAATGAAATCAGGCTCCGAAATGCGTAGTTCCTTCAGATCCGGCAGAACTGTCGTCTCATAAAGGCCCAATGCCTCCTTCGAGAATTCCTTTAATATCACATAAGTGCGTGCATAGTCAAAGACAGGCGGCGCGATCCTGGCATTCATCCAGTCGATGATCGTAAATCCGCTCTTATCTTTGGGAATCATTATATTCATGAAATGCATGTCGAGATGGCACAGACATTCGCCTGATTTTGCAGATATCCTCTCTATGACGGGGATTATCTTTTCGCCTTGTTCTTTACTTAAACCCATAGCGGCAGTTTCAGAAAAGTGTGGAATGTCCATTTCACTGATATCTGCCTTGTGAATGAAATTAAATGCTTTCGAAAGCATCCTGAAGCCGTCTGGAACGTCAGAGATCTCATCAACTTTTTTGCCTGATGCGCAGTCATTGATTATTTTTTCGAGCATGACGCCGTCAATGTAATCCATCCGGATGATATGGGAATCGTCCGTATCGTAATACCGCACAGGGGAGAGCCCGGCTTTGTTTACTTCGCGCTGCTGCTTTTTCTCAAAGCTGATCCATTCGGCAGGATAAGTCTTCATATAAACTTTGTACGCAAAGCCTTTGTACAGAAACACTTCAGCCTGCGCACCTTTTCCGATCAATATCTCAGTTCCGTCAAAAACCATTTTATTATTCGCCCCGGGACATCATCACTTTGTACTCTGGAGTGCCTTCTTCAAGTTTCTTGTTTCCGGTAATATGAAATCCGTGAGCCTCATAGAACCTTATTGCATTCGTGTTCTTTTCCAAAACCCACAAGAATTTGACGTCATATTCCTTTATGGCAAATTCAATCAGTTCCTCGCCAATGCCCTGGCCCTGAAAGAAGTGCTCCACATATAATTCGGCTATTTCTTTTCCGGCTATTCGGATAAGGCCTTTAATGATGCCCTCAGCTTCATAAACCCAGATGTTTTCAAGGATCTCCGGTCTGGAATACTTCTCTGCTACCGGGATTACCTGGATCTCTCCAAAGGAGACGGCATCGTTCCTGAAAATAACACGATAATTCATCCGTTTAACAAAAACCAGGATTTCGGCAATCCTGGAAATATCTTCAATCGTGGCTTTTCTTATCAAAAAGCTCTTGCATGTTTGTTCCATATTATTCCCCGTGCAAATGAAAGTCTGGTTTTTGTATTAAGGTTTCCCTCAGTTAAGGTAATTATATCATCCCATTAAGAACTCCCGAAAAAAATAGGCTCCTGAATTATCAGGAGCTTATTTAGTTATGTCTTATTCAAAAGGATTATAATTTTGCATCCGGTTTAAAAAATCAGCGATAGCGATAATTAAAAGTAAGATCTCTGTGAAAGAAAGAATTAATCCGATCTTCTTATTATTTCTTCTTTGCTTTTCATTCTAAATAATCTCTCATCCAATCAATCCATGAGGTTCATATGTCCCGTCAGAACATATATCCACATTGTAAGCGTGATCTGTAAACATCTCATCAAGGCCGACCAAGACTGAGCCTGAACCATCAGATGAAAGCGATATGCTAATGATACTAAGCCTGTTTTTACACTCTTCCTTAGTAAGCCTTACATCGCCCTCTGATTCACCTTCCCATGTTGTGATCATACCATCTTCATCCTCAAGGGCATTCACAACTGTTTCAAACACAGCCTGTTCAAAAGTTTCTTTGTCCTTAAGGATCTTGCTAAAGTGTTTTGTTGAAAGAGACGCAGACTTCAGATTATCAGGATCGCATGCGAGTGTTACGTCAACTTCTGTATTGTTATCAGAGGAATCCCAGAGGATTAATCCTGTTGCTTCGCCATCCTTTACGTCAAAATCGTCTTCGCCTTCGATATGCCACTTGCCCGGAGTAAGTACTTCCTCGTTCAGTTTCTTAAGCTCATCGTCATTAACATCTACCTCAAGAAGTTTATCAAGTATGTAGGTATTTAGAGAATTATCAGAGGTGCGTTTCCTTGCAGTGATCCTTATGATACTTCCTGCCTTAAGTTTCAGATTAAGATTAGAATTAAAGTTCCACTTATCATATGGTATCTCAAGAAGCCCGTCGATCATCCTTGCTTTGCCTGATTCGGCATAACGGATAACATTGAAAGATCTTAAACAATGGCAGATTAAATATGGCTTACCCGATTTGTAATTGCTGAGATCGACATCCTTTCTGAGGATTACTGATATCTCCTGAGCCGTTGTTTCGGTATCCTTATAGTACTTCTCGAGCGCATTCTGATAGATTGTACCGTCTCCGCTTATATCAACATCTATTTCGAGTACCTCTTCAAGAAAGAAGTAGCGGTAATTAGGCCTGACTCTAACGCGTGCGGGTCTTACACGCAGGCGATATATCTTACCGGTCTTGAACTCAGGTTTATATGGATAACCGAACATACTCTTCTTACAAAACCAGAAGACATCACCGTATTCTCCAACAACTCCTTCCGGGTCATTAAGCCACGGCGCTCCATAATTGAAACTGGCAAGCGACTCCTTCCCGAAACGCGGAAAAGGTCCGTTGCCCTTATGCCAGCAATACCTTCCTTCGACGACGATCTCTATGCTTTTATCTTCAAACTGAGCTATAAACTCTTCTTTGGTTATAGTGTTGTTTTTTATGAATTTGGGTTCTTCTGTAACACTCATCTGATTCTTTCCTCTACATTGCTTTTAATATGCAGCCACAAAACATCTTTCTAAGATTAAAGTTTCTCACTCTTTATAAGAGAAGTAAAATGGACCTTTAAATCCCGATTATTCCATATATTATGTTAAAATACCATATCGCAAAGAGACTGATTCTGATGGATATTCGATGTCTTCCTTTGCACTTGGATAATGGGGAGATCTGATATGAATTTGCGCAAAGCATTTGTGAGCATGGCTGCAATCTTGATGGCAGGATTACTGTCGTTTTCGGCATTCCAAAACACTCTCCGCGCAGAATCCGATATTAATGACAAATCCGCCAAAGAGATCAGGAGCGGAACGGCCCATATTTCTGGCGCGATGGAAAACAATATCTATTTCGGAAACTACTGGCAGTCCGTTAAGAGTGAAGATGCGACAGACAGCAACAGGGAGCCCGTCAAGTGGAGAGTTCTCGCAAACGACGGCAGCCTCTTCGTTGTGTCAGATCAGAACCTTGATTGCGTCGAATATAATAAATCGGTTGAAACTGTCACCTGGGAAGAATGTTCCTTGAGGAAGTGGCTCAACAGCACATTCTTTGATAATGCTTTCACGTCACAGGAGCAGGGCGCAGTCCTTGAATCACTCGTCGTAAACGAGGATGGCGCGAAGGGCTCTGAAGCAGGTGCCAATACCTATGACAGGGTTTATCTTTTATCCATTTATGAAGTAATCGATCCCGACCTGGGATTCACAACTGAGTGGAAGGACAAGGGCGGCCCGCGCATCACGCTTAACACCGAATACACCAAGAGCAAGGGCGCCCTGACTGGCGCAGATATGTCAGGCGCGTGGTGGCTCAGGACCCCCGGCGACCCTAAAAATGCGGCGAACGTATATAATGCCGGCAACGTTTTCGTAAGAGGCGGCAGCGTGAATAACTTCATTTTCGCAGTGCGGCCTGCGATGAATATCGACACGTCAAAAGTGCTTTTCACATCATCAGCTGATGGCGGCAAAACTTCAGGCGTGCCCGGACCAGACGCAATGAGGGAAGTTGGTTCTTATACCGGCAGTGATTGGAAACTCACTATAAAAGACGATACAAGACCTGTATTCGCAGCTTCCGTTTCAGGCTCGAAAACGATACTCCAAGACGGAGCGGTAGTGCTCAAATACGAGGGTGCTGCGACAGGTGAGAACGAATATATCTCGGCGATGATCGAAGATGCTGGAGGCAACATTCTTTACTATGGAAATATCGTTGATAATACCTCTGCCGGCGCTGCTGATTCAGGAAAAGCCGCATTCAATGTCCCGGCAGAACTGACGCCTGGAAACTACATGATCCTGGTCTTTTCCGAACAGTGTAACGGCAGCTTTAAGACGGATCTGGCAAGCGGCATCGTGACGCTCGACATCACCATTTCGAAGTATAAGACAGCAGACAGGAATATCTGCATCGGAATCGTCGCTGCAATTGTTGTAGCTGCATGCGTTGTCGTGGCTTTCGTTGTCAGAAAGAAGCACAGTACTTAAATATATACTTCAAATGTAAAGCGGGGGCATCTCTTCCGGAGTAGCAAACTCAAAAGACATTGTAGTGGTCATCATTGTATAAGAAGCGTTGCTCTTAAGAAACACATACCTGTTATTTGGAGTAATGTCAAAGGCTCTTTTCAAATTTATAGTTGACAAACGTATGTTCTAGTTATAAGATATGCGCAGAACATTTGTTTGTCTCAGAAGGAGTCTGTACGATGTCAGAGTTGATGGAAGTCTTTGCTGCATATAAGAAGTTGTCCGTCACTGATCGTATTGTGTTCTATACTACCCTTTCAAACAATGTGAATGTCAAAGAGGATAATCTTCAGGACTTTCTAATCGAAACACGTATTGCTGACGGTAATACATGTATCTATTGCGAAGGTTCTC
>JHXJ01000012.1 GCA_000621765.1 Ruminococcaceae bacterium AB4001
ACACCGTCTTTACGTTTTCCGTTCTTAACAACACGAGAACCTTCGCAATAGATACATGTATTACCGTCAGCAATACGTGTTTCGATTAGAAAGTCCTGAAGATTATCCTCTTTGACATTCACATTGTTTGAAAGGGTAGTATAGAACACAATACGATCAGTGACGGACAACTTCTTATATGCAGCAAAGACTTCCATCAACTCTGACATCGTACAGACTCCTTCTGAGACAAACAAATGTTCTGCGCATATCTTATAACTAGAACATACGTTTGTCAACTATAAATTTGAAAAGAGCCAAGTACATTATTCAAAGCGGCGAAAAGCATGCGCCGCGCCTGTGTTAGAATAAACCCATGAAAGAAATAGTATTTTCGTACATCAGGAAGAAATACAATGTTTCACCCGAATATCCGTGGGCGAAGTACGATGACAACGCTGTCTTCAGGCATGAGGACAACAGGAAGTGGTTCGCGCTTGTGATGGACGTCCGCGGCGATAAGGTCGGGGCGGATACGAAAGAGCGCATCCCTGTGATCAACCTGAAAGTCGATGACCCGTTTTTCCGCGACATGCTTGTCAGACAGGACGGAATAATTCCGGCTTATCACATGAACAAGCAGCACTGGATCACCGTGCTTCTGGACGGGACGGTGCCGGAGGGAAATGTTTTCGATCTTATCGACATAAGTTACCGTATCACCGCTTCCGCGAAAAAGAAGAAAGCGGAAAGGCCGCCCAAGGACTGGATAATTCCGTCCAATCCGAAATACTACGACGTCATTGCGGCTTTCGAAGAAGCCGATGAGATCGACTGGAAGCAGGGGGCAGGGATCAAGACAGGCGATACCGTTTACCTTTATGTCGGCGCGCCGGTGTCGGCCATCCTCTACAAGTGCAGGGTGACAGAGACCGACATTCCTTACTTCTATCAGGACGATAACCTGACGATCACGGCGCTCATGAAGATCAAGCTGCAAAGAAAATATGAGAAAGACCAATTCACGTTCGCGAGGCTCAATGACGAGTTCGGCATTTATGCCGTGCGTGGTCCCAGGGGAGTTCCGAACAGTCTAAAGAATTCATTGGAGGAATAGTAAATGCCGCACGTAGAGATCAAATGCTATCCGGGAAGATCGGAAGAACAGAAGATAAGATGCGCCGAAGAAGTCACGAAGGCCATCACTGAGACCATGGGCTGCGACGCGTCCAGCGTTTCCGTAGCGATCAAGGAGATCGAAAAGGAAGACTGGAAAGCCAAGGTCTTCGATCCGCAGATCGCCTCTGATGAGGCTTCGCTTTATAAGAAGCCGGGCTATACCTGCGACTGATCTGGTGAGTGCGCGAAAACGAACCCAAATCGCATGAAAAGGGTTCGGATTTACGCACAGCGTGCACTTCAAATAAATACACTCCAAAGTAAAAAGGGGGTATTTTGATCCACCCCCTTCTTACTAACAAGAAGCAAACGATATGATGCCGTTAGTCTGTTTTAGTGTGCCTACAGGTCAGCCCTGACCATAGTAGGCGTTTGCGCCGTGCTTTCTGAGATAGTGCTTATCGAGAAGCGTCTGCTGCATCCTTCCCTGATCGGGATTGAGCATGAGCGCATGGAAATCCATGAATGCGACTTCTTCCATTACGACAGCATTATGTACGGCGTTGAACGGATCGGTTCCCCATGTAAAAGGTCCGTGTGAGAAAACGTTTACTGCGGGAATTGCATCCGGATCTTTATCCTTGAATGTCTCGACGATGACGTTGCCTGTCTCTTTCTCATAATCGCCTTTGATCTCTTCATCGGTCATGGGGCGTGTGCAGGGGATATCACCATAGAAGTAATCGCCCTGTGTAGTTCCCATTGCAGGGATCGCTCTGCCAGCCTGGGCAAAGCTTACTGCCCAACGGGAGTGGGTGTGTACGACGCCGCCGATGTTGGGGAATGCCCTGTAGAGCACGACGTGTGTGGGCGTGTCGGAGGAAGGCTTCCACTTGCCTTCAACTACCTTGCCGTCGAGATCTACGACGACCATGTCTTCAGCCTTCATGACATTGTATTCGACGCCGGAGGGCTTGATAACGACGAGGCCTGATTCGCGGTCGATGCCTGATACGTTGCCCCATGTGAAAGTGACAAGTCCGTATTTGGGGAGGAGGAGATTAGCCTCCAGAACTTTCTGCTTAAGATCTTCTAACATCAGATTACCTCCGTAGCCTCTCTTTCAACAGGCAGTGCATTCTTGTACTTTTCGAGGAATGAAGCAAAGCCTTCTACGTCGGAAGCATCTGCCATGACGCTTACGCTCTTTGCGCCGGCGAAAACCTTGTTGTCGAGATAATCGGGCAGTGATTCGCCTTCTTCTTTATTGATCATGTAAGCGACCAGAAGAGCCATTCCGTAAGGTCCGCCTTCGCCTGCAGTTTCCATGACGGAAACGGGTGCTGCTACAGCTGCGCTCAGCATCTTCTGACCGACTTCGGGTGTCTTGAAGAAACCGCCGTGGCCGTAGAGCTTGTCGATCCTTACGTTCTCTGCGCCCTGAAGGATATCCATACCGATCTTCAGAGTTGCAAGAGCTGATAAGAGGTGTGTTCTCATGAAGTTTGCGAGAGTGAATGAACAGTTGGGAGTCCTTGCGAAAAGAGGACGGCCTTCGTCCAGATCAGTAACGCCTTCACCTGAGAAGTAGTTGTAAGAGAGGAGTCCGCCGCAGTCAGGATCGCCTTCGAGTGCAACCTGGAAAAGCTTTGTGTAGAGGTCATTTTTCGAGATCTCAACACCGAATAATGTTGCGAACTGATCGAAAAGACTTACCCATGCGTTGATGTCTGAAGTGCAGTTATTGCAGTGGACCATTGCGACGGGTGCGCCTGCAGGTGTCGTGACCATGTCGATCTCACGGTGAACGCCGAGATCGTGATCTACTACGACCATTGCGAAGTCTGATGTGCCGGCACTTACGTTGCCTGTGTAAACGCGTACGGAATTTGTAGCGACCATGCCTGTGCCAGCATCGCCTTCACAGGGTGCGATCGGGATGCCTGCGAGAAGGTCACCCTCGGGATCGAGGAACTTGGCGCCTTCTTCAGTAAGCGTGCCAGCGTCTTCGCCTGCGACCAGAACCTTAGGAAGGATGGAAAGCAGATCTCCGCCCGTAAGAGCGTTGAACTTTGCGACCATGTCCTGGTTGTAATCGTTGGTGGAAGAATCGATAGGGAACATGCCGGATGCTTCGCCGACGCCCATGACCTTAAGGCCTGTAAGACGCCAGTGGATGTAGCCAGCGAGTGTTGTCAAATAGTCGATGTCGCCGACGTGTGATTCCTTGTTGAGGAATGCCTGATAGTAGTGGGCGATGCTCCAGCGCTGGGGGATGTTGAATCCGAGGACTTCGGTGAGCTTCTCTGCTGCTTCGCCCGTGATGGTATTACGCCATGTGCGGAAACCTGCGAGCTGCTTGCCGTCCTTGTCGAAGGGGAGATAGCCGTGCATCATGGCTGATATGCCGATGCCTCCGACCTCTGTCAATGTTACGCCGAACTTCTCTTTAACGTCATTCTTGAGAGCCTTGTAGCAGGCCTGGATGCCGTTGTGGATCATGTCGGATGAGTAAGTCCAGATGCCGTTTTCGTACTGGTTTTCCCATTCGAAATCGCCTGATGCGACCGGCAGATGATCCTTGTCGATAAGAACTGCTTTGATGCGTGTGGAACCGAGTTCGATTCCGAGAGCTGTAGCCTTAAAGTCCACTTTTCCTATCCTCCTGAAATAAATCACTTTTTATTTTTGTTCTTACGTGCAAGTATAACACTCTGAACGAGGAGGAAGATACAAAGCATTGCGGCAACGGTGATGTTTGTCCACCACGGATCGTCGAGTCCCAATGAGGTTACGATATTCTTGATGGTTGCAAGTGAGAGAACTCCGAAAAGTGTTCCTACGATATTTCCTACACCGCCTGAGAGCATCGTTCCGCCGATGATGGATGAAGCGATAGCGTTCATCTCAGCGCCCTGCGCGTGCAGAGGAGATCCGGAACGTGCGTGGAGGAAGAAGAGATATCCGCCGATACCAGCGCAGAGTCCGCAGAGGACGTGTGCGAGGAACTTTGTGAGCTTGACGTTGATACCGAGCATGTTTGCGCTCTGGTTGTTACCGCCTACTGCGTAGAAGCTGCGTCCGAGCTTTGTCCATCTTAAGAATACGAAAAGAAGGACAACTACGAGGATCGCTACGATAACGCCGATCTCAACGAACGCGGGGATGAAGTCTCCGACCTTGTTATAAGAACCCATGAAGGGAACGGTTACTTCTGTCTTGCTCAGAGCATCAAAGCCCGGCTCTGTTACGTTGACTCTGTCGCTGCAGATTATGGTCGTCATGCCTTTCGCGAAAAACATTCCCGCAAGAGTTACGATGAACGGCTGGAACTCAAGGTAAGCTACGAGGAAGCCCTGTACGATACCGAAAGCGAGGCCGATGCCGAGAGCGATGAGCATTGATGTAAATACGTTTCCGCCGTTGAATTCGAGATTGACTGCGCAGGCCATGCATACAAGAGATGTGACCTGACCTACGGAGATGTCGATACCGCCTGTGATCATGACGAGAGTCATGCCGCATGAAAGTACCAGGAGCGAAGCATTTTCGTTAAGGATGTTGAAGAACATCTGAGGCTTCGTGAAACCCTTTCCGAGGAAAACGATAGCCATGATATACATTACGAAGAATACTGCGATTGTGATGATGAGAAGGAGATTTGTATCTGTAAGGGAAGCGCGCTTATTAAGCCTCTTGCCGCCTATTGCATTTGTGTTTACAGACATATCAGGCACCCTCCTTTCTTACCTGGGCTTTGGCTGCTGTTCTCTTGTTCTTAAGATCGCTGAACCACTTGCGGACAACAGGAGCAGACATGATTATGAGAAGGATTACGACTACAGCCTTGTAAGCCGAGATAGCGCTTGAGCTTACCTTGAACTTGAAAAGTGTAGTTGTAAGGAACTGGATGACATATGCACCCAGGATGGAAGCTGTCATGTTGAACTTACCGCCGCCTAAGTTGTTACCGCCAAGAGCAACTGCGAGGATCGCGTCCATTTCGATGTTGTTTGCGATAACTGCGTAGGTGATGGAAGAAGTACGTGATACCTTGATGAAGCCGCAGACTGCGACGCATGCGCCAAGGATGATGAATGTCAGGAGCTTGATGACCTTAGGGTTGATACCGTTAAGCCTTGAAGATGAAGCGTTGATACCGACTGCCTGGGAATAGAGTCTCAGGTTGGTTACCTTTAAGACGATAGCGATAATGATCATGCAGGCTGCGCTGATGAATACCGGAGTAGGTATAGGGATGCCGGGAAGGAAGTTTCCGAAGTATCCGAATCTTGTATCGTTGATGGAAATGTTTTCGTTGTTGTTGATCCAGGCTGCGATCGAACGGCCTGCCGTAAACAGGATCAGTGTTGCGACCATCGGCTGTATCTTGAAGAATGCTACGAGTGCGCCGTTGAATGCACCGAAAAGAGCGGCTACGATCACGCAGAGGACGAAAGCTCCGATGATCATTCCGGCAAACTGTCCGTTGGAGATGCCTGCGGAATAACCCTTTGCGATCCTAAGTACAACGGATCCGGCAATGGCGATGGCGGAACCTACGGAGATATCCTGACCGCCTGAAGCTGATGTAACGAGTGTCATTCCGATAGCGAGGATAGCGAGCTCTGAAGCATTATCGATTATAGAGATCAGGTTGCCCGAGAGGATGTAGTATCCGGTGCTGCTCGGCTCTAAGGAGATCTTAAAGAACGTAGGATCTGCTATGAGGTTGAAGATCACGAGCAGCAGGAGGGCTGCAAGCGGAATGAATAACTGGTTTGATACAAGCTTTCCGAAAAATCCCTTTGCGGAATTACCGGTGCTTATCTTTTTCTCGGATGTTGTCATTTGGATTCACCTCCGGCGATAGTTGCCATGATCTTATTCTGGTTGAGATCGTTTCCTTTAAGCTCTCCGACTACCTTGCCGTCGCGCATGACGACAAGACGTGAGCATGTACGGATCATCTCGTCTATCTCGGAAGAAATGAACGTTACGCTCTTGCCTTCCGCTGCAAGTTTTAATACGAGTTTCTGGATCTCAACCTTGGTTCCGACGTCGATACCTCTCGTAGGCTCGTCGAGGATGAGATATACGGGGTTCGCAAGAAGCCATCTTGCGAGGATAACTTTCTGCTGGTTACCGCCCGAAAGTGACTTGATCGGGGTGTCGGAAGAAGCAGTCTTTATGTTGAGGAGCTTGATGTATTCATCGGCAAATGCCTCAGCCTGCGCGCGGCTGAAAGGTTTGAAGAATCCTTTCATAACCTGGAGCGCGAGGATGATGTTATCTCTTACGGAGAGGTCACCTACGATACCGTCGAGCTTTCTGTCTTCAGGCAGATAGCTGATGCCGTGCTTCATTGCATCCAGAGGCTTTCTGATCTTTACCTCTTTGCCGTCGATCATTACCTTGCCGCCGACTACTCTGTCAGCACCGAAAATGGCACGTACGCTCTCGGATCTTCCGGAGCCCAGAAGACCGGTGAAGCCGTTGACTTCGCCTTTGTGTATCTCGAAGTCGAACGGCTTGATACCAGTCGTTCCGGTGAGGTTAATTGCCTGGTAAACGGGGGTGCCGTTATAGTCTACTTTTTCTGCATCCGCATCACTCTTGATCTCGGCCATGTCGTCGAAATCCTTACCGAGCATCTTGGATACGAGCTGTACTCTTGGCAGTTCTTCAATGATGTATTCGCCTACGAGCTGTCCGTCACGCAAAACGGTGATACGGTCGCAGACTTCATATACCTGCTCAAGGAAGTGAGTAACGAAGATTATGCCGACGCCCTTGGCCTTAAGGTCACGCATCAGCTTGAAAAGTTTCTGAACTTCCTGCTCATCCAATGATGATGTAGGCTCGTCCAGGATCAGTACCTTACAATCCATGTCAACGGCGCGTGCGATCGCTACCATCTGCTGGACTGCGATGGAGCAGTTACCGAGCTGCTCTGCGGGGTTTACGGGAATACCGAGTTCGTCGAGGAGCTTTCCTGCATCCTGGTTAATCTTCTTCCAGTTCGTGAAAGCGCCCTTTGTACGTGCGATATACATGTTCTCTGCAACCGTAAGGTTAGGGCAGAGGGTGATCTCCTGATAAACAGTTGCGATGCCGTGGCTCTGGGCATCCTGTGGTGACTTGATATGGATCGCGGATCCGGTTCCTTTAAGCCAGACTGTTCCGCCGTCCTTCGGATATACGCCGGTCAACACTTTGATAAGTGTTGATTTTCCTGCTCCGTTCTCGCCCATCAGCGCATGGATCTCGCCTTCGCGTAAAGTGAAATCTACCTGCTCAAGAGCGCGTACGCCCGGGAAGTATTTGCATATCCCGCGCATTTCCAAAACAGCGTCCTTCTCCATTTCCGATCCTCCTAAAGTTCCTTTTGTTACGTTCATAAAAGAAGATGTGCGATGCGATGAGACTGCATCGCATCGCACACCATATGTGGGTTGCTAAATACTATTTAACGAATATTCTTTATCAGATACCGTACTTAGTAACGTCGTCCTTTGTGATTGTTGCAGCGTCGAAGCCCTTCTCTTCCATGATGACTACCTTCTGCTTAGCACCATTCTTGATGATGTCGTCGATGTAGGAAGCCTGGAAAGGATTGCACTGACCATCATAGTTCCAGTTGCCTGCGAGGAGCTCTTCAAGTGCCCAAGAGTTGCAGTCGAAACCGATAACGATAACGTCCTTGCCTACGCCGTGAGAGATGTTAGCCTTATCGAGAGCTGCTACAGCACCCTTAGCCATGTTGTCGTTCTCTGCGTAGATAACGTTGAATGTTTCGCCGGAGTCGATGACAGCCTGTGTGATCTGCTGAGCTGTTTCTTCACTCCACTCAGCTGTCTGCTGTGTTACGATGCTCCAGTTAGCCTCTGCAGCTACCTTTGTGTCCAAAGCGCCGGAACGGCCGATCTGAGCGGAAGAACCCATAACGCCCTGGATGTGGACGATCTTGTATTCAGAAAGGTTCTGGGATGCGAGCCAGGAAACTGCCTGCTCACCTTCCTTAGCCATGTCGGAAACGATGGAAGCCTCATAGAGATCTTCACTTGCGTCGATCGTTCTGTCGAAAAGGATAACCTTGATGCCAGCCTTCTTAGCCTGCTCAAGAACGCCATCCCAACCTGATGTTCCTGCTGCGGAGATCAAGAGATAATCTACGTCGTCCTGGATGAACTTCTGAGCTGCTGCGATCTGCTCTTCGTTCTTAAGTGAATAATAGAAAGAAGCAGAATAGCCGTTAGCCTCAGTAAATGTTGCCTTCATGTCCTTGTCGTTAGCTGTACGATAACCTGACTCGTTAGGATCGTTGTTGATGATACCAACTTTGATCAGCTTGTTTCCGCCACTCTTACCGCCACCGGCGCAAGCGCAAACTCCGATTGCCATAGCAGCAACGAGAAGGGAAGAAACCAACAGTTTAACCAATTTCTTCATAATGATTCTCCTTTGTGATTTGAAGTTTTTTCCCGGACAACCTTCATGTCCGAAGTACTCTGCCCCAAATAAACACCCAACGCCGTACATCTTCAACGAATCTCGTATGGGGTGTTCAGAATGGTAAAGTTGCATAAATACAGATCCGTCAAACATCTTTCAGAAACAGACAGGTCGCCTGTGACAGACGGCTTTATTGCCTGAAATGTCGAAAATCTTGTGTGTACATGTGGAAAATCTTACGGTGCCTGTATAAAGCTCATACGGAGAATCAACTTGTCAATCTGACCAACGATCCCGCGTAAGGTCTGAAATCCTAATATCCTTCAGCCTGAAGAGGATAAGATATCCACCTCTCAGGGAGTGGAAAAAATTACATCAAATATTTATCGTATCTCCCCGCGTACCGCCGAAATATAATCTAATTGTAGATATATAGAGGAGTCTGAAGCCCATGGCGGATAAGTATAAGGTCATAGTCAATGAGCTTGAATTAGAGCTCAAGCGGATGAGATCTGAAGGGAAGACGAAGCTCCCGTCAGAGATGGACTTATGCTCAGCTTTTTCCTGCAGCCGCCAGACAGTACGCGCCGCACTAGACGTCCTTCTCGCAAAAGGCCTTATCGTCAAGCGCGCAGGATCCGGCTCATATATCGCCGATGATGTTTTTGCGAACCGTACCGTATACTTTCTGACTGAAGACACGGACAGATATGAGACCCCCGCACTGATTTCCGGTATCAGATCTGAGCTAGAACCATTGGGATACGATCTCAGAGTTTTTCCGACACAGGGCAGTTATAACGAAGAGAGAAATATCCTTCTTAATGTTATGGAAGAGCGCCCGGTTGCGGTAATTATCGAACCGTTCCGCGACCTGATCCCTGACCCGAATGACAGGCTGATCGAAGAGATAATGTCTTATGGCATTCCCGTAATTTATTGCAATTCGGCGCACACCGTTTCCGGCGCGAACTATGCCGTTCCGGATTTCCGTAAAGCCGGAAAGCTCTTAACAGAAGAACTCATTGGAAACGGAAAAACAAATATCGCCTGTATCTTCCAGGCTGACTCATCTTCAGGAACAGAACGCTATCAGGGTTATATCGATGCGCTCGCTGACAGCGGTATCACGTTCGATGAAACGCGCTGCCTGCTTATTAATTATCAGGATAAAAAAGATTTCATATCAGGTGACAGTAAACACATTTCACGTTTTGTCAGCGAAAAACTGAAGGACTGTGATTCCGTCATCTGCCAGGACGGCATGACCGCCCATCAGCTGATAAGCCTCCTTCACAGGAACGGCATTTCCGTTCCGGATGATATTACTGTTGCATGTTTTGATAACGGTTTCTATTCGTCACGAAGCGGTGAAGAGATGGTGACATTAGGGCTTAACAGCGACCTCATCGCAAGATCGGTTTCAGGTCTTGTCAGATCTTCTGCTGAGGGAAAGCGTCCGAAAAATATAGTGATGAATTTCTGAACAATATGGATTTTATGGTTCTTCACGGAAAGCCTGGAATCTTTGTTAGTGATCCGTAATTGCATGGAAAACAATCATAATTCGCGAATATCGAAAAAGTGATTGTATTTTCTTAAATTCGTTTTTCCCCATCCGTTCCTCTGTGTTGCTGATTTTGTTGACGATATTGGACCCAATCCGTCAATAATTTCGTAAACAATGGCTTTGTTGACAGTTTTGTTGCTGATTTGGGATCAAAACCGTCAACAAATTCGTCAACAGCAGCGCGAAATTTTGTGAAATTACTGTCCGTTATCTTGACAGAGCACCAGTCTGCAGCAGTGTATCAGTACGGTCTTGCGTCAACGAATTCCTGGGTCAGGTCATCTGCCGTATAAGCGGATTCATCGACGTGGACGTGCTTGGGGATCGTCTCGCCGTTGCGGTATTTCTCGATGAGTTCTTTTACCTGCGGGCCGAACATCGGGTTACATTCGACGCAGAGGTCGATCTTGCCGTCGAGGCAGTATTGGAGAGCTTCCTTGGTGGCGTCGAAAGTGATGATCTTTACCTGGCCGTCTTTGCCGTATGTGATGCCTGCCTCATCGAGTGCGCGCATGGCGCCGAAAGTCATGTTGTCGTTCTCGCTGTAGAGGACGTCGATGTCGGTGTTTTCCTTGAGATATTCGGTCATTACCTCGTATGCTTTTGCTTCGGTAAAGTCGCCGTAGAGCTGGCTTGTTATCTCCCAGTTTTCGTGGGATTCAACTGCTTCTTCAAGGGCTTGTGTTCTCTTGATCTGGGCGGTCGCGCCGATCGTGCCCTGCAGATGAAGGATCTTGACGGTCGTCTCTGCGGAATCGGTTGAAGCGGGATCGGTCTCGTCTGTTTCCGTTTCGCCGAAGGTCTGCTTTTCGAGCCACTGGACGGCAAGCTGGCCCTGGCTCATGAAGTCCGAGCCGATGTTTGCGAGATAGAGATTCTCATCCCAGACTGCGACGGATCTGTCGATGATGATGACGGGGATGTTGGCGTCGTGGATCTCTGTGAGGACCGTGAGCCAGCCGTCTTCGACTGTCGGAGCGATGATGATGAGGTCGACGCCGTCAAGGATGAAGCGGCGGACTGAAGCGAACTGGTTTTCCTGCTTCTGTCTTGCGTTTTCCATGATAAATTCGTAGTCGGGGTCTCCGTCGAATGTCTCGGTCATGGATTTGGTATTGGCGATACGCCAGTCAGATTCGGAGCCGACCTGCGAAAAGCCGATGACGAAGGTGTCATCTTCTGTGGGTTCCGTGGGCTGCGTTCTGTAGCAGCCGGCAAGGCCTAATACTAATGAAATGGTAAGAAGAATACTAAAGAATCGTTTCATTATCTATGTCCGCCTTTCCGGGTATCTGAATGCTTATCGAAGTTCCTTCCTGGGGTTTACTTTCGATGTCGAATGAGCAGGCTTCTCCGTAGAGGATCTTAAGTCTCTTGTATGAAGACGTGAGGCCGAAGCTGCTGGTGTCTTCGTTTAATACTCTGGTTCGGAGAGCATCTAATTCCTCATCGCTCATGCCAAGACCGGTATCGGATACCTTAAGGATTATGTTTTCGCCTTCACGTCTGCCGGTGACAAGGATCTTGCCCTTTCCGCGCTTAGGCTTTAAGCCGTGATAGATCGCGTTCTCGACCAGAGGCTGGAGGGTCATCTTCGGGAGTTTCGTGTCTTCGATCGAAGGATCGATGTCGATCTCATATTCCATGATGTCCCTGTAGCGGACCTGCTGTATCTCGAGATAACTGCGGATATGCTGTTTCTCTTCTGCGACGGTAACGATGTCGCGGCCGTCGCTTAAGAATGAACGGAAGTAGGATGAAAGGCTCGTGACCATCTGCTCGGCCTGTTCGTTCTTGCCTATCTCGATGAGCCAGACGATGGCATCCAATGTGTTGTAAAGGAAGTGGGGATTGATCTGGGCCTGGATAAGGGAGAGCTCGATGTCCCTTAACTTGATCTGCTCCTGACGGTTCAGTTCGATCTGTCTGTCGAGGCGCGCGGCCATGTCTTCGATACCGGCACTGAGGAGTGCAAGGCTCGCGTCGTCAGTCTCGACAGGTGTGTGCGGGCTCAAGTCACCGCCACCGATCTGTTCGACGCGGCTGTTCATGGCGACGATAGGTTCGGTGATGCTTTTCGAGAGCTTGACGGCACGGCTTAAGACTACAGGGATAACGATGAGCATTACGCCGACTACGAAAAAGATCTCGAAAGTGAGCCAGAAATCCAATTGCTTCTGGATGCTTGCCATCTCGCCGGCTTCGTAATACAGATAGGAATACATGTAGTCTTCTATGAGCTGCGTGATGCCGTAGATGTTCGACTCGAGCTGGTCCATACGGTCGTCGTAACTCTTGGTGCGCTCAATGCGCTGTATGTATGTACTGAGGTTATCGCAGAGGGAAAGAACGTTGTTCATCGCCTTGCGGCCGTCGGGATTGGAAGTGTTCTTCAGAAGATCTTCAGCGAGCATTCTTGCGGAAGCGACATCGTCCCATGGGAGCTGGTCGCTTCGGCCGCTGACGTACTGGTACATCTGCTCGTCGACCTGGTTCTTGAAGTCACGGTTAAAGCCCGATACCTTGACGATGTTTCCCGACACGGACGCATAGAGCAGGTTACGTGTGAGGAGCATTGCGAAGATGATAATAAGGATTCCCATGATGGGGATGAACATCTGCAGCAAAAGACGGTACATCTTCTTCTGTACCGTGTTGGACGTCTTCCTGTTAGAAGGAGATCTCATTCTTCCTCGATTTCTCCGTTACGGTACTGGCTGGGAGTGCAGCCCTGGTTCTTTTTAAATACGAATGAGAAATAACGGGGATCTTTGTATCCGATCTCGTTTGCGATCTCGCCTGATTTCTTGCTCGTGTTGCGGAGAAGGATCTTTGCCCTTGCCATCCTCTTTTTGGTGATATATTCGACGAATGACAGGCCGACCTTGTTCGAGAAAAGGGCGCTCAAATAGTTGGCGCTGATGTTGATCTCTTCGGCAACGGAATCGAGAGAGATATCCTCGTCAGCATAGTGCTCGTTGATATACTCGACAGCGTTGTTGATGATGTCATTGCCTTTCTTCTGAGCTTCCGCGTCTCTCATCTTTATCGCCATGGTCAGGGCATCGTTAAGGTAGCCTTTGACTTCTTCGGCGGTGATGTTCATGTCGAATGTCGGAAGGTTTTCTGCGATCTGCTCGGAGTCGACGTCGGCTTCTTTAAGCGCGAGCTCGACGTTGACTCTTATGCTTACCAGCAGGTAGTAACGGAAAAGGATGGAGTGGATGCTGCCTTCAAGGCTCTGCAGATATTCGTCCGCGAAGGTCCCGACTTCGTTAATCGTACCGGTCTGGACAAAGTATCTTATGATCATGGGATCGAACTTGCCTGCGTCGATCTTGTTTATCTGGTTCTCATCGGGAACGTACTGCTCCGTCTTAAGCTGCTCCGAAGTGAAGATGTGCTGGTTAGGGAAGATGTGTCTGTAAGCAAATGCCCTGTTCGCATCCTGATAGCAGGATGAAAGGCCGCTCAAGCGGTTCGTCTTTGCGCCGACCGCGACGTGCCAGTCGAGGTTAGGTGACGACTCACACTGCTGGATGATCATATTCACGCACTTGTCTTCCATGCGCTGCAGGCTTTCCTCGTCGCCCTTGATCAGGACGGCATATGAGAACAGGTTGCACCTGAAGATTATATAGTCGGGATACTGCATGAACAGGTTGAGAAGGTTTTCGGTGACGCCGGACGCATTGCCCGAATAAGTCGACTGGTCAAGGTCCCTGATCGAGAAAATAACAATGTTATATCCGTCGGATGCGAGGTTCAGATGGAGCTTGTCAGCCTCTTCGTAGATCTCCTGGACTGAGAGCGATCCTTCTACGAGCTTCTCGAAAAAGACCCTGTGCGTCAGTCTCTCGAACTTCTTGAACTCCTGCTCGTAGAGCTTGACGTAGTCCTTCTGCTCGTTCTCTTCGGTGATCTTTTTCCTGACGCCTTCAAGAGCGTTGATCATGTCAGTCTTGGTGACGGGCTTTAGGAGGTACTGCTCGACGCCGATCTCGATCGCTTTTCGCGCGTACTCGAAATCGCTGTATCCGGAGATGACGATTATCTTTATGTTCGGCAGTTCCTTGGTGACGGTCTTGCTCAGCGACAGGCCGTCCATAAAGGGCATGGTGATGTCGGTAATGAGGACGTCGGGCTTGAGCTTTCTGATCATGGGCAGGGCCATCTCGCCGTCGGGAGCGTCTCCGACAAACTCAAATCCGTATTTTTCCCAGGGGATCATATCGCGCAGACCTTCGCGCACGATACTCTCATCCTCACAAATAAACACCTTGAATAATTCCATCCGAAAGCCCTCCGCTGATGTCATTAATTGTATCACAGTCGCGGGGTGAGGAGGTTTAACGTGGCAATCGCGAGAAACCGATTGACGTAGTATAATAAATTGAATAAGGGCATATATAAAAAATCGTTTATTTTTCTGTATAGGCCATTTCTGCATTTGGAATTCGGGAGGAGAAGCCGGGCTATCATATCGAGGGCGGTATCCGGCTTTGGTTTGGAACAGATGAGCGAAAAGAAGATCAAGGTGTGTTTGGTTGGCTCGTCAGGCGGGCATCTGGACCATCTTTATCTGTTGAAACCGTTTTGGGAAGACAAGGAACGTTTCTGGGCGACCTTCGACAAGGAGGATGCCAGAAGCCTTCTCACGGGTGAGAAGATGTACCCTGTCTATTACCCTTCGAACAGGAGCATCAAGGCTCTTCTGATCAACACTCACAGGGCGATAAAGATCCTCAAGAAGGAGAGGCCCGACCTGATAATATCCTCAGGTGCCGCGCCGGCCGTTCCCTTTTTCTTTATCGGTAAACTGATGGGGGCAAAGCTCGTCTTTATCGAGACGTTCGACAGGATCCGCGATCCGTCCCTTACGGGAAAGATGTGTTATAAGGTGGCTGATGTGTTTATCGTCCAGTGGGAGGATATGAAAAAGATCTATCCCAAGGCTGTTTATCTGGGGAGTATTTTCTGATTATGATCATCGTAACTGTCGGAACACATGAGCAGCCATTCAACCGCCTGGTGGAATACGTCGACAAATGGGCGGAAGGCAAGGACGAGGAAGTAATAATCCAGACGGGTTATTCCACTGTCGAGCCTAAGAACTGCAGATGGCAGAAGTTCTATACCCAGGGCGAGATGGACAAGTTCATCTTAGATGCGCGCATCGTCATTACCCACGGCGGTCCCTGCTGTTACAACGAAGTAATCCAGATCGGCAAAGTTCCGATCGTTGTTCCGAGATCCCGTAAGCTCGGCGAACACATAGACGATCACCAGATCGAGATCGGCCGCGAATTCAAGGAGCGGTACAAGAACATCATCCTTGTAGAGGATATCGAAGATCTTGGAAACTATCTCGATCATTACGATGAGATCGTTAAAGAGATGGGCGAAAGAACCCATCTGTCGCACAATGCCGTGTTCTGTGAGGAGTTATCCAAGCTGGTTGACCATCTTTTTGAATGAGGTGATGGCAGATAATACCTGATAATCCGAGTTTGTCCGTTGTCATCCCGTTCTTTAACGTAGAGAAATATCTCTCTATGTGTCTTGATTCACTGCTCGCGACAGAAGGCATCGGAGGCGCTGAGATAATACTCATCGACGACGGTTCTTCTGACGGCTCCGGAAAGATCGCTGACGATTATGCAGGGCTTCACGAGAACATCTGTGTTATCCACAAAGAGAACGAAGGTCCTTCCGCTTCCCGCAATCTCGGGATCGAAAAGGCTAAGGGCAGGTATATCTTCTTCTGCGATTCCGACGACGAGGTCGTTCCGGAACTTTTTAAGAAGATCGTTGAGCTCACGAAAACTTCATCTGACGACATCATCCTCTGGGACAGCGAACTGCTCTATGAGACAAGGAATCTCCTGGTTCCTAAGAACAGAGGTTTTTTCTCGCACAACGGACTCGAAAAGGTCGAGAAGACTTATACCGGCAAAGGCATACTTGAGACGCAGCTCCGCAATACGGGCGATTTCGTCGCAACGATCTGGCTCGGCGCATACAGAAGAGAGTTCCTTATCAGCAACAGACTCTTTTTCGAGAAGGGCCTCATCCATGAAGATGAGCTCCTGCTTCCGAAGATATTCATCAATGCCAGGAGCGTTCACTATGTACCCGAGAGGGTCTATATCTACAGGATCCGTCCGGGTTCAATTATGAATCCTGAGGATATGGACCGCGCGAAAAGCGCAGCCGCTCTGATGTATGTTTACCCGTCGCTATACGACTATTACGATGAGGTCCTTGCAGGCGAACCCCTAAAAGATCTTATCGAAGGCAATCTCACGAAGAGATATCTGCACATGATCTACAAGTACCGCATCGCGCGTTACGGGTACGGCAAACAGATAGACAGGAAAAGGCTTTTGAAAACGGCAAAAAAGTTCAGGCATAAATTGATGGCTCTGTTCCTTTACGTGTATGCTCATTAAAAGAGGAAGGAACGGCAGATGAATACAGATACGAAGTACAGACTTAAATCCAGGTGCCCGCGTCCTTTATGGAAAGCATTGACGGGTATCTACAGGGGCTTCATGAGATTCGGGCTGAAGACTGAGATGACCTTCGCGCCCGGTAAGATGAAGGTCTGGTGTCCGTGCTGCGGATTAAGGCTCGAAAATTTTTCTGAGTGGGATTACATGGCGCTTTCAGATCTCTACGACCGCTCGCTTTTTGAAGGAACGAGGCAGGACGTCCAGTGTCCGTACTGCGCTTCCAACCCAAGACACAGGATCCTCGCCCTGTGGTGCGAAGCCCATAAGGATCTGTTCTCATCCAAAGACATTTTGTATTTTGCTCCCGAGCGCGGAATGTCCAGATGGTTTAAGAAAAAAAAGATCAGGGTCACGACGGCGGATCTTTTCGATCCTGACGCGGATCTCAAACTGGATATCCAGAAGACCGGACTTAATGAAGCTTCATACGATATCGTCATCTGCAATCACGTGTTAGAACACGTCGGTGATTTCAGAAAAGCTCTAAGCGAGATCAGGCGCATACTCCGTCCGGGCGGCTTTCTGATCTGTTCATTTCCTATAAGTCCGGATGTCGAATATGTTCTTGAAGATCCCAGTGTGACCACGGACGAAGAGAGGCTTAAGCTCTACGGCCAGAGTGATCACGTAAGGCTCTTCGGAATGAAGGCAGACAGCTTCATCGAAGAGGCCGGATTTGAAGTGAGCGTGATAGACGGAAAGGATTATCCCGATGAAATCGTTCCTGTCACTGCGCCCGGTAAATACGATATCAACCGTCTGTTCCTTTGCAAGGTGAGGTAAGAAGATGGCGAATGGAAATTCAGACATCGTTCTTTCTATCGTGGTACCCGTCTACAATGTGGAGCGGTATCTCGGGAAGTGCCTGGATTCGCTTCTTTCAGCCAAAAGGACAGGGGAGACGGAGATCATATTAGTAGACGACGGATCAACTGACGGTTCGGGTGATATCTGTGATTCCTATGCTGAAAAATACAGTTTTATAAAGAGCTTCCACAAAAAGAACGGCGGTCTTTCGGATGCAAGAAACCACGGCCTTTCAAAGGCTTCAGGCAGGTTTGTTTTCTTCTGTGATTCCGATGATATGGTCACAGCAGACGGGATGGATAAGATCATTGAAGCGGCGTCAAAAGAAGATGCCGATGTCCTCTTATGGGACGCCAATGCCGTTAATGAAAATGGCGGGAACATAGATTCAAAATTCGATCTGATACTCGACCATTCAGGGCTTCCGCGTGACGGAAGGGCGCTGACCGGGACTGATGCTATGACCCTCCAGATCAGGGACCACAATAAGGCCGCCATGATGGCAATGCTCTGCGCGGTTAAGCGTGAGTTCATTCTTGATAACGGTCTTGTTTTCGGGAACGGGCTTCTTCACGAGGATGAACTCTGGACTCCTAAGGTAATGCTCAAAGCATCTAAGGTCATCTATATTCCGGAAAAGATCTACTGCTACAGGATCAGGGAAGACTCGATAATGGGCTCTGCTTCCTTAAACCAGGAGAAGCACGCCTGTGATTTCATCCATGTCATGAATACTCTTTACGGCGCTTATTCCGGACTTGAAGACGACGAGAGCCGTAAGATCCTGCTCGCCAACTGGGCGGACACATATATGTGGGCAGTCGCAAATTACGGTGCCGGCAGATATGAATGCAGGAGAGAGGTCACGCGTTCTCATATCTTCAAAGCTTCAAAGGGAGCGAAAAGCAGACTTAAGGCGTTCATCCTGTTGCTGTTTGGCGTAAAGTTCTACTGCGCCCTGGCAGGCAAATCAAGGTAACATATCTTACAACTATGCCTTTATTATAATATAGACAGAAACGAGGGTGTTTCTGTATACTCTACAAGTGTATTTTACGGGGGATAATAACATGAGCAACACTGTAGAGAGCATTATTCATGAAGTCAAAAAGGTCATCTGCGGAAAAGATTACATCATCGCGCAGACACTGACGGCGATCCTTGCAGGCGGTCACATCCTTATGGAGGATGTCCCCGGAGTGGGTAAGACCACCATGGCGCTCGCTTTCTCAAGAACGATGGGACTCAATTTCGGAAGAGTCCAGTTCACGCCGGACGTACTGCCTTCTGACATCACGGGTTTCTCAATGTACGACAAGGCGACCGACTCCATGAAATACCAGCCCGGCGCGATTTTCCACAACCTCTTCCTGGCTGACGAGCTTAACCGTGCATCTTCACGTACTCAGTCCGCTCTTCTCGAAGCGATGGAAGAGAGCAGCGTTACGGTTGACGGACAGACATATTTCCTGCCCAAGCCGTTTATAGTTTTCGCTACACAGAACCCTACAGGCGCTTCAGGTACATCGCTCCTGCCTGACTCACAGATCGACCGTTTCATGATCAGGATCTCGATGGGCTATCCGTCCGCAAAGGATGAGAAAGCCATGCTCGAGCAGCGTAAGAACGGCGTAAATCCTATGGATAACGTAAGACCCGTATGCAACGACGCCATCCTGGCTCAAATGCAGAACGATGTCAACAACATATTCGTACACGAGAAGATAACCGATTACCTCATCGCGCTTATCAACAAGACAAGAGGCAACCCCAATCTTTTAAGAGGCGGAAGCCCGCGTGCGACACTCGCACTTACTTCAATGTCCAAGGCATTTGCTTACATGAACGGAAGGGATTTCGTAATACCTCAGGACGTCCAGAAGGTATTCATTCCGGTCATTGCCCACAGACTGATGCTCACACCTGAAGCTGAAGTCAACAGTAAGCGTCCTTCAGACATCGCTAAAGACATCCTCAAGGATACACTGGCTCCGAAGGTCTGATAGCCTTATGCTGAAGACTTGGTGTATTTACTCAGTCTCATTAATCTCAGTCCTCATCTTTTTCCTCTGTTACAAGATGTGGGTCGCATGGTTCTGCCTGATCGCCATCATTCTGGTCCCGTTCATCGCGCTCGCGATGTGTCTTATCGCGTCCCAGAAACTGACGTTTGAGACCCGCGCACCTTCCAACACAACCATCGGAGTTCCCGCATATATAGTCATAAGGACCGGCGGCGTAGCATCTAATTTTTCGTTCTGCCACGTAAGGACCACCGTTACCGATTACATGGCCGGCTCCCAAAAGAAAGTCATTTATGCGATCCACGATGCGGGCTTTACAAAGATACCCATGGAAACAAGCCACTGCGGCGCATATTCCTACAAGATGGAAAAGCTTTATATCTACGATATTTTCGGGTTCTTCCGCACGACCAGACTGATCGATAAGAATAACGAGCTCCTTGTAAGACCCGTTCCGAGGATCCCCGATATCATGCCCGACATGTACGGTTTCAAGGCTAAGAATCTTCGAAAATCCAAACAGCCGAATACCGAGATCTATGACATCAGGGATTACCAGCTTGGCGATCCGGTCAAGTCGATCCACTGGAAGATGTCTGCGAAAAAAGACAAGCTCCTCGTCAAGGAGCCTCTCGAGGAATACGGCGGTCACTCCCGCGTTATTCTCCAGCTTTCCGACGACCGCAACGTGGTAGATCTCCACTTAGGGCAGATCCTCTTTACGTCGGTTTTTTATCTGGAACATGAGACATCCCACAGGATAAGGGTCATCCCGCCTGACAGGAGTGAAGTCTCATTTGATATCGAGTCGAGCGCAGATCTCGAGAGAGCCATAAACACCATTCTCCGCATGAGGATCCCGAACGAAGCATACGATCCTGACAAGGGATTGGGAGAGGAATCTTTCGAGGATATCAAACTTGAGGAAAGTCCTGACAGGGAAGAGACTGTCGAGGAGGGTGCCGATGAGAACTGAGAAGGTCATTTCAGTCAAAACGGATAACACTCCGATGCCCGTCTCCGGCGTACTTACGATCCTCATCACGATGAGCCTGAGCATCGGTTTCCCTCTGATGCTCTTCACCGCTTTTGAGATCGAGTATGATGTTCTTCCGGCCATACTTATCCCATTCATTTCTGCGGTCATCCTTACGGGAATCCACTTCATTAACAAGCCAAAGATCTCAATTGGTGTCATGATCGGCCTTCCTTTGACGGCCATCCTGCTGACCGCTTTAAATGTCATCAAGATCCTTAGAGAAGGAGTCAACGCGGTCCTTTACTACCTTCAGCTCTACGATTTCTACGGACTGCCCGGAACCTATTACGAACCTTCTGCAGAAGGCACGGAGTTCTTCGTGTTCATTGAGGTCTATGCCGTTATCGCGGCATGCATTGCCTCATATCTTCTGCTGCAGCGTAAACTGATCCCGCTCGCGCTCCTGCCTTATTTTCCGGTCTTTATCTGCTCGGTCGCAAACATCGTAATGACGCCGTCTTATGTCCCCTGCACCATTGCAGCCATCGGCGTATTTCTCGTACTGCTCTCATATGTTTTCCGCAACAAACAGAGGAAGAACGCAGAGACAGAACTAATCTATCTTATCGTTCCCGTAGTCTCGCTCTCGTTCCTTTTCGGAGGCATATTCCCGATGGATACATACGACAAGGACAAGCTCGCGAAAAAAATCCTCACCTCAGTCAGGAATACCGTAGAGCAGGTTACCAGCAACAGCAACAACCCCTTGCTGGAGATGATCAACAATGCGCTGAACGGATACATGAATCCGAACAGCGATCTCGGCATTGATATATTTACTCCGATCGCCACCATGAGAACGAACCTCTCTAAGGTCGGCCCCTTTAATCCGCCCCAGACGATGGTCATGAGCGTCAAGAGAATAGACAATCCCGATTACGAAGGCCCACTCGGCAGATACGAGAGCCGCACGGTCTATCTTAAGGTCGAGACACTGGATGTCTATAAGGATAACAACCTGACATCGTCATGGATCAGGATGAATCCCTATAACGATGATCTCACTGTGGAAAGCGAGGAACCCCAGTGCTTCGTCGAGATCAAGCCGTTCCAGGATACAAGCGTGGACATCGCTCCGTACTATACGGATTTCTATGCTGCTGAAGGTGAAGAACCGGCCAGGACGAATCCCTATAACCACACGACCACAGGCACCGATACTTACGCGATGTCATCGCTTCCTTCCAAGACCGGAAACATCTATTCCGAGCGTTATCTGGATGAATATGTTTACGGCACGTGCCTTGAAGTCCCGAAGTCGACGGAAAGAGCAGTCCTTGTCAGCGACGCTATTCCCGCCTGGTTCAAGGATGCTTATTACGGCCACTCGGATCTGTCGGATGCCGAGAAGGTAGAAAGGGTCACAGAGTTCGTAAGGACACTTCATCCTTACGATGCAAACACCGACTATCCTCCGAAAAACGTGGACTTTGTACCGTGGTTCTTAAACGAAGCCGAGACCGGAATCTGTGTCCACTATGCGGCAACGTCCATGATCCTGCTCAGGATGCTTGGCGTTCCCGCAAGATATGTAAGAGGCTATGTCGATTCCAGATCCTATTCTTCGATCGAGAGTATCGTATATGCGACACAGGCCCATGCCTGGTTTGAAGTTTTCATTCCGGATTACGGATGGGTCATGAACGACGCAACGCCCGGATATGCTTTTGACGTTGATACATTCAGTATCGAAGGACTTGCAGAGGTCCATCCCGAAGTTAAGACCGCAGGCTTCTCGCGCGATAACTACGAGTATGTTCCCGCCGAGACCGAGTCGACCGAAGAGACGACGGAAGAGACTGATACGGATACATCAGAGACTACAGAACCCACTCTGACAATCGACCAGACCATTCCTTCTTTTGATATTGTAATTTCGAACCCTTCAAATCAGGGGAATGCCGGGACAGATACTTCCGATAGCCCTGACCTTACGGCCTCATCAAGTACCAGCCCTTACTTAATTATCAATAACAACGAACCGTTCTTTACCGAAAACGACCTCAATACGCAATCTTACGAATTCTATTCAGAGCTTGACTCACTCGGACGCTGCGGACAGGCTGTTGCCTGCTTAGGAACCGATCTCATGCCTGATGGAAATATGGGGTCACTCGAAAGCATAAATCCTACAGCCTGGCAGATCGCGGATTACTCTAAATACCCGGGCGTTATTGAAGGCGATTCACTCTACAGAAAGTGTCAGCTTATCGGCTTCATTCTCACGGGTGAGACAACCAATGAGAGGAACGTTATCACCGGTACGGTATACATGAAGAATTCCGGAATGGCCAAGTGGGAGGAGTCAGTTTACAGTTATCTGACCACCCATCCCGATAACCACGTAATGTACAGAGTAACGCCTGTCTACAACGGTGATAACCTCCTGGCTGAAGGCGTTCTTATGGAAGCACGTTCCGTGGAAGATTCGGGCATGCTGAAGTTCTGTGTCTTTGCCTACAACGTACAGCCTAATATCATCATCGATTACGCCACCGGCGAAAACCATATCTCCGACGCTTATCTCAAGTCGCCGGCCGGACAGATTTTCATACTTGCCGGTCAGATCAAAAAAGCACTCATCACGATCCTGATCGTGGCAGCTGCAGTCGTACTTCTCTTTGTCCTTCTGAAGATGCTCTACATCTATTACTGGAACCGCCAGTTTACGGACCAGGGTATAAACGACAGGGCACTTGCGTACTATCACTACTACGGCATGATCAGCAGGGTCTTCGGACTCGGATTGCCGGAGCAGGCGACAAAGATCGCCCAGAAAGCTGCATTCGGAGAAGGTGAGATCAGCGAAAAGGATCTCACCGCCATGAAAGATGTCTGCAGGAGCAACCTTGCGATAATCTCCGGCGGATTTACCGGCATTAAGAGAACTTTGTACCAGTTCCTGAAGATCAAGATCTGATTTTAGATGAGGGCGCATCCTTAAAGGTCATATACGCCCTCAGTTTCTATCTGGATTGCTCCAGTTTCTTGATGGGGCAGTTATACCATTTCATGGCTGACCTCCATTTCCTGCTGTTCAGGAGCCGGCTGTTCCGCAGCTGACTGCTCGAGTTCGCGGATGGGCTTTATTCCGGCCATTATTACTGCTACGATCACGAGGCAGATGCCGGAGATGATGACGGTTATGGCAGAGCCCGGTCCGACGCCCTTTCCGGTTGTCCTGCCGATGAAGTCGGCAGTAACTCCGCTTAAGGAATATGCGACGACATATCCGAGCTGCGAGATGAATCCCAGAAATGCCCACGCACGTCCCTGGAGCTCTGCGGGGATATTTGTCCTTACCAGATAATCCAGGCTGTTATTTGCGAAAGGAATAGCTGCGAAGAACAGGAATCCGAATGAGCAGATGAGCACGGGGTTCTCGAAAACAGCGAACATTGCCATTCCGACGCCTGATACTGCAAGACCTATCCAAAGCGCTCTTACGAAATTCTTCTTAATGCCTCTGATACCTAAGAGGATGCTTGTTACGAGCATTCCCGAAGCAGCTGCAGTCTCAACGATTCCCAACGTTTTCGAGTCAGAGAATGAGAGTACGAAAGGTTCGCCCAATACCTGGAACACGCCCATGAAAAGGCAGATCAGTGAAGAGATCACGACCAGAACAACGAGCCCTTTTCTGGATACTACAGCTGTCCATCCTTCCTTCATGCTCTTAAAGAACGGCTCGGGTTCCTTCTTAATGCTCTGTTTGATCCCTGCTCTTACGACGGCTGCGGCAACTACTGTGAGGAAGAACGTGCAGATGTCGATGATGAGGATGAGCTTAATGTCGCTTACTGCAAGAAGGAATCCTGCAATAATGGGCGAGAAAATGTATCTTGACGAACCTGCCATCGATACAAGACCGTTTGCCTTTGAGTACTGTTCCTTGGTGAGAAGGTCAGTAATTGTTGCTGTATAGGAGGGTTCCAGAAGTGCCGAGAATACGGAGCTTATCGTGGTGCCGAGATAGATCTGCCATAGTGCCGCTTCGCCCTGAAGCATGCATATGAGGATGAAGAGAACGCCGAGACCTGAAAGACCGTCGCCGATCATCATGAGGAGTCGTCTGTCGTAACGGTCGGCGAGTACGCCTGCCGGTACTTTAAGGATCAGTGCAGGGAGGAAGCCTAAGAGTGTGAGGAGTCCCATGTCAGCAGCGCTTCCCGTTTTCTGGAATATGTATAGACCAAGGCCGAAGCTTGTAAGACCTCCGCCTATAGAAGAAATGAATTCGCCTGCCCACAGGAGGAGAAATCTTCCGTAATTGTTGTTTGTCTTTGTCATCTTGAATGACCGCCTTTTCGATTTTTCTGACTATACTTTAGTCCCTGCATGGAGATTAATCTTGAAGTAAAGATTATCTATTCCTTAAATACTTCTTAAATCATCCGGCGGCGCACTTTAGTCAATAAAAGTATTTTTCTGTTATAATTACGGGAGTTATCAATCCCCAAAGGAGTATGTTATGGACAAGATTATTGCTTTCATACTCTATTTCGTGGTTGTCCTTGCTATCGGAATTTACTTCTTCTTCAAGAGTAAGGGCGGTGACGAGAAAGAGTATTTCTTGGGCGGTCGTCACATGGGTCCTTTTGTTACTGCGATGAGTGCGCAGGCATCGGACATGAGCGGCTGGCTCTTGATGGGTTTCCCTGGTTCGCTTTTCGCGTTCGGTATGGGACAGGTTTGGATCGGAATCGGTTTGGCATTAGGAACAGCTGCCAACTGGATCTTTGTAGCTACAAGGCTCCGCCGTTTCTCCAAAGCTTCCGGTGACTCCATCACACTTCCGCAGTACCTCACAAACAGATTCGCAAGCAAGAGCTCAGTATTGAAGGTTGTATGCGCTATCATCTTCCTTATCAGCTTTACTGTTTATGTTGCTTCAGGATTCGTTGCAGGTACTGCAGTATTCACATCAGTCATTCCGTGGTTTGCAGATCATCAGCATCTCGCGATGATCCTTTTCGCGGTATTGATCCTCATCTACACATTCTTAGGCGGCTTCAAAGCTGTTTGCTGGACAGACTTCTTCCAGGGCCTCATGATGCTCATCGCGCTCCTTGCAGTACCGATCGTTATGCAGACAGTAGGCACTCACGATGCTTCATTCTATGGTGCATTCAATAGCGAAGTTTCCGCTTTCGGCACAGATCCTTTTGCAGCTCCCTGGCAGGAGATCGTAACAGGTCTTGGCTGGGGCTTGGGCTACTTCGGTATGCCTCACATTCTCGTACGCTTCATGTCTATCGAGAAGCCTTCACAGATCAAGAAATCTGCTACAGTTGCTATCATCTGGGTAATCCTTACTCTCGGTGCAGCAGCAGTAATCGCATACCTCGGAAGAACTTACATCCTTCCTAACGGAAATTCTCTTGCAGAGATGCTCCTTCCTGATGCACGTAAGAACATCTTCATCGAGATCGTTACACACATCTTCCCGGGATTCATCGCAGGCATCCTGCTCTCAGCTATCATCGCTGCTGCAATGTCCACGGCTGACTCCCAGCTCCTCGTTGCTTCTTCAGCATTTACGAGTGATATCTACAAGCCTTTGATCCGCAAGGAAAAGGCAGGTGACAAGGAGATGCTCTGGATCGGCCGTATCGTCGTTCTCGTAGTTGCAGTAGTTGCATTCTTCATCGCGGTTCAGGGCCTTGATGATCCTAAGTCCTGGGCATCCGACATCATGAACATGGTTGAGAACGCATGGGGTCTCTTCGGTGCATCCTTCGGACCTGTCGTTATCCTCTCTCTGTTCTGGAAGCGCTTTAACTATAAGGGTGCAGTTGCAGGTATCATTGGCGGCGCAGTTGCAGATATCGCATGGCTCCTTCTCTGCACAAGCACGATCACAACACCGCTCATCGCTGACACCGGTGTCTACGAGATCGTTCCCGGCTTTATCTGCGGACTTATCATTGCAGTTATAGTTACACTCGCAACAAAGGCTCCTGGCAAGGAAGTCGAAGCTATCTACGCAAGAGCAACGGATACATCCATCGACGACTGATATCCTGAGTTATTGATTGAATTTAAAAATGCCCCTTCGGAGGAACTTCTCCGGAGGGGTAATCTATTGGGGTGTAGTTTTCGTGGGCTTGGGAACCTGTTGACGAAAATGTTGCTGATTCTGCTTCAAAATCGTCAACAAAACTGTCAACAATGCCTTTGTTGACGATTATGTTGACGGATTTGACCAAAAAACAGCAACAAAATCGTCAACACTGAAGCCGCGTCATTCAGATGTATTCAAAAAGGATGAAATAACAGATTCTGATTACACCCGGGGTCTCCCTCAGATATGTTCCCTCTCATAGAGCAGGGTCATGAAGTCGATCAGGTCGAGTGAATCTTCTTTTTCGATTTCCTTAGCAGGAATCAGGGGAGTGATGGTTGCCTTAGTGTTCTTGTTCATGTCTTTTGCATCAGAATTGTCATTCATAAGCGGCACCACCTTTTTCTATCTGAGAACATTTTAATATAACGGCGGGTTTCTAATATGTCATTGTGTTTTCATTTTCGTTATGGAAGATGTTGGGAGGCGACAGGGGTATAATTAACAAATCGGACCGGACATGTTGTGTCGGATGCCCGAAAATACGGCAATTCTCGCTTTGTGTCGTGTTATTTCCCGCAGGATGGAGCTATCCTGACGTCACAAGATAAGGAGGTACCGGGAATCTTGGATCAGAAAAAGACAGGACAATTCTTAAAGACTCTACGTAATGAGAAAGGTATTACCCAGGAACAGCTCGCAAAGAAGTTCAATGTGAGCAACAGGTCCGTTTCCCGCTGGGAGACCGGAACCAATCTTCCTGATATCTCATTACTTGTAGAGATAGCCGATTTCTATGACGTGGACGTAAGGGAGATCATAGACGGGGAAAGGAAAAGCGAGATGATGGATAAGGAGACGAAGGAAGTCGCCGAGAAGATGGCGGCTTATGCGGGCAATGAGAAAAGCAACCTCTTAAGAGGCGTTCAGACAGCCGGGATAGCTGGCATAGCGGTAACCCTCATTGCATTGATATTACAGATAGTTTCATATGACCTTGATGCGCCCGACTTAAGGCGTTCGACGGCGATACTGACGACGTTTCTCGCCTTTGTTGCGATGTCGGTGCTGACGCTTTACGTGACGGGTCTTTTAAAGAAGCTTTCCAAACACAGGAAACTCGTCATTGCGGTAAGGGTCACGACCATTGTGCTTCTGGCTCTGGTAACACACGTTATCCTTGTAGGTGCTCTTGTCATCGCGACTGCGGGATTTGTCATCGGAACGGCAAAGAAAGTAGTGGTCAATGACGCAGGCCAGTATAACACGTACATCCACAACGGCAAGACGATGGCCAGCGAGTACGGCATGGGCGAAGATCCCATTTTCGACGTGCTGCCGGAGACCATAAGCGTTAAGCCGGATGAATTCCAGCTCTTTTACTACAATCCCTGGGACCCGCAGTACATCATCTACATGACCCTGGATTACGGCGACCGGTACGATCAGGAGATCAAGAGGCTTGAAGGCATCGGAATCGATGAGTATGAGGGGATCTACACGGTTACCGGCGAGCCTGCAGGATATGACATCGTCGCCATGAATGCTGACGGTTACAACGGCTTTGTGTATGCGATGGTGCCCGAAAATTCTGACGGCAACACGAAGATCACCTATGTCGCCATAGTATTCTGCAACTACATACTCGATGTGGATGTCAGGGATTATCTGCCTGAGAAGTATCTGCTTCAGGGATTTGATGCAAGTGACGACAATCCGTACAGGAAACAGATGGCCGGCTGATTATTTTTATAAAATATTATTCGCGTTTAAACAAAGCGTAAATAATGCACTCCCGATATTTTATGGCGGTCCTTCCGCGTTTATAATCTAAACATTAAAAGGATTTGCGAAATAATGGGGGTGCATTTATGTATTACGCCAGCGTAGGAATAATAGCGCTGATAGTGCATGTCATCATTAATCTCGATATGCTCAAGAAAGTCGATATGGCCAGCGATAATCTGATGCGCAGCAGATACCGTCAGTTCCTGTTTTCCATTATTGCGTATTTCCTTTGTGACATAATGTGGGGCTTCTTCTATGAGCAGCGCTGGATCATCGCAACATATATCGATACATGTGCCTATTTCTTTACGATGGTATTGTCCGTACTCCTTTGGACCAGGAGCGTCATTGCATTTTCGGGAAATAAAGGCAGGCTCGGCAGGATCTTTATCGGCGCAGGATGGCTGGTATTCCTGTTTGAGTTAATGGCACTTGTCATCAATATCTTTACTCCCATTGTCTTTTCATTCAGTGAAGATAAGGAATATCTGCCGCTGCCTGCGCGTTACATCACGCTGGTCATGCAGGTGGTCCTGTTCTTCTCGACAGCAGTATATTCATTTATCGTCGTATTGCGCTCCACGGGTGTCAGGAAGTCCCATTACAGGACAATCGGTTTTTCCGGTATCGTAATGGCCATATTTATCGCGCTGCAGATGTTTTATCCGTTTATGCCTTTCTACGCCATCGGATGTCTTTTCAGCACCTGCCTTATTCATACTTTCGTCGGCATGGATCTGTCGGTCGAGCGTGAGAAGAAGATCAAACTGGCACATCAGAAAGCTTACAGGGACGCGCTTACGGGCGTTAAGAATAAGCTCGCTTATCTTGAAGCTCTGAAGGATATCGAGATAAGACTTGCAGAAGGATCTCTTAATGAATACGGCGTTGTAGTTTTCGATCTTAACGATCTGAAGGAAGTAAATGACACGTTAGGTCATGCCGAAGGTGATGAATACATCAAGGAAGCAAGCCATACCATCTGCCAGCTCTACAAGCACAGTCCTGTATTCCGTATCGGCGGTGACGAATTCGTCGTAATACTTATGGATGAAGATTACGAGAACAGGGAACGCTTAAGAGAATCTTTCGAAAATATAATGGATGAGAACAAGAAGGCCGGAAAGGTCGTCGTATCGGACGGAATGGCTGTCTACATTTCCGGAAGGGACGAGAGTTACAACGATGTATTCAAGCGTGCTGACAGCGTCATGTACCGCAGAAAGCAGATGCTGA
This sequence comes from Ruminococcaceae bacterium AB4001, assembly GCA_000621765.1. Classification (GTDB taxonomy): domain Bacteria; phylum Bacillota; class Clostridia; order Saccharofermentanales; family Saccharofermentanaceae; genus Saccharofermentans. The sequence goes on from JHXJ01000012.1 coordinate 29,597, forward strand.
AGTCTGGTGAAAAGCCCGTCTGACAGGCACGATATTGACCTCAAAACCCGGACATAAATCAAAGATAAATTGAATATTTACTCCCTGCAGTGTTGATACAATTGAATTATCTGAACTAACCGGGAAAGAGGTATTAACATGCAGGATCTCAGTGGAAAATGGGTATTGATAACGGGCGCTTCAAGGGGGCTTGGAAAGCTCGCGGCGAATCTGATGGCAGACCGGGGATGCAATCTCATCCTGCAGTCAAGAAGCGTCGAACACACCGCTGAACTCGAAAAGGAGATCAGGGCAAAAGGTGTTCTCTGCCATTCTTTCGAAGCCGATCTTAATGACATTTCTTCTGTTATGAATATGCTCGAAAAGATCGACGCTCTCGGCGTTGACGTTGACGTTGTCCTCAACAACGCCGGCCTTCAGATCGCATACAGAACTGATTACTATAAGACTCCTGCAGATGACTTCACGGTGAGCTTTAATGTCAACACGATTGCTCCCGCCATGATCTGCTACCACTTTCTTCCCAAGATGACCGCGCGCGGTTTCGGCAGGATCGTAAATACGACGAGCGGCATAGACAAAGAGCCTGAGCAGGCCGGCTATTCGGCTGCAAAAGCGGCGCTTGATAAGATAACCAAAGACATGGCTTCAAGGCTCGGAGGAACGGGCGTTACCATGAATCTCACAGATCCGGGCTGGTGCAGGACTGACTTAGGCGGCCCCAACGCCCCCAATGCTCCCGAGAGCGCTATCCCCGGAATAGTCGTCGGAGCATTTGTCGATGACGACGTTAACGGACAGATCTTCCACGCACAGGATTTTTCAGGCATGACGCTCGAAGAAGCGGTTGCCAAGGCAAATAATATCTGAAGATACAGCATTCAATAACATAAAGACCGTTTAAGGAGGATCACAATGGAGAATTTCACTTTCTATTCACCCACAAAGTTCGTATTCGGCAAGGGCACCGAGAGTGAGGCCGGAAAGCTCGTCAGGGCTTTTGGAGGTACTAAGGTCCTCATCCATTACGGCGGCGGAAGCGTTGTAAGATCAGGTCTTTTGGACCGCGTTAAGGCCTCGCTCGATGAAGCCGGCATTCCCTATGTGGAATTGGGCGGAGTCAAGCCGAATCCCAGGAGCGGTCTTGTTTATGAAGGTATTGAGCTCTGCCGCAAAGAGGGCATCGATTTTGTCCTCGCAGTAGGCGGCGGAAGTGCCATCGACTCCTCAAAGGCTATAGCGGCAGGCACTGTTTACGACGGTGACTTCTGGGATTTCTACTGCGGAAAGCCCATCGAGAAGGCACTTCCTGTCGGTACTGTCCTCACGATCGCCGCTGCCGGAAGCGAAGGTTCCGGCGATTCGGTCATCACAAAGAAAGAGGGAATGTTTAAAAGAGGTGCGAGCGGCGAAGGGATCAGGCCGAAGTTCAGCATCCTCAATCCCGAGCTCACACAGACTCTGCCTCCTTATCAGACAGCTTGCGGTATTACGGACATAATGGCGCATCTTTATGAGAGATACCTCACCAACTCCAAAGACGTTGAGGTCACGGACCGCCTTATCGAAGCGCTCCTTATCACGATGAAGAATGAAGGACCCAAGGTCATCGCAGATCCCAACGACTATCAGGCACGCGCCAACATAATGTGGGCAGGCACGATGGCTCACACGAATTCCTGCGGCGTCGGCAGATCCCAGGACTGGAACAGCCACAACATCGAGCATGAGCTCTCCGCTCTCTACGACTGCGCCCACGGCGCAGGACTTGCCGTTACAATGCCTGCAGTCTTTAAGTATGTAATGAACCACGATGTTGCCCGCTTTACTCAGGTCGCAAACCGTGTTTGGGGCGTTGAAACCGCCGAAGAGGGCATCGATGCATTTAAGGATTTCCTCATCTCGATCGGCATGCCTTCGACTTTGGGCGAACTTGGCGGTAAGGAAGAAGACATTCCCACTCTCGTTAAGAACCTGTGTTACGGCGACGGCCGCGACGGAAGCATTTCGGGCTTTGTAACGCTCAACGAGGATGACTGCACGAAGATCTATCAGGCGATGATCTGACAGGACATTAGAAATTTATAGAACTTTTATAGTATCCCGATCCGGGCATTTGCGCCGGCTTGGGATACTTTTCTTTTCATCTGAGAATCACTCTGCCGGTTTCTCGAAAACGACCAGCCCGCATTCATAAGGATGGTCGAGCAGCACGGCTTCCTTGCCTTTGGAACTGTACTTAAGTAGTTTTAGTGAGATCAGGAAGTCTCCCGCACCGCAAAGGATCTGGATCAGGAATATGCTGAGGAACAGGCCGTTCCCGACAAATATCATGGCGATGGACGGGATCACGCCCAATATCGTCATGGGCATGAGGGAGCCGAAGATGTACATGGGCTTTGAGAGCGGCACTTTGCATGTGGCATAGGGAGTCACCATCTGGACTATGAAGCCGAATTCTATGTCCTTTAAGTGGTTCGGAGTCCCAAAAGACCAGCAAAGGCCGTGGATGCCCTCGTGTATCAATATGAACAATACCATCGAGCCGAGGAAAATTATCAGGTTTACATAATCCGGCCACGGCAGGTTATCTATGCTTTCAAAGTCGAAATCGTGATTAACAAGCTGATAGATCACATATATGACCAATATGACCGGCAGCGTGACAAGAAGGCCGACAGTATTGGCTTTGGCTATGCTTATCGTCAGGTCGACGCGCTTATAGCCTTTGGAGATCATGTCCTGCTCGATCCTGTCGAAATTCTCTTTGCGTCTCTTTTCGGCCGGCGTCAGTTTTCTTTTGTCGATGCCGACGTTGCCGTCATTGTTTTCGCTCATTTTCTATAAGTTCCCCCGGTTACATAGAACAGAGATAATCTTATCACATAATGAAAAGGCCGTTTTATTCGGACAATTTTCGGCATTTGTGTCTGTTAAAACCCGCTGTAATGTAACGGTAACAGTGCTTTCAGGTCAATGTAATTTGAGATTCCTATAATCCGCAATAAGTATATTAGCCGTTATTGTGCACGAATGGAGCGGAAAAAAGGTGCGGAAAGAGGATCTGAGCGACTTAAGCCGCAAGGAGCTTGTCGACACTTTATACAACCTGATGAACGAGAACGAACGGGGCATCAAGAAGATCCCCGTCCCGAAACAGGTTGCTGAAGAGAGACACAGGCTCAGGAAAAGGGCGAGAGTAACCAGGACGATCATTACGACGTTGGGAACACTGACTGTAGTTGCTGCAGTTGCTGTTTTATTGTCCACTTTTCTCTTCACCGCAATACAGGTATCGGGTGACAGCATGGAACCGACTTTATCGGACGGGGACGTGCTCGTTCTGCTCAATGCACATGAATATTCAAGCGGCCAGCTGTGCTGCGTCGCATGGCAGAACAAGCTGCTTATAAAGCGTGTTATCGCTGTCGGAGGCGACAGCGTGGACATAGACAGGGAAGGCAATGTGTCGGTCAACGGTGTGGCGATAGAAGAGCCTTACGTTACCGATAAGAGCCTCGGAGAGTGCGATATCGAGTTCCCCTACACGGTGCCCGAAGGAAGGGTTTTCGTGATGGGTGACCAGAGATCGACATCTATCGACAGCAGGAGCTCGGCGGTAGGAGCCGTCGGGGAAGACCAGATAGTCGGCCGTGTATGGTTCAAGGCATGGCCGTTCGGGAGTAAGTGACATTGAATAAGCGTGTAGAGAATTACATCTTATGGCTCAACAGGCTGAGGGCGGCAAGGAGACGTACAACGGCTCTTGTCCTGGCTTTGTCGCTTGTCGTTTCCGGCAATGTCTTCTGGCTGATGAAGGGTGTCGGTACTGCGTTGGAGGACGAGCCCTCATGCGGTCTTACGGAGCACTCCCATACTGAAGAATGTTATGAGAAGGTCCTTATCTGCGAAGAGGACCACGAGCATACCGATGAATGCTATGAGACAAGGCTCATCTGCGGTATGGAAGAGCATACACACACTGATGCCTGCTATATCAGCGCCGTCCCTGAGCGCGAAAACCAGGCGGACTGGGAGAAGACTCTCCCTCAGCTGACAGGTACATATTCTTCTGATCTCATGGCCTGTGCCGTATCACAGACAGGATATGAGGAGAATGCCGACGGTTACACGAGATACGGCGACTGGTACGGCAACCCCACGGGTGACTGGAACGTCATGTTCGTATCCTTCTGCATGCATTATGCGGGTATCTCAAACGATCAGATCCCTTCAGGCTCAGGATGCTGGGCATGGCAGGTAAAGCTCGAGGAGGCCGGTCTCATCTCAGATATGAGTGTTCTGCCGATGCCGGGAGACATACTGCTCACCGACAATGACGGCGACGGCAAGTACGACCGCGCAGGCATTATCGCCGATGTTGCTGAGGGCATGATAAGCACGATCGAAGGCGACGTTGACGGAAAGGTCGGTGCCTGCTCATACAGTGCTGAAGATGCTGCTTTATTCGGATATGTTTCTGTTAATTCTTTAAATATAAATACAGACGGATCCGTTGATGTTACGGAAGGTGCCGATGTGCAGTCCGAAAACATTGATGCTCAGTCCATGCTTGAATTCTCTGCAACTACAGAGTCCGGCATCGAAGTAAAAGCAACCGCACCCGAGGGTGCTTTCCCCGAAGGCGTTACGATGAGCGCAAGAGATGTCGATGATGAAGATGTCATCTCCAGTGCCGAAAGTGCCGTTGCTGAGGATAAGGTGGTAAAGGGTTCCATCGCCGTCGACATCACTTTCACGGACAGCGAAGGCAATGAGACGGAGCCTTTTGAAGGCTTTGCCGTTGAAGTTAACATCATGATCCCTGAAGAAATGCAGCTCGATGCAGGCGAGTATCAGCTGTTCCACATCGGAGACGAAGGCGCCGAGGAAGTTGAGGGTGCCGTTGTATCACAGTCTGAGGCACAGTTTACGGCTGAAGGGTTCTCGATATATGTTGTCACGGGAACGGGTGAGAAGGATCAGAACAATGTTCACGCGTTCATTGCCGCAAGAGCGGGCATGGACGGTCAAGCTGCCGGACATCTGACGCCGGATAATGAATACATACTCAACGACATTAAGTTCCCATATATCCTGCTTCCCGGAGAAACAGTCGAACTGATTGGAACATCCTCCAACGGCGATGCTTATGAATTTGTCGAATACCCGGACAGAAACGGCGGAAATCTCTCGATCACGCAGACTAATGTGGGCGGAAGGGTAACAGCCACCGTTACCGCATTAAGGGCTTGCGAAGTAGCCGTACAGCTGGTCGACGCATATGGAAACGGCATAGGCGATCTTGATGAATCGTGTTTCTCGATCAGGGTATTGCCCATGGAAAATAAGGAAGTGGTGATCGATCTTGATGATCCGAGCTTCCCTCAGTGGACTACGGTTACCTTTGATGTCAATTACCTTGATAAAGTAACCGTTATCGGAACACCTGACGGAGATAACTATCCGTATCTGGATAACGGAGTAAATCCCCAGGGCTGGGTTCTTTCGACTTCAGATACCTGGGACCGTTTCGAAGAGAACGGAAGGAGAGGTTTCAGATTCACGGCTGACAGATACGATCGGAACGGTCAGAATGAGAACACTGTATATTTCATTACCGCGTATGGAGCCAAGGGTGTCAGGATCGTTGAACACTATCCGTACGATGCTTTGTGGTGGGATTACTATAAGTACTTGGACCATGCCGATATTGAGATCGCTGACGGCGGTGTCTATTCGAATACCAGTTTTGAGATTGGTGAGAACGGCGAGATCTTAAAGATCACGACCGAGTACCAGTCTTTCGTAAGCAAGGTCAATTCGTGCACGATAAAGGGCGCTGACGGCAATCCCGTACTGATGTCGCAGGAAGACGAAAACCACGTATTCACAAGGATCGAAGGCTGCACGGGTTTTGAGACCTCCGACTACTGGCACGATCCTGATTTCCATCCTGGTGACTCGCAGTATGAGCTGACCTCGAAATACACCCTCCCTGCCGGATACAGCTGGGATGAACACGAACCTGACATGAGTGATAAACGCTTCCTGTATCAGGATGTAAAGAGTGTCGTTTTCGATGTCGGAATGCATATAGTACCGACGCTGATAACCAAGGAAAAGTGGAATCCTGATCTCAAGGACTGGGTTCCTTATCACACGGAAGAATACCATCCGCAGTACGATCAGGACTACTATACCAAGGTAATAGACGGAGTTGCGGATCCGACGCATTATCCGCTGACGGATCCCGAGACCGATTCAGATTCGATCATGCGGACGGTCGACAGAACGATCTTTGATCTCGGCGAGAGATATATCATCGATGCTTACAACAAATGTCCTAACCATTCAGGTCTTGATTTCACGGTCCACGCGAACCTCGCGACCGTAACGTTCGGTGCCACGAAGGAACTTACCAACGGCAAGCTCCAAGGCGGCGACTTTACCTTCCTGTTGGTCGATGAGAACGGAAAGGTCGTGTCCAAAGTCAACGACATTAACGGTAAGGTTACTTTCGATCCGATCACCTTCGATAAACCAGGCGTGCACACATACACACTGAAGGAGAAACGCGACGCCGAAGAGCAGGCAAAGATGCCTAATGTGATCTTCAGCGAAAAGGAGTACGTCGTTCACGTAACGATATCCGAGAAGCCGAACTCCGGAGGAATGCTCGAAGCCAACATTGAAGTCGAAGGCGACGATTACTCGTTTAAGTTTATCAACAACGTTAAGTTCAAGATGCCCGATACCGGAGGTGGCGGCATCGTACCATATCTTGCCGTCGGCACGGTACTGATCGGAAGCGCGATCACACTGTTGATGCTCAGACGGCGTAAGGAGGTGGATCTGTGACATTAGATTTTCGAGATAGTAATAAAAAACAAAAAATAAATAACAATGAGAAAGGAACAAAGAAAATGACAAAGACGGTGAAAAAGATCACATCCGTTTTCATAGCATTCGTTATGATAATGGCGATGGGCCTTTCGGCATTTGCTGCCGGCCCGTACACGATCACCATTAAAAAGAAGGATACTACTGATAACTCAAAGCATACATATGAGGTTTATCAGATATTCAAGGGTGACGTAACAACAGACGGAAAGCTTTACAACGTAACCTGGGGTGACAATGTGGACACATCCGATATGGACGCGCTTCTCAATGCAGTCTCCGGTGCAACGGCACTCAACAAGACTCCCGCATGTGCGGATGTCGATGAAGTGCTCGAAGCCTTGAAGGATCTTGAAAATGACTCTGCTCCGCTTGACGGTTTTGCAAAAGTCATTTCCGGTTATCTTACAGGCTCGCCCGAGGAGGCAACGCTCAATGCAAATGCCGCCCAGACTACAGTAAGCGTTGATGATTCCGGTTACTACATGGTCGTTGATACGATCACTGTTGACGGCAAACCGAGTGCGATCTCCAAGTTCATGCTCAGGGTTGTCGGAAATGAATCCATTACCATCAACACAAAGGAAGAGATCCCGACACTTGATAAGATCATCGAATCCGCAACAGTTAATGCAAATATCACGGCTGACGGAAAGAAGAATACTGCAAGCGTAGGTGACGACATCAACTACAAGATCTCCACGGCTATCCCCGACCTCAGAGGCAAGGGATATACGGACAAGTACTGCTTTGTAGTAAACGATGAACTGAGCGCAGGTCTCACATACAAGGGCGATTCTGCTCCCACGATCACGATCGCAACATCTCCCGTAACGACACTTACGGAAGGAGCTACCGGCGATTTCACATTCTCAAAGACCGTAAATGGAGACGGAACAACTTCCCTTCAGATCGTATTTGATGCCGCAAAGATGCTCGCGAAGGGTATCAGCGATGATTTCGCAGGCAAGGCCATGACGATAACATACACGGCTACGCTGAACGACAAAGCCGTAGTTACTGATGCAGGAAACCCCAATACCGCAAATCTCGTATATTCCAACAGCCCTTATCAGGACTATTCCGGAAACGTTCCCACAAATAACGAGCCTCACGGCCAGACACCCGATTCAAAGACGATCACTTATACAACACAGGTAGAGCTCAAGAAGGTTGATGCAAACGATATCACAAAGACTCTTGCCGGTGCGGAATTCCAGATCACGGGTCTGTCCAGCAATGTCGTGGTAACAACTGCACAGCGTTATGTTCTCGATAACACTAACGGAACATACTATCGCCTTAAGGACGGTACATATACGACAGAAGCACCTGACGGTACAAATGATGATCTTTATGACACAGGCAAGTATAAGCTCGAAATGGTAACGGAGAAGGAAGAACTCGAGGGTACTGAGACTGTCGTTGATTTCGAAGTCGGCGAAAACGGTCTGATCGACCTCTCCCGTCTCGGTGCAGGCACATACAAGATCAAGGAGACAAAGGCTCCTAAGGGTTACGTTAAGAGCAATGTTGAGCATACTCTGGTAATCGCATGCAACCTTTCAGGATCAACTCCTGTTTGGACATACACGTTTGACAATGCAGACATTACCGCTACTCCGATCTCCATCATGATCGTAGACAACATGAAGACATCCGACCTCCCCATCACGGGCGGTATGGGTACCACACTCTTCTATGTTGCAGGTACAGTACTGATGCTCGCAGGCGTTTCGCTCCTTATCTATAAAAAGAAGAGCGTTAACAAAGGCTGATGAAAGGACGTTGGCTGAGTGTACTTATAGTTGTCTTGCTGGTGGCAGGCGCGGCGCTGCTGCTCTATCCGACAGTCAGCAATTACATTCATTCGAAGCACTCGGCCAGGGTGATAACAGATTACAACACGGTGTATCAGTACACCGAAGAGGAGCGCCGGCAGGAGTTGATCTCCCAGGCTGAAGATTACAACAGCAGGTTATACTCCGCCAATGCTCCGCTCTATAAGCCGTCCGAAGTCACGGGATATAATGACATCTTAGACATTACGGGAACCGGCATTATGGGGTACATTGACATTGATAAGATCGGTGTGGAGATCCCCATTTACCATGGTGTGGATGAGGGAGTTCTCCAGATCGGGGCAGGTCACCTGGAGGGTACGAGCCTTCCGGTCGGAGGCGAGAATACCCATTGTGTCCTTTCGGGACACAGGGGACTTCCCTCGGCAAAGCTCTTTACCGATCTTGACGAGATGGAGATAGGTGACAGGTTCACCATCACCGTCCTGGACCGTGTACTTACGTACGAGGTCGACCAGATCAAGGTGGTGCTTCCGGAGGAGACTTCGGAACTGACCATCAGGGAAGGAAAGGATTACTGCACCTTGGTGACATGTACTCCTTACGGGATCAATACTCACAGGCTTCTGGTGCGCGGCGTCAGGGTCGAAGGTGAGAAAGGCAGGACGCCGATCTTCGTATCGAATGAGGCGTTTAAGATCGACAAGACTATCGTTGCGACGTTCATTGCCGTGCCGATGTTCATAGCGGTCACCATAGCGGCGGCAGTTATCGAGAGGAGAAGGAAGAGACATGATGAGAAAACTTAAAAAGTTATGCGTGTCACTGCTTATTGCGCTTGCAGTAAGTATCGTGCCCGTCATGTCAGTTCTCGGCTTCGACATGCCGGATCCCGACAGACCGGTAAGCCTTACCATGACCTTAAAGTCCCAGGGCGACGAAGTGCGTTATGCTTCCGGCGCGGAGATAACACTCTATAAGGTCGCTGCCTGCGAGATCTCGGGAGGCGCTGTGCGTTACACGCTGACCGGTGATTACGCGTCTTCGAAGATCAGTCTTGAGGGCAAGATTACCCAGTCCATGATCGACGACCTGGTCAAATATACTGATGAACACGGTATCAGCGGTATTACCAAAAAGACTGATAACGGCGGAAAGATAATCTTCGACGGGCTCGAAAACGGGGTATATCTCGTTTCAGCAACATCCCTTCCGGAAGGATTTACTTCTTTTGTTCCTTTTATGTATTTCCTTCCTTATTTCGATGAGGACACATCCGAATGGGTCTACGACGGTGTTGCCGAACCGAAGATATCCTACTATCCGCCTGTTAAGGTCACTGTCAAAAAGGTCTGGAACGATGACGGGAAGTCGCGTCCTGAGTCCGTTAAGATCGAGCTGTCGAACGAAGACGGAGTATACGAGACGGTCAAACTGAATTCAGCCAACAACTGGCAGTACGAATGGACGAACATGCGGGCCGATAAGAAGTGGAGCGTCAAAGAGATCGATGTTCCCGCCGACTATAAGGCCACATATGCTTCGTCAGGTTTTGATTTTACGGTAACCAATACCTCGCAGCTGGTCCAGACGGGACAGGTCAGCTGGCCTGTGCCGGTCATGGTCTTTGCGGGCGCGTTCCTTATATGCGCGGGCATCCTCATCAAGCTCCCCGGAAAGAGGAAAGATGAAGAATAAGCGCAGACTTTTAGGAAACATACTGATAATCACGGGCCTCATCCTGCTCCTCGGAGCAGGAGGGCTCTTTTTCTTTAACATGCTCGAAAACAACTCCTTCGACGAATCCTCCCGCAGCCTCGCGGAGAAGGTGAGGTCTGAGATGGACGCCGAAGCCGATCCGGAGTCCGCCGGTTCCGAACCGCTGGAGATGGTCAGAGATCAGTCGACGGAGATGAAGACCAAGCAGATAGGTGACGGCGTATTTGACGGCATCCTCGCGATCCCTTCCGCCGATCTCGAAATGCCTGTCTACGACACATGGAACGAAGACTATCTTCACAAGTCCGTCTGCCGTTATTACGGCTCGCCCTACACAGACGACTTCGTCATAGCGGGCCACAATTACAGGAGCGGTTTCGGAAAGCTCAAGACCCTGAAGCCCGGCGACGAGGTGTTTTTCACTGACATGGATGGTGAGATTACCCGCTACATGGTTAAGCAGATCGAAGTTCTCGACGGCACCGATATCGACGGCATGCTCTCGGGCGGATGGGCTTTGTCTCTTTACACTTGCACATACGGCGGAAGCGCAAGGCTCACCGTCAGATGCGAGAAGATCTGATTGTCTCCTTACACCAACAGTCTATAATAAATAAAGAAAAAATCTCCGGAGGTGTTTATGAGCAGCATAAGCATTCAGAAGATGAAGGAACTGAATATCTAAGTTCTGCAGCAGGTGGTAAAATATATCCCGAATTGGATTTTGGAGGGGTGATCTGAAGTGTATTTCCTGATCGAAGAGACATTGAGACAAGTGGACCGTGAGGATATAAAGGGTTCCGGCAAACAGTACGTCGCGGTTCTTACTTCCGAGGAGTGGAAGAATAACAAGGACAGTTTTGAGATGGGCATCGACATCGATCCCGACATCACTGACATCTATACGACCCAGGCGGAAGTCAACTACGATTCACTGACGGGAACATTTGCGGTTCCAGACAGGAAGAACCCTTCCGGCGACGACCTGAAATTTGCCTTTGTACTGGACGAGAAAGGCGTCGTTTTCATCGATGACAACAATACAGCCGCAGACATCATCAAGGGTGTCCAGCGCTCGAAAAAATGGAAGCTCCCGAGCCTCGAGAGGTTCCTCTATGATTTCCTCGACCAGATCGTAAAGGACGACCTGAGGCTCATGGAGAGGTACGAGAACGAGCTCGATTCAATGGAACAGTTGATAATCGACGGCGATGAGAGCCTGCCTTCAGGACGCCTTAATGACATCAGGAGCGATATCCGTTATCTGCGCATCCACTACGAGCAGCTCATGGATCTGGCTCAGGAACTTGAGGAGAACGAGAACGGATTCTTCAAACTCGAGAACTTAAGATATTTCAGGCTTTTCATCAACCGCGCCGAAAGGCTTCACGAGGAGTCCATGTCCCTTCGTGACTATACGATGCAGCTTAGAGACCTTTACAAGGCTCATTTGGACATCAAGCAGAACCGCATCATGACAGTGCTTACCGTCGTCACGACCATCTTTATGCCGCTGACTCTCATCGTAGGCTGGTACGGCATGAACTTCGTTTACATGCCTGAGCTCAAATGGGAAGGCAGTTATCCGGTGGTGATCATCGTCAGCATCGTGATAGTTATCGGAAGCCTGCTGTTCTTTAAGAAGAAAAAATGGTTATGATCATTCCGTTCTTTGCTGCTTCGGACAGGTCCTCGACGCCAAAGGCGTCTGCGGAACTCGCAGCTGAAAGAACGGAATAATCATACGAAGACGGGAAATGGTCGATTTTTTTATAGTGGACATTGATGTCGCAGTTTTAAAATCAGTTATTTCCGGGAACCTTTTTCGGGTATAATCAGACAAATCCCGCAAAAAAGGAACAGACCCATGATCAACCCGTTCATATCCCTGTCCAACAGGATCTCATGTGCCCTAGATAATAAGAGGGACCTGAAGATATGCGGCGAGAAGCTGGGCGTGTTTGTTCCGTCTCCTTTCGGTGAGGATATCGGTGCGACGGGCTGCCAGTCCGCTCCTTACAACGGGCTCGATATCGTGCTCAGGGACCTGGATCTCAAACCTGAAGATTCATTTATCGATATCGGATGCGGGAAGGGCCGCGCCATCGCCTATCTTGTGGGCAACGGCTGTCCGTGCAGGATCACGGGCATCGAGATAAACCCTGAGGTGGCTTCGGTGGCAAGCCGTTGGACAAGGCGTTATCCGAATGTGGAGATAATCGAGGGCGACGCTTTCGGACTGGACTACAATGATTACAACGTGCTGTTCATGTACAGGCCGATGGAGCCGGATGCCTTCATATGCTTTATAAGCCTGCTCGAGATGTCTTTGGAACACCCGGTAAAGCTTTACTACTATGCTGACGGGCAGAGCGGCTATTACCTCAATGAGAGACCAGGTTGGGACCTTATCGAACGCAGGGATATCTACCGGGCGAAGGGGTACTACATCCATAAGATTCCGCAGCGATATTCGGTCTGGACATATACACCTGAGAACTGCTGAATCACCTCATGTTATAATATTCCCGTACGGACGGCTGTTTTGATATGGGGAACACGTTATGAAGCTTCGCAGAAAACTCTTTTCGAGTAAGGATCCTTACGACTTTTCGAAGGCGGAGATCTTTCTTGACGCGTGCAGGGAGAATTACGACCACCTGATCACGCACTGCGATGACTACAAAAAGATCAGCGAAGGACTGGGCATACGTTCATCCAAAGACATCAACAGGCCTTCCGATATTCCGGTCATTCCGACGATGCTGATGAAGCAGCACGATTTCCGTTCAGGGCGCTATATGGTGATGGCGACGTCATCCGGCACGAGTGGAAAGATGAGCCACGTGCGTTTCGAGTTCGGCGCACTCATGGCGGCGCTGAAGATGTCCATAAAGGTTACGAGATACCACGGCATCATGACGGCAAAGCCCTGCCGTTACATCGTCATGGGTTACAAGCCGCACCGTTCCAACAAGACCGCCGTCGCGAAGACCGCATATCTTACGACATTCCTCGCTCCTGCCATCAGCCGCAAGTTCATCTTAAAGCACACGTCAGACGGGTACAAACCTGATTTCGAGAGCATAGTTGAAGCGCTGAAAAAATACGAGAAGGGCAGGGCACCCGTGCGCTTCATGGGGTTCCCTTCGTACACGTTCTTCCTGTTCAGACTGCTGGAGGAAAGAGGGCTCTCCTTTAAGCTTCCGAAGGGCTCGAAAGTAATGCTCGGAGGCGGCTGGAAGCAGTTCTATCAGGAGGCTGCGGACAAGGACACTTTCTATAAACTCGCAAAGAAGACGCTCGATATCGACGAAGAGAATATCGTGGAATTCTTCGGCGCGGTGGAGCACCCGATCCTCTATACGGACTGCGCTTTCCACCATTTCCACGTGCCTGTATACAGCAACATAGTAATACGCGATCCCGATACTTTGGAACCGCTCGAAAACGGCCAGACGGGGCTCGTAAATCTCATCTCGCCGCTGTGTACGGCAACGCCGATCCTGTCGGTAATGACGGACGACCTGGGGATCCTTCACGACGGCAGCGAATGCCCCTGCGGTGTGAAGTCGCCGTACCTTGAGATAGTCGGACGCGTCGCTCCAGAAGACATAAAGACATGTGCCGCCGGCGCCGCGGACATCCTTAAGGGGGTGAAGGTATGATCCTCTTTAACGGCAAGACATATGAGAGTTCTGAGCAGGACCGCCTTCTCACGGAACTTGAACAGAAGATACCCGTTATCCTTTCGAAAAAGCAGCTCTCGCCTGAAGTGGTAATAGAAGCGGTGGACTGCCTGCGCACGGACCTTTTGGAGGGCAAGTTCGACAGCCTCCTTGAGTCATTTCCGGCAGATGTCGTTGACACTTACAAGAAGCAGGCAACGGCTCTCCTTTCCAGGGAGCACCTGCACAAAAAGCTCGCGACAGAACTTGGGTCCACAGAAGAGTATGTCACGGATCCGATAGACGGATTTTCGCAGATACGCGTGAGGAAACTGCCTCTCGGAGTCCTCTTTCACATCTCTGCGGGCAACATGGATTTCCTTCCCGCGTATTCTCTTGCAGAAGGTCTCATGACTGGCAATATCAATATCGTCAAGCTTCCCTCCGCAGACAACGGACTGTCGCTGAAATTGATAATGCAGCTCATAGAATACCGCCCCGAACTTAAGGACTATATCTATGTTTTCGACACCGCATCGACTGACATCCAGGGCATGCGTAAGATGGCGGAACTTTCAAATGCCATCAGTGTCTGGGGCAGCGACATGGCGATCGAAGCCGTGCGCGGACTTGCACCGACAGGCGCTAAGATAATCGAGTGGGGCCAGAAGCTCGGTTTCTGCTATGTCTCCGGACTCGAAAAGGTCAGCGACGCTGACAGCGAACTTGAGGGTCTCGCAAAGCACATCGCAACCACCAAGCAGCTTCTCTGCAGCAGCTGCCAGGTGATCTATGTGGACACTTCCGACATGAATGTGGTAAAGGCTTTCGCCGCGCGTTTCCTGCCGGTCCTTGAAACCGCCGTCAGCGGAAATCAGACAGAGGAGATCGGCATCCGCGCGAGAGACACGCTGGTCTCTTACACACAAAGGCTCAAGAGCTATCTCGGGAAAGAGGAGAAGCTTGAAAATGTGATCCGCGGCAGAGGATGCAGTGTGATCTTATCTGATGACGACCGTCTCGAACTGTCCCCGATGATGTGCAATGTCCTGGTAAAGCCCCTGCCGCGCGAAAACCTCGGCCGGATGCTCTACGATTCCAGATATCATCTTCAGACGGCAGGACTCATCTGCCAGGATGAGGAGCGTGCGGAACTGGCGGACCTGTTTACGAGATGCGGTCTGATACGCGTCACAAAGGGCGCTGACATGAGTGCCTACTTCCCGGGCGAATGCCATGACGGCGAGTACGCGCTAAGCAGGTATGTGAGGATAGTAAACATAGAAGAATGACGGCATTATATCCCGTACATTATCTGGCATATGGCAGAGGAGATGGGCATATAGATCCCTTAGGCATTTCGCGAAAAGAGACCGCTATTGCTCAGGGTTCGTTCCTTCATTTTTCATCTGTTTTGTTGACCGCTGAAGAAAAAACTTAAAACATAAAATAAGGAGCCGCCCTTGAGACAACTCCTTATTACATTTTGTTTTTTTAGCGCGCTGAATCTTAAAACGAAGAGTTCATTCAACGTGCTTTGGTTTCCCGGCTTACGGATTCGTGCATACTCCGTTCGCATCGAAATCATAGACCTTTCCGTCTATCTCGATGCTGGTCGAATACGCCATGTCTCCGTTCGTTCCGAACCAGTACCACTTGCCGCCGATCTGGAGCCACTTTATAGCCATGGCGCCGCTGTCCTTTAAGTAATACCATTCACCGTTGCTCAAAAGCCAGCCGGTCTGCATTACACCGGAAGAAGTGAAGTAATACCAGCTGCCGCCGATGCTCTGCCATCCGGTCTGCATGATGCCGGAGTAGTTCATGTAATACCACTTGCCGCCGATCTCCTGCCAGCCTGTGAGCATTGCGCCGGAAGAATCCATGTAATACCACTTGCCGCCGTCTTCCTGCCAGCCCGTAAGCATCTTTCCGGAAGCATCAAGGAAATACCAGACGTTGTTGATCTTCTGCCAGCCGGTGAGCATGTTGCCTGACAGAGTGAAGTAATACCAGTTGCCGTCCAAGAGCTTCCAGCCAGTCTGCATGACGCCGGTCTCGTCCATGTAGTATGTTGCGCCGTCAACGACTGCGAAGCCTGTGACGTAGTTTCCTGACCTGTCCTTGAGGTACCATTTCTTGGAGATCTCTACCCATTCGTATTCAGGTCCTTCAGAGGATTTAGTGATGGTGAAAGTGATGCTCTTTGATCCTGTGTAGTTGCCCTTGCCTTTTACAGTTACTTTTGCGGTGCCGGGTTCTACGTTGTTGGAATAAGAGACGGTGTAGTCAGTTCCTGAAACAAGTTTCTTCGAGCCGTCCTTGACCGTTACTGAAGGCTTGATCGCTGAACCTGTGTATTCCTTATCAGCGATTGAAGATATGGTCGCACCTGCGATGCTCTTTGCGAGGATGTTGAAGTATGCCGTAGCAGTCTTTCCTGCGTAGTTGCCGACGCCTGTGACGGTTACGGTCGCCTGTCCTGCATTGATGTTGTTCGAATAACTTACCGTGTACTCAGTAGTCTCTGTCAGGTTCTTGGCGCCGCACCTGACTGTTATGCCGGGCGTTTGCGCAGAACCTGTGTAAGTAAAGTCATTTATGGTAAGGATAGTAAGGCCGGTCGTAACCTGAACGATCTTGAAGGTTACGGTCTTTGTACCGGAGTAATTGCCCTTGCCCCTGATGGTTACGGTAGCCGTTCCGACGTTGATGTTGTTTGAATAACTTACCGTGTAGTCAGTATTCAGGGTGAGTGTCTTTGAGCCTGACTTGACTGTAACGGAAGGCGTGATGGCAGCGCCGGTGTAAGTCTGGTCGGCGATCGATGAGACTGTAAATCCGGTCGTGTCGGATACGATGTTGAAAGTCGTTGTTCTTGTTCCGCTATAGTTGCCCTTACCGGTGATAGTTACCGTTGCAGTTCCTGCGTTTACGTTGTTGGAATAAGAGACAGTATAGTCAGTATTCAAAGTGAGTGTCTTCGTACCGTCTTTGACGACAACGGAAGGAGTGATCGCAGAGCCTGTGTAGGTATAGTCAGAGATGGAAGAAATTGTTGCGCCGCTTAGCGACTTTGCAGTTATCTTGAATGTGGCTGTTTTGGTTCCGCTATAGTTGCCCTTACCGGTGATGGTTACCGTTGCAGTTCCTGCGTTTACGTTGCCGGAATAAGAGACGGTGTAGTCAGTTCCCGATGTCAGTAACTTCGTGCCGTCCTTGACAGTTACGGAAGGTTTTATCGCAGAACCTGTATATGCCTGGTTTGAAATGGAGGAGACCGTTGCGGAGGAGATGCTCTTTCCGGAGATGGTAAACGTTGCCGTCTTGGTGCCGGAGTATGTACCCTTACCTGTAACGGTTACGGTTGCCGTTCCCGCATTGATGTTATTCGTGTATGTGACAGTGTAGTCCGTATTAAGTGTCAGCGTTGTGCTGCCGTATTTTACGGTCACTGCAGGTTTCAGGGCAGAGCCGGTATATGTCTGCGCGGAGATCGAACTGATCGTTGCAGACGACATGGGCTTGCCGACTATCTTAAAGTAAACGGTGATGGAGCCGTTGTAGTGTCCTGTGCCGGTTATGGTCGCCCTTGCATAGTTGGTGATGTCTGTGTTCTGATAGTACGCTACTGTGTAGTCAGTGCCTTTGACCAGAGTCTTTGAGCCGTCCTTGACGACAACGGCAGGCTGTATAGCAGAACCCGTATAGACCTGGTTGGGAATGGATTCCACGGTTGCGCCCGTGATTGAGAGATATCCGATATAGAACGTCTTTGTTGCCGTTCCGCTAAGGATACTGCTGTTACCGGTGATGTTGATCTTGCCTGTGCCGGGTTCGACATTATCGGAATACGTGACTGTATAATCGACGCCCTTGGTGAACGTGATGTCTTTATACTTCAACGTGAATTCAGGAATGATAGCTGATCCGGTATAGGTATAAGAACCTGATACGGTGCAGGTCGTCTGTGAAGCCGTGACAGGGTTGATCGTGAAGCTGATCTCCCTGGTGCCGGTATAGTATTTTCCTTTGCCCGTCAGTGTTATCTTTCCGGTTCCGACATTGGTGTTGTTGGAGTAGCTGACAGTGTAGTCAGTGCCTTCTGTGAGTGTCGTAGATCCGCTTTTTACAGTGAGCGAAAATGTGATCCTTGAGCCCGTGTAAGTGGTCGAACTGCTGTAGCCCGAGACGCTTACTGAAGACATCTGCTTGGGAACGATGGTGAACGTCACTGTCTTGGTTCCTGTATAGTTGCCGATGCCGGTTATGGTTGCCGAAGCGGTTCCGGGTTCGGTGTTGTCTGAATACGTGACGTTATAGTCAGTACCCTTTACGAGAGTCTTGGTCCCGTTCTTGATCGTAATTGACGGAGTGATCGCAGAACCAGTGTAAGTCTGGTTGGAGATGGTGCTGACCGTCAGGTTAGCCACGGACGGCTGCTTGATCCTGAAAGTGAGAGTCTTCGTGCCGGTGTAATAGTTGATTCCGGAGATCGTTACGGTAGCTGTTCCGGGATTGATGTTATCGGTGCAGCTGACCGAGAAATGAGTACCTTTCTTCAGAGCAGTTCCGTTCTGCGAAATGGAGATATCGGGAACTATGGAATAGCCGGTATAGTCTATGCTCGAAGGGATCGAAGATATGGTCAGACCGTTGATGTCTGTTGCCGTGATCTCGAAAGGAACGGTTTTCGAGCCCGAGAAATTACCCTTGCCTTTGACCGTGACATAAGCCTTATAAGAAGATGTGGTTACGACGGTATTTCCCATATACGATTCGACCGTATAATCCTTGCCTTCGACAAGGGTGGTGCCGGAGTATTTGATCGTCGGCTTGGGAGTGTTTCCGTTTATGTCAAAGCTGCAGTTCGGCACGGTTATCGTGACTGCGGAATTGCTTAAGGATATTGTCGTGACGGTAACGGACATCTCATATGTGTAGGTCTTGCCCGAATATGTCGCGCTTGCGGTAAGTTTGCAGCTTCCCGTTCCGACGGCCTTTGCGGTATTGTTTTCGATAACGATTACGGATGTGTTGCTCGATTTCCAGGATTTGTTGGAAAGATCGCTTGCGGGAACCAGAGCGCCAAGTCCCGGTCTGGATGATGAGGTCTGATACATACCGCGGATATCAGGCAGAGTCTTTGTGCTGAGAACGGGCATATAGGTAAATGTATCAGAAAGATCCAGGGAGAAAGTAGCGTATGAAGTGTCAACAGCAACGGTTCCGGTCTTGTTGCCCTTGGTCGCTGTCGTGGCAGAAGCGCCGCTGTTTTTAAAACCGTATTCCTGTACCCAGAAATCCATTCCTTCATAGACTACGTGCGCGATGCCGATTGCCTTATAGTCGGGGTCGATCATGGCTCTTCTGTGACCCTGGCCGGCATGCGGATAGTCGTTTTCCTGCCACTGCTCAAATGTGCCGGCTGCGGTACTGTAGCCGCAGGCGATGCATTCGCCATATGAATTTGTTCCGTTATAGGTGCAGGTGAAACAGTCAGTCCCGTTCGGTCTTGTATGGCTGAAACTTACTGCAGCTTCATATGCCCTCTGAAGCGCGATCTGCTCGAGGTTATAGTCGTATGTATATGCCGCGAGCTTTCCGCACTGAACCTTGGCGGTATCCGACTCATTCCAGTACCAGGCTTCGCCGCTCTGACGCCAGTCGTTGATCAGGGTGAGCATGGATCTGGAAGACTCCAGATCGACGTAGTACGTCATGCTGCAGGACTTGATCGTTCCGGCAAAGACACTGTTTGAGAAAAGAAGGACTACCAGTAAAACAACAAATGAATAACGTAATTTGCGCATAAGACACCTCTGCAAATCTGTTAGGGATCGTTAAGTGTATTATGGCCCACAAATTTTCAAATATCCAATGAAATGCTTCCAAAGAAAGCTTATATAGTCGGAGTTGTCCGATTTTGTGAGAAAACTAGTCCCTTTATCTGAAGGTTACGGGTGGTCACCGTACTGGAAAGCATGCTTGTCGTAGTTATAGGAGTAGTCGTAATAGAAGAGGGTGTCCCTGTTCAGGTCATAGCCGCAGCATAATGAGAAAGAAGGAAGCCTGTAGGACTTGTCATCTGCTTTAAAATCGTATTCCTTGCACTCATTCGCGTAGAAACCGGGAAGGAGATATACCTCCAAAAGTTCGGGCGGATAGCCTGAACCGGCGCGGTCTTCGTCGGTCATCATGAAGTAATCCAGTTCGAATGTCTCATTGGTTTTATCTTCCTTAAGGCCCCATGTCGGGTCGATGTGGTAACCTTTTCCGTCGATGTCCACATATGTCCAGGAGTGGTAGCCGACGTCGTCATTTTCGCCCCAGTTTGATACAGCGATCGCATTTACGCCGCTCTGCAGAAGCAGGTAGGAATAGAGAGGAGCGAAGTCACCGCAGATGCCTTTCTTATACTTAAGGCAGGCGCAGCCCGAGCCGTCTTCGGACCTGTCCAGTTCATCGTTGTAATCGTATACGTAGTTGCATGCCATGTAGTCGTAGAGGACCAGGCACTTCTCGAAATCGCTGCAGCCGGGTTCTACGAATGAATTGATTATCGCCATGATGTCGTTCTGGAATCTGGCCTGTCTTTCCAGAAAGTCTTCTTTTGTTTTAGTGTAGTAGATATGTCCGGTGCCGTTCTCAAAGGATGGCGAACCGTCGGGGCTCTTGTCCGTTATCTGCATGCATGCGACGGGGTAGAGCTGGTTGTGCGTTACCGGATCCATGCAGAATTCGTAGATCTCTTCGTTCGCGCATTCGAAAGTGTCTTCTGCATTCTGCAGTGCATCGCAGAGATTAAAGAACGATTCCCTGTAGTCTTCGCTGTAGCATGCATCGAGGAAACAGGAATATACATGTGTATTGAATTTGAGGGGTTCGGCCTGAACGGCTGATTCTGAAGTAGTGGTGACAGAAGACTCTGATACTAAAGTCTCTTCTATGCTTGGGACTGTCGTTTCAGTTGTTGCGGATGTTGATTCTGTAAATTCGGCACCGCTGCATCCCGACAACGCGATCACAGAGATCAATGCAGCAGAAATACATCTGCTTACAGATAGCGGTCTCATTATTCAGTTCCTTCTTCCTATTATCGTTCCCATTACCGGCCAATCCGGGGAGCGCTGTTCTGTCATTCAGCGCACAGCCTGAAGTTGTCAGCGCTTCCCTTAAGCCACCTGAAGTATAACATTAGCCCGGCTGTGATATGCGTGAGGAGTGAGGGAAGTATGAGTGAAAGATGCGTGATTTGCGTGACGAATAAATTACAAAAGCCCGCTTGACGGAGCACTATACATGCTGTATTATCACGGCTGAAACAAAACAAACGGAGGAACACCGATGAGAAAGACAATCTGCTGAAGTTTAATAAAACTGCCTCGCGGATAAGTCTTTTTTGTGTGTTCATTTATATTGCATTTTTATAGCCGCGGCCGCTACTTTACGTCGCGGCTTTTGATTTATCCGGCAGAGGATTTTCGAAAGGAATCAATATGCCAGTAATCAATATCAACAATCTTACATTCGGATACGACGGGTCAGAGAAGACCCTGTTCGATGACGTATCCATCTCTCTGGACACTTCCTGGAAGCTTGCTCTGGCAGGCCGCAACGGAAGGGGCAAGACAACGTTTTTCAAGCTGTTAAGAGGTGAGCTCCCTTATTCGGGAACCATCACGAGTGTTCCCGCGACGATACTTTTCCCTATGTCGGAACTGCCCGAAAATGAGGACTGGAAGGTCCGCAAGGAACTCAACCTGATGGGCGCTGATCCTGATATCATGTGGCGTCCGATGGAGACGCTTTCGGGAGGTGAGCGCACCAAGCTGATGCTCGCAAACCTCTTCGCATCCGACAGTATCTATCCATTGATAGATGAGCCGACAAACCATCTGGACAGACAGGGAAGAGAGGCCGTGGCCGATTATCTTTCCTCAAAGGACGGGTTCATCCTGATATCGCATGACCGCGCATTTCTTGACAGGTGTACGGACCACACACTCGTCATTACTAAGACAGGATTAGAACTTGTCGCAGCGACGTATTCTGTGTGGTCGGAGAACAATGAGCAGCGCATGGAGAGCGAACGTTCGCGCAATGAACAGCTCAAAAAAGAGATGAGTTCTATTGACGCTGCCATGAAAAAGAATGCGCAGTGGTCTTCAAAAGCAGAAGGACATAAGAACCGTTCAAAGGCGCCTTCGAAGGTCGCAGAAGACCATTTCAGAAGGGCGTTTGAAGCAGAGAAGGCCAGAAAACTGATGGCGGCCGCGAAGAATCTCGAGCGAAGGAACGAACGCAAGATGGAAGAAAAGCAGGGCCTTCTCAAAGACCTTGAACGCTCCGAGAAACTCAAGATAACCGGAACCGAACATCACAATAAGACGCCTGTCATCTTAAAGAACGTGACCTTGAAACGATATGGCGGGACCATTGCCGAAGGCATTGATCTGACGGTCTCGCGCGGCTCGAAGATCTCACTTCAGGGAAGAAACGGCTGCGGCAAGAGTACACTCATAAAGTTCCTCGCAGGTATCGGTGACGAAGAAGGGATCACCGCGGAAGGCGATATCTATATCGCTCCCGGACTTAAGATCTCTTATGTCGGACAGGACACATCTTCACTTAAAGGAACGCTTTATGAGATAGCCGATGAACGCGGCGCGGATAAGACTTTGTTCAGTACGATACTCATCAAGATGGGCTTTACAAAAGAGATGTTATACAGGGACGTATCAGCGCTTTCGTTAGGTCAGAAGAAGTTCGTCATGATCGCGCTGAGCCTGTGCGAGAATGCGGATCTTTATCTCTGGGACGAGCCGCTGAATTACATCGATGTCTATATGCGTCAGGAGATCCAGCGTCTAGTAAAAGAGAACGATATCACCATTCTATTTGTCGAGCATGACAGAACGTTTTCGGAGGCGGTTGCTGACGTGGAAGTTTGCATGTGAAGAGATATTTCTGCACGGATTGCTGCCAGACTGACCCTGTATTAATAATTTTGTTTTTAATCATTAATAGATTAGTAATGAGTCTTTATGCTCCCAGCCATATAATTTAGATTGTAAAGTCTGTCATTATGCGGTGAGGTGTATGGTCTTTTCGAGAACAATCTATGCAATTATTTTCGGTGCAATGATTCTTGTGCTGATTGCATGTGCTGTTGATTCCCGGCGTCATCACAAGGAGCTGGGAAAGGCGGTAGCATGGCTTGATCTTGCGCTTATTCCGCCGATTCTCGGAAATGCCATCATCATAATCTCACGCAGAAGACTTGCGGCTCTCATAGGCTGCTACACATACTATATCGGAATGGATTTCATGCTCTTTGCACTTCTCTATTTCACGGAAGCATACTGCAAAGGCGCAAACAAAGGACGCAAGGTGCCTGTATGGCTTTACGGCACACTGGTTGCCGACGCATGCCAGATAATCATGAATATATTCACCGGTCATGCTTTCACTATTGACTGGGTGGTATATAACAACGAAGTCTTCTATGTCATGAAGCCGCTCGCCGGACAGATGATCCACAGAGTAGTTGACTATGGTATCGTCGTTCTGATCATTGCAGTCTTCCTCATGACTGCGATCAAGACACTCAGAATCTACAGGGAAAGATATTCGATCATCTTCGTATCACTGGTCGCGATCGGATTGTGGGAATCGTTCTACATCTTCTCGAAAAATCCGATCGACCGCTCCATGATAGGCTTCGGCGCATTCGGCATCCTCGTTTATTACTTCTCGATCCACTACAGGCCGCTGAGGCTCCTCGACCGGATGCTGTCAGGTATTGTATCCAATGGTACAGATGCATGCTTCATCTTCACTCCGAGAGGAAGATGCATCTGGGTCAACCATGCTGCGAGCATGCTCGTCGGCGTTAAGGAAGATAACTGTGAAGGCGCGCCCGAACTTCTGGAATACCTTTTCAAGACCAAGCTCCGCAACGGCAACTGGTCCGAACAGCATTCGACCGGCGGTGGTGACAGCATCCAGTACTATCTCCTCGAAAACCGCGACGTCGTCAATGCGAAAGGCGTGGTCACTGGTTACTACCTCAAGGTACGTGACGTTACCGAGGAACAGCTCAGGATCAGGCGCGAAATGTACGAAGCAACTCACGACCGCCTGACGGGACTTTATACGAGAGATCATCTTTTCAAGTGCGCTAAGGGCGCCATAGACGTTCACTCTGACGTTGAATACATCATCCTGTACATCAACGTCAAGAACTTCAAGGTCGTAAACGATATCTTCGGTAACGAGTTCGGCGACTATGCGATCAAGAGCTTTGCCGAGAAGATGAAGAATGCTTTCTCGAAGCGTTCCGTTTTCGGAAGACTCGGAGGAGCAAACTTCGGCATCATCCTTCCCAAAGACGAGTACGATGAGAAGACGATGGCGAACCTTTTCTCCCATGTAAACATCAAGAAGGGAAACGCGAAATATCCTCTTCAGGTGCAGGTCGGAGTCTATGAGGTCGACCGCGAAGAGACAGACATTTCCGTCATGTTTGCAAATGCACGTCTTGCCCTTTCAACGATCGAGCACGACGACTCAAAGCATATCTCTTACTACGATGAGCAGCTGAGAAACGAGATCCTCTGGAACCAGGAGCTCACCGCCCAGGTTGCAGATGCGATCAAAGACAGGGATATCAGACCTTACCTGCAGCCCATTGCTGACAGCGATGGAAACATCGTCGGCTGCGAGGCACTTGTCCGCTGGATGCATAAGGAATACGGACTGCTTCCTCCGGTCAGGTTCATTCCTTCATTTGAGAAGAACGGTCTTATCGCCGATGTCGACAAATATATGTGGCGCTGTGCCTGTGAGATCCTCTCTGATTGGAAGAAGCGCGGCTGGAACATGTTTGTCTCGGTCAACATCTCTCCGAAAGATTTCTATTACATGGACGTCCCGAAATACATCAAGGACCTTGTTAAAGAATACGGTCTCGAACCGAAACAGCTCCGTGTCGAGATCACAGAGTCTGTCATGGTCTCCGATCCTGACAAGGTCATCGCCATAATGGATGATTTCCGCAAGGATGGTTTCATCGTCGAGATGGATGACTTCGGAAGCGGTTACTCTTCGCTCAACATGCTCAAGACGCTGCCTGTAGACGTGCTCAAGATCGACATGAATTTCCTTGGTAGGTCCGATAACGAGAAGAAGGCGGAGACGATCGTCAAGAACATCATCAATCTCTCGCTCGACCTCGGTATCATGTCTCTTACTGAAGGTGTTGAGACACAGGAACAGTACAATGGTCTTGCCCAGATGGGCTGCAAGCTCTTCCAGGGTTACTATTTCTCCAAGCCGATCCAGGTCGATAAGTTTGAGGAACTTGTTATCGAGAAGCAGAAATAGTGACGCAAAGGTCATGTTGTAGTATTATTTGCGGGGAAAAAGGGGACAAGATGGCCAGAAGAGATCAGAGATACAGATTACCGAGAAACTGGATCGTTATACCGCTCATCGTGTATACGATTGTTTTCAGCATTATAAGCATGCTTATAGCGCTTTCGATGGAACTGTTTTCCGGTTACATGTCATCGCTTAAGGCAAGGACTGAACTCGACAACACCCAGTACTATGTGCTTGTTTACGATACTCTGTGTCAGGAAGATCTTGTTGTTGCCAGAAACCATCTGATCGAAAACTGCACGTATGAGTTCTTTATCACCGACAAGGACATGAATGTCATTTACCCCAAAGATAAGGAATTGACGCTCACCAAGAACACAGATGAAGAAGAGAAAGAAAAGAGATTCTCTGTTGCATCGATAAGGTTTTCTGAAGAAGAAACGGACTTCGAAGGAACCGGTTTCAATTTCACCATAGGCGAAGAGGTAAAGTACTATCCTGACAAGGAAACCGGTTACGTAAATATCTCTGATGACACAATAGTTCCGGACCTCATGAAGATCCTTTCGGCAGACGGACTTTTTAAGGACATCATGGTCAATGGCGGACAATACGTAACGCCTTACTGGATCGCTTTTGAAGTTAATAACGGAACGGAAAAGCTCCTGTTCAAGACATATGCCGCGTATTCACGTGAGGATTTCGTTTATTTCGCACTGTACTTTGCGCTGACCAATCTGATCGCAGATTCCGTCTTCGTTATCCTTGTCGTAAATCTTATCAGGACACATAAGAACAACAGGAAGATGAGAAAGCTCGTCTTCAAGGACAATATAACCGGAGACCGCAACTGGTTCTGGTTTGCCATGAAGAGCAAGGAGCTCATAAAGAAGCGCAAAGGGAACACCCAGTACGCCGTCATCAGCCTTGTTTTCGTGAGATACAGAAACTACGTGCTCTGCCATTCTTTGGATGCCGGAGAAGAGATCTTACGCAACATCGTCAATACGATAGATGTTTACCTCGACAAGGGCGAGATCTGCGCCTACAGCACGACCTCCAATTTCCCGATACTGCTGAAGGCTTCAAGTGAGGAGGAAGTCAGGGCAAGGCTCGAAAAGATAATCAAGAGCCTCGTTATCTTAGGCGGCAATCACGACTTCAAATTCCAGGCCGGCGTCTGCATGATCGATCCCAAGATCAGGAAGAATGCCGACATCGATCTTCTCTACAACAATGCTTCTTCCGCACGCATGACTCTTGAAGACAGCAGCGATAACGGGATCGCATTCTTCGGCGAAAAGCTCGTTGAGGACGAGAAGTGGATAGACAAGGTAACCGAAAGACAGAGAGAGGCAATCGAAGCAGAAGAATTCAAGGTCTACTACCAGCCCAAATACGATCCGAGAACCGATGAGCTTATGGGCGCTGAAGCCCTTATCAGATGGTTCTCCGATAAGATGGGATTCGTCTCTCCGGGTCAGTTCATACCGATCTTTGAATCCAGCGGATTCATCACAGAGATCGATGACTACATGATCAGGCACGTTGCCCGCGACCAGAAAAGATGGATCGATGAAGGCAGGAAATGCGTTCCTGTATCGGTCAACGTATCAAGGGCCCATTTTGCCGAAACAAACCTCGCTGACCAGATCAGGGATATCGTAGACGAAGAGGGTGCACCTCATGATCTCATCGAGATCGAACTTACGGAAAGCGCATTCTTCGACGATAAGAAGATCATGCTCACCACGGTCAGGAAACTCAAGGAATACGGCTTCCTCGTTTCCATGGACGACTTCGGCTCAGGTTATTCTTCACTTAATTCCCTGAAGGACATGCCTCTCGACATCCTTAAGCTCGATGCAGGATTCTTCAGAAGCGAATCTGATGACGACGGAAGATCAAAGATCGTCGTTTCCGAGGCATTGCAGCTCGCCAGAAAGCTTGACATGATCACCGTAGCCGAAGGCGTTGAAGAAAAGGAACAGGTCGATTTCCTTGCCAAAGAAGGCTGCAGCATGATCCAGGGTTACTTCTACGCAAAGCCTATGCCTAAGGAAGAATACGAGTTAAGGCTTGTGGCACAGAAGGCAGAGAGCGCTCCTGAAGAGAAGCCGGAAGAAACTTAAATGAGCTGATACGGATACCTGCTGATCCGGATCAGGGTGTTTCGTGACAAAACCGATAAACCCTGTGATGCCCAAAGTCACAGAGCAAAACAATAAAAGATATGCAAACTAAAGGGGTCTGCCTCGTTTGAGACAGACCCCTGATTTCACTTTGCTTTAGCTCTTCTTTAGTGGACCCATGCTCCGGAAGAATCCAAAACATATCCGTCGATCGTCGTGCTGTATGCCATAGCACCGCTGCTATAGAAGTAATACCACTTGCCGCCGATCTCCTGCCAGCCGGTTACCATTGCACCGGATGGTTCGAAGAAATACCATGTGCCGGCGATCTCCTGCCAGCCGGTTACCATAGCGCCGCCTCTGAAGTAATACCATACGCCGCCGATCTGGTTCCAGCTGGTAACCATAGCGCCGCCCTTGAAGTAATACCATACGCCGCCGATCTGCTTCCAGCCGCTTACCATATCACCGCCGTTGTTGAAGTAATACCAAACGCCGTCGATCTGCTTCCAGCCGGTTGCCATTTCGCCGCTGTTAGCGAAGTAATACCATACGCCGCCGAGCTGCTTCCAACCGGTTACCATTGAGCCGGAGTTTTCGAAATAATACCATCTGCCGCCGATCTGCTTCCAGCCGGTTACCATTGCACCGGAGTTCTCGAAGTAATACCATCTGCCGCCGATCTCGTTCCAACCGGTTACCATTGCGCCGGTTTCTTTGAAGTAATACCATCTGCCGCCGATCTCGCCCCAGCCTGTTACGACTTCGCCGTCTGCATCATAGTAGTACCAGTTGCCATCTTCCTCTACCCAGTCTGATACAGGAGTTTCTGCCTTTTTAGGTGAGAAAGTAATTGATTCATTTGTGGTTCTCAGATTGTAGGAAGCAGGCGTGTATCTGGCAATTACTTTTTCGTATCCGTTATCCAGCATGTATTTATTTGCCTGTGTACCGTTTGTTACTCCGTAAACTACAGAAAATGCATCCAGGAGCCACGGATCGTAGGCTTCACCGCTTGAGAATGTGAAAGGTGTGTCATGAAAGACTTCGCCTATGCAGAAAACATCGCTGGAAGCGTCTTTTTCTGCCCATTCGTCAACGAGCATGATCTCAGGCATAATTACGTAGTATTTGCCATCCTTTTTATATAAGTAGTTTGAATCTCCATAGATCTCATAACTGATTGCGGAACCTGCGACTTCATATGCGGTTATCTCGTAATCGCCGGTCTTAAGATCTTCCGGAATCGTTTCTTGATATGGACCGCTGATATCGTCATCATACCAGCCGCTTCTGCTTACATACCATTTGTCGTTATGCTTCTCTAACCATGCATATACTTCGTTGGAATCTGATACCTCACCTTCAACAAGGAGTCTTATGGCATCAGGATTATCTTCCTGGGCAAAGAGTCTGGAAACATTGAATGTTGTCTTTACATATACCATGTCTGTCATGTACATATAATCATAAGATTCCGGGTACTCCTTTTCAGTTTCCCATTCAATATCCGGAGTTACGATTCCGTCATAGACGAGATAATCTCCTGCAGTCTCCGTATCCTTATCATAGTTAGAAATAGATATGCAGTAGCTCTTATATACGTCACCATACTCGGTTACTTCATCCGGAGATTTGTAGATCGTTACTGTAGCATCTTCTCCGATATGTAATTTAGGAATACTTCCGTCCTCTGATTCCCAGCCCTTGTTATAGGAAACTACGCCGCCCTGGGCCTTCTTGTTTTCGTTGATGGTAAGACTTCCCGAACCCTTGACATACAGGCCGGAAAAACCGTCATCGATGCGCTGGATATGATTTTCGCCGATGAGGACAATCTTAAACTCGGAGCCGCAGTTCTCTTTGGTCATGCCATCGATTATCAAACCGATTCCGGGATGATCAAAATTATTCAGTGTCAGAGTGTTGGTATCTACATCGTAAGAAGCGCCGCTCCATGACACGCTGTATTCTTCTTCTTGCCAGGGATTAAAGATATAGATATATCCACCTTCGGGGAAATCAGGCGGCAAACCCTCGTTACTGTCCATGGCGATGTAACAGAAGTCTTTTTCTCTTTCCTCAGCCAGGACTGTACCTTGTGTTACATTTAAGACCCCACCCGTCATAAACAACGCAAGGGTCAAAGATAACAGGATTTTTGCTGTACTCTTCATTAGTAGTCCTCCTTTATATTTGAGTTTTATTGTAATAACCATTTAAAAAGAAATATAAATAGTTGTATTACCTGTAAATAACCAAAAACGCAGTCCATCCTAAACAAGAACGAACTGCGTTTTAATCATTATCTGTAATTTTCTGTCTTGATCCGCCCGGAGATATCATATAGCCGGACAACTTATCGCTGTACCTTTGCCAGGCATATCGGAAGAATTCATGGACTGTAGAACGGTTATTATTCATTTTCGATACCCGGCCTTAATTTCTGAAACACCTTTATTATAGTATGTTGAGATTTGATTATGCAATGGAAAATTGATATTTACGTCAAAAAGAGGGTATCCCGTTCCATATTGGGATACCCTCGTATTAAACAAACTGAATTTTAAGTTGAAAGAGCTTATTCCTCTTCGCCTGCATCAGGGATCAGGTCGATGTCGGCATTCTCGGGGATTGGCTTTGCGGAAGGCGCGTTTTCCTTGGGCCCGAAAAACTTTTTCAGAGGATTGCCGCCTGCAGCCTTTATTGCCACTCTGCGCACTTTTCCGCCCTTAACGCCTTTATATCCCAGGCAGGTGAATACGATGATCGGCAGGCACGTGTAGACCGCGTAGCCGAATCTGAATTCATCGTGCATGAGCGTGGCGATGAGGAGTGTTGCTACAAGACAGAGTACCGGAAGCGCGAAAAGATAATCGCGGCGGCGCTGATAAATGCTGTAGGCAACGAAGAAAAGGATCACCCAAACATGCAGACCGACATTGTAGGACAGGCCTAGGATAGCATTCTCATCCGTAAACTGTCTTACGTATGTGTGGAAGAGATCGTTGGCGGCAGGGTTGTTTACGATAAGGACAAGGCCTTCTTCGCTGCAGACGCCGTCCCACCACTTCATCCAGTAGTATGCGCTCGGATTCCAATATCCGGAGGTCTGGTCGACCCATGCCTTAGTAGCGATGAAAGGATGCCTGGTGACGATGGTAAACCAGGTGCCAAGACACTTAAGCGGATGCTCTGAGATATAGGTCTGATTTCCTTCGTAACGGATTACGTCTCTGGCGTAATCGTAGATCTTGGGATTGTACTGTTCTCTTAATCTGTCGATGGGAGCGATCTGGGCGATCACTTCAAGTTCTCTGTCCGTGAAGTCATCTCTTTCCTTGGCGATCCTTGTTACCTGCTGGACAGGTATCGAGAGCATCTCGACAGTATCTGCCTGGGGAATGTTCATTGCCTTGAGTACGGGGTACTTGAGGATGATCGCCAAAAGAAGGGCAGAGGCGCAGCAGATGAGGATCTTCTTCTTTTCGGGATGCTCGGAGAAGAAATAGAATACCGCGAAGACTGCCAGCAGGAGCAGGAACGCGGGCATACCATTACTTCTGAGCAGGTTGAAGCCTACTGCGGAAACGGAAAGGACTATGTAGTTAACAAGTTTTCTCTTGCCGATATTCCTGATGAGCCTGAAAAGGGCGACAGTGAAGATGCAGACGACAGCGCCATAGAGGCTGTCCTTCCACAGTGTGAAGCTGAAGATGAGGTGGCCCGGAGTCAGCATGAACCATACGAGCCATGCGACTGCGAAGAGCCTGCGGCTTCCGGCTTCGATCATGGTGGCGATCGCATAAGCGAAAGCTGCCGACATAAAGAAGATCTGGAAGACGGTATAGGTTGCTACGGCATCGTTGATGTCATTGGTAATGGCCATGCCGATCTTGAAGAAGAAACCGATGATCCATGTCTGATAAACAGGGTGGTGGTTCGAGTAGTCACCGTAGATGATCTGCTTGATCTGGTTTAAGCTGTCGGAGCAGATCTGACCGGGATATGAGCAGAGGAAGAATATGAGGAGATAGAATGAGGAAAGGATGATGAAGCAGGCCAGGAACCATTTGAGGGCACTGCCGGCTTTTCCTTCTTCTCGTATCTCAAAGCAGGAGAATACCCTGCTGCAGAATTTGAAGATATTTACGAAAACTGCTCCGGAAGAGATGAACAACAGGACGATCGTGAGGATCCTCTGGAGCATCGGCTGGGTTACATACATCTCGTAGTTTGCGTAAACTACGATAACGCCGAAGAGTGAACCGAAGATTATCAGGACTCTTTTCTTGAATGTGTCGGTGAGCTTTGTCTCGCCGCCTTTGAAAACAGCGATCTGATTGATGATGAATGAAACAAGTGCGAACACTCCGATGATCAGATATGCGACTTTAGAGGAACTCTTTTCCGGCTGCCCGAAAAAACACAAAAAATAAAATAGAAAAATAAACTTGCACAAGGGGTATTTAAACCTGTCCAGTTCCTTAAGCAACATCCTGTTCACCTCATTCATAGACCCTTTTTACGATTGTATCGTAGCAAAGTTAAATATTACGGTCAATTTGAAACGCTTTACAAGTATGTGACAATAAGGGGAAGGGTTTTACCTGATCTCGTAGCCGGCTTCTTTTAATGCTGTCATGGCTCTTTCGAAGTTCTCTTCTTTTATAAATATATAATCAGTATTATATGTCGAGACCGCGAAGATCCCGATCTTGTTTCCCGCAAGTACAGAAGAGATCTCAGATAAGATCCCTATGAGGGAGAAATCCAGCACTCCGGCGATCCTGAATCCTTTCCAGCCGTCATCTCTGCTCTCGGTAACGGAAGGGACATCACAGGTCTTGCAGACAAGGGATATCTCCTCATCTGTTATTCCCGTAAAGTAAAACTCTTTATCAGTAACGATATCTTCAGCTGATCTCAATTTACAGACTGTAAATAAGTAAGGTAAGCGGTCAAGTACCATAATGCCTCCACAAATTTTTTCCCGATACGAAAATTTTATCAAAAAAGTTATTCCGATTTTAAGTTCATTTCAGGTTGGGGGCAAATAATAAAACCATCAAAAGCAAACGAGCTTTTATAAACTCTTCATACAGCCCCCCATGAAAAAGTCCGGTTCCTCCGGACTTTTTTGTTGCCATATAGCAGGGGCTGCCTCAAAACATTGAAGCAGCCCCCCCAAGAGTTCATGTGTTGTCAGCCGGATCAGCTGTTTCCAATGCGCTCATCATCAGTATCATTACTGTCGGTGATGATATCACAGTTTTCGAAAGTGATAACCTCAAACTCTACCATTTTGTAATCTGTTTTGTTTTCCATATATCACCTCTTAGATCAGTTGGATGTGTAAGCGTCAGCTGCCTGGTTGTACAGATACAGTGCACGTACCGTGTTGCACAAAGGTTCAGCTCTGTTCCTGCTGAGAACGTTGTAGCAGTAGTTCATCGGGCTGTATGTAAAGCTGTGTACTTCGGATTCTCCTGCATCGATAATGATCGTGAAATTAGAATCCAGTTCTTTGGCGGTAATGTTGGGCACTGTTACAATCGAAAGACCCTGCTCATCGATTACGGCAGGAAGCACTTTATCTCCGAGCTTGAAGATGGTTCCTTCCTTAATTCCCTTAAACTTGATGTTGAGTTTTGTCTCAGACTCAAGCGAGAGATTTGCCGAGTAAGGAGTAATGAATCCGTTGTTGGCAACAAACTGGATGTTTGAGAAATCACCCTTATATCCGATCAGTGTATCTGCTGTAACGCTTGAAACGTCACGGTCAGCAGTATTAAGGATCAAATTGGCAAGCTTGTCGGTATTGTAGTCGAAATAAACCTGTGAGTATGCGCCATAGTTGAGCATTGCCTTTACCAATGCCTGTTCTTTGTCGTATTTTGCAGGGTTATTAAGGATATAAGCTGCATATTCCTGGACGGAATAGGTGTATGTTTTACCCTTTGATTCTCCGTCAGCCATCTGTGCTTCGATCGTTGAAGTCATTTCCTTGGCATTGACCTTGCACTTGAAAATGTAATAGTCGCCATTCTGTGTAGCGGAACTGACTTTAACGCTCTGTGTTCTTGAATGAGTACCATCTGTGCTTGTTATAGTGAATATCATTTTCGCATCAGAGGTCAAAGCACTGATGTCATTGAACTTCATGTAGAAGTTGACGCCGATGTCGCCCTCAAGGCTCAGCGTGTAGCCGTAGAGGTGCTCTCCGATACCCATATCGATATCGCCTTCGGCATCGCCAACGACAGTAACATCTACATTGTTGGCAGCGAACATCGTCTCATATGCTTCAACATATCTGCTCAGGACATGAACAGTGAGAGTGCTCGGAAGATTCTGATTTTTGAAATCCCAGGTAAGGTTTGCGGGATCGGCAAAGCAGTATATATCTGTCAGGTTCGGATCGGAATTGAATGCTTCCTGGCCGATTCCGATTACTGTGCTTGGAATGACCACAGTCTCAAGGTTGGAACAATTCGCAAAAGCAGCATAATTGATAAAAGCTATTCCGTTGTGCATGGTTACGGATTTCAGACTGGAGCAACCGTAAAATACCTTCTGACCGATTGATGTTACGCTGCCGGGAATGCTGACAGACTTAATAGATTCACAATTGGAGAAAGCCTCATTGTCGATCTCCGTTACGCCGTCGGGAATGCTTACGTCTTTCAGGCTGGTGCATCCCTTAAATGCATTGTGACCGATCGATGTTACATTTGGAGAGATCTTGATCGATTCAAGCGCCGTACATCCGTTAAAAGTCTGAGCTGCGATAGTTGTAACACCACCAGGGATAGAGAAACTGCTAAGCTGCACACAGTTTTCAAAAGCAGCAAATCCGATTTCGGTTAATGTATCAGGAAGCCTTAATCCTGTTAAGGAACTGCAGCTGTTGAATGCGCTATCTCCTATAGCAGTGATTTTGGGAGAAAGACGTACCGAGGTAAGCGATGTGCATCCATTGAATGTTGAAACATTGATCACTGTAACATTACTGCGGGAGAGATCTATCTCTTCAAGAGCACTGCAGCTATAGAATGCATTTTCACCTAGTGTATTTACACTTTCGGGCATTGATAGTGATTTAAGAGATGAACAATTCATAAATGCAGCTGCACCGATACTTGTTACGTTGTCGGGTATGGTGATGGATTCAATGGATGTACAACTCATAAATGCAGTTGCACCAATACTCGTTACGCTGTCGGGGATGGTGACGGATTCAAGAGCTGTACAATAATAAAAAGCACTATTACCAATACTTGTTACTCCGGCGGGGATAACAATAGATTCAAGATTTGTGCAGTTGCCGAAAGTGTTTTCTTCAATGCTTGTTATGTTGTTAGGAAGAGTTATTTCCTTGAAGGCACATCCGTCGAATGCATATTCTGATATTTCTGTAACTGAGTTGGGGATGGTGACGGATTCAAGAGCTTTACAATAATAAAAAGCGTACCTTCCTATACTTGTTACACCAGCAGGAATCGTAACCGAGCTGAGCTTAAAACATGTTCCGAATGCAAATGCTCCTATCGATTTAACGCTCCCGGGGATCGTAACGGATATGAGCTTTTGGGAATAGTAGAACGCATATTCACCTATTGAAGTCACCCCGTTTTTGATGACTACTTCCTTGATATCATTCAGGTGATCGTTCCAAGGTGTGGTACCGTAATCATAATCATACATGTCACCTGTTCCACTGATGACTAATACACCGTCACCGTCCAGGACATAAGTAAGATTATCACCGCATTCGCCTGAAATTATTGATTCTCCCACAAAGGTTATGTTACTTCCTATTCCGGTAAATTTTAGAGAATAAGCATCTAAGTATCTGCCAGGAACATGGACAGTAACTTCTGCACTGTCGCTGAAAAGATCATTAAAGGAACAAGTCAGATTAGCAGGATCAGGGAAGCAATAAACAGCAGTGAGGCTGACTGCATCCTCAAAGGCCGCTTCGCTGATAGAAACAACGTTTTTAGGGATAGTAATTTCCTCAAGTGAACTGCAGCATTCAAAAGCCTCTTCTTTAATTTCCGTTACACTGTCAGGAATAATGATCGTTGTTAAAGATGCGCAGTTAAAGAAAGTTGAATTCTCTATCGTTTTGACACCATACGGAATAGTAAACGAAGTAAGACCGCAGTCCTTGAATGCCGATGCACCAATGTTTTCTACTGAATTTGGAAGCTCTATGCTGGTGAGATTTCCGCATTCTGCAAACGCGCTGTCACCTATAGTTTTCAAGTTGCTGACGTAATCACCAACGTTTGAATCATATGGAGCGAAGTCGCTTTCATATATTCTGCTGAAACCACATCCCATAAATGCATATGTTTCAATGCTTTCTACGGTCGAAGGCAATTGGAACTTTGTGAGATTTCCGCAATTAAAGAAAGTGCCTATCTCGATGGCCTTTACATTACCGGTGATAAAAACCGCATTAACTCCACTTTCGCTGAAAGCATATTGGCCTATCGATGAAGCAGGAATGGACACATATGGAAGCTTATAACATTTATTGAAGGCATATTCGCCTATGCTATCAAGTGAAGAAGGGAAAGAGACGCTTTCCATGTCTTCGCAATCAAAAAAAGCATAATCTCCAACACTTGTTACTTTGTCTTCGATCTCAACTCTAGTAATGGATGCTCTGAGTGTGAACCACGGCGCAAATTCCATATATTCATAATCTGCCATTTCACCGGTACCGCTGATAACCAGCTTTTTGCCAATGTTAGTGCCGGTGTTATCCAATAAGTCTTCGAGTGTCCAGGTAAGGTTATCGCCATCTTTACCGCAATAACCGCTGGTTTCATCTGCCATTACAGTCATGCCGCCGAATGCGACAATGATCGCGACAACAGCAACAAAAGAGAATAGCGCTCCCAAAGTGTGTTTTCTGTTCATGATGCCCCCCAAAAATTCAAAAACCTAAATATCCTCGAAGCAGAATACTGCTTCCTCAAACTATATTATTATATATTATATTTTTTTTATATTTTGACGATATATTTGTAATCAACTTGTATAATATGCCCCCGGATTATCCTGCCCCCGACATTTTGACAAAGATGTTTTATAATATTTCTGTTTCCCGAAATCAGGGAATAAACAAATTGGGAGGAATACAGAAAATGAAGATCGGATGCGTAAAAGAGATCAAGAACAATGAGTTCCGTGTTGGACTGACGCCTGACAACGTAAAAGCTTATGTTGCTGCGGGTCATCATGTCTATATGGAAAAGGGCGCCGGAGTAGGTTCAGGTTTTACTGACAATGAATACATCGATGCCGGTGCGTCGCTCATTGACAATGCGGCTGAAGTATGGGCTCTCGTAGACATGATGGTCAAGGTTAAGGAACCGTTGCCTGAAGAGTATCCGCTCTTCAAGGAAGGACTCATCCTCTACACATATCTCCACCTTGCAGCTGACAGGGAACAGACGGAAGCCCTTCTCGCCGGCAAGGTAAAGGCAGTTGCTTATGAGACAATCCAGGAAAAAGACGGCTCACTGCCGTGCCTTGCTCCTATGTCCCAGATCGCAGGACGTCTCTCCATTCAGGAAGGTGCTAAGTACCTTGAGAAGAAGTTCGGCGGCGAAGGAATCCTTCTTGCAGGTGTTCCCGGTACTCCTAAGGCAAACGTAGTTATCCTGGGCGGCGGTACAGTTGGCATGAACGCATGCAAGATCGCTGTAGGTATGGGCGCTAACGTTACCATTCTCGATGTAAACCTTAAGAGACTTGAAGAACTTGACAACAGATTCGGCTCTCATATCCAGACTCTCGTTTCAAACGATTCAAACGTTGAGAGAGCCGTAAAGGATGCTGACCTTGTAATCGGTTCTGTCCTTATTCCGGGCGGTTCCACACCGAAGCTCTTCAAGCGTAAGTATCTCCCTGAGATGAAGAGCGGCGCAGTCTTTGTAGACGTAGCTATCGACCAGGGCGGATGCGGAGAATCTTCCCGCGTTACCACACATGACGATCCTGTCTATGTTGAGGACGGCGTCGTTCATTACTGCGTAGGCAATATGCCCGGTTCTGTTCCGAGAACATCCACGATCGCTCTGACAAACGCAACGCTCCGTTATGGCCTTCAGATCGCTGGTTCCGGTCTTGAAGAGGCCTGCAAAGCAAATAATGCCATCGCAACCGGCGTTAACTGCTACGACGGCAAGATCGTAAACAAGAACGTTTCCCTAGCTCTCGGTCTGGATTATGTTGAACTGAACAGTCTCATCTGAAGATAGATCTTTTAATTCAGGATCAAAACACCCCCGCTGCCTTCGTGACAACGGGGGTGAATTTATAAGTGGGTTTTAGAGATCTTTCGTATCAGGATACGTAGCCTTTCCAGACTCCGCTGCTATTGAATTCGCTCTTTCTTCCGTCGATCTCGACTATGCCTGTGGCCATCTCACCGGAAGACTTAAGGTAATACCAGGAGCCGCCAAGGCTAAGCCAGCCAGTTATCATATTGCCGTTTACAGGATCCATGTAATACCACTTACCGTCTGTCTTTACCCAGCCTGTTGCCATATCTCCGTTAGGATTGAAGAAGTACCACTTACCGCCAAGCTGCTGCCAACCGGTAGCCATCTTTCCTGAAGAAGCAAAGTAATACCACTTACCGCCTATCTGTTTCCAGCCGGTTACCATGTCGCCGTTAGTAGTATCAAGGTAATACCAGCTTCTGCCGACTTTCTGCCAGCCCTTCAGCATATATCCGGACGGTTTGTAGTAAGGCTCTTCGCTGAAGTAATACCACTTGCCGCCAACCTGCTGCCAGCCGGTAGCCATAGCACCGGACGATTTGAAGTAAAACCAGTTAGGTCCGTAGTGGAGCCAGCCTGTTACCATCTCGCCTGATGACTTAAAGTAGTAAGTATCGTTTCCAATCTTGGAAAAGTCGAAAGCCATATAGCCTTCTTCATTTAAGTAGTACCACTTTCCGTTCTCTTGGATCCAGTCTTTTTTGACCAAGTCTCCGTTCTCATCGTAATAGGTCCAGAATTTTCCATCCTTTACCCAGCCGGTCGTGATGCAGTTGTAATGGATCGTAGCATTGTTAAAGATACCTGCCAAAGTAGCTTCCGGGTCATCTTCTTCGATCGTTATCTTGTTCCAGTCTTCTTCAGAACCTTCATAATATACAGTCTCCAAGGCGGTGCTGTCGTAGAAGGATAATCTGCTGACGGTTTTTACACTTAAGGGAACAGTTACTTCTTTAAGTGCCGTACAATCCGGAAATGCAAATGGGGGAATGGAAGACAGGTTTTTCCCTAAAACAACGGACTCTAATGACTCATTTGAACTGAAGGCATCTTCTTCGATCGTGGTTACGGTTCCGGGAATGACAATGGTTTTCAGAGCACAATGGGAGAAAGCTCCTGCGCCTATGAATTCCAGTTTATCCGGGAATGTAATCTCTGAAAGGCTCTTATCGCCGTTAAATGCATGATAGCCGATCTCCTTTAAGCCGGACGGGAGCTTGACTTTCTTCAGCGATTCGCAGCTGCTGAAAGCGTAACGGTATAATTCGGTAATGCTGTTTGAGAGTGTAACCGATTCCAGACTCCCGCATTCGCTGAACATTGAATAACCTACAACTTCCAGTTCGCCTAACAAAACAACCGTTTTCAGATTCTGGCAACCTGAGAACATTCCGCGTGAGAATATGATGTCTTTACTGAATGTGAGGTTTACGGAAGTGATGTTCGCGCAATGTGCAAAAGCGCTGTCTCCGACAGAAGACAGGCCTTCAGGCAGCGAATCAACGGAATTAATGCCCGCATTATAGAACGATTCTCCGCCGAGAATTTTCAATGTGCTGGGGAATGTAACCGTTTCAACAGCCGTGTCATTCTTGAATGCTCCGTAATCGATCTTCTCCAGACCTTCATTGAAGGTGACGGAAGAAAGCGCGGAACAGCCGTTAAAAGCAAATTGACCGATAGTCTTAACGCTTCCGGGGATATTTACTGATTCAAGTTTTTCACATCCGTTAAATGCGTATTCGTCAATAAGGGTAACAGTACCGGGAATGACGACTTTCGAGAGGTTAACGCAGTGATAGAATTCATAACTGCTGACCGTTACGATACCTTCACCCATTTCAACAGAAGCCAGTTTGTCACAGTCGCCGAATGCACGGCCGCCAAGTGACTGAATGCTTCCGGGAAGGACTAATGATTCCAGGTTGTCGCATTCGCGGAATGAGTAAAAACCTATGCTGTTAACACTGGACGGAATCTCAACGGACTTGAGTGAACAGAATTCAAAAGCGTAATCACCTATTGAGGTAACACCATTTTTGATTACAACTTTCTGGATGTCAGAGTTGTATGAATACCAGGGTGTGTTGTGATAACTGAATTCGTTCATGGCTCCGGTTCCGCTGATGGTCAGAGTACCGTCGCTGTCCAATGTCCAGTTAAGGTTTTCGCCACATGTTCCCTGTGCCGTCTGGTCTGCCATGACATTCATGCTCCCGAGAGCAATGATGGCGGAAACGATAAACACAGATGAAAGCATTGTGCCTAATGTTTTCTTTTTCATGATTAGTCTCCCATTAATCTTATGAAGTGCCCATTCTTCCCGCCTGATAATATTCAGACAGCATTTATTATAAAGTATCGCGAAAAAATAATCATTTCAAAAGTATAAGATTTTATAGGGATTTATATTGGAAGAAATTGCTTTTTCTGGTGCGGTTTACGAGCTTATAAACTGTCTATCCAGCTCTTGATCTCATCAAATGAAGCATCACCGGCAAAG
Organism: Ruminococcaceae bacterium AB4001; assembly: GCA_000621765.1. Classification (GTDB taxonomy): domain Bacteria; phylum Bacillota; class Clostridia; order Saccharofermentanales; family Saccharofermentanaceae; genus Saccharofermentans. Next base: position 70,013 of record JHXJ01000012.1, read on the forward strand.
CGCGCGCCTTCAAGCCAGTTGCCCGTGCCTGCGAGAGATGCAAGGTTATGACCGCTCTCTCCTATGCTGCTGCTTCCGGAAGTGCAGAAGGGGATGACCGTCTTGCCGCTGAAATCATAGCTTTCAACGAATGTATCCATTATCCTGGGTTCCTGCGAAAACCAGATGGGGTATCCGATATAAATGGTTGAATAACCGTCAAGCGAGACCGGTTCGCTTCCTATCACCGGACGGCTCGATGCGTCGTTCTGTTCGATGGCGCATCTGCTTTCTGAATTCTTATACTCACGGTCCTCATCCGTATACGGTTCGTATGCGGTGATCTCATAAAGGTCAGCACCGGTTATCTCTACGATCTTATCGGCGATCCCCTTAGTCGTGCCGGTCGCTGAGAAGACCACGACCAGCGTCGCATTTTTTGCTTCTGTTGTTTTGGTCTCTTCAGATAAGACAGCGCCTGCCGTGACCACATCTTCAGCTTCCTGGGGCGGAGCTGCTGTTTCTTTATCGGAGATGGCGGACAGTTCCTCAGAGGTAATACCCTTTTCTTCGACAGCTGATCCGCTGCTGCATGCGATCAGCCCGAGCATTACGGGCATGCACAAAAACAGACCCATGATCTTTTTCAATTGCAGCATAATGTGCTTCCTCCGCCGTCAGATTATCAGTGAGATTTTAATGATTACCCCATAAACGCTCTAAATCATATCAAGGCGGAAGGATATAAATCAATGCCCGAAAATTTGAGATTTTGAAAGGGGAGAGAATGCCGGGAAAACATAAGGGGCCGCCGCGTTTCATTTGCGGCAGCCCCATTATTGCAATTAAGTTTTTAATTCTCTAATCGTTATTCGGAGATAGCTTCATCCGGCAGACTATCTGTGATGATGTCCTCATGCTCGAATGTGATGATACTCATTTCCACGATCTCATATTGTTCTTTATTCATGGTGATCACCCTCCTTACTTAATTAGATCTGTAATCCACAGCGGCCTGGTTATAGAGATACAGGGCACTGACGACTTCGCGGAGTGACTCTGTTCTTACTTCCGTTAACGGTCTGCTGATTACGTTGTAGCAGTAGTTGACCGGGCTGTAAGAGATGCTTCCGATCAGGGTGGTGCCATTGTAGAGGCAGACCGTGTAATCGGTATTAAGCTTATCTGCCGGAATGTTATTGATGGAAACAACTGTCTTCTTGCTGCTTGAAGTGAAGGAAAGATCTTCATCACTGCCTTTGAGTCTGAATGTCGTTCCTTCCGGAACACCTGTGAAGGAAAGTCTCATCGTGACTTCGGATTCCAAGACGAGATTTGCACTTACAAGAGTAATTGCATCAGTTACGCTGCCGTTTCCTGAATATGCACTCAGAGAAGAAGCATCAACAACAGATACAGTCTGGGCAGAAGCAGGTGTGATGATCGCATTTGCGAGATCATTGGAATTATAGTTGAAGTACTTCTGCGCGTAAGCTCCGTAGTTAAGCATGGCCTTTACAAGAGCCTGTTCCTTTGAATACTTGGTCGGGTTATCAAGGATGTATTTTGCATACTGCTGGACAGAGTATGTGTAAGCGGTACCCTGTGTTTCACCATCTACCATCTGGGCGGTGATGGTGTCTGTCATTTCTTTTGCAGCAACGTGGCACTTGAACAGGTAATATTCCTTGCCATCATTGCCTGTAACTTTCTTTGCTGAAGCAAGATCGACTTCCTGTGTGCCGGAACCGACAGTGAAGACCATCTTTGCAGTGCCCTTGGAGATGACGTCATCATCGAGTTCCATATAGAAGTTAACGCCGACATCGCCCTCAAGGCTCAATGTATAACCGACAAGGTGTTCACCGATACCCATGTCGATAGTTTCAAGAATATCGCCTACAAATGTAAGGTTAACTTTGTTGCTGAAGCCAAGCCAGCTCTCATAATATTTTTCGTAAACGTGACATTTGGTGGTTCCGTCGTCGTTGAAATCATCAAGGTAACCCCCTTCGTCCCACGTGAACTGAGCAGGATTAGCGTAGCAGTATACATCGGTTACACTGGTGCAATCGTAGAATGTATCATAACCATCGATCAATGTCACTGTGCTGGGAATAGTTATGGTGGTCATGCTTATGCAGTTATTAAATGCGTTGTTTTCAATGGTTGTAACACCTTCCGGCAGCGTTATTGATGTCAGGCTTGTACAACTGGTGAATGCTTCTTCGCCGATAGTCATAGTTCCTTCACAGAGGGTGACGGTTTCCAGCTTTGAACAATCTTTGAAAGTTTGATTGTCAATTCTTTCAACACTTCCGGGAACGGTTACTGATTTAAGACTGGAACAGCTGCTGAATGCAGATATACCAATGCGGATTACGTTGTCAGGAATGTTGACGGATGCGAGGTTACCACAACTTGCAAAAGCGCTGTTCATGATCGAAGTTACGCTGTCAGGAAGATCAATAGATTTAAGTCCGCTTACTGAAAAAGCATTCTGACCTATTGTGGTAACACCGTTTGGAATAGTTATGGAAGTAAGAGAACTGCAGTTACTAAATGCAGCTGTACCGATTTGAGTTACTGTATCAGCAATTGAAACATTTGATACAGCTGTATTTGAGAATGCATAATCGCCCAGGGTGGTTACACCGCTTCCGATGATTACAGCCGTAATCTGGTTTCTGTAATTTGCCCAAGGTGTATTAGTAGCATTCGTGTAATTAGCCATGGCACCTGAGCCCTTGATATCGAGGGTTCCATTACCATTGAGAGCCCAAGTTACATTATCTCCATCAATACCGCAGTTACCGCTGTCGAGGATGATGATGTCAAATTTTACGTTTACATCTGTAGTTGTGTCGCCGGTGTAAAACTTATCTTTATAAGTTGCAAGATCATTGCTTAATACGTGACAAACTGTTTCCTTGCCGGGTTTGAAATCGTCGCATCCGTTATCAGTCCATGTAAGAGAAGCCGGATCAGCGTTGCAGTCGAATTCATCAACACTTGTGCATCCTTTGAATGCATCTGCTCCTATGTTTGTAACCGTACTCGGAATAGAGAATGTCGTAAGTGCAGAGCAGCCAAGGAAAGCATTTGAACCGATGCTTGTAATGCCTTCAGGAATGCCGATCTTTGTCAGAGCAGAGCATCCGTTAAAGGCATAACTGCCGATCGTTGTAACGCCCTGTTCGATAGTTACACAACCTATTGCTGTTTTATATTCATCCCAGGGAGCGGCAGATGCAGTTGAATAGTCATACATTGCGCCGGTACCGCTGATATTAAGAGTGCCCGCATTGTCATATGTCCAGGAAACATTATCTCCGCAGGTTCCGGTGATTTCGAGTTTTTCGAATGTAACGTTTACGTCATCCGTAAATTTGCTTACATAACCATCATAGTATGTAGCTGGAACATAACAGTAAGTTCCTTTATTAGCCTTAAAATCATCACAACCACTTTCATTCCAAGTCAATGTCGAAGGATTAGCGTAGCATGTGACTTTATCTACATTTTCGCAGCCGTAGAATGCATCAGCCTCTATCTTAGTAACATTTTTACCTATAGTTACCTCGGCAAGATCAGCAGAGCCAAAAAATGCGAAAGTTCCAATCTCTGTTACTCCGTCAGGAATGGTTATCGATAAAAGACCGGAACTGCTAAATGCGTTGCCACCAATTGTTTCCAAAGAAGCAGGCAAAGTGATATCTGAAAGACTGGTGCAGTTGCTAAAAGCATAGCTGTTAATCTGCTCTAAACCCTCTGCGAAGTTTATTGTGGAAAGTCCTGAACAGTCACCAAATGCATTAACACCAATTGACTTTAGGCTGGCAGGGAATGTTACCTCGGTTATTGATGTGTAATAACTAAATGCATTAGCAACAAGGGTCATGACGCCTTCTTCAATAACTACTTTTTGAATTCCATTCTTATAAGCACTCCAAGGCTGATTGCCGGAAAAAGGTCCCATTTCTCCGTTTCCGCCTATGGTAAGAACATGGTCCTGTTCGCTGTAAGACCAGGTGAGACTACCTGAGAATGTCCCTCCGTCATCAGCTCTTACTGTTTGTCCGCAAAGCGGCAGCAGGACAGATGCGGAGAGTGCGAATGAAAGTAGCGCACTGCAAATCTTTTTCGTTTTCATAACAAACTCCAATTCTGCATAGATATGCTTAAACATCCTCTGAACGAGGATTTCCTAAAACTATATTATTAGTGGGGTTTTGAAAAATACTACATTCTCGGGAGAAATGTAATTTTTTTCTCTGAGTTTAGTAATCTTATCGGAATATTGTAACAGGCTTGTATTATTTTCCGGGGGCAGGACAGAGCAGAAGTGTCAGGCAAACCCGAACTTCTTTTCGGGTTTGCCCTGCTTCAGACCGGCAGGCATTTCGATGTCTTCAGCGATAAGAATAGAATGTATCTTCTTATTAGGATCGCAATCCAATCCGTAGTTCCTTACTGCAAAGTTTAAGATGGCATTTTCCACGAGGTTGCGGCTGAAACGACCGTTGCCGGACTCAGGTAAACGTGCGGCTTCTCTGCATAAGGAGACGATCTTTGTCATTGCCTTCGGAGATATCTTAAAGCCCTTTTTCTTTGCTTCAAGCTTCGCGATCTCTGCCATGGTCTCAGCGGAGTAATCCTTAAATTCGACAGTGAAAGGGACACGTGAACGCAGGCCGGGGTTGTGGTCGAAGAACTCTTCCATGGGTTCCGGGTAACCGCCGAAGATAACGATCGTCTCGTGCCTGTGATTCTCCATCTCCTGGACAATCGTGTTGATCGCTTCGTCTCCGAAGCTGTTCCTGTTGGTGTCGGACAGGGAGTAGGCCTCGTCGATGAAGAGGACCCTGCCGCGCGCCTTTTGGAATACTTTCTTGACCAGGGGAGCAGTCTGGCCTGTGTATTCGGCGACAAGATCCCCGCGGCCGACTTCAACGATGTCAGGGCTTTCGGTTATGCCAAGGTCAAAGAAGATCCCCGCGATGATCCTGGCTACAGTAGTCTTGGCTGTGCCGGGGTTGCCGATGAACTTCATGTTCATGGCCATGGAGAGTTTGTCTTCTCCGTTATCGCTCATAGCCTTCTTCATTTTTACAAAGGCTGCGATGCGTTTGACCTGAGCCTTGATGTCTTCCAGACCGACGAGCTCATCCAGTTCCCGGAGATAGTCCTTCTTTACGGGTTCCGGAGCTGCGGATAATTGACAGCTGTCCATGATCCTGAAGACCTCTGCTGCTCCATTTTTACCAAGGAGGCGGATCTTGCTGATCTCAGTTCTCGACAGTTTCTGCAGGTCCTTCACCTGGTTGATGCATGCTTTCTTAAGGCAGTTGTATGTCCTGATGGAGAGACCGAGTTCTTCGATTGATGAGTCGGGAGTGATAACCGGAGTGCTTTCGGAAGACTGGTCAGGTTCATCCTCGAACAGCTCATCTTCAAGAAGCTCATCGATAAATGTATCCGGTTCTTCCAGCTCATCGACTGCACATGTTGCCAGTTGATACATCTGATACATGACATATTGTGCTATATAGCCGGTGTCCAGAAAACCGGTCTTACTCTGCGCTTTGCCTGCCGGCTGCAGGTCTGTATTCACGAATACCAGTGATAAGATCGTGCGCTGCTTCAGGGTGATGTCTCCCCGTGTGCTTACCAGAATCCTGCTGGAGCATTCATCGTGTCCGATGACGATGCGGAGTATGAGACCCGACTGTGCGATCTCTGCCATGAGATCATCCATGTAATAGCCTTTCACGGGATGTTCATCCTGTCCGGCAAAAACTTTTGAAGGTACGATCTCGTATACCTTGCGCCCTTTTCCAAATTCTTCCGTTATGGAGCCTTCTACAGGATCTACTACGGAAATCTTTTCGAAAATCCAGTTGAGATCGCTTCCATTCAACAGTTCTTCGCTGTTTGTCAGCATATAGCAGTTAATATGCTTCACGTCGTTGGGTTCCAGCTGAATGGCGATGTTCTTATCTTTTGGAAGAAGAGTGCCGTACTGGAAAAGCTTGGTTGCTGCCGGCCTGAAGTCGCCGGGATCCGGATAGCGCATGTTCTTAACCATGAAATCTAACTTCTTGCTGAATGTTCTTGTGTTGTTGGACATTTCTGTCACCTCGCTTTCAATATATAAAAATGGTTCTTAAGATCCTGTCAGACTGAGGGCTTTTCCTTGGTCCGCTCCGTGTCACCCGTATCGGCATAATGTTCAGACTCCCTGCCTTACCGGGTGGCACATCGTGGCTTGACTTCGCCGGATGACTGCCTCGAAAAAATATGGGTGGCTCAAAGAACGAGGTGAAAAAGCAGCAAGAAAAAACCGTTGCTTTGACACCGACCTGAAGGCAGAGTTATCCCTGCTATCAGATTTCTGTCAAAACAACGGTTAATTAATTCGTTATTCGAAAACTCAATTATGTAAAAACGCAAGGTGATTATACCCTCGCGTTTTTACAAATTCAATATCAGTTTTAGAAAAAACTTAAGATTCTTAAAATCTGTCCTCAAAACCGAAACCGGTTACTTCTTTCCGAGGAACAGCGGCAGAAGCAGTGAGAACAGGATGCCGGTCACGAAGTTGAACACAACTCCGATGGCAAGTGCGATCACAATCTGGTTAAGGGCAGTACCTGCTATTACGACTACAGCAGAAGGTGTAAGTCCGAAGTAGAGGAATAACATCTGCAGTATGGCCTTTATCTGTTCCGCTGACTGCACCGGGATCGAGAGCGAGATAAACGTGCCTACTGTCGTTGCGAAGAAGCTTACGGACAGTATGAACAGGAACCAGAGCAGAACGGTAAGTGGACTGGTTCCGAGGATTATCGCTGCGACCATCATGGGGAGGAGAAGGTCGATCGCAGTGACTGCAAGGCAGCCGAGGAGTGAATACATGATCTTGGAAAATCCCGTCTCAGGTATAAGGATGAAGAACTCACGTGAAGTATCTTCCCTTATGGGGTCTCCTAATGTCCTGTAGAAAGCCATGACGCCGATCACTGCAGCCGGGATGAGGTACGGATCGGGTCCCAAGTTGTAGTATCTGTTTGCCAGGTATGCTGAGATACCGGCCGCGATCGTGTAGACGATCATGGTGGTCGAGAAGATCTTCAGCTTTGCGAACCTGAAACGGTTGAAGATGGCCTTATAGAAGAATACGTTAGCTCCTTTTCCATAATGGAAACCGTCTCTGTCGAGAGAACCCTTTCTTTCCTTTTCGCGTGTTACCGCTGCGCCCTGTGAAGCGCGCTGTGCATTCTCGAGCTGCTCGGCCCTGCGTTCTGCTGCGAACATTGCATCTTCATAGAAGTCAGCTTTGACCTTCCAGATAACGATCATGATGATGAGGCAGGATATGATGAAGAGTCCCAAATAGATAAGTGACTTAACCGTATCGCCTGTGACTGCATAGTAGGAGATTCCTCTGAGCCAGCCCCAGAAGGGTACCCAGTGCGACGCGGGGCTTGCAAAATAGTTGAAGACTCCATCGACGAAGCGGACGTCACTTAACGATATGTAAGCGGTAAATCCGATTACTATCGCTCCATAAAATCCTATAACGTATTTATTTATGCTGGCTGTGCCGTCCTTCAGCTTAGATGTCAGGGTATAGAAGACAACCTGTACGAGCGTGCTGAAGATAAGTGACAGAGTATAGACGACGATTATCGACATGGCACCCCATATGCTCAGTCCGGCATTTAAGACCAGATTTGGCACCTGGAAGAGCGCGAAGATCGATACGAAAAGTGACGACCCGAGAGAACACGTTAACCGGAACATCATTACCGATTGTGGTTTCAGCGGCGAAGAGAAAAGCATCGTCACATCACCCGGCATGAATATCTTTCCGGAATTCTTGGAATTGATGATGTTAACTGCCAGGAGAAAGAGGAAGGTAATGGAGATTGCAACATCAACCAGCTCTTCTTTCTGGATATCGTATTCGTCCATGAATAACGTTATCCTGCTTTCTTCTTCATCCGGCAGATTGTCTTTTTCGCTACTTACAAATTTGTCGATGGCCATACCGATGCCGCCGCCGACAAGGCCGCCTGCGAGCATAAGTACCAGGAATACGGCTACCCATGTCTTAAACAGCTTCTTTAATGTGTTAAGGAGCGAGTGGATGGCATAGTAAAAAAAGAGTTTCATTATGCTTCTCCTTGATCGTCCTTGCCGCTGCCGGTTACGTCATCTTTCTCGATGCCTTCGGTAACTTCGAAGAAAAGATCTTCAAGTGTCTTGCCGCTTCCTTCGATCTCGCTTCGTGTGACATTAGCCTTGATCTGGCCATTCTGCATGATGATGGTCCTGTCCCAGAGCATATCGACACTGTCTATGATGTGCGTACTGATGAACAGGGTCTTGCCGGCCTTGCGCATCTCTTCGATGTAGATCTTGAGTTCCTTGATCGCATGAGGGTCCAGACCGAGCATCGGCTCGTCGAGCAGAATGATGTCGGGATCCGGAAGCAGTCCCAGACAGAGATTGAGCTTCTGCTGCATACCCTTAGAGAGTTCGTCGCCGAACTTTTTGCGCTTGTCGTCTAATTCGAATCTCTTTAAAAGATCGTCGATACGGTCTTTATAATCGGTAAGTTTATAGGCTCTGGCGATGAATTCCATATGCTCAACTACCGTAAGAGTAGGGTAGAGCGACGGCAATTCGGGGATGTAACCCAGCACTTTGCGCGCTCCGACGGATTTGTTGTTCATGCCGTTTACCGTGATCTGGCCTTCATACTTAAGGAAACCGATGATCGACTTGATGATCGTACTCTTTCCGGCTCCGTTGGGTCCGAGAAGGACCGTAAGAGATCCGGGCTCAAGTGTAAAGGAAACGTCGTTGCATGCAAGGTTTTTGCCGTAACGCTTTGTTACGTTTTTGACTTCCAACATATATCTAACCTCCCCATTATCCAAAAACTATATAAGTTTGCCATTTGGAGACCGTTTTTGCAAGAAAAACCGATCTTCGGCCTATTAAAAGGGAAGGGGCTGCCCCTGTCCGGGAGCAGCCCCAAAGTGCAACTTTTGGAGGATGAAAACATCATGCAACTTTTGTGTTTTTAACCTACCAGGTCTTTAGGTGATCTCTCGATCGTGTACTGGCCTTCGCCGGTGACGACGATCCCGACAGCATCGATCTCAAACTCAAGGATCTCAGCCATTGCGGAATTGACGGGTTCCCTGATGAGGGAGTAGATGAGTCTGTTACCGAATTCCGTATTTGAGTTCTTGTGCAGGAACTCTCTCATCTCATCGCTTACCGTGACAATGAAGCCGACCTCTGCGGAAATCTCCCTGAGCCTCAAGTTAATAAGCTGGTCGAGGGCTTCGCAGGAGAGACCGTAGTAGTTGATGATTGAAGTGAAACGGCCGATAAGCTCGTAAGTTCCGCCGATCTCGATCATCTCTCTGCGGCTGATGTCCGAGTAGTGCTCAACGGGCTTTCCGGATCTGTCTACTTCGAAGCCGATCTTCTTCTCTGCGGCTCTGTTGCCTCTGATGACATTGAAAGAGCCCATTCCGATGAATAAGGTCTTTGAAGTGTCTACACCGTTGATCGTATAGCCTTCGATCGTCTCAAGGAGCTGTGCCTGGATGCGGGCATCCACGTCATCGCCGCCGGAGGTGTATTCAGGGACAAGTCTCTTGTCGAACTCGTCCAGGAAGACGATGCCGATACCGTTAGATCCAGCCTTCTTCAGGTCAGCGACGATGGCACTCGTGTCTGAACCGCGGAAACCTTCGGAGGTGATCTGGTTCGTGTCGATGAGGCTTACAACGAGCATCGGGATCTGGATCTTGAAATACGCCTTAAGTGATCTGTAAGTCTCAGTCTTTCCGCAACCGGAAGGAGCGCAGATGATCGCGTTGTTCCTGTTTGCGAAGTTGTCGGCAGCAACGTTCTGAAGGTACTGATATACATTGAGCAATACCAGACGGAGGTTATCCTGACCGATGACTCTCTGGCTGATAGCACGCTTGAATTCCGCGAAAGGTGTCTTCTCAAGCCAGCTCTTGATCTGGTCGGTAACCGTGGTCAGCACAGTGGTCTTATCCGGTTCAAACATGAAGTAGGGCTTGGGAACATTTACCTTGCCGGGCTTTACAGGAGTCTTGCTGTCTTCCGTGGGAACGCTTGCGAGCTCATCGGTGTAGCTGACGCGGTAGTCGAATGTGATCACGAGCTGCCTCTCCTTGGAAGATTCGATGAACATGTAGCTGTCCTTCTTCCCGGTTTCATTGGCAAACTTCTTGTAAGTCTCAAAGCCCGTGGAAGAATCTGAAAGCTCCTTAAGAACCTTCATGATCTCATCGTAGTGAGCGCTGCATGTGCTCCTGTCACCAACGAACATATAGTGGTAACGCCTGTCTGACTTGGGGAACTGGATCTTCCCGATATCCTGGAGCAGACTGTTGGGAGAGAAATCGCTGATGACAATCCTGCAATGTATAACCAGGCTTGTCTCTTCAGCTGTGTAGACCAGCAATCCTCCCTGTGCAAGTTTGCCCAAGAGATTGTATTTCTTGATCTTCAAGCCGTTCTCGTAGTTCCTGTACTTCAAAGTTTTGAGTGATTTGAATTCAGTCATATAAATGTCCTCCCGAGTTTTTGCAGGCTCTCGCGTGACTGGAGAAAAAAATAAGAATCTTCTCTTTTGATCACCTCCATTTGAAAGATTCTTTAATTCCATCCGGCATGCTTTATGCCACTTTCTTAAATTGTTAGGTTGGAGTTTAACATATAATTATTGCTTTTCAAGGGAAATTTAAGAAAAAGTTTAAGAAAAATCGCAGATTGTCCTCAAAACAGATAAGAATATTAAGTTCTGGTTGACTTTCTGAAGAAAATTGCCATATAATTTCATATGTATATCACTTGGAAAAGCAAGGGGATGCTTAAAATGGAACACATGATAGATGATAAAGAACGAATAGAAGTCGGCCGCAGACTTAAAGAATATCGTAAAGAGAACCGGCTGACACAGCAAAAGATGGCTTCCATGATCGGCTATTCTTCTCCTTACTACAGCCTGATCGAGAATGGCAAAGCCGTAAATGTTAATCAACGTTCATTTGAGAAGATAGCTAATAAACTGAGAATAAATTCATCCTGGCTGCTTGAGGGAAAAGGAGAGCCGGTGATCGATTACATATTCGGTATCGATGCTCTCGATGACACTATTTCAATTGAGACAAATAATCCTTCGGGATCACCGTCAGTATCAAACAGCAGGGAATTGCTTTATACGATACTTTTAAACCTTCCAAAACTGAAAACTGAAGAATTAGATCTGCTGATAGAATTTGCCAAGACTCAAAAAGAGATGAAGCAGCAATCGCAGAACCGGTTGACAGATTAAGGAAGGTTTTTTGTTGCCCGGAATTACAGGATCAACTATTCCTCACAGGTTGTCTGTTTGTTGTTGATTATTTCTTCTAATGTAGCAGGTGCCCAGTCAAAGAATCCGCACCAGCAGTTGTAAAGGTGTCCCTTGTAATCAAGACCGACGGCCAAACATTGTTCCCTCATCGTCTTAACGGCTTCGCAAACTGCTTTGAATTCAAGAGTAGTATGCACATGTCCGTAAAGCATAACGGTGTGCTCATAGACATCGTGGTTATAAGAGATCATAGGATAGTGGCTCATGTCGACCCTGTAATCTCCGTCCACGATCTCCATATAAGGAGTAGGCTTTTCCGCAAGTAATGCGAGGATATCCTCAGGATATTTCTTAAGATCGTGATTGCCCGTGATCAGATGCTTTCTGCCGTTGAGGCTCGAAAGGATGCTGCGCCACTTGCCGGTCCCGCCCCAGCAGAAATCGCCCAATATATAGACATCATCTTCATCAGTTACTCTTTTGTTCCAAAGATCGATCATGCCCTTTTCCATGGATTCGATATCATCCCATGGTCTGGAATCGTATGCCAGAATGTTCTTATGACAGAAATGCATGTCAGCAATATAGTAGTTCATTTATTAATCCTCAAAAGTTAATTCTTATATTGAATATTACATCATATGGAAATTCAATTTGAATAAGATACAGTCAGATTTTTTCGCTAACAAGTGGATAGAAAGCGTTTTAATACGGTTTTTAGGACAACCTTAAGCTAACTTGTACCGCATCGCTCCGCAATGCTCCTGCTGTCCTATTATTCTCCATTTGATGGGCTATAATTTCAATCAGATACGTTTTTAAAAAGCATCCTGAAACAGGAAAAAGCATTCCGGAAGGGAGTGAATTCTGATATGAAGTTATTGCATTTGGGAGACTTGCATCTGGGCAAGTACCTTAGAGAATTTGATCTGATCGATGACCAGAAGTATATCCTCGATCAGATCCTGAAACTGATAGACAAAGAATCTGTAGATGCCGTGCTGATAGCGGGAGATGTCTATGATAGATCCAATCCCGGCGAGGCAGCCATCCGTCTTTTAGACAGCTTTTTAAGCGAGCTTTCTGCAAGGAACGTCCAGACTTTCATGATCAGCGGCAATCACGATTCCGATGACAGGCTGAATTACGGAAGCTGGGTCTTTGAGAAGCAGAAGATATACATTTCCGCAGTTTTCAAAGGAACGATCGATCATCACGGGATTAAGATAGGTGATGCTGAAGCGGAGATATATCTGCTTCCGTTCATAAAGGCATCGCAGGTCAGGTATTTCTATCCCGAAGAAGAGATAAATACATACGAGGATGCTGTCAGGGTTGCCATAGAGCATACCGATATCGATGACAGCAAATGCAATATCCTTATAGCCCACCAGTTCGTTACGGACAACGGCAGGGATCCGAACTTAGGCGGTTCGGAGGGTGTTGCGGCTCAGAATGTCGGAACTGTTGAGAGGATCAGTTCATCGGTCTTTGACAGGTTTGATTACGTCGCTTTGGGACACATCCACTCGCCGCAGGAAGTCGGAAGAAAAGAAGTGAGATATTCGGGTTCTCCTTTGAAGTATTCGGTCAGCGAAGTCAATGGCAAAAAGACGGTCCCTCTTATCACGATCGACAGCAATAATGCCGTAAGCATAGAGGAAATTACGTTAGTACCGAGACGTGATTTCCGCCACATTACAGGAACCATGAAGGAACTCCTGGCAAAAGAGAACGTTGAAGCTCCCGATGATTATATCTATGCGACCCTGACGGATGAAGATCCGATCAGTGACGTAATGAGCATTTTCCAGCAGACATATCCGAATACCGTAAAGATCGACTACGACAATTCGCACACCAGGGCTGAAGCGAACGTTGAGATCGCCGGTACGGAGAACAAGAAGACATTTGATGAATTAATAAGCGACTTTTATAAGCAGATCTACGGCAATGACATCTCTGAAGAAGAGATTGCGCTTATGAGAATGGTTGCAAGAGAGGCAGGTGTTATTCATGAAGCCGATTAAACTTATCCTTTGCGGTTTCGGACCTTATGCAGGACAGATGCCGCCACTTGATTTCGAACAGTTTGCGGGCAATGGTCCGTTTCTCATCTGCGGTGATACCGGAGCCGGTAAGACATTTATCTTTGATGCTATCTGCTTCGCTTTATTCGATAAGACGAGCGGCGAATACAGGGATACGAAGAATCTCAGAAGTGAGCATATCAAGGATTCAGACAAGAGTTATGTTGAGTTCTATTTCTCTCATCAGGGAAAGAATTATATGGTTCACAGAGAACCTTCCTATGAGCGTCCCAAGCGCGGAGGCGGTACTACCCGTGAGCCTGAGAAAGCAACATTCCAGGAGGAAGGAAAACTTCCTATCAGCGGTATTTCCCCGGTAAATGATGTCATTGCAGCTCTCCTGAACATTAATTTTGATCAGTTCAAGCAGATAGCCATGATCGCACAGGGGGAGTTCCGTAAACTGCTTAACGCCAAGACGGATGAAAGAACCTCAATCCTCCGTACCATTTTCCAGACTGAAGGTTATTACAGGATGGAGTCCATTCTCGCTGAACGTCTGAAGACCAAAGGCGAGAAAAAGAAGGAATGTGAGAACCGCATCATCCAGTATTTTGATGATGTTAAGACTGATCCTGAAGGCGAGCTTTCCATAAGCTTCACGGAGCTTCAGACGAAAGTGCATGAGGCAGGAAGCATTTGGGATCTGGATGAGATGCTTTCTGCTCTAGATGCCCTGATCACATCTGACAAGGAAAAGCAGGCTCTGATTAAGGCTGAACTTGATAAAGCCGATAAGGAAGTTCAGAAGCAGAGAGAGGAACTGGCAACTGCTGAGACGAATAACAAGTTTATCGAAAGACTTTCCGAACTCGAGAAAGAGAAGGAGGTTCTTGAAGAGCAGAAGAAAGAGATCGATGAATCCGACAGGCTCCTGACTCGTCAGAAAACGGCAACGCGTGAGGTTAAGCCTTCTTACGATGCATGGAACATAAAGACAAAAGACATCGCCGATACGAAGAAAAAGATCGAAGATGCAAAGGCAAGGCAGACTGAAGCCGACAAACGCGTCAAAGAAGCTGAAGCAGGTCTTGCTGAAGCTGAGAAGTGCAAGCCTGAGGCGGATGAACTCAAGAAGATCATCAATAAGATCAAGGATGAAGAACCGAAGTATCAGGCAAGGGATGATCTTGATGCACTGCTGAAGAAACTGACCGACCGTAATAAGGCGATCAGTAAATCAGAGGATGCTTTAAAAGCAAAAGAAGAAGCTCTTGATAAGCGCATTGCTTCGCTGAATGAGACCAGGGATGCGCTTAAGGACAGACCGGCTGAAAAGGAGAAGGCGGCTGCGGCAGGGAAAGAACTTGAGGCTCTTGAAGGCGATGCTGCCGGCATTCTCGATAAGCAGGTAAAAGAACGCGCGAAGAGACAGAAAGATCTTGCCGGTAAGCAGGAGAAGTTCAAAGTCCTTTTCGAAGAATATGAGAAAGCTTCCCAGGAGCGCCTTGATGCCGAGCGCATATTAGACGGATGCAGGGCCGGAATCCTTGCTAAGGGACTGAAGGAAGGCGAGAAGTGTCCGGTATGCGGATCCGTTCACCATCCGGAGCCGGCAGAACTGCCTGGAGAGTCCGTCACTGAAGAAGAATTCGAGAAGTTCAAGCTTAAGGAAGAAGAATTCAGGAATAAGAAGGATGAAGCAAACACACAGGCTGAGACTGCAAAGACAGCCCTTTCCGAATTTGAGGAACAGATGAGGGCAAAGGCCCTCGACTGCCTTGGAAATTCCATTCTCGGTATCAATGCAGAAGGCAAGGAACTGGATGAGATCCTCGTCTGCCTCAAAGATGCTGATGAAAAACTGAAGGAGAAGATAAAGGAAAACAAACTTTTCCAGTCCAAGCTTGAAGAAGATTGCAAAAAACTCGAGGAGGCAGTGAAGGAACTTGCCGAAGCAACAGGCAAAGAGAGTGAGAATCTTAAGAGCGAAAAGGAAACTCTCATCGCCGAAAAGCAGCAGAACGAGAAAGATATCGTTGAAAGCACTACAAAACTCAAGGAGCTGGAGTCCCTTAGCTTTGACTGCTGGTCTTCTGCAGAAAAGGAGATGAAGAGTGCCGACAAGAGATTGAAGGAAATTGATGATGCGCACGCAGCCGCTACTCAGGAAAAGAGTGACGCTGACAAGAATCTGGCTGGTATCACTTCCGAGATCACTACGCAGGGAAATAACCTCAAGCAGCAGGAATCCGACGAGAAGGAATTAAAGGAAGCATTGGACAAGAAACTTGCCGATAACGGTTTCGCATCCGCAGAAGAAATGCTTGAGTTCGTCATCACTGAAAGTGCTATATCTGCAAAGGACAAAGTAATTGCTGAATACAAGCAGAAGGTCCAGACCAACAAGACACAGCTTGAGCAGGCACGTAAGGACGCTGAAGGAAAGGTCATCAAAGATATCGATGAACTGAAGACAAAGTGCAAAGAAGGAGATGAAAAGCTCTCAGCAATCAGGAAAAACGAGAACACTGTTTCTAACAGGATCGATAACAATGCTGAGAAACAGAAGAACATCCAGGATCAGCGTGACGAATTTGAGAAGCTGTCAGCAGATTGCGCTGTCACTGAAAGGCTTTGCAATCTTGTTAAAGGAAATAAGACCGGAAACGTTAAGATAACACTGGAGCAGTATGTTCAGGCTGCTGGATTCGACAACATCATCAATGCTGCCAACCAAAGACTGAAGCCTATGAGTGATGATCAGTTCAAGCTTAGCCGTTTGGATGATCCTACCGGAAAGCAGAGCAAGAATTTCCTTGATCTCAAAGTTTTCGACAGGGATACTGCACGTTGGAGACCGGTCGGTGATCTCTCTGGCGGTGAGAGCTTTAAGGCTTCATTGAGTCTCGCACTCGGATTATCCGATACCGTATCAGCTGATAACGGCGGAGTCCAGCTTGATGCCCTTTTCATTGATGAGGGTTTTGGAACGCTCGGCAGGAAATCACTTGAGGATGCCATCGACATTCTTAATAACCTTTCAGGCAACAATAAGCTGGTAGGCGTAATCAGCCACAGGGAAGAGCTATACAGCAACATCAAGCAGAAGGTTATTGTCACGAAGGAAAAGGGTGGCAGTAAGTTCGAGACAGATCTTGGCGTATAATCTGTCCGGAGCTTTTAAACATTATGAGTAAAACAATACGGGTAGTTGCAGCGATAATCAGAAAAGACGGCAAAGTCTTTGCAACGCAGCGCGGATACGGCGATTTTAAAGACGGCTGGGAATTCCCGGGCGGAAAGATCGAAGAAGGCGAAGCAGCTGAAGATGCGGTAGCGCGTGAGATCAGGGAAGAGCTGGGCGCGGAGATCAAAGTCACGGGTTTCCTGACGACCGTTGAATATGATTATCCTAACTTCCATTTATCAATGGACTGCTTTTGGGCTGAGCTTGAAGAAGGGTCAAAAATGACCCTTCTCGAGCATGAAGCTGCAAAATGGCTTTCTCCAGATGAACTGGATACCGTAGACTGGCTGCCGGCAGATGTCGAGGTCGTGAAGAGGCTGAAAAACTGCTGATAATCCGTCCTTTACTCAGATGATCTCTATCTCGGCCGCGATAATATCAGTGACAAGTTTCAGAATGTCATCTGGAATGCTCTCGACGAATTTGCTCTTACATGATTTAAGATCAAGCGTCCTTATGTGTTCGCAAAGTATTACGCCGGTGGTTGAAGTTCTTGAGTCGAGATGAACATGAAGCGGGAAGAGCTTGTCCGTATTGGTTATCGGACAGACTATTGCAAGCTTCGTGCGGTTCATGAATTCATTATTGCTCACCACCAGAGCCGGGCGGCATCCGGCCTGCCCGTGACCTGAATTCGGGTCAAAACTTAATTTTATAATGTCGCCCTGCTTTACCATATTTCCCTCCCGGCGGGGTTGCCCCAATCGATCTCGGAAGGTTCGTATTTGCCCTTGAAGCCTTCAAAAAGTTCCTTTATGTTCTTTCTTTCGGATTTATTGATCCTCTCGATTATGATCTTTCCGTCAGAGACAGAGACGTCTACTGTCTCATTGCCGGACCAGGAGAGTTCATCGAGCATGTGCCCGGGTATCCTTATTCCCTGGCTGTTTCCCCATTTCTGAATGTTTATGGGCATGACAGGTCTCCTTTCGGATGTTTATACAAGGTATATACGCATGGCGGAGAGGTATCAAGTGCTGCCGCGACTTTCTGATAGATTTCAAAAAACCGTTTACAAAAAATGAAATTGCATCATACAGATCTTTGAACGCATAGGAACGTCGTTATTCTACGGCCTTTTCGGGCTTGCCGAATGTTACGAAAAAAAATAAAAATGAAATTTAATTTCAAAAAAGTATTTACAAACGGGGTGTCCGTCTGATACTATGCAGAGTATAAGAAGTTTGTTTAGCGGATCTCGTATTAAGGAGTGGTTTATCATGAAGAGCAACAAGGTAGTAAGTTTTGAACTTGTTGAGGATAACACGCGTATCCGTCTCATGGATTATGAGACGGGTGAGACTTTAGATCTTTTCTCTGTGCCTGATGGCATGAAAGATGCTGAGTGCATCATTGAGTTCTTAGCGATCCCTGCAGCTGCAGGCGCGATGAACGTCACTTCATTTAAGTATCGCCGTACGGTTCTGCCTTTATTCTATGGCAGGACAGTACTTTCTGACCCCGGAGGAGACGGCGTGGCATAAGCGCCGGAAAAACACTTTCACTTTTTTCGTTTACAACTTAATAGAACGTCACATATACAACTTTAGTCGGTTTTACGAATTGGAATAACGGGAGGTAATAACCATGGCTAATGAGAGAGTTTTGTCACGTGAAGAGGAGCAGGTTCTTTTTAAGCTTTACCGTGAGGAGGGCGACCGCGAAGCTTATGAAGAGATTGTCAGGTGCAACATCAACCTGGTTAAGTCTCTTGCCCGCAGCTACAAGAGATCAGGGGTCGAGTTTGATGACCTCGTCAGCGAAGGCTGCCTCGGCCTCATGACGGCCATTGAGAAGTTTGACTATACCAGAGGTCTCAAGTTCAGCACTTATGCAATCTGGTGGATCAACCAGAACATGAGCCGCTACATCAAGAACAGCAGCCGCACGATCAGGGTGCCTGTTCATGCTCAGGAGAAGATCTCCAAGATCTACAAGTTCACTGATGCATATGTTGATGAGTATGGCGTTGAACCCTCATATGAGGAGATTGCCGCAGAACTCGGCATGAAGTCTGAAGATGTTGAGTTCTATCTCTCATCCTGTGAGAGGACAACTTCCCTCCAGGATAAGGTCGGCGAGGATGATGCCGAAGTTATGGAGTTCATCCCCAGCAACGAGCTTACACCTGCAGAGGTCACTGAGCTTGAGGAGCGCGACAGACTGCTCCACGAGGCCATCAGGCACTGTCTCACTGAAAGGGAGATATTCATCATTGAGAGGCGCTTCGGCATCAACTGTGACAGGAAGTACACTCTCGAGGAAGTGAGTATGGTCCTCAAGGTAACAAAGGAGAGGGTCCGTCAGATCGAACTCCAGGCTCTCAGGAAACTCAAGTATGCTCTTGGCGGCGACAAAGCCGCGTAAGAGCATAATTTATATAAGACGATAAACTTTTCTGAAATCTGATTTCAAAAGTATTTAAAAATCCGGCCGTATCTGTTATTATTCATTTATATTGAACATTAGGTCATTTTTGTATTAACGGTACGGTCCAGATGAGCAATACCATTTACACATTTATTAAGAACGGGGATAAAGCAGAATACATTCTGACTGAGGAAAGAGACGGGAAGAAGTTTTCGACATGCTATGTCGAGATGCGTACTCCGAACCGGTCCAAACTGAAGATGCTTTTGGAAGCTGCCAAAGGTCCTGAGCGGACATTTTCGCAGTTCGCAAGAGACTGCAGCGATAAGAACATTTGCCCCGCTAATACCAAGAAGATCAACACTCCTACTTTTGCAAGAATAATGTCTGAGAATGACGTAGTCCGTCCGTTAAAGGCGGAAGTCATACAGGCAATACTTAATAATGCGGCAGACAAGAGAAGAGTATCTCCTGATGTCCTGCTCCATGCGAACGGACTTGAACTAAAGCAGATCGCAGATAAGATCCAGGGAGCGGAAACATCGCTTAAGGATACTTCTGCTTTTGTCGTCCTTAAGGCGCGTGCGGCAGCGGATATCAGACGCTGTCTCAGGAATTTCGGCGGAAAGAAATGGATCGACAGTTCGGTATTCTTTTTCGGTACGGATAAGCCGGGACTTAACACTAACAGGTTTAAGGCCAGTGACAGATACGGTTACCTGACACCTTACGGTTTCAATTCTGTATTCATTGAAGTGAATTCAAAAAAGACACCTTACAGCTGGGGCTTTTATATCGATGATACGGATCCGTCACAGAAGGCAGTTAAGGCGCGTACTGTTAACTCCCACTATGAGATATTCCTAGATGACATCATCCATCCGGAATACATGAACGATCTTAGGGTCAGCTTCGTATACCAGAACAAGGAGATGTATAACCTCGCAGTAAGTGAACTGTCGGATGTAAAGGTCAACAATTATTTCTCCGTCGTCCTGATCAGGGAAGCCGACGTGGTGGCGGAATACACAGTGCAGAGAAAAGACGGAACAAGACCTGAGTGCCAGCTTGGCAGATTCTGCGATTACTATGAAGGTTCCGAAGTTATCCTCGACAGCAGGGTCGATGAGAGCGGCAGGATAGAGACATTGATGATCCCGATCTTCGGTTATTGATCTTCCTGGAGGGTCAGAACGGTGAAAGAAAACGATAAAGAAAAAATCTATTCGGTAAAGAAAGAAGCGCACGAATACATACTGACAGTAGGCAGCGGCAAGGATAAGGTCGAGACTGTCTTTGTCGAAGCATATACTCCGGATAAAAAACGCCTTAAGGAACTCCTTGAACATGCAAGGGGCGGCGAGAGGACCATGGCCCAGTTTGCCGAAGACTGCAGCAATAAAAAACTGTGCGGTAAGAATACGAAAAAGATCAATCCTCCGATCCTCTCAAGGATCATGAAGGAGAACGATATAAAGAGACCTCTCAAAGCAGAGATCATACAGGCGCTTTTAAATAACGCGGCAGATACTTCCTTCGTAACGCCTGCAAACCTTATGAGGGCAAACGGCCTTGTCGAGAAAGGCGCAGAAGATGCTGCTTCCGAAAAAGAACAGCGTGTCGAAGTCTGGAGACAGTATTACGACAGCCTCCTGACACGCACAAAAAAAGAGCGCGCGGTCACTGACATTGTCAGCGCATTTAAGGCGAAGGGATACAAGGTCAGAAAAGCTGCAGGACGTTTTGCTGATGAGGACGGCCGCGTAAAAGAGATAGCAGAAAACAGATACGATATTGATCTCGAGTTGGATTATGTCGCAGAGATAGAAGATAAAAAGGGAAAGAAGATCTGCTGGGGTTTTGTTTTCGACGGAACCGAGCCCGAAGATATCGGCAAGGGCGATCTGATGTTTGAATCCCTGTACCATGAAGGCTTCTATGGAAATGACGATGACGCCGCAGAGTATGTTGAAGATGATGTCGTTGATAAGAACGGCAAGATCCTTCTGCGCGCGCTGATGGATCCCGCTTCGATGAAAGACCTCAATATAAGTTTCGTATGCCAGAACAGATTCTGGTACAACTTTGCAGTTAATTCTCTCAAGGAGATAGAGACCGACAGCTACATCTCAGTCATCCTTATCCAAGACAGTGAGATCGTTTCCGAATTTACCCTGAAAAATAAGAAGGGCAGACATCCCAAATGCCTGCTGGGTGATTTACGCGAGCAGGATGATGTATGCAGGTATATCCCGGACATGATCCAGATCGACGGCAAGATGGAATCGGTAATGATCCCTCCGAACGGATATTAAACCAGAAAATTGAAATTTAATTTCAAAAAAGTATTGACAGGTGCTTTAGGGCACCCTATAATACATGATTACACGTCGGTATTATCCGTCGCGTACAGGTCATAGTATTTTATACAGTTTTGCGGGGTAAAGGGACCCCGGTCAGGAAGATGTTTACAAAAATGTGATTCGTCACATAAAGAATCAAAGTAACAGATTTTATTATTTTGACCAGACAATTTACAAACGACAGCAGCAAAAAAGCGAATATCTGCAAATAACGTGCAGATAGTTCTCAGCTACCCTTTCGCACGGGAGCCTGAGCACTATTCTCTACGCTAAAAATATTTTTTGTAATTAAATTGCAAAAAGTATTTGTTCTCGGGATATCGCGATGCTATCATCCGGTAACAGTGTATTTACAGCCACGGAATAAGGGAGGAAATCACTGATGGTATTTGAAGATTTCAGCCTGCAGGAGCAGGAAGAGTTAATGCGCGCCACTAATTTCACAGGCGCAGATTTCAAGGCCTGGTTTGACAAGTATGACAAGCTTATCAAGTCAGTTGTAAGGAAGTACCAGAACTTCAAGAGCACTGTATTTGATATGGAAGACATCATCCAGGAAGGCTGGAAGATACTCTTCGACAGACTCAGTGGCTTTAAGCCCGAGCTCGGGTCTTTCAGCAACTATCTGTACCCTTATCTTGTAAGCGGCATCACAGGTTATGTTGACGGAAACTCTGCCGGAGTTACAGTCGATCCCAGACTCAACCAGAGGAAGATTTCCGTCAAGATGGCCGAGCGTGAGTTCCGCAAGAACCACAACAGTGACCCCACTCCAGCCCAGCTTGCATCTATCTGCGGCTTAAGCGTCGAGAAGGTTGAAGAAGCCCTCCGTGCTTATGATGTTTCAACAGGCGTTATGTCGCTGAACAACAGCTGCGGCGACTCGGATTCTGATTTTTTCAGTTCCATTCCCGACGGCCGTTCGGTTTTCGAGGAGATCGAGTCTGCATCTACCAGAGAAGAAGTGGCAAGAGCCATTTCAGATGTCCTCACCCAAACGGAGAGGATCGCCGTAAAGATCAGGTTCGGCCTGTTCGACGGCGAATCCCACACTGAGCAGGAGGTTGCTGACATCATGGGCCTTAACAGCAGGCAGCATGCCCACAAGATTATTAAGAACGCATTGGAAAAGTTGCGTGAAGCCGTTTACAGATCCGATGCAGCGTAACATACAGATTAACAGCAACGGTTTTATGTTATCGCTGACATCAATAATGGAAAAGGGAGACTGGTAAGTATGTTGATACCAACAGTTGTAGAACAGACGGCACACGGCGAGAGGGCTTATGATATCTATTCAAGACTTCTGAAGGAAAGGATAGTTTTCATAGGCGGCGAGATAAACGACCAGACGGCGAGCTCGGTAATAGCGCAGCTCCTGTATCTCGAATCCGAAGATCCCAATAAGGATATCTATCTTTACATCAACAGTCCGGGAGGATCTGTCACGGCCGGAATGGCCATATATGACACGATGCAATACATCAACTGCGATGTGTCGACGATCTGCGTCGGAATGGCTGCGAGCATGGGAGCATTCCTTCTGGCAGGCGGAGCGAAGGGTAAGAGATGCGCTTTGCCGAATGCCGAAGTGATGATCCACCAGCCGATCGGAAGCACCGGCGGACAGGCGACGGACATCAGTATCGCAGCCGAGCATATCCTTAAGACGAAGAAGAGATTAAATGAGATCCTTGCTGCAAACTGCGGTAAGAAGGTCGCTGTGATCAATTCCGACGTCGAAAGAGATAACTGGATGACGGCCAAGGAAGCCTGCGATTACGGACTGATCGACCGTGTGGTTATTAACAAGACGGTAAAGAGCGAAGAATAAGGGAGATAAGAAAATGATATATTTTCAGTATTTTTTAGATTGGAAAGACTACGAAAAAGAAGGTCACATGACCAACAGGAACCGCATGTACAGATTCGGTGATTCCCGCAATGCTTTTGAGGAAAAGTACTGCGAGGATCACATCAACAACATCAACGATGACTTCCGCGCCCTGTTCCAGAAGGATAAAAAGTACCTGGTCTATATATCCAAGGTGACTGACCGTTCCATGGAACTTTGCGTTGCATTTGACATCAGGAGCGTCGGTGATTCCGGATGCGAGAAGGATATCGCGGCATCCTTCCCTGAGTGCGTGATCACAAAGCGCAAAGAGATCACTATCACCGACTTCAGACGTGAAGTCAGCAACAGCCGTTTTTACAATGCAAACAAGACTCTGACGACGCTCAATATCGACTACAGGAATCCGTCCTTTTTCGATACCTATCCTTTCGACAAGGAAGAGCAGATCTACGAGGGCACGAAGATGACCAGGGAGCAGTGCAAGAAGAGAGCTGCCAAGATCCTGGCATCAAAGTCCATGAGCGATGAGCTTACAAGGATCTACTCCAGGAAGAACTGCAGACAGTACTACGGACACCCGGTGCACTATCTTGTCAGCGCAGGCGAATGGGGAGCCGCAATGGATATGATAGATATCCTCATCGGCGCTCTTTTGAGCAACGGCAGACTTCTTTCGGGAAGACAGACCATCATCCGCAACGTCAGGAAGGGTACATACCGTGACGAGAACTACAAGCAGATCCTTCAGGCAGCTGAAGGCGGCGTTGCAGTGATCGAGATCAATACCCAGGATGACATGGGAATGTTCGCCACGGACTTCCACGAGTTTACGAAAGTCACCGGCAATATATTAAGCAGCCAGAAGAAAGATACATTGTTCATCTTTGTCGAGATCATGGGTGAATCCATGCGCAATGAAGATGCGTTAAATAACATCATCACAAAAGCCGATATCATCCAGATAACTGAAGGCAGCGGTACTTTCGAGCAGGCAAAGGATTATCTCTTTGACCTGATCGGAAAAGCCGAGTTTGCCGTCGATGACATGGAAGAAGCAGTATCTTATCTTCCCAAGCAGGAAACATATTCTGTTACCGATATCTACTGCGCTTATAACGCCTGGTACGGGAGCGGACTCAAGAACCACATCTATAAGGCTTATAAGGATAAAAAGACCTATCAGGTCGCGATCACTCCTATAGAGAACAAGCCTTACGAAGACCTTCAGAGACTTGTAGGTCTTAAAGAGATAAAGACTGTTGTAGATGACATCATCGCAGCAGGAAAAGTGAAGTGTGCCCGTGAGAGAATGGGCCTTAATATCGATAACTCATCGATGCACATGATCTTTACCGGAACGCCCGGCACAGCGAAGACCACTGTCGCAAGGCTTCTTGCGCAGATCCTGAAAGATGAGGACATCGTAAAATCCGGCAAATTCGTCGAGTGCGGACGTCAGGATCTTGTAGCCAGATACGTAGGCTGGACTGCAAAGACTGTCGCCGAAAAGTTCAAGGCTGCGCAGGGCGGCGTTCTCTTCATCGATGAAGCGTATGCGCTTGTTGATGACGGAAACACGTTCGGTGCCGAAGCCATAAACACGATAACCCAGCTGATGGAAAACTACCGCGATCAGGTGATCGTTATTTTCGCGGGCTATCCTGACAAGATGCAGAATTTCCTTGAGCAGAACGAAGGCCTGAGAAGCAGGATCGCGTTCCACCTCAACTTCCCGGATTATTCCTCAAACGAACTTCTGGAAATAATGAAACTGATGTGCGAGAAGCGCCAGTACACGGTTACTGACGAAGCTCTCGAGAAGTGCCTCGGGATCTTCGAGCAGGCATCCGGAGTCGAAAACTTCGGTAACGGACGATATGTCCGCAACGTGCTCGAGCAGGCGATAATGCGCCAGTCCAACAGACTCGTAACATCAGCCGCTTTGTCCGGCAAAGTCACATCACTCTCCAAGGACGTGATGTGCAGACTTGAAGCCGGAGACTTCAGCCTTGTCCCGCTCGGAAATAAGGGCGGATCCAGAATAGGCTTTGCAATCTGACATTAATCCTCCTCCATGGTGTATACCTCCTAATGGCATGGGGCTGCTCTGAATAGGGCAGCCCTTAGCTTTTTACAAATCGCGGAAACGTTACATAAAGATCTATGTAATCCCGATATTTTCAGAAAGGAATAAGCGGCATGGAAAAAGCTGAGATGAAAGAGAAGATTTTGGAACTTATCCGCATGTATGCCCCTGAGGGTACACGTTTCGCGTGGTCGAACGGTACAAGAAGAATGGGAAGCTGCCATTTCAGATACAGTGTTTACGAAGGGAAATACACTGATTTCAGGATTACCGTCAGCACGGTCGTTGCCAGGACCGGCGATTGGGAAAAAGTGCGCAATGTCGCACTTCACGAGATCGCCCATGCCAGAAATCCTGAGAGTGAGCACATGAGGCAATGGCGTTGGGACTGCATCGCCATTGGAGGAGACGGGCAGAAGTATTACGATAGTCCGTCGGCTTCAGATCCGTCAAAGTGGTGATCAGAGTATCCCGAGATCTTTTAATCTGCTGATCGTATCTTCAGCGCTTATATGCCGGATCCCTGTGCCGCCGGCAGAAGTCCATTCGCCTACGGTCTTTCCGTAGTCGTCTATAAGGACCGAGCCGCTGCCGGTACAGAAACCGGCTTTCTCGGCGCGGTATACGATGTTTATCTTTATGTCTTCCGAGAGAAGGCGCCTTACCCAATTGATCTTGTCATCACCGGCGGTAACTATCCCGCGTCTCTGCTTCGGGATCCCCGTCAGTATCTCGCAGCGGTCGCCGTATCTTTGGTAGATCAGGTCAAACATTTCCTTTGCTCCGGGTAAGAGTTCGAGCTTATCGTAGAAATTGCCGACATCTTTTATCGCTGCCCACATCTCATCGTCTTTTATAGGATCGCACTCGGTGTTTATGTTAAGAGGCGTCATGTGGCATAGCTCTGCGACGCCTCTGTCGAAGTCTGCAAGGACGCCGTCCATATCAAAATAAATCTTTTCTACGAGCATATAGATCCTCCCGATGTTGTATTAATTCTATCACAACGGGATAGCGGGACTGCCTTAGGCAGACGGATGCGATGATATGTATAATACTTAAAAACATTCATCTTCCGGAGGCATCGTGAAAGTAGTCGTAGCCATGGATTCATTCAAGGGCAGCCTTTCCTCATTAGAGGCGGGCGGAGCCGTCAGACGCGGTATCTTAAGGGTGTGTCCCGATGCCGGTGTTACGGTTATCCCGTTGGCTGACGGAGGCGAGGGAACGCTCGATGCCATCGCGCCTTTTACCGGCGGGGTCACGAAAAGCCTTACGGTCACAGGACCTCTGGGGAAGGAAGTCGGAGCTTCATATATCTTCGATCCCGCCAGCTGTACCGCATATATCGAGATGGCAAAGGCTTCAGGCCTGACGCTGGTTCCGTCTGACGAACTCGATCCATACAGGGCAACCACATACGGCACCGGTGAACTTATCAGGGATGCTATAGGAAACGGCGCGAAAAGACTCTTCGTCTTTATCGGAGGAAGCGCCACCAATGACGGCGGCGTAGGAATGTTAGAGGCCCTCGGAGGAAGGTTTACGGATAAGGAGGGCAGGGAGATCTGCCGCGGTGCCATAGGCCTCAAAGACCTCTATTCTGCTGATCTTAGCGTCCTCTTGGGAAAAGGACTTGATATCACGGTCGCCTGCGATGTGACCAATCCCTTATGCGGAGAAAACGGAGCGAGCCTTATCTACGGACCCCAGAAGGGTGCAACCCGCGAAATGGCCGAAGAGATGGACGGGTGGCTCAGATCGTTCGCTCTTATTACGGAATGCGATCCTTATGAAGAAGGGACGGGTGCTGCCGGCGGCATGAGCTTCGCTCTTAAAAACTTCCTTGACGCAAGGATGATGTCAGGCGCGGATATCGTAATGGAGATAACAGGTGCAAATTCCCTGATTAGTGACTGCGATGTTGTCGTGACCGGTGAGGGGCGGATGGATCTTCAGACCGTAAACGGCAAGGCACCATATAAAATACTGCTGGCAGGAAAGCATTTTGGGAAGACCGTGCTCGGGATCACCGGAATCCTGGGTGAAGGCTATGAAGCCTGTATTGACGCGGGATTTAACAGTGTTACTCCGCTTATTTCGCCTTCGATGGAGCGGGAAAAGGCACTTGAGAGCGTCGAGCTGACAGCCGCGTCGGTATTTGAGAAGCTTATAGGCGGATAAGATTTTCGGGCTCCGCCTATTATTCTTTTATTTCTAACATTTAGTTAACATTACATTTTTTTGCGGATGTTATAATCCCGATATGAAAGCTGATTATACATTTTTCTATTTAGAGGCAAATGTCGTCTGTATCATAATCTTTACCATGTTCCTGTACCGTGAGATGCGCACGGTCGGCCGTCAGGCAAAGCAGATGGCTTTTGTAAACATAGCGATCTGCCACATGCTGTATTTCATAAGCGATATAGTATGGGTACTGATTTTAGGCGGCTATATTCCGAAAACCCAGCTTTCGGTATCCACAGCAAACACGCTGAATGCCATATTGCTCAGCGCCATTACGGGATTCTGGTTTGTTTATGTAGAGCTTTCCCAGGGCGAAAGATATATCAGTACTGTTAAAGGACGCATTTTTGCTCTTATCCCGGCAATGCTTGAAACGCTGATGATGATATTCATATTCTCATTCACGCCGGGTGTCGTGCTCGAAAACGGTACCGAGCTGAAATCAGTCTATTACATACTGTTCCTGATAGTGCCGTCTCTATACATTGTGGTCAGCGCCGTAAGATCTTTCATCAGGGCGATGCGGAAAGAAAACTATGCCGTAAAGACACAGTATCTTGCCTGCGCGATCTATCCCGTGATTATCACTCTTTTCGGAATCTTACAGGTAGCATGGGTCGAAGCTCCGTTCTTCTGCTTCGGATGCACGCTGATGATGACTTATGTTTACATAGTTTCATTAAATGACCAGGTCTCGCTCGATGAGCTCACGAAACTGAACAACCGCACCCAGCTTAAGAGATATGTGGTAAGCGAGTCCATAAAGCAGGGCACGGATAAGACGGTGCGCTATATCCTCATGATCGATCTCAACAAATTCAAAGGCATCAACGACCAGTACGGCCATATCGAAGGCGATAACGCGCTTAAACGTACAGCCGAGGCATTAAAGCTCGCCTGCTCGGATAACACGCTGAAGGCTTTCATCGCGCGTTACGGCGGCGACGAATTCATCGTTATCACCAAGACCGATAATGAGGAAAAGATCAAAGAGCTCTGCTCGAATATAAAGGCGACCCTTATCAGGCTGAACGATGAGTCAGGCGCTAATTATGAGCTGACCGCAAGCATCGGATATTCAACCTACAACGGCGATATCAGTGAGTTCCAGACTGCACTGGGAAGAGCCGATGAAGCTCTTTATAACGATAAGAAAGCAAGAGCTTCTTAATTGCTGAAAAGTTTTTGCTTTACACATAAAACTTATAGGTAGTAAGATATCTCCATGAAGATCTGCGTATTTATCGGCGACATGTACAGGGATTTCTCCCTGGCTATCATCAGGAGACTCGATTACTTTGCCCGCGAAAAGGGGCACAGGATCGATGTTTTCGGCTTGTGTTCCATTACGTCCACAAGCCCTCTTCATGTCACCGGATTTAAGAGCGTCTTGTCTCTTCCTGACACCCACCAGTACGATGGCATCATCCTGTGTTACGATACGCTCAGCCATGAAGGATTAGGAAACGATCTCGTCGAAGAACTGCTGACCGACATGGATGCTCCGCCGGTAGTCTGCATAAGGGCGGAGATCTCCGGCTTATACAATGTCATTCCAGACAATGAATCCCTTATGTATGACATAGCCAAGTACGTCATCTCCAAGTGCAAGACAGGTGACATCGGTTTTGTAACGGGAAGGGAAGATCTTCTCGATTCCGGCGAGAGAAGAGCCGGATTCGAGCGCGCCATGCGTGAAGCCGGATTTGAGATCGATGAGAACAAGATCTTCCACGGCAATTACTGGATCAACCAGGGCCCCGAGATGGCCGATTTCTTTATCAAGAAGGATGGTACTCTTCCGGAAGCGATCATCTGTTCAAACGACTACGAGGCGATAGCCCTGAGCGACGAACTGATGCAGCGCGGTTATACCATCCCAAGAGATACCATCATCAGCGGTGTTGATAATGCTTCGGAAGGTGAGGACCACATACCTTCCATCACGACGATCGATGTCGCGAAAAATGAATTCGTGGATTATGCCATCGATATCCTTGAGAAAGTGCATTCAGGCCAGCCGGCCGAGCGCTGCATCATCGTTCCCGGCAAGATCTTATTCCGTGAGAGTACCGGAGATGCAGTCGATAAGAGGGATTTCTACAAGATCTTATGCGAGCTGAAAACGGCTTCCTCCGTTGCAATGGATGATACTAGAAACTACGTTGTCATTAACGCTCTTTTCGAAGGCGCCCTCACAAACGACGACTCCAAAAAGGTTGCGCTCGATGAGTTTAAGAAGATCGACAGCGTAAAGTCATGCTACTTCTTCAGATTCCGAGAGAACGACAGGGAGATGACCGGATATTTTACCAATAAGGGTGAGAATCATCTGGTTAACGTATCCGTCCCGGACGATAAGCTCATGCCCGAAGGACTTGAGAACGATGAGTCGGGAATGAGGGTATTTTTCTCGCTTGCATATAAGAATGAGATCTACGGATACGCCGCCCTTGTTTTCGATACTTCGTACCACTACTTTATCGATTACATGGTCGAGTATCTCATCACACAGGTCGGACTTAGCATCAATAAATTAGAGCTTTACGAGAAACTCTTCGGTATCTCGGACGTTATCAGTCTCTATATCAGGGATCCGCTTACGGGAATCCTGAACAGACGAGGATTCGAGAAGAATCTTCCCGACCTTTTCGACAAGGAAGGCAAGCCCATAAAGCCCCTTATTATCGTGTCGATAGACATGGACGAACTGAAATTCATCAACGATAACCTCGGCCACAACTTCGGCGACGAGGCATTGAAAGAGATAGCCGGCTGCATAGAAAACTCTCTTAATCCGGGAGAGTTCGTCGCAAGGATGGGCGGAGACGAATTTGCCGCGATACTCATCGATTCCGAAGTCGGAAGAGTCGCTAAGTTCGTAAGAAACGTCAGGAACAGGATCGGTGACATCAATGCTTCGAAGCGCAATCAGTATGAACTCAGTGCGAGCATAGGAACGAGTGAAGTCACCGAGTGGAAGGAAGTCATGGACTGCCTGCACAAAGCAGACAAAGCTATGTATCTTGAGAAGAAAGCAAAGAAAAAGAACCGCTGATGAGGCGGTTCTTTCATTATGACTTTTTGAAGAGCTGATCCGGGAATTTGGACTTTACCGTTATCTCTCCGTCTCCCAGGATAAATGTGTATTCCCAGCCGCCGTTGTCGTCCGCATCGCCGATCTCCGAACAGATCGTGTGCTCTTCATTGTCGAATTCCATGTCGTATTCGAAAAGCTCGATGCTGCCTTCGGTGAAGTGGTTATAGTACACCTTAATGCCGGTGTCTGTTACCTCATATATTTCGAAATTCTCATCTGTATCGGTCGCATCCCACTTGCCCATCCATGCCTGCTTCGGATCGATCTTCGCAGCTGTGGTTTCTGTTGTAGCGACAGTGGTCTCGGCCTGTGTTTCCGGTTGTGTTGCCTGCTCCTCTTTCGCGCATGCGGGTGCTAATACTGCCATGCATGCAGCGAGCATCAGGGTTATTGTCTTCTTCATTCAGATACCGCCATTTCTGTTTAATGGGGTGATTATAACATTAGCTCCTGCTTTTTTATGGGCAAAGCAGGAGCAGATGAAAGGCAATAGTCTTGTAAACCTTATAGGTTACGAATTGATCGAGGCGATCGCAGCGATAATGACTGCCGATAATGAGATTGCAATATAAGCAAGGTAGATTCCCCAGAAGATCGTGAATCCGATACCGGTGTAACGGCCGGCTCTGCTTAATGCGGAGCTGAGCTTGATCCTGTCAGTATGGTATCCGCCTTTGCCGATGTAATCCAGAAGCGCAGCCCTGTTCTTGGTGGCCATATTGATCGCGATAATGCTTCCTACGGGAAGAGTCGAGATCGCGCATGAGATGATCGCGTTCTTCAGGAATTCAGAAGCGACCCTCATGTATTCGGGATCATTGCGCTGGATGATCGGGCCCTGGGGCTGAGCATACTGGTACTGCTGCTGGTACTGCTGCTGGTACTGCGGCTGCTGATATTGCGGCTGCTGGTATTGCTGCTGTCCGTTGTAGTTGTTGTTTTCCATAAATATATCCTCCATTATCCATTATTCCGTGATGCCTGATATGGCATTCTTCAAAGAATTATACCACGGTATATAGGTGAAATAATAAATAATTGGTAAAGGTTAAGAGGGCGGGAAAAGCATTCTTTTCGATTTTTCGCGAAAAAAGTGTGAAAATAGAAATCCCGTTCGTCTTATAGGTGAGATCTCACAAAAACGAGAAAAGGAAGGTCAGATCAAATGAACAATGAAGCTGTGTTGAGATTCTTCGACGCGTATGCCGATGACGCTTTCCGTCTGGCATATTCGTTCCTTGGATCTAAGCCTGATGCCGAAGATGTTGTTCAGGATGTTTTCGTAAAACTTATAAGATCCGATATCACTATCAATAGGGGAAAGGAAAAATCATATATCCTTACAATGGTCGCCAACAGGTGCAGGGATGTTCTCCAGTCAGGAGACTTCGTTTTCAGGGTACCGTTCGAAGATGCGACAGAGGTAGGGTCAGACAATCAGGTTGATGATGAGGATTCGGAAATGTTTGCGGCAGTATCCCAACTCCCGGATAAGCTCAGGGTAACGATACATCTTCATTACTATGAAGGTTACTCGATAAAAGAGATAGCCGACATCCTGAATATAGCCCCGTCAGCAGTATCGATGAGACTGACAAGGGCGAAAGAGATGCTCAGAAAGAATCTTTTAGGAGGAAGCAGCTATGCAGGATGATTACGTAAAAGCATTTGAAAAAATAAAGATGAACGAAAATAGAAAAGCAGAAATGCGCGAACTTTTAATGGAAGGCACAGCTACAGGAGCAAGGGTTCCCGCTAAGACAACACGCCTGGGTGCGGGCGCCAAGGCAGGCATCGCAGCCGCAGCAGTAACGGTAACACTGGGAGCACTTTTCATTATCCCTACAACGAGAAACACCATCTATGCCGGTGTAAGAGCCCTGTTCAACAAGGAAGTTCCGGAAGGCGCTACAGACGTGCTCGAGAAGGAAGCTGAAGGAAGAGCAGAGAGAGTCATCCCCACGGATGAAGTATCCGAATCTGAAGCAGAAGAGATCCTGGCAGCCGTATCTTCACAGGATCAGGCAGAAGATGATTTCTTCGAAGCAGTTACGGTCACCGCGGAATACTATTCCGACCCTGATCTTAATGAACTCGCCAACTACTACGCTCAGCAGGGATATTCTCTCCTCGATCTCGAAAAGAATGTCGAATACGATGATTTTCTCAGCTTATACAATACGAGAGACTGGTTCTCATCCGGATTTACCGTCTCATACTGGGTCGGCGACAACGCATTCGGTTACAGCGGCAGCACGGTCGTATTCAAGGCCACAGAGGAGCAGCTTGAAGGCTTCCTTCTGAACAACCTCGACCGCATCAACACGGAGAGAACAGACCACAATCAGGAAACTGTCACCTACGATGAACTCTGGACCGAGAGCACCGATTCCGATGGCAACAGAGTCATTACAGGCTCCTGGACAGGTCCGGAACCCGAGTTGAAGCTCGAGCCTTCAGACAGAGCAAGATTCATCAACTACGCGGTCACTTATGATGCAGAAACGCAGATCGTTATCTGCTCGATCGAAGAAGGCGGCGGCGTAGGCTGATATCGCTTTTGATATTTAAATTGATGGGGCTGTCACTTCGGTGGCAGCCTCTTTCATTCTTTAGTCACTTGGGAAAGTCGGGTTATTAACTCCGGCTGGGAAATATTACTTAACGATATTCCTGATCCAGACGCCTGACCTGACGAAGAAGAATGCGATCACGCACTTGAAGATCTCCAGGCCGCTTACGATAGCAATCATGTATGTGATGCCCAGGTTTGTGAAACGGCTCAGGCAGTATGCCGTGGTTACCGCGATCACCCATGTGTATACGCAGTCGAAAAGCACCGTGATCAGCGTGTTTCCGCCGGATCTCATTATGAAGTAGGACGCGTGCGTGTATGAGCAGAAGGGCATCATGACCGCGGTGATCAGGATGAAGCTCGTGGCGAGGGAACGGATGTAATCCGATGTGTTATAGAGCAGCGGGAAGAAGGGTGATAAGGCGGCCATTACCAAAGCGAAAACAATACCGCAGATGACTGTGACCCTGCGCATCGTATATGCTTTCTGTTTGGCTTCGTCGAGTTTGCCCGAGCCGAGGATATGTCCCATCATAATGCCGACTGCCTCACCCATTGCGATGAAGGCGACGCCCATCAGGTTCCAGAGAGTGGACTGGATGTTGAGGGCGGCAACCGCGTCAAGGCTGCGGTAAGAATAGCACTGGTTGATGACTGTCATTCCGAGAGACCAGAATGTCTCGTTTGCCATGAGAGGCAGGGCTTTAAAGAAGAATCTCCAAACAAGTTTTCCGGGAATGCGGAAGTCGGAGAATGCTCCCTTGATGAAGGGGAAGATACTTGAATGAGTGCCTGTATATACGATGAGGATGCTGAGCTCTACGAATCTGGAAATAACCGTGGCGATAGCAGCGCCCGATGCTCCGAGAGCAGGAAGTCCGAAGTGGCCGTAGATGAGCAGATAGTTGCCGATGAGGTTTACGAAGATCGCGCAAAGTGAGGAGAACATCGGAACTTTCGTGCTTCCGAGATCCCTTAATGTGCCGGCATAAGCCTGAGTCAGTCCGATCGGGATAAGACCGACGAGCATGATGTTCATGTAATTAACACCGATCTCCAAAGTCTCGGCAGCGTCAGCCGGATCACCTTCACCCAAGAGGAAAAGGCTGATCAGGTTACGTGAAAGGCAGGCTAATACGACTATGCAGATCGCGGCGAGGATCGTATTGAAAACGATCTTGAAGCGGAAGGTGTAACGGATACCTTCGTCATCGTTCTTGCCCTTGTACTGGGCAGTGAAGATGCCTACTCCGGCGGTAGCGCCGAAGATGATCAGGTAGAAGACGAAGATCAGCTGGTTAGCGATTGCGACACCGGAAAGCGCGTTCGTACCGACCTGCCCGATCATGAGATTGTCGAGGAGGTTTACGAAGTTCGAGATGCCGTTCTGTACCATCATCGGGATGGCGATCTTCAGAAGCGTCTTGATATAAGATCTGTCGTTAATTCTTTCATCCATTTTCTAAAATATTCCACGCGCGTATATACTCTTGCTTTGTCGATTCGAGAATTGTAGCAAAAGCCTTAAAAAGTATCAACAAAAAAATTTAAATAAGATCAGTATTCGGTCCGCACGCTTTCAAGACCGTAGATCTCTTTGAAGCGCTTCTCGTCCTCTGACGTTCTTATGACCATGACCTCAGTGAAATGTCCGTTCTTCCTGTCTTTGAAACCGGCGACTTTTTCGCCCGTGCAGATCGAACTTCTGATAACGGCATACTGCGTGGAAGGGTCAAACTTTATCTCATCTTTAAGGGCCTTTTCGTAGTAGGGGACCTTTGAATTATCCTGATGCATTTCGATCGCGAAAAGGATACCAAAGGCAAGCAGAATAAGTCCGCCAATGACCATGAAAACTATGGAAGCAACGCGGGAGAAATGCCAAAGGATCAATGGAACAACGACGCCGGCTATAAGGCCCGACGCTATCCAAATCCCACCGTAATGAATCGAATTTATCTTCGGTATCCGCATTTTCCGCAGCCCCTATATCAGACAGGTTTGCCTGCCAGGATCTCCTTGTAGTCAGCCAGGTTCTTCTTCAAAAGATTCGGGATGTCGAGTTCGTAAGGGCACCTGGTCTTGCAGATCCCGCAGTCGACGCAGGAATCAATCTTGAGCATCTCCTGCTGCCAGTAATCCGTGAGCCAGTTCTGCGAAGGAGCCCTTCTTACCATCTGGCTCATTCTGGCGCACTGGTTGATCGTGATGCCGACCGTGCAGGGCATGCAGTATCCGCAGCCTCTGCAGAATTCGCCGAGGAGCTCGTTCCTGTCTTTGTCGATCACGGTTTTGAGTTCGTCAGTCATGGTCACTTCGTTTTCGAAAAATGAGAGCCATTCATCAAGTTCGGACTGCCTCTGGATACCCCAGATGGGAAGCGCGTCGTACTGGCTCATGAAAGCCATGCATGCGCGTGAATTCGTAAGAAGACCGCCCGACAGCCCCTTCATTGCGATGAAGCCCATGTCGCGCTCTTTGCAGAGGTTGACGAGCGCGATGTCGCGGTCGCTCGCAAGGTAGGAGAAGGGGAACTGCAGTGTCTCGTATAGGCCGCTGTTTACTATGTCTTCGGCGACGCCGATCTTGTGGGCAGTAATTCCGATGTGCCTTATCTTACCCTGCTTCTTTGCTTCGACGAGGCAGTTGTAGATATCGTCTTCTTCGGTGTAGCATTTCGCCGCGCAGTGAAGCTGGTAGATGTCGAGATAATCAGTCTTGAGATTGGTGAGGGTGGTGTTAAGGTCTTCTTCGAATTTCTCTTTTGTCGTCGCACCCGTTTTCGATGAGATGAAGACCTTGTCGCGCATGCCTTCAAAGGCCTTGCCTACCTTTTCCTCGCTGTCGGAATATGCTCTCGCTGTATCGAAAAATCTCATGCCGCCGTCGTATGCGTTTCTTAAAAGGCTAACTGCTTCATCGGTGGTGACACGCTGGATGGGAAGCGCGCCGAAAGCGTTCTGCGGAACTGTGATCTCTGTCATGCCGAGACGGATGTTTTTCATACGGGCGCCCCCTCGAAAATAATATGGTTTAAATATATCACATCGGCAGAACTGTTCGCGGACATAAAAGTGATATACTTACGGTTGTGTTTTTCGCACAGACATGAACAGGGGGAATATTCAATGAAAAAAGTAATCATTGTCGGAGGCGGTATCTCCGGAATGGCTGCGGGAATCATCCTGCAGAACTCAGGATTCGAGACAGAGATCTACGAGAAGAATCCTGTGGCAGGCGGAGAGCTTACAGGCTGGAAGCGTGAAGGAGTTTACATCGACAACTGCATCAACTATCTCATGTGCAGCAAAAAGGGAAGTGCCATGAATGAGCTCTGGCACGAGATCGGCATGTTAGACGACAGCGTAAAGATGTATTCCAAGGACCGTTTCTTCACATATAAGGGACACGGCGGCGAGATTACTTATTGGAGAGATAAGGAAAGAACAAAGCGTGAGATGCTTGCGCTCTCACCTGAAGATAAAGACGTGATCGAGAAGTTTTTCGAGAACGTAACTAGAGCAGAGTCCATGATAATGCCCATCGACAAGCCGATGGACAAGATGGGCCCGAGAGATTTCATGAAGCTCGGAGACTTCGTTAAGAACGTTCCCGCAGCGCAGAAAGCATACAAGGGCGTAAGCGTTAAGGACCTGGGCGAAAGCTTTAAGAACCCCACATTGAGAAGTTCCGTAATGCTCACACACCCTGAGATGACTCAGGCTTATTCGTTCATCATGTCCTATGCGATGGTCACATCAGGCAGCGGTGACATTCCGGAGGGCGGATCACTTGCAGCTGCCATGAGGATCGCAAACAGATATCAGGAAAAGGGCGGTAAGCTCCACGTTAATTCACCTGTTAAGTGCGTTAAGATCAACGGCAAGGTTGCTGAGGGAATCATTCTTGAAGACGGTACTGAGGTTAAGGCAGATTACGTTATCTGCGCTACAGATGCAAACCACACATTCACAAAGCTTCTTCCTGCTCAATACATGCCTAAGAAGCTAAAGAAGTGCTTCGACGATAAGGAGCATTTCTCCGTATTCAGCAAGTATCACGCAGCTTTCGTTGTTGACTGCAAGATGAATGTCGAGCCCGATACGACATGCTGGGAGAGCGACGGAATCAAGGTCTGGGACAGAGAGATCAAGGACTTGGGTTTCATCTGCTACGATTACGATCCGACGCTTACACCCGAAGGCAAGACAAGCATCCAGGTCAAGCTCTTCCAGTACGGCAAGGAAGTCGACAACTGGTTTGATCTTGCCAAGGACCCCGAAAAGTACGAAGCAAAGAAGATGGAAGTCGCAAATGCCATCATGGCCGAGATCGAGAAGCAGTTCCCTGAGACAAAGGGTAAGATCAGGGTTCTCGACGTATGGACACCTGTTACATATGCGAAGCACTGCAACGCATACAGAGGCGCTTACATGGCTTTCGTTGCAGACAGGGATACAAAGACTGTTACTACACCCGGTGTCGTTAAGCAGCTCAAGAATGTATTCCTTGCAGGCCAGTGGCTCATGGGTTCAGGCGGACTTCCGCCGGCAACAGCGCAGGGCAGATATGCTGCATGGCGTATCTGTAAAAAAGAGGGCGTTGAATGTAAGTGATGTCAGAAGTGACATCACTTATCCAAGATATTTCTTCTCGAAATCTTCGATCGAAATGGGTCTGCTGAAGTAGTACCCCTGGATAACGTCGCATCCCAGTGCCTTAAGCTCATCTATCTGCGTCTTGTTCTCGGCGCCTTCTGCCAGGCAGATAAAGCCGAGTTCCTTGGCAAGCGAGATGATGTGCCTGAGCACGAAGATGTCTGTCTTAAGGACGCTTTCTCCGCCGACTTTATCGACGAAGCTCTTGTCGATCTTAAGCGTGTCGAGCGGCATCTGGGTAAGGAGCGAAAACGAAGAATATCCCGTTCCGAAGTCGTCCAAAGAGATGCGGAAGCCGCGGCTCCTTAAGTCATTTAAGACCTGTATCATCTGCTCGGTGTTATCGTACGAGGCGCTCTCCGTAAGCTCGAAATCTATAAGGTCGTGGTAGATGTTATATGAATCGACGATCTCCGTGAGATGGTCCACGAGATCCGTGTCATAAAGGCGCTCTCGCGAGAGGTTGACCGATACGGGATAAAGGATCTTTCCTTCTTTTCTCCATCTGTCTAAGGTCATGCAGACTTTCTTCAGGACGATGTCATCGATCTTGCCGATCGATCCGTCACGTTCAAAGAATGGGATGAACTTGCCGGGAGAGAGGAATTCCTTCTTTTTGTAATTCCATCTGATCAGCGCTTCAGAGCCCTTGATCTTCTCGGTGTGGATATCGAACTTAGGCTGGAGATAGACGACGAACTCATCGTTTGCAATGGCTGTATCAAGGTAAGCTTTAATGAAATTGCCCCACAGGATATCGTCGTGCATCTTATCAGTGAACACGATGATGTCGGTCCTATTGTGGCTCGTTCCGAGTTTCTGCGCCAGCTTGCCCGCGTCCGCAACCCTGTTGCCTGAAAGCATCGTGCGCTGCATCGGGACGACTCCGCACCTGTAGTAGATCCTGTAGTTCGGGTCTTCTTCAAGATGTGATAAATCCTCGAAGAACGTGCTGAGCTTTTCGATCATCTCGTCTTCGGGCATGTCCTTGATCATCATCGCGAAATTATCGTTGTGGCATCTTGCGCTCGTATAGATGAAGTCAGATGCCTCCATCGCCTTGACGATATTGCTCAGCACTTTATTCGCCGCAATGTGGCCGTACACTTCGTTGATCACGCGGAATTCCTTTACGTCAAAATGCGCGAAAGCGTAATCCCTGATGCCGTAATCCATCGGCATCTCAAGGAACGGGACTAAGTGATTCCAGTTGTAGTGACCGGTGATGGGGTCGATGAATGCTTTTGTGTATAGAGCTTTCTTTTCGAAGCTGTCGAACGAGTCTTTGATGACTTCTGTTGCGCGGTCCTCGTCGAGAGACATCTCATGGAGTATCCTGACTTTCTTTCCGCTCATGAAAATGCTGATCACGTCAGGGTCTTTTCTTATCGAAAGGTCGCTGTAATTTCTGTGCGCGTCATCGTCTTCTCTGATCTTCCCGAAAAGGCTGCTTATCGATTCCAGGCCCAGATCGATCTCGTTATCGATCTCGATCGAATAGAAGAAAGCCTCATCCAGGACGATCGAATTCAGCCCGGAAGGATAAGAGATCTTCGGGTCATTTTCCCTGAATTCAATTCCGATAACGGGTCTGCCGAGCGACCTGATGTAAAAGACGCCGGGATAGTCATAGGTGCCGAATGCATTTGTATAACGGCCGACGGCCTCATCAGTCTTACCGCCATAAAAAGCGGCCACGGAAGCATCGTCTGCATCAATGTAATACAGGACTCTTCTTGGCTTATAAAGCTGGTTGAGTTTGTTTATAAACATAAGCTGTCTCTCCGAAAAGGATGTCATCCAACTCCGGAAATGTTCTGCTCAGGATTACTTCTTGTTGTAAGCTTCAGTGATCTCTTTGCAGGTATTCAGGAAATCGACATCGAGCTTTCTTAAGTTGTAAGAAAGGAGACGGAGGAATGCCCTGATCTTCTGGGGACAGAACTTGAAGATCGAAGCCAGCTCTTCCTGATAGATGAGCTCGACGATCGTATCCTCTTTGGTGACTGCTGTCGTGCCGCGGAGATCAGTAGCATAGAAGCCGGACTCACCGAAGTAAGCAACAGGGGTTATCTCTGCGATCTCCGTCGAATCGTCCGTGCCGTATCCCTTGTAGATCCCGACCTTGCCGGAATGGAGGATGAACATGCAGTCTCCGAATTCGAAATCATCGTAAATGATCTTGCCGCTCTCATACTGCCTGAGCTGGCTGGTCTCATCGTTTATGAGTCCTGCGAAAATGTCGCGGAGCGGATCCGTGTCAGCTTCGGTAACTTTATTCTTGTTCGACTGGTACATGTCGATGTGTTTCTTGATCTTGGCGAATAAGGAGTTGCTCTTCTTGTTCGCGTCAGCCTCGCGAAGCTCGCTGAGCAGGGCCTTTGCCTCATTCAGGTCGTTGGATGTGATCTGCAGTCTCTGCAGAAGATGCTTTGTAAGTTCTGCTATCCTTCTGGGGTCATCCTCGAAAAATGCATCCATGTCTTCTCCGGGGATCTCGACTACGCGGACAGCGCCTTTAGCGACTATGGTCGCGCTTCTGGGATAGCCTTCGAGCGTTGACATCTCACCGAAGAATTCTCCCGTATCGATAGAGGAAAGCTTGACCTGATCGTTCTTTCCGAAGCCTCCGTATACAAGGGCACTGCCTTCAATGATCTGGAAGAAACTCGTTCCCGTGTCGCCTTCCTTGATGATTACTTCGCCGTTGCTGAATGTCTTTTCGATTAAACTCATAATGCGTACCGTCCTTTATACAAAAGTTTCCGGAATCTCTCATCACTGCCGGTCATTGATTTGATATGTTATGGCTTACGGATACTTTCATATTATACAGTACAAACATAATGTAATGTAGAGCGTTGTTTGATGATATGCATTTTTTCAGTATAATCTTCGTATGAAGATAAAGACCAAAAACCTGAGTTACGAAGAAGTAATGAAGCTTCCCTCGTGGGAGCACAAGAAGCCTAAGAAGCCGTCAGCACTCCTGGCGGGGATCGCGCGCATCGGTTTGGGCGGCGAACTTAAGAAGGTACATTTCTCCTGCGAGAAGATAGACATGGAAAAAGCCGGCGACGGTCCGTGGATGATCCTTATGAACCACTGCAGTTTCACGGATCTCGCGATCGCCTTCGAAGTGATGAAAGGGCGCCCGTTCAGCATCGTCTGCACGTCTGATGCCCTTGTCGGAAAAGAAGGACTCATGAGGTCTCTGGGCTGCATCCCGACGCGGAAATTCGTCTCGGATGTCTCTCTTATCTCCGATATGGATTATGCCCTCAGCACGAACAAAGCCAGTGTCCTTATGTATCCGGAAGCTGGTTATTCCTTAGACGGAACCGGCACGAGGATACCGAGAAGGCT
This sequence comes from Ruminococcaceae bacterium AB4001, assembly GCA_000621765.1. Taxonomy (GTDB): domain Bacteria; phylum Bacillota; class Clostridia; order Saccharofermentanales; family Saccharofermentanaceae; genus Saccharofermentans. The sequence continues at coordinate 111,314 of JHXJ01000012.1, forward strand.
CGGAGTACTTCTCAAAAAGCTCAAGCACCCCGTTGTCATGATCACCACTTACGGCGCGTTCACAAGAGATCCGCTCTATAACAATCTCCAGAAAAGAGATGTTACGGTAACATGCACTATGCAGTGCCTGTTCACGCCTGAAGAACTTGCCAATACCAAGGTAAGACAGATCGATGAAGTGCTCGACAAGGCCTTCAGTCTGGACTATTTCAAGTGGCAGCAGGACAACAGAATTGAGATCGATGAGCCTTTCAGAGCCGACGGACTTAACAGGATTCTTTATAAATGTCCTCACTGCATGACCGAGGGAAAGACCGAAGGAAAGGGCATAAGCCTTGTATGCAGGGAGTGCGGCGCAACTTATGAACTCGATACTCTCGGAAGACTCAAGGGAATAAACGTCACGCCCAGGTTTACCCATGTTCCGGACTGGTTTGCCTGGGAGCGCGAGCAGATAAATGAAGAGATAAGTAACGGCACTTATAAGATCGATGTTCCGTGTGATATTGCGATTCTTAAAGATTCCAAGGCATTGTACATGGTGGGTGAGGGAAGACTTCATCACGACAATAACGGCTTTGTCCTGGACGGGTGCGACGGAAAGCTCCACTACGAGCAGCAGCCCGAAGCGTCTTACAGCGTCAACTCGGATTATTTCTGGTATGAGATTGGCGACATAGTCTCCATAGGAACGAACGACTGTCTTTACTTCTGCTTCCCTAAGGAAGGCGACATCGTTGCAAAGGTGAGACTTGCAGGCGAAGAACTCTACAAGCTTTCCAAAGGAAAGACTTCTTCAGAGAAATAACATCAGTAAGCAGGGATTACTTTTCCGTTGATTTGTTCTTAATAAGCGAAGTGCCGCAGAATCTGCAGTCCGTCTCGTTTTCGGCTCTCGGAGAGCCGCAGTTGGGGCAGTTGGTGTAGAGCTTGTACTTAAGGAAAGCGGCCCTGTCATCAAGGACTTTCTGTACGGCCTCATTTTCCCCGATCATGTCTTCGGTCACCTTATCTTCGACTTTTAACTGAGCCTTTCTCTTGTAGATAAATCCCGCGATGAGATAAGCAGCGAAGAGCGCCATGAATATGCAAGGCGTATAGAAGATCAGATCGTCGAAGAAATCAAAAGCAGCTCCTTCAAGGCTTGAATTCTCAATGACCGGAACAACGAGTTCGTAGTATAAGTTCGTAACGAACAGGATGATGCTTAATACGATCCCGGCGATCCCGATGGGCAGGGAATACTTGAAGAATTTACTCAGTGTCATTTGCTGTCACCTTTGGAGCCGGGAATGTCCGGTTTCTTCGGAACAAATGCAATCTTATGAACGGCGCTGGGAACACCGTTTGTAAAGTCAGTAACTTCCAGCGAGGTTCCGCAGAAAGAGCATGATTTGAGGACAGGGGATGCAGCAGATGCGCCGCAGTTCGGGCAGTTGTTGTAATACCACTTGGAGTTTTCTATTCCCTTGATCGCATCTTCCGCCTTCTTTCTTTCTATCGCGGCAAGATTGTTTTCGATGCATCTTATAGCGCATTTATAGAGCAGGTTGTCTTTTATCACAACGAAAACAAGACATGTTACAGCGCATAGACCGGCAATTATACAGGGGAAATAGAATACCAGTTCATCGATGAATGCGAAAGCTTCATCGCTCATTCTCATATTTTCGAAGACCGGAATCACCCATTCATAGAAAAAGAAGCTGCTGAAGAAGGCAATTACGGAGATGACTAACCATGTGACAGGTTTGATCCAGAGGATCTTCGGAGTCCTTGCCATGGTCTCTCTGACCACATTGCAGTTATCTTCTCCGAAATCCTTGTCGTAAAAAGCGATGCGGTATCTCTTGGTGTATCTTCCTGCCCAGGAACAATTGTCGGACAGATCACCGGAGGACTGCACGCCTTTCCAGACCACGCCGAAGACTCTGAGTCAAGTCCAAAGTTTTGTGTAAATTCAATCCTTCGTATAATTTGTAAACTTTTGCAAACAACTCTGAGTGGAGCGTAGCGGAACGAGGAGTTGTTTGCAGCGCGCCTCGTTCAATGCTCTTAAGCCACCAGAACGGCTTGCTGCTCCTTTGCTATTTGTTGGAGAACAGGCTTCAGTTTAGCAATCGTTTCGATTTCTGTACTGAAGATTATTCTGTGTTGATCCATCTTTTTCTTCTCATTTATCTCAAGGAGCACTGCTCCCATAAGGCGAATAAGTGATTCCTGGTTTGGGAATACATCAATTACCTTGGATCTTCTCTTGAGTTCTTTGTTAAGGCGTTCTATGTGGTTTGATGTTCTTAATTTCTTTCTGAGTTTTTGTG
>KK211345.1:0-99405 GCA_000621765.1 Ruminococcaceae bacterium AB4001
GCATTCTGTAAAGGATCTTCCACACGGGATTGTTGAAGAAGTGGCGCGACAATGCGTTGAAATGAATTCATGCAGATACAAGACGTTCAAGCAGGTTCTTGGGAAGATTCAATCCGGTGAACCGTGTTCTGAAGAACATCTTCCGCAACACGATAACATCAGAGGAAAGGACTTCTACAAGTAATGGTGAACGACTATGGCGTACAGACAAAAAGACTATACATACAATCCCAAACTTACAACTGAAGAAAACATTCTGTTGGACCGACTCTTCAAGTTTAAGTTATCTCATATGGCAGAAGCGTTAGAGCAGCAATTCCTGAACCCTAACTCAGAACTTGAAGATTTCCATACCAGAATAACTGCTCTCATTAACTACGAATGGGATCAGCGGCAATCCACCAAGTTCAATAAACTGCTTCGCAAGGCAACGCTGAAGTATCCGCATGCAGACTTCGATAAATCTTTGTATGAGCCTGACAGGATGCTTGATACCCATACAATAGAGAAACTTCAGACATGTAAATGGATCGATGAGCCCAAGAATCTTCTGATAACCGGAAGTGCCGGTGCCGGCAAGACGCATATTGCCAATGCTTTCTGTATAACAGCACTACAACAACTGAGGACTGTGAAGTATATCCGTGCTAACACGCTCTTGCAGCAAAGCGAGAAGGCCAGAAAGACAAACTCAAGTTATGAATATACAAATGAGATGTCTTCTTACGATCTTCTGGTAATTGATGACTTCGGTCTTATGGAACTGGATCTTGAAAAATGCAGAGATCTCTTCGAGATTATTGAAACGCGCGACTCAAGGAAGGCCACAATGATTGTATCTCAGCTGCCCGTCGCAAACTGGTGGGACTTGTTCAAGGACAGCACTTACGCGGATGCCTGCTTAAGCAGGATGACTGCAAAGGCATATCGCCTGGAATGTAACGGCAGAGATATGCGCAAAACAGAATAAAGTAATTCTATAGCGTCACTCCGTGCCGCTTGAAGCGGAACAGCATGCCGGTCTATCGGAATCGGCATGCTGTTTTAGCGGAATTTGCAATTTGATTTCCCGATCTACGAGGGAACTGACATCAGGTATTTCCCTGTAGCTTATGATTGCTATAAAGATCAGATCGAAGAGATCAGGAAGGCAAAGAAATTCGTCTATCTTGAATATCACGCAATAGAGACGAAGGAGGCGTTCGAGCCTTTGCACGAAGCATTGAAGGAGAGAGCGGCAGCCGGTGTTGACTGCAGAGTCCTTTACGATGACGTCGGCTCGTTCCTCTTTATCAACAAGAATTTTGTAAGGGTCCTTGAATCCGAAGGCATTAAGTGCAACGCTTTCAATCCCGCATATCCCATTCTCTCGCTGTTCATGAACAACCGTGATCACAGGAAGATTATGGTCGTTGACGGAAAAGTCGGATATACGGGCGGCTATAACATCGCTGACGAGTATTTCAATATCGTAAATCCTTACGGAAAGTGGAAGGATAACGGTATCAAGCTCACCGGACCTGCCGTTCAGAGCCTTACTGCAATGTTCGTGGAGATGTGGAACTTTGCTGACCTTAAGAGAAAAGACGATGACATGCTCCAGTTTGAGTCTGTTGATATCCCTTGTGTCGAAAATGCGCACGGATACTGTGTTCCATACTGTGACAGCCCGCTTGATAATGAACCGATCGGCGAAAATGTCTATCTCAACATGATAAACAACGCCCGCGATTACTGCTGGTTCATGACGCCTTACCTCGTTCTTTCGGATGAGCTTGCAAGGGCACTCCAGATAGCTTCGAAAAGGGGTGTTGACGTCAGGATAATAACACCCGGTATTCCTGATAAGAAGTTCACTTATCACGTGACCAGATCTTATTACAACATGCTGGTTACATGCGGCATAAGGATCTATGAGTACACGCCGGGATTTAACCATACTAAGACCTGTCTTTGCGATGATAAATGCGCAGTGGTCGGTACAATCAATCTCGATTACAGGAGCCTTTATCATCACTTTGAGAATGCTGTCTATATGTACAAGGCAGACTGTCTTCCTGATATAAAGACAGACTTCCTGAATACATTCGAAGAATGCCGTGATGTCACCGATAAATACAGTGTGAAACCGAAAGTTATCGTCAGGTTCTTAAAGTCCATTTTAAGACTTTGGGCGCCGCTGCTGTAAACATGTGAAAGGAGCTAAATATGGCTATCCGTTTTTATAATTGCAGAATACTTACCATGAAAGATGACAAGATCATCGAAGGCGAGTTATGGACTGAGAATGACCGCATAAGTTATATCGGACCTGCTGCAGACGTAAAAGACAAGCCTTTTGACAGGGAGATAGACTGCAAGGGCAATCTTCTGATGCCCGGTCTTAAAAATGCGCATACGCATTCAGCTATGACATTCTCAAGATCCCTGGCTGATGAATACTGTCTTAACGACTGGCTTTTCAAAGCGATATTCCCACGTGAGGATAAGCTTATTCCTGAGCATGTTTACTGGTTTTCGAAGCTCGCGTATGCAGATTATCTTTCAGGCGGCGTAACTTCCTGTTTTGACATGTACTTCCATAAAGAAGCATCTGCCAAGGCTGCCGTCGAGAGCGGATTCAGACATATCTTCTGCGGCGCTGCCAATGACTTCGGCGGGATGGAAGAACTTGAAGGATACTATGAATCCTTGAATAACTTCGATCCGCTCGTTGCGTTTATTTACGGTTTCCACGCCGAATACACTACCAATGAGGACAATCTCAAGCGCATATCGGAACTTGCACATAAGTATAATGCTCCAGTATTTGCGCATATCTCGGAGACAAAGTCTGAGGTTGACGGATGCATTGAAAGATACGGTATCACTCCGGCTGTCCTTTTCGACAAGCTCGGAATCTTCGATTTCGGCGGCGGCGGATTCCACTGCGTCTGGTTTACCGATGAGGACCGCGAAATCTTTAAGAAAAGAGATCTTTGGTCTGTATTCAACGCGTGCTCCAACTTAAAGCTTGCAAGCGGAATAACTCCGGTCTACAAGTTCGTCGAAAAAGGCATGAACATCGCAATCGGTACGGACGGCGCAGGTTCCAACAACGCGCTCTCCATGTTCCGTGAGATGTATCTTGATACCGTTCTTTCGAATGTGGAGACTAATAACGCGGCAGCTGTCGATCCCTTTACAATCCTCAAAGCCGGCACTTCCGGCGGCGCATTATGCATGGGACTTAAGGATTCTGACGTGCTCGATACTGGCAAGAAGGCAGATCTCATCATGATCGACATGAACAAGCCTTCGATGCAGCCCGAAAACAATGTCGTCAGGAATATCATCTACAGCGCTGATAATTCCGTTGTTAAGATGACCATGATCGACGGAAAGATCCTTTATGAGGATGGTAAATTCCTGACGATCGATCTGGATGAAGTCATCCGTGAGTGCAATAAACTTAAGAAGGATCTTGCCTGAACCATTATATGAAGCTTCTGTTTGACCACATCGGAAAATATAAAACTGCATCGATCTTAAGCCCCGTGTTTAAGCTTCTCGAAGCATGTTTTGAACTTACTGTCCCGCTTATTGTCGCGGGCGTTATCGATAATGGTATCAAGAAAGGCGACATGGACTATGTATGGGCGAATGTGCCGATACTTGTCCTCTTTGCCGTCGTAGGATTCGCGAGCGCAATTACAGCTCAGTATTTTGCAGCGTATTCTGCTTGTGGTATATCTTCAGGTATCAGAAAAAGCCTTCACGATAAGCTCCTGACGCTCTCGGTAAGTGACTATGAGAAGATCGGTTCTTCAAGCATGGTCACGCTTCTCACATCTGACGTAAACCAGATACAGACAGGCATCAATCTCTTCTTAAGGCTTCTTTTAAGATCGCCTTTTATTGTCATCGGTGCCTGCATAATGGCTGCAGTAGTCAAGCCTTCGATGTCATTGATATTCGTTGTCTGTACAGCTCTGATGGCTGTTGTCATCGCGCTCAATATGAAGCTTTCGATACTAAGACACAAGCAGGCAAGAGAAGGTCTTGATACCATTGTTAAGAAGACTTCAAACGGAATTGCAGGTGAGAGGGTCATCCGCGGATTTAACAAGACTGCTGATGACTACGAAAGATTTGAAGAAAAGAGCCGTAACCTGAAACAGGCTCAGATAAAGGCTTCTGATTTTGCTTCGTGGCTGAATCCGCTTACATATGCCGTTGTTAATCTCGGCATTTGCTTTTTGATCTACAGGGGTGCGATCCATTTCAACGCCGGTGATCTTACCGACGGCCAGGTCATTGCGCTTTATAACTATATGTCCCAGATACTTATCGAACTGGTCAAGCTTGCGAACCTGATCGTCTCTGTTTCCAGAGCGTATGCATGTCTTAACCGTGCTGAAGGTCTTATGGATGTAGTCAGTACGGCAGGTAACGGCACTAAGGTTCTTGATAATTCAAAGCCTCTGTCAGTTACGATGAAAAACGTCTCTTTTACTTATCAGGGCAACAACGAAGAATCGGTAAAGGATTTTACGATCGATATCAGGCCAGGTGAGAACATCGGCATCTTAGGCAGCACGGGCTGCGGCAAATCCACTGCAGCTTCGCTTATGGCCGGCATCTACTATCCCGATGAAGGCGAGGTCCTGATAGACGGAATAAACGTCAGAGACATATCACTTGCAAGTCTTGCTTCATCTGTCGGAATGAGCCTTCAGAAGACCAGATTGTTTAAGGGTTCTCTTAAAGACAATATTACTGTCGGAAGAGATGAACTGTCCGGTCCTGATATCGACGAAGCATGCAGATTATCCTGCAGCGATGATGTGGTTGCCTCAAAAAAGGAAGGCCTTGCATATGAGATATCTGATGCCGGAGCAGGTCTTTCTGGCGGACAGCGACAGAGGATAGGTATTGCCAGGGCACTGGCAGGAAAGCCCGGTCTTTTAATACTTGATGACTCCACATCTGCATTGGACTGGGGCACAGAAAAAAGGCTTCTCGGAAACTTAAGAGATCTTTCAACAAAGCCTACTGTCATCCTTATCTCGCAGAAGGTAAGGACATGCATGAACTGCGACAGGATAATCCTCATGGATGACGGAAAGATCGAAGCTATAGCTCCTCACGAGGAACTTCTTAAGATTTCCGAAAACTACCGTTATATGAATTCGCTTCAGATAAAGGAGGGCGCTAAATGAACGTAAAGACTGTTAAGCGCCTGTTCTCCTATCTGAAAGGAGCATCCGCTCTTGCGGTATTATCTGTTTTTATCGGCATATTCTACGGTGCAGCCACGGTTGCAATCCCGTATTTTGCAGGTAAGGCTACAGATAATCTCGGCAATATGGATGCGCTCATCAGATATCTTATCGTGATCCTTTGTCTGATCGTAGTTGCTGCGCTCCTGCAGTTCGCGCTGATCAGGATGAATAACCGAGTCGCATATTCGATCGGACTTAATCTGAGGAACGCCACATACGCGAAGATGCACAGGGTAAAGATGTCTTACATCGACCAGACATCTGCAGGAAAGCTCCAGAGCTTCATAATAAGCGATGTTGAGACAGTTTCTGACGGAATGCTCATGTTCCTTAACCAGTTCGCTTCGGGCATAGCGACTGTACTTATCACTCTTGCTGTTATGTTCTACATTAGCTGGAAGATATCGCTTATTGTCGTTATCTTTACTCCGGTATCCATTGCGGTCTCATACCTTATCGCAAAAGGCGCTTATAAGTCTTTTGCTGCTCAGGCAAGCATCCGTTCAAAGCAGACTGCATTTGTCGGTGAATCCGTAAAGAACTTCAGGGAATGCAGGATCTATAACGCGATAGGTAAGAGGACCGGCTCTTTCGATGAATTGAACGGCGAATACCGCAAGACTTCAACCAAAGCCACATTCCTTTCTTCAATCAGCAATCCGTCTTCGAGATTCGTAAACGCGCTGATATATGCAGGAGTAGTCCTTTCAGGCTGCTATGCAGGTATAGGCGGCGCGATAACTGTAGGTTCTCTCATGTCACTGCTTGCTTACGCAAACCAGTTCATGAAGCCCATTAATGACCTCACAGCCGTATATACCGAACTTACGGACAGCTTCGCCTGCCTCAACAGGGTTTTCGAGTACCTGGACAGCCCTGAAATACCTGAAGAAAAGGCATTATCTGCACTGCCCGAGAAGGATAAGCATTTTGACATCGAGTTCAGGAATGTCTGTTTCTCATATGTTGAAGGTAAGCCTGTATTAAAGGATGTGTCGTTCACGGTAGGAAAGGGCGAATCTTTTGCAATCGCAGGTCCTACGGGCTGCGGAAAGACAACGCTCATCAATCTTCTCATGCGTTACTATGAGCCTGATTCAGGCGATATCTTCATTAACGGAAGATCCATCAGGGAGATACCGAGGTCCGAGCTCAGAAACTATATTGGTTTTGTTACCCAGGATACATGGCTTTCTGATGATACCATCATGGAAAACATAAGGTTTGCGGGGCCTCATATTACCGATGAACAGGTTTTCGACGCCGGAAAACAGTCGGGAAGCGATTCTTTTATTAGAAAATTACCAAAGCGGTATAATGAACAGATCGACAACGACAGGGATGACATCTCTGAAGGTCAGAAACAGCTTCTTACGATAGCCAGGGCGATGGCTTCTAATCCTTCGATAATGATCCTGGATGAAGCCACATCATCTGTTGACGTTGTTACTGAAGACCGTATTCAGAAGGCCGTAAGACGGCTTCTGAACGGAAGGACAGGTATTATAATTGCGCACAGGCTTTCAACGATCACGAACTGTGACAAGATCGTCGTTATAGATAACGGCACCGTCTCGGAGATCGGATCCCACGAAGAGCTTATCGCAAACGGCGGATTTTACAGCAGGCTCTATGCCTCGTACATATCCGGATAGAGGAGGAAATATGAGCAACTTAAGATTTGATGATTTTAAAGAGTTTATCAACGGCAAGAAGGCTGCCGTAATCGGTGTAGGCATATCCAACACACCCTTGATCAGATGGCTCGTCGGATTAGGCTGCAAAGTTACTGCATGCGATAAGATGACCGCTGATGATCCGGTCCTGAAAAAGAATATCGAGGCTCTTGCTGACTGCGCAGAGGGTATCGAGTGGTCTCTGGGTGAGAACTATCTTTCACATCTTAATGATGACTTCTACGACATCGTTTTCAAGACACCCAAGATGAGATTTGAGACAGAAGAACTGCAGGCTCTGAAGGCAAAGGGTTCTATTCTTACTACAGAGATGGAACTCTTCATGAACCTCTGTCCTGCACAGATCTTTGCGATCACCGGTTCTGACGGCAAGACAACGACAACTACGCTTACTGCCGAGATTCTGAAGAAATCAGGTTATACGGTCTGGGTAGGCGGAAATATCGGTACGCCGCTCCTTGATAAGGTCGATCAGATGTGCTCTGATGACATGGTAGTACTCGAATTGTCTTCGTTCCAGCTCCTTGGCATGAAGACTCCTGCAGATGTTGCTATCATCACGAACATTACGCCGAATCATCTTGATTTCCATACGGATTACGATGAATACATCCAGGCAAAGGTCAATGTTTTCAGGAATCAGGGCCCGTTCGGCAAGGTCGTTCTTAATGCAGGCTGTGACCTTACATACGATATGAAGGATGTAGCTAGATCCAGAGTAGATCTGTTCTCTTCCAATAAGGAGAATGTATTGAGAACTGATTCTCCGCTTTACCGCAGGGCTTATGTTGAGGACGGCAGACTCATTTATGAGGACAAAGGCTCAAAAACCGATATCTGCGGTGTCGACGAGATCTTTATCCCCGGTGAGCATAATGTCGAGAATTTCCTTGCTGCAACTTGCGCAGTAATCGATTATGTAAACCCTGAAGATATTGCTGAAGTAGCAAAGAATTTCAAGGGCGTTCCTCACAGGATCGAATTCATCAGAGAGATAGACGGCGTAAGATGGTATAACTCATCGATCGATACATCGCCCAACCGTTCTCTCAATACCATGAAGGCTCTTGCTGCCCGTAACGAGAAGGGCGTTCTCATCTGCGGCGGAGCTGACAAGAAGTGCATCTATACAGGACTCGGAGATTCTATACTCAAAGTCTGCGACAGGATAATAATCTACGGATCTAATGCTGATCTCGTTACGGATATCATCGAGAAGGAAGCAAACGGCCGCGAATATGAGATCTACCGCATTCCTGACAAGAAAGGCGACGTCTATGAATTCCCTGAGACAAGAGATGTTGTCGTCAACGCTTACAAGGAAGCTATCAATAAAGCCAGAGAGTGGGCAAAACCGGGAGAGATTGTTATTATGTCCTCTATAGGTACATCCTACGATCACTTCAGACATTTTGAGCATAGAGGCGATATGTTCAGAGACCTTGTCAATGAAATGGAATAAGGCTCTTGTCGCTTATATGGAGGAGAAAATATGGCTGACATGAATTACCGCAAATACAAGGCTCATCCCACCATCGATCTGCCAGACAGAAAATGGCCGGGTCAGAAGATCACCAAGGCACCTATCTGGTGTTCCGTTGATCTGAGGGATGGTAACCAGGCTTTGGAAGTGCCTATGACGCTCGAAGAGAAGGTCGAATTCTTCGAATATCTCTGTTCTGTCGGCTTTAAGGAAATTGAGATCGGTTTTCCTGCAGCTTCGGAAACAGACTATAACTTCTGCAGACATCTCATAGAAAACGACCTGATCCCTGATGATGTAGCGATACAGGTCCTAACGCAGTCCAGAAGCCACATAATAGACAAGACGCTGGAAGCTGTAAAAGGTGCCCATTCGGTAATTATCCATCTTTATAACGCTACGAGCACGCTCCACAGGGACGTGGTCTTTGACTTTTCGATGGATGACTGTATAGCGTTGGCTGTTGACGGCGCGAAAATGATAATCGACAGGATCCGTGAAGATAATAGCGGAACGAAGTTCATCCTTGAATATTCACCTGAGGCATTCTCCGATACGGAGATCGATTTTGCCGTAAAGATCTGTGACAGCGTTCTCGAATGCTGGCAGCCGACGCCCGAAAACAAGGTAATAATCAATCTTCCTGAGACTGTCGAGTATCAGACGGCTAACGTCTATGCCGACCAGATCGAGTATTTCTGCAGAAAGACTAAGTGGAGAGATTCCATTATCCTTTCACTTCATACTCATAACGACAGAGGAACTGCCGTCGCAACATCCGAATTCGGCCTTATGGCCGGTGCGGACAGGGTAGAGGGCACCTTGTTCGGCAACGGCGAGAGAACGGGAAACGTTGATATCATTACGCTTGCCATCAATATGATGATGTTAGGAGTTAATCCCGGCCTCGATTTTTCAAATATCAATAAGACCATCGATATTTACGAGGAACTTACCGGCATGAAGGTCGAGCCCAGACATCCGTGGGCCGGAAAGCTTGTATTTACAGCGTTCTCAGGTTCACACCAGGATGCGATCAACAAGGGCAGAAAGAAGATGGAAGAGCGCGGCGAGAGTATCTGGGCCGTTCCTTATCTTCCTATCGATCCGAAGGACGTCGGCAGGGAATACGAGCCCATCATCAGGATCAATTCCCAGTCCGGAAGAGGCGGTATCGCCTATGTTCTCGAGACATATTTCGGCGTCCAGCTCCCGAAGAGATTCCAGCGTGATTTCCTCGTTGATGTCAAGGCTGCTACTGAAGCGGGCGGTGTCGAGAATGAACTCCTGCCGCAGCAGATCTTCGACCTTTTCGATGACAAATACATCAACGTCCTTGAGCCTTACGGCCTCAAGAACTTCTCGGAGAAGCAGGACAGCGACCAGGTATCTACTGTTGAAGCCCTGATAGTCGATAACGGTAAGGAAGTTACCATAAAAGGGACCGGTAACGGTCTCCTCGACGCATTTGTCAGTGCGTTCAGCAAATATACCGGCGTAGAATTCTCAATCTCGAATTATTCTGAGCATGCTATGAAATCAGGCTCTGATTCAGCGGCTATTACATATATCGAGATCACCAACAAAGCCAATAAACAGACCTATATCGGTGCCGGAGTTTCAAGCTCTGTCACAAAATCTTCTGTCCGTGCAGTAGTTTGTGCATTTAACAGAATGATAAGTGTGTTATGATTTTGGGGTTGATCAAAGGAGAAGTTAATTTATGAGTATGTTATGGGATTATCTTGTTGCATTATTGTTCGGTATTGTTGAAGGCGTTACAGAGTGGCTTCCTGTCAGCTCCACCGGACACATGATCATATTGAATGAGTTCTTTAAACTCAATGTTTCACCCGAGTTCTACGATCTTTATCTTGTCGTTATCCAGCTTGGAGCGATAATGGCCGTTATCCTCATCTTCTGGAAAGATATCTGGCCTTTCGGAAAGAAGGACAATCAGTGTCCTTTCGCTAAGACCGGTTTTGGAAGCTACATAAAGAAGGATAAGATCATCATGTGGCTCAAGATCGCGGTCGCATGCATACCGGCAGTCCTTGTCGGCGTACCTTTCGATGACTGGCTCGATGAGCACCTCTATAACTATGTCGTAGTAGCTATTGCCCTTATCGTATTCGGTGTGGCATTTATCGTTGTCGAGTACCTTAACAGGAACAGAAAGCCTGTAATTAACAGAGTTGGCCAGATCAACTGGGGTCACGCTGTTGCCATCGGTCTTTTCCAGATCCTCGCAGCAGTTTTCCCGGGTGCTTCAAGATCCGGTTCCACGATCGTTGGTTCCATCGCTATCGGCATCAAGAGGGAAGCTGCAGCTAAGTTTACATTCTTCCTTGCTATCCCTGTAATGCTCGGTGCAAGCCTTTTGAAGATCCTTAAGTACGACGGAAGCGTTACTCTCCACGAGGTAGGCCTTCTCTTAGTCGGTATGGTTACTGCATTCCTGGTAAGCTTGCTCATAATCAAGAAGTTCCTTGATTTCATCAGAAAGCACTCATTTACCTGCTTTGGCTGGTACCGTATCGTTCTCGGCGTTGTCGTTCTTATCCTCGGCGCAGTCGGAATTATCGGCGGAAACGGCCCGATGGCCTGATTCCGTGTATTCCGAAAGCCGGGACGCCTGTATTGTTTTTTTTTCAGTGCATTTGCTTTTTTGAGGGCCTGAATAGGTCCGGTAATGCTGTGCTGATGAGATTGTGATGTAAATGACCGTATTCATCAAGAAATCCATCAACTGCGGGAAAACCTCTAATTTGCCTTAATATAAAATATATTTAAATAAGCATATTAAGGTGTTTATGCTATAATTCATCATGAATTATTATGCGGACAGGAGAACTCTTTTGCGCAAATATATATATAACAGCCGTGATGTAGCTGCTTACTTCAAGTATTTCTCGGTTCCGAGCCATCTTGAAGTGTCATATATGCAGTATATCTTCAGTATCGGGAATAAGGTCCTTGCAGAGCCTTTGACCCGTGATTTCGAATACTTCAAGAAAGAAGTCTACAGAGAGCTTTATTTTCTGTGGGCCAACGGTTTTGAGAACGAGAAATCCGATATTTCCAAGATGACATCTGAAGGTCAGGTGTCTCTTATATGCGACCAGGAATGCATCTGTCTCGAATCTTACATGAAGCTTATCAGCCTTTATCTGATATTTTCGAGCAATCTTCCTTATGTCACTTTGAATTTTACAGGGCTCATGACCCAGCTTGGATTAAAGTGCGGTGTCGAGCAGTATGAGGCCAACTGCAGGATCATATGCGAATCCTTGCAGCTTGAGGTTTCAGATACTTTCGGCAAGCCTTTTGATCTTGCATTGGGCGTACCTGATGAGCTCTTACGCGTTTCTTTGAATGCAGAATTCAAGCAGGGTCTTGATGCAAGGAACTTCAAGGAGACTTTAAGAAGTGAACAGATGAACTGGCTCAAGGACCTTAAGGACAAATCCTTAAAGCTCTTCGGTTCGATCCCTTCACGCAAGAAAACACAGAACAGAAGCAGCCGCAAGGATGCTTCTCCCAAGAGCTACAGACAGTCGGGTTATTCTGCAGCTCGTAATAAGGCACAGCCTAAGGGCATGCCTGATCAAGACAGATAAATCAATTGGAGGTTAGTGATGGACAAGGTATACAAGCTCGGTCTTGATATCGGATCTACAACTATTAAGGTAGTTCTTCTTGACGGTGAGAAGATCATTCACAGTGATTATCAGAGACACCATTCGGACGTTTCCGGTCTTTTGAACGATCTGTTCGAAGATCTCAATAAAAAGTTCCCCGAAATCAATGTTGACGTAGTTATTACAGGTTCAGGCGGACTTTCAGTTGCTAACTGGCTCGGCTTCAAGTTTACGCAGGAAGTAATGGCTGAGACACAGGCCATCAAGACATATCACCCTGAGACAGACGTAATCATCGAGCTCGGCGGTGAGGATGCCAAGATCACATACATGCATCCGGTTCTTGAGCAGAGAATGAACGGTACATGCGCAGGCGGTACCGGTTCTTTCATCGACCAGATGGCGTCGCTCCTCCAGACAGACGCTGACGGTCTCAACAACTTCGCTAAAGATTACAGATCGCTTTATACGATCGCAAGCCGCTGCGGCGTTTTCGCGAAGTCTGACCTTCAGCCCCTCATCAATGAAGGCGCTGCAAAAGAAGACCTCGCTGCTTCAATTTACCAGTCTGTTGTTAACCAGACGATCTCAGGTCTTGCATGCGGCAGACCTATCAAGGGCAACGTTACATTCCTCGGCGGTCCTTTGTACTTCAACTCAGAGCTCAGGAACGCTTTTGAAAGAACGCTTAAGGATAAGGTCGATTCATTCTGGATGCCCGAAGAAGCGCAGATCTATGTCGCTTTGGGCGCAGCTCTTTCTGCTGACGGAAAGAATCCCGTAAATCTTTCAGATCTTCTCGTTAAGCTTAAGAACAGGGAAGGCTTTGTCCCTGACATCATCAGGATCGATCCTATCTTCAAGAGTAAGGAAGACAAGGAAGCTTTCGATGAGAGACATAAGAAAGACCAGATCCCTGTCCTTGACCTCAAGGACCAGCACGGCGGTCTCTTCCTTGGTGTAGACGCAGGTTCTACAACGACTAAGGCTGTTGTCATCAATGACAAGGGCGATCTTGTTTACACATATTACGCAAGTAACAAGGGTAATCCTGTAATGAGCGCGGTAGCTATCATGAAGGACATCTATTCCAAGATGCCTGAAGACTGCTATCTCATTAATTCATGCGTTACCGGATACGGCGAAAACATTATCAAGGCTGCACTTAATATCGATCTCGGCGAGATCGAGACCATGGCTCACTTCCAGTCTGCCAAATTCTTCTGCCCGAACGTTGATTTCATCATCGACATCGGTGGCCAGGACATGAAGTGCATGAAGATAAGAAACGGCGTAATCGACTCTATCATGCTCAACGAGGCATGCTCATCAGGATGCGGCTCATTCATTCAGACTTTTGCGCAGACATTAGGTCTTACAACTCCCGAGTTTGCTGAGGCTGCGCTCTCTTCTACAAAGCCTGTCGATCTCGGTACACGCTGTACCGTTTTCATGAACTCAAAGGTTAAGCAGGCCCAGAAGGAAGGAGCTTCCGTAGGCGATATTTCTGCCGGACTTTCTTATTCCGTTGTAAGAAACGCACTCTACAAGGTTATTAAGATCCGTGATACAGAGCAGCTCGGAAAGAATATCGTCGTTCAGGGCGGTACTTTCCTCAACGATGCCATCTTAAGATGCTTCGAGCTCGTATCAGGAAGAGATGTCATCAGACCTAATGTCGCAGGACTTATGGGTGCCTTCGGTGCAGCTCTTATCGCAAGAAAGAGAGCTAAGGACGGAGCTAAGTCCAACGTGCTCGGAAAAGATGAACTCGATTCATTTTCTATGGATACGGAGAATACACAGTGCCAGGGCTGTACGAACCACTGCAGACTTACGATCGCAACATTTTCGAATGGAACGAAGTTCGTATCTGGCAACCGCTGCGAAAGAGGCGAGGATCTTGCACTCGACAGGGAACCTGCAAACAACAAGAAGAAACTTCCAAATCTTTTCGATTATAAGTATTCAAGAACATTCAGCTACTATAAGCCACTAAAGCTTGAGGAAGCTCCAAGAGGAGAGATCGGTATTCCGCGTGTTCTCAATCAGTATGAGAATTATCCGTTCTGGTTCACAGTACTTACCAAGCTCGGATTCAGAGTCCTTATATCCGCGAGATCTTCACATAAGATCTATGAGGGCGGAATGGAGACGATCCCTTCAGAGTCCGTATGTTATCCCGCAAAGCTTGCTCACGGTCATATCGAGAACCTCATTGAACGCGGAATAACAACGATATTCTATCCGGACGTTCCGTATGAGAATATCGAGAATTCAAATTCAAACAATCACTATAACTGTCCTATCGTATGCTCATATCCTGAGGTAATCAGGAACAACGTAGAGAACCTTATCGAGAAAAATATCAGATACTTAAATCCGTTTATGCCTCTCGATAATCTTGATAATGTTGCACAGCACCTGACGGAAGTCTTTGCTTATCTTGGAGTATCCGCAGAAGAAGCAAAGCAGGCTGTTCAGGCAGGCGCTGAAGAGTATTTCAAGTACAAGGAAGACATCAGGAAGAAGGGTGTCGAGATTCTCAAGGAAATGGAAGAAAAGGGCCTTAAGGGAATTGTCCTTGCAGGTAGACCTTACCATTGCGATCCCGAGATCAATCACGGTATCCCTCAGATGATCAATTCACTCGGACTGGCCGTTCTCACGGAAGATGCAGTCGCTAAGCCGGGTGTGTTGAAGCGTCCTATCAGAGTCATCGACCAGTGGATGTATCACACAAGACTTTATGAGGCTGCAGCATTCGTAATTACAAGACCTGATCTTGAGCTCGTACAGCTTACGAGTTTCGGCTGCGGACTTGATGCCGTAACTTCCGACCAGGTTCAGGAGATCCTTGAATCTTCAGGAAAGCTCTATACGCTCCTCAAGATCGATGAGGTAAGTAATCTCGGTGCTGCAAGGATCAGAATGAGATCTTTGGTAGTCGCAATGAATGAAAGACTTGAACTTGAGGGAAATAACGTTGTCAGTGATTCTGATGATGCGCCTTATACGGTTCACAGAGTAGAGTTCACCAAGGAACACAAGAAGAATCACACGATCCTTGCTCCTCAGATGGCTCCTATCCAGTTCGAGTTTGTAGAGTCCGTATTCCACAAGCACGGATATAAGCTCAAGCTCCTCAAGCAGGCTACGAGAGAGGACATCGAGTGCGGTCTTAAGTACGTTAATAATGACGCATGCTTCCCGACGCTTATCGTTGTCGGACAGATGATCAACGCGATCCTTAAGGGCGACATCGATCCCGATAACACAACGCTTGCGATCACACAGACGGGCGGCGGATGCCGTGCGACAAACTATGTTGCATTCCTGCGTAAAGCCTTAAAGGAAGCAGGTTATCCGCAGATCCCAGTAATCACGATCTCTGCACAGAGATTCGAAAAGAATGAAGGATTCGAATATACGGTTTCTTTCATACTTGATGCGATCAAGGCTCTGTGCGCCGGCGACATGCTCTCCACATTGCTTTTGAGAGTTCGTCCGTACGAGAAGGTTCCGGGTTCGGCAAATGCGCTTTATTCCTACATCAACAGGATCGGAAGAAGATTATTCAATCCCAAGAACCTGAATGACCTTACTGAAAGATATGATGTCATGATGCCCAACAGTTATTTCATGAGATCTATCGAAGAGAAGAAGGCTATAAAAGAATGCTTAAGTGAGATCGGTGTTGATTTTGACAATCCGCCCGTTATCACGAAGTACAAGGAATTCGTAAAGTTTGCAGTCGCAAAGTTCGACGCGCTCCCGCTTTTGGATATTCCCCGTAAGCCGAGAGTAGGACTTGTAGGTGAGATCCTTGTTAAGTTCCAGCCTGACGCAAACAACAATGCAATCGACGTTATCGAGGCAGAGGGCTGCGAAGCAGTATTGCCGGGCGTTCTGGACTTCTTCTTATACTGTGCTTATAACCCTCTCTGGCAGGCACAGAATCTCGGTAAGAGTAAGAAGACGGGATACATCATGAAGACGGCTATCCGTTTCCTTGAGTCTTTGAGAAAGCCTATCAACAAGGAATTTGCAAAGACAAACGGAAAGTTCATGCTGACTGAAAGGATCCAGGAACTCGCTGAGAAATCTTCAACGGTACTTAGCTGCGGCAACTCATGCGGTGAGGGTTGGTTCCTTACGGCTGAGATGATCGAGCTTATCCAGGACGGCGTTCCGAATATCATCTGTGCACAGCCTTTCGCATGTCTCCCTAACCACGTTACAGGTAAGGGCATGATCAAGGAGCTTAGAAGACAGTATCCGAAGTCTAATATCGTTCCGATCGACTACGATCCGGGTGCTTCAGAAGCTAACCAGCTTAATAGAATCAAGCTCATGATCAGTACTGCAAGAGCCGTAAGAGAGCAAGAGATCGAAGACGAGAAAAAGCAATCTAAATAAGAGGTTACCTTATGAGTACACTCCTTTTGGTAGACGGCAATTCGATAATGAACAGGGCTTACTATGCCGTTATCGGCAGGGCTCCGATGACCGCGCCTGACGGAACACCGACAGGTGCCGTCAATGGCTTTTTCAATTCCGTATTGGGAGTAATGAAGGAATACGACCCCGATCACGTTTGTGTTCTTTTCGACAGGCGTGAACCGACATTCAGACATAAGATGAGCACGGATTATAAAGCAAACCGCAAGGGAATGCCTGATGATCTTGCTGCCCAGATGCCCGTAGTAAAAGAGCTTCTTGATGCATACGGCATCAGGAGAATGGAGCTTGCTGGATATGAGGCTGACGATCTTATCGGAACACTTTCGAAGCAGGGTGAAGAAGACGGGATGACCGTTTATATCTTCAGCGGAGATCACGATGATTTCCAGCTTATTTCCGATAAAGTATCTGTCATTATGCCTCAGTCCGGTAAAGGAAAAGAACCCAGGGTGCTCTTTGACAGAAAGATGTTCGAAGACACATACGGCGTAAAGCCTGAAGTCTTCGTTCAGGTAAAGGCACTGATGGGTGATAACTCGGATAACATCAAAGGCGTTGAGAAGGTCGGTGAGAAGACCGCATTCAAGCTCATAGCCGATTACGGTTCCTGCGATAATGTCATTGCAAATGCTGATAAGTTATCTCCGGCTTTGGGTGAGAGGATCAGGAATTCCGTAGATCTTCTTGCGCTCAACATAAAGCTCTGCACGATCGACCGCGAAAGCCCCGTGGAATTCGGTGCTTCCGAATCGGTATATCCGTCTGATACCAGAGATCTTTCATTGCTTTCAGGACTTCTTAACCGCCTTGCATTAAGGTCTCTTATAAAGAAACTTTCTCTTGAAGACGTTAAGCCTTCAGGCTTTGAGCCGTCTGCTCCTGTAGACGACTTTGTAAAAGGGATCACCACAGAGGTTGAAAGCGTTATAAAAGAAGGTATCCGCGTCAGTTACGATGCTCCTTCAGATATCGGTCTTGATGATCTGAACTGCGGTATTGATTTCGTTGATACTCCTTCAGGCGTTAAGGTCATAATGCTCGACTGGAGCAAGAAGAAAGTTTATGCGCTTGCGCCTGATTCCGTTATTTCTTTATGCAAAGACAAAAAGGTTATGCCTGTCGCTTATGAATATAAGGACAGGTCCAAGTATCTGAAAGAGCCTTTTGATTTTGTTGATTCGGTCTTCGATTGTGAGATCGCAGGTTATGTCCTTAACATCCTTTCCGGAAAACCTGATCTTCAAAGGCTTTATGAGAGTGTCATGGGTGCTGCTTATCCCATCGAAGAGAAGAAGGGACCTTATAAGCAGCTTTCGATCTTCGATGAGCCCGTTGAAGATGACGGTTCTTCAAAGATAGAAGAGTGCGCCGAAAAGCTTCTTGTTGTAGCTGCAATTGCTAAGGTCATTTCGCGTGATCTCGAAAAAGAGTCAGAACTCAAAAAGCTTCTTTATGAGATCGAATTCCCGCTTGTCGTAACTCTCGATAAGATCGAGCGCAACGGCATGCACGTATCAGGAGAAAGACTTGCCGAGCTTCATTCTGAATATACAAGGCGTTTGGAGGACATCAGCGCCAGGATCTACGATATCTGTGGCACTGAGTTCAACATCTCGTCTCCCAAGCAGCTTGCTGATGTTTTATACGGTGAGAAGTATCTTAATCTTCCTTCAGGAAAGAAGGGTAAGAACGGCGAATTCTCCACAGGTATCGAGGAGCTGAACAGATTGAGACACATGTCTCCTGCGATCGATCACATTATCAAGTACCGTGAGATCTCAAAACTCGATTCCACATACGCTTCAGGTCTTGCAAGAGCAATTGGCAGTGATTCGAGAATACATACGACTTTTACCCAGGCGATGACTAATACCGGAAGGCTCTCATCGACCGAACCCAACCTTCAGAACATTCCTGTCAGGACAGATGAAGGTTCAAGACTCCGTGAAGCATTTACGGCTGAAGAAGGAAAGATTTTGGTCGATGCCGACTATTCTCAGATCGAACTCCGTATCCTTGCTGCATTGAGCGGAGATGAAGTCATGTGCTCGGCATTCCTTGAAGGTGAAGATATTCACAAGAGGACTGCTGCAAAGGTTTTCGGTGTCTCTGAAGAGATGGTTACCCACAAGATGAGAGCAACTGCAAAGACCGTTAACTTCAGTATCATCTACGGTATCTCAGATTACGGCCTTGCACAGGATCTCGGCATCGGTTACAAGGAAGCCGCTGAACTCATTAAGGAATACGGAGTGCAGTTTCCGGGCGTAACAGGTTATCTCGAAAAGCTCAAAAAGCTCGGTGAGGAAAACGGATATGCCGTAACATTGTACGGAAGAAAGCGTATCCTCAACGAACTCAAGAGCCAGAACCGCAACATAAAGAACTTCGGTTACAGAGTCGCGATGAATACACCTATCCAGGGAACTGCGGCTGACATTATTAAGATCGCGATGAACCGCGTCAGCAAGGCTCTGGAAGAGCGCCTGCCCGGTGCGAAACTCGTCATGCAGGTTCACGACGAACTCATCTGCGAATGTGATATCAACGATAAAGATCTCTGTGCTTCTATTCTGAAGAGCGAGATGGAGGCGGCTGCTTCTTTGAGTGTTCCGCTTCTTGCAGAGGTCGGATTCGGAAAGGATTGGCTGGAAGCTAAATAATGTTTGTTTTAGGGATTACAGGCGGAATAGGAAGCGGAAAGAGTACCGTCAGCGGTATTCTTGCAGAAAGAGGACTTCCGGTCCTCGATGCGGATGAGATCTCCAGGGCAGTAACCGCTGCAGGCGGAAGGGCCATGCCGGAGATCGCTGAGAAGTTCGGTAAAAGAGTCGTTACTTCAAGCGGGGCTCTCAACAGGCGCGTCATGTCTGACATTGCCTTCGGAGACAAGAAAAAGCTTGATGAATTGAGCTCTATCATTCACAGACATGTATTTGAGCAGATCGATGAGACACTTGCCAAGGAAAAGGAGAAGGGCACTAAGTGCGTTGTTCTTGATGTCCCGATCCCGGTTAACAAGTTCCGCGATCTCTGCAATCAGATATGGGTAGTCACATGTGATAAGGATGTACGTCTCGCAAGGCTTCAGAAGCGCGGTATGGATAAGGAAGAGGCAGAGAGAAGGATCGCTGTCCAGATGACTGATGACGAGTATTGCGAATTGGGCGATCACGCGATCGACAATTCCTGGGCTTTGGAAGATCTGCAGGATAAGATCGAAGTCCTTATCCGTGAACAGCTTCACGAGAGAGGTATCAGGATATGAATATGGCCTCTGTCATTGCTGCCGGCATTTTTTTAGTATTATCTGTTGCTCTGTTTATATTCATACTTGCAGGCAAGAGTTCGTTTTTCAGTGGCAAGTATAAGGTGTTCTACCTTGCCACATGCGGTGTTTATATATCCGGTACATTACTGGTGCTTATATTCTCTTTATTGCTTGAAGGTCTTCCGGTCGCTTATGTTCTTATCTCGAATGCGACGATACTGTTTGTTTTTGTTTTCACGTGCGGTCTTATCCGTTATCTGACAAAAACTATCGTTGAGGCAGCCGAAAAGGCAGGTAATAGGAATGATGAAGGTTCAGAAAGAAAAGAAAACTGATAAGAAGAGATCAGTCTTAAAGATATTCATTTGTCTTTTGATATTGTGTGTTGCAGGATTTGCCGTTCTTGGCGGGATGAATGTGTATGTTACAAATATCACCGGGAATGATGTTTATTCGATCGACGGATTTAAGGAGAAAGTATCTTCTTCGTCTGATCATTATGAAACTGTGATCGTATTGGGTTGCGCCGTCTGGGACGGAGTCGCGAGTCCGATGCTCGCTGACAGGCTCCGTACGGCTGCGATGGTGTATAAAACAGGCTGTGCCGATTATATTCTCGTAAGCGGAGACAGCTATGATGTTTCAAAGTACGATGAGACCGGTTGCATGAAGGAGTTCCTTATTGGGGAAGGCATTCCTTCGGATAAGATCGTCTGTGACGGATTGGGTCTGTCTACATATGAATCCATGCTCCGCGCTCATACCGAGTTTAACATCAGATCCGCAGTCGTCGTTACGACAGGATTTCATGTCGCGCGATCTGTTTATGACTGCAGGGCTTTTGGTATAGAATGTGTAGGTGTGGAAGCTATCAATTCAGGATATGTGATAAAGAAGTATAATTACGTTAGAGAGTTTATTGCCCGCGGTAAGGATATCTTGTATTCCGCGGTCAAGCCGGGTTACTGACAGTTGTCTTTGAGGTTGCGTGAATGACTACAAGTTCAAAGTCCAACAGCACCAAGAGGTTACCGACATGTATTGGCGGTCTTTTTGCCATTGTTGCCGGCGTGTACTTCATCCTTTATCCTGAGTGGACTTCAAGCGTAATTGGTATTCTTTTCGGAATCGTACTCTTCGTTGCCGGAATCACTGAGGTAATCGGATACATAGTCTCGATCAAGCAGTTCAGGGAAGAGAATTACGGTAAGGCCGCAGGTGCCGAGATCGTGCTCGTATATTCTTTGGTTCTTATGGCGCTTGGTATTTTCTTTATTCTCCGATCCGATGTCGTTTTGCAGCTTCTGTCCACCATCGTCGGATTCTTCTTCCTGATCGACGGTATCGTAAAGCTCCGTCAGGAAATATTCCTGTTCCATAAGAAAGACATTTACAGCTGGTTCCTTTTGCTGCTCGCCGTCGCTCTGATCGTTGCAGGCATCGCTTTGCTTATCGATCCGTTTAAGGGAACGAGGAACATTATCGTATTCTCAGGAATAGCGTTTATAGTGAGCGGTTTGGAGACCTGTTTTCTTGGTTTTAAAAGCCGCGAAAAAAAGACCCGCAAGGATTAAGTTTCCCGCGGGTCTTATTATTTGTTGTTTTGTTTTGGCTTTTGGCGCTAAGTGATATCAGACGTTGAATCTGAATACTACGACGTCACCGTCCTTCATGACGTATTCCTTGCCTTCTGATCTTACAAGACCTTTTTCCTTTGCTGCGTTATAAGAGCCGTTAGCGATAAGGTCATCATAAGATACGACTTCAGCTCTGATGAAGCCGCGCTCGAAGTCCGAGTGGATCTTGCCTGCAGCCTGGGGAGCCTTAGTTCCGTTCTTGATAGTCCATGCGCGGACTTCCTTGGGGCCTGCAGTAAGGAAAGAGATGAGACCCAAAAGGGTGTAGGATGCGTTGATCATCTTATCAAGACCTGCGCTCTCGATTCCGAGATCTTCAAGGAACATCTCTCTGTCTTCGGGTGAGAGTTCGCCTAACTCTTCCTCGATCTTTGCAGAGATTACGACTACGCCGGAACCTTCTTTAGCTGCGATCTCCTTGACGGTATTAACGTAAGGGATGTCTTCAGTCTTCTTGATGTCTTCTTCTGCGATGTTTGCGCAGTAGAGGACGGGCTTCATTGAGATGAGCTGGAGATCTTTAATGTATTCCTGCTCGTCGTCTTCGAAAGTAAGAGTTCTTGCTGACTTACCCTCTGCGAGGCACTCGTAGATCCTCTCGTAAACTGCGAGCTCTTTTGCGAAAGCTTTGTCGCCGCCTTTCATCATCTTCTTTGTGCGGTCGATGCGCTTTTCCATGATCTCCAGGTCGGAGAGGATGAGCTCTACGTCGATCGTAGCGATGTCGCCAGCAGGATCTGCGTGGCCATTGACGTGGATGACATCAGGATCGTCAAAGCATCTTACGACGTGAACGATCGCATCGCACTCTCTTATGTTTGAAAGGAACTTATTGCCCAGACCTTCGCCTTTGGAAGCGCCTGCGACAAGACCTGCGATGTCGACGAACTCGACAACTGCGGGTGTGTATTTTTCGGGATTATAGATCTCTGCGAGTTTATCAAGTCTCTTGTCGGGGACGGAGACGACGCCTACGTTGGGTTCGATCGTGCAGAACGGGTAGTTTGCGGCTTCGGCGCCTGCTCTTGTGATTGCGTTGAAAAGCGTGCTCTTTCCGACATTAGGAAGTCCTACGATACCAAGCTTCATAAAAACACCTCATGAATTCGATTTTTGCTTCAATATTTTAGCATATTCGGATGCTATTGATTTGTCGGTTGTTTGTCGGATTTTGTCGGGTGTAGGAAGCCTCATTTGTGATTATTTGTAATATTATGTCGGTTTTCGCTGGTTTTGCAGGAAATCTTGTCGGGAATCGTGTCGGTTTTCTGCGATGATTTTGCACTGATAATCGGCTTTTGAAGAGAGTATTCTGCTGGAAAAGGAGGATACTGCCATGGCTTCAAAACCTAATGTTGTGCATGTTTATTCGTGTTTTGCAACCGGGACGGAACCGGTTATAACTCTGATCGAAGTATCGATATCTCCGGGCATTCCGACTTTCTCGGTTATAGGGCTTTGTGACTCTTCTATAAGGGAGTCACAGGGAAGACTCAGATCTGCTTTCAAATCTGCAGGCTTTACGATGCCTAAAGGACACATAACCATCGGGATCAGTCCTGCATATATGAGGAAGACCGGCTCGGGCTTTGATCTCGCGATGGCTCTGGGAATACTGTTTGCTTCGGGGCAGCTTTATCTTCCTCCGGGTGCGAGGATCTATGCAGAAGGAGAGCTCACTCTTGGCGGAGAACTTAAAGGTACTCCGGGTTCGTGCATAAGGCTTAAGACCGTGCGCGACATGGATTTCGATTACAAGATAATTCCAGACAATGAGACTTCAAGTGCAGGCATAGCCGGTTTTATGGGGCAGGGTATCAGCTGTCTTAAGGAGCTGAGCGATATTTTCGACGGGAATCATTACAGTGAAAAGAAGTTCTCTTATAACCTCAGTGAACCGGACGAGAAGTTTATCGATATCTCAATGCTTAAAGGACAGGAGAAGACAAAGAGGGCTTTGCTTATAAGTGCTGCGGGCTTTCACAACATTCTGCTGATGGGGAGCCCGGGAAGTGGCAAGACGATGGCGGGGACGATCCTGGAAGGAATACTTCCGAAGCTTAGCGAAAACGAATTGTCTGATGTGTACTCTCTGGCTGAACTTGTTGACGGCTGTGCTTCTGATATCGATTGCAAGCGGCCGGTAAGGATAATCGGTCCGGGAGTAACTGTCGGAAAGCTGATGGGGAATCAGGTCTCATTGCTGCCGGGAGAACTTGCGCTTGCAAATCACGGGATCCTTTTCGCTGATGAACTGCCTTTATATAAGACCGAAGTTATTGATTTCCTGAGAAAGCCTTTGGAGGAAAGAAAGATCAATCTTTTAAGGCGGGGAAACCTTTTCACATACGACTGCAATTTTATCTTTGTCGGTACCGGAAATCCCTGCAGATGCGGAATGCTGTATGAGAAGGGCAATAAGTGCAGATGCACAGGGCCAGACATTAAGCGGTATCTCTCGAAGATCAACGGACCTTTTCTTGAACGCATCGATATATTCAGCGAGATGAGGACTATCGACGGAGGGGATATGGCGTCGATCTACACCGGTAAAGATGCGGGAGAGAGTGCCGGGTACAGGGAGATCGTTGAAAGGTGCTGGGACACCCAGCATTACAGATATGGCGGCGGCTATCTAAATGGAACTTTCCCTGAGGGAGATATAAGGGATTCGATGAGAATACCATCCAAGGTCTTAAGTTTAGCAGCTGAGATGGCTGAGAAGGGATTCTTTTCGGCGCGTGGCTTTACACGGATATTGAGGGTCGCAAGGACTATTGCTGACATAAACGGAGAAGCCGACGTTGCGGAATCTGATGTGGCAGAAGCAGTTGCTCTGAGAGTCAGAAGGTTGTAGGTGTTTTATGGCTGAAATGAATGACAGATTTAAAGATGCTTTTTATTCTGCGGTAAGGATCAATACAGATGTAAATTACAAGTGCCTTGATGACCTTATCAGCAAAAAGGTAATAACCACGTATAGAGATATCGCTGATATCGAAGTTTTGAAGAAGATTTCGAAAGATCAGCTGGGACTAAGACCTGATACGGTTAATAAGATAAAGAAACTTCTTGATAATTATTCCGATGTAAAGAAGTCTGCCGTTAAATATCTGAAGCTTGCTGAGGCTAACAATATCAGGATCGTATCCTGTCTTGATATTGACTATCCGTACAACTGGAAGGTCCAGAGCGGAATGCCTAAGGTCTTTTTCACCAGAGGAAATTATTCACTTATTCATTGCTTGCAGTACAAAGGCGCTGCAGCGGTCGTAGGTTCGAGAAATCCGAGCAGGTATTCACTGTATGCAACGGACAGGATCTGCAGGGAACTTGGGGAAAAGGGAATAACTATAGTGTCCGGCATGGCTTATGGTATCGACAGACAGGCGCATCTGTCGTCGGTTGATACGGATGGCGGAACTGTCGCGATACTTGCAGGAGGCGTGGATAATATATATCCGCCTGCAAATAAAGATGTTTACGACCTAATCTGTTCCAGAGGACTTCTGATATCCGAGATGCCGCCAGGTCAGCAGCCTATAAGAAAATACTTCCCGTCTCGCAACAGACTGATAGCAGGGCTTTCGGACTGTACTCTCGTAATGGAAGCAGGTGCCGTGTCCGGAACTCTTCATACGGCATCTTTTGCGGCCAATCAGGGCAAAGAGGTCTTTGTCCTACCGAACAGCATTTACTATGAAAATGCCATGGGAGGACTGAAACTGCTTGAGGACGGAGGGAACATACTTCTCGGTTCACACAATGTGATCGACAGCATATCCTTATCACTGATGTTCAAACAGATGGGTGTTTCCAGTCCGAAAGAGTTGAGTTATCAGGATGATGAATTCGGAAAAGAGCCTGATATTACTGTCTTGAGAGAACTTGCAAAATATAACCCTGAAGTTCTTACCGATGATGACTGGAAGGCTATACTGATAGACGCACTGACGTTAAAGCCGCTCTGCGCTGATGAACTCTGCAAGATGACAATGCTGCCTTTTTATAAGATATCGTCACTTCTTACGGAGCTTGAACTTAAGGGGACAGTTTTTCAGGATAAGGGGAAGTACTCGTTGACATTTGTATAATGATGATATATTTTTTATTAAAAATTATATAGGAGTACTCCATGGGCAAAAAACTGGTTATCGTTGAGTCTCCTGCCAAGTCTAAGACTATTGGCAGGTATCTTGGTAGTGATTATGTCATTACTGCTTCTTTAGGTCATATTAGGGATCTTCCCTCAAGTAATCTTGGCGTTGATATCAAGAATAATTACAAACCCTTATATATAACGATGAAGGGAAAGGAGAAAGTCGTAAGAGATCTTAAGCTCATGGCTCAGGATGCTGACGAGATACTTCTCGCAACCGACCCTGACCGCGAGGGTGAAGCTATTGCATGGCATCTTGCCAAGGTCCTTAAGATCGATCCTGATTCAAAGTGCAGGATCACTTTTAACGAGATCACAAAGACAGCAGTTCAGGAGGCTATCAAGAATCCGAGAACTATCAATATGAACCTTGCCAATGCGCAGCAGGCAAGAAGGATCCTGGACAGACTTGTAGGTTATGAATTGAGCCCTCTTCTCTGGAAGAAGATCCGCAAGGGACTTTCAGCAGGAAGAGTTCAGTCAGTAGCTACAAAGATCGTTATGGACAGGGATGCCGAGATCGATGCTTTCAATCCCGAAGAGTACTGGCTGATCAAGGCTGTCGTTACTCCCGGAAAGAATTCCGATAAGTTCGTATTGGGTTATTACGGAATAGATGACGGTACCGGCAAGGTCAAGAAGGACGACCTTAAGTGCTTTGAAGACGCACAGGTAGTTCTTGATGCAGTAGGCACAGGACCTTTAGTCGTTGATTCGATCAAGAAGGGTACTAAGGAGCGTAATCCTTATCCGCCGTTTACTACATCCACTTTGCAGCAGGAAGCATCTAAGAGACTGGGCTTCTCTTCTAAGAAGACGATGTCTATTGCACAGCAGCTCTATGAAGGTGTAGAAGTTGCAGGCGCAGGCCAGACAGCTCTTGTATCCTATATCAGAACAGACTCAGTACGTATTTCCGAAGAGGCTGTTGCAGCTGCCAAGAAGATCATCAAGGAAAGATTCGGCAGCGAATACTGCACATCTTCAAAGAGACAGTACAAGAACAAGAATTCAGCACAGGATGCTCACGAAGCGATCAGACCTACGCATTTCGATCTCGATCCCAGAGCCATAAAGTCATCTCTGACGAACGACCAGTATAAGCTCTACCAGCTTATCTGGGACAGATTCCTTGCTACACAGATGGCTTCATGCAAGCTCGATACAGTTACCTGCCAGGCTTCATGCAACGGAAGAGTATTCCGTGCAACCGGTGAGACCGTTACATTTAAGGGTTTCCTCGTTCTTTACGATGATGTAGCTGAGGATCAGACTAAGACTGATGATCAGGAAGGAAAGGCATCCATTCCTCCGCTTGAAGACGGTATGAAGCTTGAACTCTTAGACATCAAGTCACTCCAGAAGTTCACAACTCCTCCGCCGCATTATACAGAAGCTACGCTTATCAAGGCGCTTGAAGAGTATGGTATCGGCAGACCTTCCACATATGCGCCAACAATTTCTACGATCCTTGACCGTAAATATATCGAGAAGGACGGAAGACTTCTTTTGATTACTGATCTCGGCAAGATCGTTACCAACATGCTTTCAGAGAATTTCAGCGAGATCGTTGACCTCTCATTTACAGCTGAGATGGAGACCAAGCTCGACGAAGTTGAAGAAGGCAAGGAAGAATGGGAGCATGTTCTTGACGGTTTCTATCCTGAGTTCAACACTCAGATAAAGGCTGCCCAGGAATCGATAGACAAGATCACATTCGAGCCCGAGAAGACCGGTGAAGTCTGCCCCCAGTGCGGAGGAGAGCTCCTCTATAAGGAAGGAAGATACGGCAAGTTCATCGCCTGCTCTAATTTCCCTGAGTGTAATTTCACCCAGAATATCGTTGTCTATGCTAAGGGTACATGCCCTAAGTGCGGTTCGGGTCTTCTTGTCCACAAGTCCAAGAAATACAGGAACAAGACCTTCTATACATGTGATAAGAAGGGCAGTGACTCTAATTGTGATTTCATTTCTTGGGATCTTCCTATCGACGGCAAGTTCTGCCCTGAGTGCGGAAGCTACATGATCCTCAAGCATTTCGGTAAGAAGGCTTATCCGAGATGTTCCAACAAGGATTGTCCCACAAACGCAAGAAAGACAAGAAAATCATCAGACGGCAAAAAGAAAAAAGATGAGGAATAATACAGTAACCATAATCGGTGCAGGACTGGCAGGCTCCGAAGCCGCCTATATCTGCGCCAGGGCAGGTGTACCGGTTAAGCTTTACGAGATGAAGCCCGTAAAGTACAGCCCAGCCCATCATTCTGAGAAATTCGCGGAACTGGTCTGCAGCAATTCTTTGAGAGCGGCTGCAAGAGAGAATGCCATCGGTCTTCTTAAAGAAGAGCTTAGGCATTTGGGTTCGCTGATAATGGAGTCTGCAGATAAGAGCAGCATTCCTGCAGGCGGAGCACTGGCCGTTGACCGTGAAGAATTCTCCGGATATATAACCGAAAAGATCAGGAATAATCCTTTGATCGAAGTTATCCCGGGTGAAGTTACAAAGATACCCGAAGAAGGCATCGTCATTGTTGCTACCGGACCGCTTACTGAGGGTGAACTTTACGAAGATATCCTCAAGGTTACTGGTGATACGTCAGGCCTTCATTTCTTTGACAGCGCCGCACCTATCGTTACGGGTGATTCAATCGATATGACCAAGGCTTTCAGGGCTTCAAGATACGGTAAGGGCGGAGACGATTACATCAATTGTCCCATGACAAAAGAAGAATATCTTGCTTT
Organism: Ruminococcaceae bacterium AB4001; assembly: GCA_000621765.1. GTDB lineage: Bacteria > Bacillota > Clostridia > Saccharofermentanales > Saccharofermentanaceae > Saccharofermentans. The sequence continues at coordinate 28,359 of KK211345.1, forward strand.
CAGGGAAGCTCTCGTAAACGCCGAGCGCGCCGAGGTCAAGAACTTTGACAGAGAGATCGTTTTCGAAGGCTGCATGCCTATTGAAGTCATGGCACAGAGAGGCGTCGACACGATGAGATTCGGACCTTTGAAGGGCGTAGGTCTCATTGATCCGAAGACGGGCAGGGAACCGTACGCTAATCTTCAGTTAAGACAGGATGACCGCGCCAAGACCATGTATAACCTTGTAGGTTTCCAGACAAGGCTTAAGTGGCCTGAGCAGAAGCGCGTTTTCGGTATGATCCCGGGACTTGAGAATGCTGAATATACAAGATACGGCGTAATGCACCGCAATACATTCCTCAATTCTCCTCTGTATCTTTCTTCGCATTACAGCTTAAGAGCTAAGCCTGACATTTTCTTTGCAGGCCAGATCACAGGTGTTGAAGGTTATATCGAATCTACGGCTTCCGGTTTTATGGCAGGGTTCTATGCTGCCCAGAGAGCGCTCGGTATTGAGCCAACTTATGAACCGGACCCTTGTACTGTTATCGGTTCGATGGCACTTTACGTTTCTGATCCCAACATCAAGAAGTTCCAGCCGATGAATGCGAATTTCGGTATCGTAAGTCCTATCGAAGGCAGATTTAAGGGTAAGACCGGCAAGAAGGATAAGAACAATGCTATCGCCGACAGGGCACTCGATCATCTTCAGGCATTTGAAGAGAGCGTCCGTGTACTGACTTCTGACCATAATGACTGATATGGACAGTGGAAAACCTGATAACGGCATCAAAGACAGACCCAAAGGACCTGTAGCACGGTTCTTTATTTCTATTGGCGCGAATATCGTAAGGCTGATGGGGACCAATGTGCTGTTCCTAATCTTCAATATTCCTGCAATGGTTGTCGCATATTTTTATTCGATCTTCGTTATCCCGACTTTGTGGTCATCTTACGACATACACACGCTTCTGAACATTGCACAGACCGATCCGATGCAGGACTTCACTTATGTAATGTTCCTTTTGTTCCTGGTTGTGTTCGTGTTATTGCTTGTTACAAGTCTTCTTGTATGTGTCGGTCCTTTTCAGGCAGGATTTGCACAGGTCTATAAGGATATCAGGAGCGGCTCTATCGTATCTGTTTTCGGGAGCTTTAAGAAGGGCGTTAAGGAGAACTGGAAAAAGGGTCTGATCGTAATGATCAACGGATTGCTGGTTACGGCTGTTTTCCTGCTTTCGGTAAATTTTTACTTAAGAATGGAAATGACAGTTGGAACGATCATCGGCGGACTGTTCATGTTCCTTACGGTTCTGTTCGTCATAGTACAGAACTATGTGTACACGCTTATGGCATATACGGATCTTCGCGTCGGACAGATGTATAAGAATGCGTTCCTCCTGATCCTGTTAAGTCCCGTGAAGACCTTCGGACTGATAATTGCCGGGTTTGCGGTCTATCTGATTATTCCGTTTGTATTGTTGGCTCTTTATTCTTATCTGACTATTGGCATTTTCGCTTTCCTGTATTCGTTCCTGGCAATCGCGCTGATCCAGTATCTTATCTCGTGCGCATCTGCCGGACTCATCGAAAAGTATGTGGCAGATGATGGTTCCGTCCACAGTTTTGATAACTTTTTTGAGATCTATCCTGAAGACGATAACCAGGATGATGTAGAATTAGATGATGAAGATAGCGAAGACGATGAAGATAGCGGTAAGTCCGGTCAGTAGGTAAGCGATGTATGACTTTAGTCTTTTATCCGGAGAAACCAGAAGAACACTGATCATTGCATTGGTGTTGTTTTTGTTTGCTTTCATATCGTTTTGCGTCGTCGCCATATACACATTGGTAAAGACTAACGTAACCAGCAAGAAGCATAAGGGAAAGCTTAAGCTCGTTTGTGATGTTGCTTATTTCCATGAGCGCGGAAAACGTGACAATCAGGAAGACTCTCTTTATATCTCTCCGATGGACAAGCTTTATGAATCTGGTCTTGTCGCTGCATGTTCTGACGGAATGGGCGGTCTTCTTAACGGTGAGGTCGTATCCAAATTCGTAACCGATTCTCTTTCAGAGAATTTCCCTTATAAATTCGATGCGCAGAAAGAAAACAGCAAGATCATAACGGGAATCTCTGACAAGATTTACGAGCAGTATCATTTGAGCGCCGGTGCGACTCTTGTCATGGTCCATATCTTTGATGACTACATGAACTTCTACAGCCTTGGCGACAGTAACATCATCCTTATCCGTAACAACAAGGCAACTCTTCTTAACCATAAGCAGAACTATGTAACGCTCATGATAAGGAAACTCGCTGACGGGGGCCTTGATACATCTGACGCATATAAGGACAACAGGGCAAAAGGTCTTATCGATTTTGTCGGAAACCTCAACTGCAATGTGCTCAAGACTAATCATCCGATAAGACTTATCGAAAATGATATCATTATCGTATGTTCTGACGGCGTTACCGATTCTATGCCGTTAAACCGCATCGTAAGTCATATCCATTTCGACCAGAATGCAACAGGTATTGCAAGAACGATCAAGTACGGAGTCAGGGCAAGAAAGAACCCCAGACAGGATAATTATTCCGCTGTGGTCATTAAGATGCGGAGGAGCATTTTTTGATAGAGTATTATACATTCAAGCACAGAGGAGATGAAATGGAGTATAAGGACGAAGTTTTCTTGCGTCTTACTCCGACACTGACTGTCGCGATTTTCGACGGAAGCAGGCTTGAATCCGCTCCTAAGAGCCAGTCTCTTTTGTTTTCGGAGATATTGAGCAGTGAAGAAGGCAGCAAAAAGCTGGACGAGCTTTGCGAGGTCTTCGACGACTGCCTCGATCATGATGCCGAATATCTCATCCTTCGCGTTGCAGGGAATGGAATAGAGTGTGTAAGACACGGAGATGTATGCGCAAAGATCGTTAGCGGCGGTCAGATACACATCCTTCCTAACGGTTTCTTCGGATTATCCAGAGATGACAGGATATTGTGTGCCACGGCAAACTTTTATAAGCCTCTGACCGATGAGGGGATACTTGCTGATGCGCTTGTTGCCAATTCGTGCGGTGACTGGATGAATATGCTTGTAAGAAGGATCTCCGACCAGACCCAGCTCAAATGCGGGAATCTTTCGGCTGTCACATTAAAGCTTGATATGTGATCTTTTGTAAGTATGGCTGTCCAGCGCGAGTTTAATTATTCGTCTTGCGCTTCTTTCAATATCATCATGTGATATTAAGCCTTTCTTCAACGCCTTCATTATCTTTGAAGGAATGAATGGAAGACCAGGCATTATCAGATCCGTGCCGGCTTTGCAGCACAGCTCGTCAAGACTCTCATGGTGGCCCGTTGCGAACCAGTCTGTCATGACGATACCGTCAAAACCCCATTCATTGCGCAGGATATTGGTCTGAAGATTATAATCCAATGCAGTGTAGACGCCGTTTATTTTGTTGTAACTGCACATTATGCTCTTAGGGTTTGATCTTCCGATCGCGAGCTTAAATGCTTTAAGGTATATTTCACGTAAAGTTCTTTCATCGACATTAGAAGATGAAACATTGCGCTTGGTCTCGAGATTGTTGGCAGCGAAATGCTTCAGGGTGACATAGCATCCTTCGTGAGCCTGTACACCTTCAGTAACCGCGGCTGCCATATTGCCTGTGAGAACAGGATCTTCTGAATAGTATTCGAAGTTCCTGCCGCAGAGCGGATTTCTGTGGATGTTCATAGCGGGAGCGAGCCAGAATACGACACCGAATTCTTCCATCTCAACACCGACCGCATCACCCATAATTCTTGCGAGTTCAGTGTTCCAGGTCTGGGCGACAGAAGTCTCGCTTGGCCAAGAAGTGCAGAACTGGTAGTAGAGCTTTTTACCCGATTCAGCATCGGCTGTACTTAACTTCGAAACCTTGTGGTGAGTTCTTATCGATTCCGGAAGTGTCGGTATGGCAAAGAGATTATGAAGAGGCTTCTTCGAGATGCTCGTAAGGTTTAGACCCTGCGGTCCGTCAGCCATAGGCATACCGTCGACGCCTTTATGGAAGAGCTTGGACGTTGTATATCCGACTGCTCCGAAAACCCTGTGTCTGTATGGCCCGAAATATGTCCTTCCGACAAGAAGCCTTGCCATGTCTTTATAGGATAGTTTTGAAATAACCGTGTCTATCTGTTCGTCCTTATCCATGGCGGGGACATCGTATTCAAAGACTTTCGTAGGGATCTTTGATGTGTCGATCTTTACTCTCGGAAGGTAGTATATTTCTCTATTCGATTTTCTTTTTATCAACAATTCGTTTTTGCGCTCTGTCTTGAAAAGTGTTTTGGCTTTTTCGGTAATGACATCTTTATCAAGTTCTGCGATATAAACAGGGTTATTATTCAGATACAGAACATAGTCGCCTTTTTCCAGGATGAACTCTGCTTTTTCCTCATCGAAAAGGGCATGGTCACTGATGTCGGATGATAGCGTGACAGTTACTGATTTTCCGGGTTCGATCAATGCGGTTTTGGTAAATGCTGCAAGGCTTCTGTTTTCCCTTATGAATCTGTTTTCGGGAAATGAGATGAACAGCATTACGACTTCTTTTCCGGATATCTTACCGGTATTTTTGACTGAAGCGTTTATGCTGACTTCAGTTCCTGAGACACTGATGCCTGAGAAGGTGATCTCAAATGATGTGTAAGAAAGACCGTATCCAAAAGGATATCTGGGACGGATGTTATTTCTTTCAAACCATCTGTATCCGACGAAAATGCCTTCGTTATAGTATTCCTGATACTGCTCAGGACTTCTTTCGGAGAATGAAGCAGCGCACGGATAATCACTATAAGAATTACCCCAGGTGTCTGTCAGTCTTCCTGAAGGATTGACCTTGCCGGTGAGGATGTCGGCAAGTGCGTTTCCTGTTTCCATGCCGCCCTGAACGAGGAGGATTATAGCCGAGAATCTTATTTCGTCAGTGAACTTTAGATCTATTACTGAACCGGTATTAAGCACCAGTATTGTATCCTTGTGTTTTTCCGTGACGGAGCGCATAAGAGCAAGTTCATCTTCAGTGACGTAGTAGTCGCCCGGAATGTCTTTTCTGTCAGAGCCTTCGCCAGCCTGTCTTGTAAGGATAAATACTGCTGTATCGGAGCCGGGCAAATGATCATCGCCCAGAAGCGCTCCTGCAGGCGGATAGAACGGATTGTCCGCAGTATAATCCATGTGTTCGGCGATAGGGACTTTCTTAAGAGCTTTGGCAGTCTTTTTTCTGTAGATGGAAAGCTCTGTTTCATAGAGTCTGTCGTACTCATCGAGCCAGTCCTTTGAAGTGATCTTTATGCCGGCGCCAGTGAGACCTTCTTCCGGAGTGATGTTGTATCTCGGATTGTTTTCGCCCGATCCCGTGCCTCCGAAAGCAGCATGACGCGCACCTGCACCGTAAAGATCTACGCTTAAATCCTTAAGCGGGAGGATGCCGTTATTTTCGAGCAGTACGATGCCTTCGGAACATATCCTTCTTGCGAGTTCGCAATGTTCCTTTTCGCGCTTGGTCCTGTCGGCACTTTGTGAGGCGTAGATCAGAGGCTTCATATCAGCCCAGACGCTCGTAGAACTCTTTGCGGAAGTCTCCCAGACGGTCTTCCATAATAGCTTCACGGATCCTCTCCATAAGATGGAGGAGGAAGTAGATGTTGTGGTATGTGCAGAGTCTCAAGCCGAACATCTCGTTTGCTTTGATGAGATGTCTAACGTATGCCGCAGAGAAGTTCTTGCATGCGTAGCAGTCGCACTCCGGATCCATGGGACCGAAGTCTTCTGCAAACTTCTTGTCTCTGATTATCTTTTTGCCGTAGTCGGTAAGGATAGTGCCGTGTCTGCCCATTCTCGTGGGGAGAACGCAGTCGAACATGTCGACGCCTCTGCAGGCGCCTTCGATGAGATAATCGGGAGTTCCGACACCCATTAAGTAACGGGGCTTTTCTTCAGGCATGAGAGGGACTGTGCAGTCGATCATGTCGAGGAAGAGACTCTTGGGTTCGCCGACGGAGATTCCTCCGATAGCAAATCCCGGAAGATCGAAAGACGTGATCGCTTCAGCGCTCTTCTTGCGGAGATCAGGATACATAGAACCCTGGATTATGCCGAACAGAGCCTGTTCATCGGCTCTCTTGTGAGCATCTATGCAGCGCTCGAGCCATCTTGTAGTCTTAGCCTGTGATCTGTCTGCATAAGCGTGATCGCAAGGGTAGGGGCAGCATTCATCGAAAGCCATGATGATGTCTGCACCTAAGTCGTTTTGGACCTGCATGGAGATCTCGGGAGTTAAGAATAACTTTCTGCCGTCGATATGTGAGCTGAACTTAACGCCGTCTTCTTTTACGTCCTTGGGCTTGGCAAGTGAGAAGACCTGGAATCCGCCGCTGTCCGTGAGGATGGCGCCTTTCCAGTTCATGAACTTATGAAGTCCGCCGGCTTTTGCAACGATCTCGCTTCCCGGTCTGAGCCAGAGATGGTATGTGTTTGAGAGCATTATTCCTGCGCCCATTCCGTAAACTTCTTCAGGGCTCATTCCCTTTACGGAAGCCTGTGTTCCTACAGGCATGAATGCAGGTGTCATGAATGTCCCGTGGGGAGTGTGGACCTTACCGAGTCGTGCACCTGTCTGAGCGCATGTATGAATGTGTTCGTACCATACGGGATAGTTAGACATATCAGTTCTCCAAATCTGTGATGAACATTGCATCGCCGAATGAGAAGAATCTGTATTCTTCTTCGACTGCATGCTTATAGGCGTTTAATACGTTTTCTCTTCCTGCTAAAGCTGATACAAGCATTATGAGCGTTGATTCCGGAAGATGGAAATTCGTTATGAGCGAATTGACGCACTTGAACTCGTAGCCGGGATAGATGAATATCTGGGTGTAACCTGATACGGGCATCATCTCAGGATCGTTGGTTGCGACTGTTTCAAGCGTTCTTGTGGAAGTAGTGCCGACGGATATTATCCTTCTGCCTTCTTTTCTCGCCTTGCGGATAATGTCTGAAGCTTCCTTGGGGAAGTCGTACCACTCCGAATGCATCTCGTGGTCTTCGATGGTCTCAGCCTTAACGGGTCTGAATGTTCCAAGACCTACGTGAAGGGTAAGCTCAGCGATCTCAATGCCCATATCCTGAAGCTCAGCAAGGAGTTCCTTAGTGAAGTGAAGACCTGCAGTAGGAGCTGCAGCAGAACCTGAATCTTTGGAATAGACGGTCTGATATCTTTCAGGATCGTCAAGTTTCTCGTGGATATAGGGCGGAAGGGGAATGGTTCCGGCTTTATCCAAAACTTCTTCCCATACACCTTTGAATTCGAATCTTATTATGCGGTTACCGCTCTCAAGGACCTGCTCGCACTCTGCTTCAAGCTCACCGGGGATAAAGGTCATGCGCTTGCCTTCTCTGACTTTTTTGCCAGGGCGTGCAAGAGTCTCCCAGTGATTATCGTCGATCCTCTTTAACAGAAGAAGTTCAACAGGGCTCTTTGTATCTGAACGCACACCGAGAAGTCTCGCGGGAATAACTCTCGTGTTGTTGATGACAAGGACATCTCCTTTGTGAAGATAGTTCTTGATATCAGGGAAGTGTCCGTCTATTGTCTTTCCCGTTTTCTTGTCGAGTACCAGAAGGCGTGATGCAAGGCGGTCCTCAGTAGGGACCTGTGCTATCAGTCTTTCGGGCAGATCATAATAAAAATCAGAAGTCTTCATTTTCCAAACCTTATCAATAATATAACGACAGAAGTTTATCACATTTGGCAAAAAAATGCGGATTCACATAGCGGTATTTGATATCTGAGAATTCTTTAGTTTGCTAAAATCGAAACATCTCAGATAAAAGGAGAATCGATATGAAAGCATTATTCATCGGTGGTACAGGAACAATAAGCAGCGCAATCGTAAGAAGGCTCTCAAAAGATCCCATGTGGGAAGTATGGCTCATAAACCGTGGAAACAGGGCGGATACCGTTCCTGAAAACATCCATCAGATCGTTTGCGACATCAACGATGAAGAAGCGGTCCTTAAAGCTGTCGGACAGATGAAGTTTGACTGCGTATGCGAATTCATCGGCTTTACCGTTGACCAGGTCGAAAGAGATTTCAGACTCTTTAACGGCAGGACAAACCAATATATCTATATCAGCTCCGCATCTGCTTACCATAAGCCTTCTGCAAGCTATGTAATAACTGAGGGCACAGCACTCGCAAATCCTTACTGGGAATATTCCAGGAACAAGATCGCCTGCGAAGAATATCTCATGGACAGATACAGGGAAGACAAGTTCCCGGTTACGATCGTAAGGCCCAGCCATACATACGATGAGAGATCTATCCCTTTGGGAGTTCACGGAAAGAACGGTTCATGGCAGGTTATAAAGCGCATGATGGACGGCAGACCAGTCATCATCCACGGGGACGGCGAATCATTATGGCACCTGACGTTCAACGAAGATTTCGCAGTCGGATACACAGCCTTAATGGGTAACCGTCACGCAATTGGCGAAGCCTTCCAGCTTACAGGTGACGAGGTCCTTACATGGAATCAGATCTATCAGACCATCGCAGACGCTTTGGGAGTTGAGCTCAAGGCATACCACGTATCTTCAGAACTCCTTACGGCATTCGGTCCCGAATACGATTTTGAGGGAAGCCTTACGGGTGATAAAGCCGTTTCTGTTGTTTTCGACAACTCGAAAATCAAGAAGCTTGCTCCTGACCTTAAGACCAATGTGCCTTTGCATAAGGGCGTCAGGATCTGCCTTGAATACATATTGAACCACAAGGAGTGCATGAAAGAAGACCCTGAGTTCGACAAATGGTGTGATAAAGTGATCGAAACGCTCGAGAATGCCAAGAAAAATTTCTGATATTACATTCTCGTGTTTTTGTGCAAATCGTAAAGATTTGTTGTAAAATAGCTTAGTTTATTTTTCGAAGGGAGACTAATTTATGTCCGAAATTCCTTACAAAATCTATTTATCAGAGAACGAGATCCCTTCAGCATGGTACAACGTTCGTGCTGACATGAAGACTAAGCCCGCTCCGCTTCTCAATCCCGGAACAGGCGAGCCTTTAAAGGCTGAGGATCTTTATCCTATATTCTGCGAAGAGCTTTCAAAGCAGGAAATGAACAACGACGACCAGTGGATCGACATCCCGGGCGAAGTTCTTGATTTCTATAAGATGTACAGACCTTCTCCGCTCGTTAGAGCTTATTGCCTTGAGAAGGCACTCGGCACACCTGCTCATATCTACTATAAATTCGAAGGTAACAACACTTCAGGTTCACATAAGCTCAATTCAGCCATCGCTCAGGCTTATTACGCTAAGAAGCAGGGCCTCAAGGGTGTAACCACAGAGACAGGCGCAGGACAGTGGGGTACAGCTCTTTCAATGGCTACAGCTTATTTCGGACTTGACTGCCAGGTTTACATGGTTAAGGTATCTTACGAGCAGAAGCCTTTCAGACGTGAAGTTATGAGAACATACGGCGCTACCGTAACTCCTTCACCTTCAATGAACACAAACGTTGGCCGTAAGATCAACGAGCAGTTCCCCGGAACAGACGGTTCTTTGGGCTGCGCTATCTCTGAGGCAGTTGAGGCTGCTACAACTCAGGAAGGTTACAGATATGTATTGGGTTCAGTTCTTAACCAGGTACTGCTCCATCAGTCTGTTATCGGTCTTGAGACAAAGGCTGCTCTCGATAAGGTTGGCGTAAAGGCTGACATGATCATCGGCTGCGCAGGCGGCGGATCTAACCTTGGCGGTCTCATCTCACCCTTCGTAGGCGAGATGCTCAGAGGTGAGAACCAGTATGAGATCATCGCAGTTGAGCCTGCTTCATGTCCTTCATTAACAAGAGGTTCATTCGTATATGACTTCTGCGATACAGGCCGTGTTTGCCCTCTCGCTAAGATGTACACATTGGGCAGCAACTTCATGCCTGCTCCTAACCATGCTGGCGGTCTCAGATATCACGGCATGAGCACGATCCTTTCACAGCTCTATGCTGATGGCTTCATGAAGGCTACATCCGTTAAGCAGACAGACGTATTTGCAGCTGCTGAGCAGTTCGCAAGAGTTGAAGGTATCCTTCCTGCACCTGAGAGCTCACACGCAATCAAGGTTGCGATCGACGAAGCTCTTAAGTGCAAAGAGACAGGCGAAGCTAAGAACATTGTATTCGGTCTCACAGGTACAGGTTACTTCGACCTCGTTGCTTACCAGAAGTACAACGACGGTGTCATGGATGATTACATTCCTACAGACGACGATATCGCGGCTTCTCTTTCACAGTGCCCTAAGGTCTGATCTTAATCTGATTTGAAACACAGCCCCTTCAAAGGATGTTCCTTTGGAGGGGTTGTTTATTTGCAGTAATTATATTTCCGGCAGGTATCTGCAAAGTAAGCAAGTTAAAGGCATAATGGGATAATCAGTTGAAAATTTCTTTGTAAATGTAATAAAATTGGGTTTAGCATTTTGGAATGGGAGAAGATACATGAGTGATTTTAATGATAACTGGCAATTAGTTGGCACGCCTGATCCGGCTACGCCTCAGGTTCAGCCTCATCAGACTCAGTCTGCACAGCCCGTCGCTCAGCCGGTTCAGCAGGCGCAGCCTGTTCAGCAGTATCAGCCGGCAGCCCAGCCCGTACAGCCGGCACAGCCTGTTCAGCAGTATCAGCAGCCCGTAGCGCAGCCTGTCGCACAGCAGGTCGCTCAGCCTTATATTCCCCAGCAGCCCGTACAGGGTTATCCTCAGCAGGCAGTTTATCCTGCATATGGACAGCCCATTGCCAATGCATACGGTTATGTAGCACCTCCGCAGCCGGATTATCAGCAGGCAAATTATATTGCCGAGAGACAGAGAAATCTCGAAGAGTGCGGAAAGCTCATCAATCATTTCTCTCCGAAGATAGATCTTTATCAGGAATATGACAGATGCAACCAGGATATCAAGAAGTTTTCCAGGACGAGCAACGCGCCTCTTATCTGGGGAATAATCGTTGCCCTGGTAGGTTTGGTATTTGTCTATAACACGTTTATTTCAAGGTCAGATGATGCCAAGCTTTATAACGGTATTATTTCCGGTGTGATCATGTTGTTTGGCGCAGGTCTCATCGTTCTGTTTATCCTTAAGAAGAAGTTCCACAAGAAAAAGGTTGGGGCACTTAAAGAGAAGCTTTTGGATCTTTCAAGCCAGTTAAAGCTCCTTTATAACGGATACAGCAACTGCCCGATCGCTCCCGAGTTTTCCGATCCGAGGATCCTTTTTAAGATCCAGTCAATGATCATACAGGGAAGATGTGTAACGATCTCGGCAGCTATCAGCGGATTGATCTCTTATCACAGCACTTATCAGAATCTGACTTATGCCAAGTCCAAGTTTGAAGCTGATACAGCTGCCATGAATGACGGAAAGCCCGCATTCTTTAATGCAGTCCGTTATCTTGATCTCAGATAATAACGAAAGATTTAAGTAGTGCTGTCGTTGTTGATCTTTGACAGCTGGTTACGGTAGAAGGTGACGGGAATCGTTACGTCAAAGCACGCGCCGCCTTCAGGCTTGTTGTATGCTTTTATCGAGCCGCCGTGTTCTTCTGCTATGGCTTTTGCAAGCGCAAGACCGATTCCGTGTTTACCGTCAGCTCCTTTGGAGAAACGCTCGAAAAGGTGATCGATTACTTCAGGTGCTATTCCCGGACCGTCATCAGAGATCTCGAAGATAACGTTAGAACCGGTATCATCCGTCATGCATGCAAATGTTACTGCAGACTTGCAGTACCTTAAGCAGTTGGAAAAGATGTTTTCGAGACATCGGATAAGATCATTTTCGTTAGCATAGATGTAAGTGCTTGTAATCGAGATGTTATTGATGATCGCTTTGTCTTCGTGGATGAAGTTGCCGCGGACACGGTCGATAATCGTATCACATATCCTGATGGCATCGATATTCTGCTTCTTGACCTCAAAGTTACCGCTGCGGCTCATATCCATTTTGGAGATGGAGAGAAGGTTTTCAACAAGATTTGAAAGTCTTCCTGTCTCAGCGATGATTACGTCGATGGCGTTATCACGGTCATCAGGGCTTTCGAAAACCCCGTATTTCAGACCTTCCGCGTATCCCTGGATAGACATAAGAGGAGTTCTCAATTCATGTGAAGCGTTCTGGAAGAAGGTTTTCTGCTCGATGTCGGATTTTTCGAGTCTGTATGCCATATGGTTCATGACATCGCCGAGCTCTGAAAGTTCCTTACTTACAAGATGTCCTCTGACGGGCTTAAAGTCACCTTTTGCAATTCGTCTTGCGAATTTCGAAAGCTTCTGTGAAGAATAGATGATAGGGTATGTCATTATCATACTGAGGATACCGGCGATCAGGGCGGCGAGAAGGGCAGCCTGGATAAGAGCAAGCGTCATTGAAGCCATGAATGAATAGTAAGAACTCGAATTGACGTAAACGCAGATATAATAATCCTCGAGTTCCGGGTTCTTGAGTTCAGTTACGATCGAAGTGTCTTCGCTTGGATCCGGTGTCTTTGTTTTCCATGTAAAACCGGTGGATTTGTAGTAAATCAGATCTCCGTCCAGATCAAGTGTCTGTGTTGAAGCCCAGTCCTTATATCCTTCTTCAGCAACAACCTGTTCGATGACCTTGTTGGCATTGTTAACGTAGGCCACGGTATTGGAAGCCGTCGGCCAGAGAACAAGATATTCGTTGGTATCAGGATCAAGATAGTAAAGGACTATGTTTGCCTGGTTAGAGATATCTGCGGATTTCGCTATGGAATTGAGGAGGTATGCTCTGACGTTTTCGTCTGTGTCATCAGCGGAGTCGCCAAGCTGGACATAGAACTTTTCGGCGAAGACCTGCATGGACTCCAAAGCTACATTAATACGGGAGATACACTCGTAAGCGATGTAGTTCTTGAAGATCGACTGAATATAGATATTGATAATAAAAACGACCAGAATTATGACCACGATCTCAACTGCATAGAAGTGCAGTGAGATGGGAACTCTGATCGCTGATTTATTCCTAAAAGGCTTTTTTGTCTTTGCCCGTGTATTATCAGGCTTTTCAGTCATTAGTCCTGAGTATCTCCGTCATCGTCATCGTCTTCTGAATCTTCAGTAGTCCTGTCCACCAGTCTGAAGCCGTAACCCCAGATAGTAGATATTTTAGCATTAGACTTGCTGATTTTCTTCCTCAATCTTTTGACGGTGTCATCTGCTACTCTTGTCTCGACCTGAGTCTCATAACCCCAGATCTTGTCTAAGAGCTCAGCTCTTGAGACTGCTCTGTCCCTGTTTGAGATAAGATACGTAAGGAGCTGGTATTCGTTAGGAGTAAGCGGCAAAGGCTTTCCGCTCATTGTTGTTTCTTTTGTTTTTCTGTTGATGATGATGTCCGCGAATTCATAAACGGCATCGTTATCAGGCTTATCGCCGGTCTTTCCGGTTATCTCTTCCTGTCTCTTGAGAATGGACTTAACTTTAGAAACAAGCTTGATGGGGGAGAAGGGCTTGGTGAAATAATCGTCGCTTCCCATATCAAGGCCCTGGATATAATCGGTATCACTGTCTTTTGCGGTGAGCATGATGATCGGCACGTTGGAAGTCTTGCGGATCTCTTTAAGGATAAAGAAACCGTCGTGGCCGGGCATCATAACATCAAGAATGATGAGATCTGCAGGAGAATGCGAAAATACTTCGAAAAGCTTGTCTCCAGTGGAAAAACCTGTTACGTGAAATCCTTCACGCTCAAGGAATGTCTTGAGTAGGTTTCTTATATTGTCATCATCATCTGCTATGTAAATAAGTTTGTTCATCTACTATCTCCAAAATCTGCTTGAAATAAACATTCATATTTTAACTGAAAACCTTTTCCGAGCCATTTTAAAATGGTGCAAATATGCGGAATTACGCTCAAAAGTTTGAATTTCTCGTTGTTTGTGGTTAAATGTTTTTCAAGAAAAACTTCAAGGGGATCTGTTTATGTCTACAGTTTTAGTAACAGGCGGTAACGGCTATATCGGTTCACATACGGTTATTTCTTTATTTGAGAACGGTTATGACGTTGTTATAGCCGACAATCTTGCGAACAGTAAGATGGAAGTACAGAACCGTCTGGAAAAGATCACGGGCAAGAGATTTAAATTCTATAAGGTCGACTGCTGCGATATCGACGCTATGCGCAAAGTGTTCGAAGAGAATGAGATCGACAGCGTTATCCATTTCGCAGGCCTTAAGGCAGTCGGTGAATCAGTAAGCATTCCGCTGGATTATTATTCAAACAATATAGGCAGCATCATCACGGTATGCCGTCTGATGTCTGAATTCGGCGTTAAGAAGCTTGTATTCAGTTCTTCAGCTACGGTTTACGGTTCTAGTGAGGACGTTCCTTTCACTGAAGAGAGCCCTCTCGGAACATGCACCAATCCTTACGGTTGGACAAAGTGGATGATCGAGCAGATATTGAAGGACTATGCTAAGGCAGAACCTGACAAGAAGGTCTGCCTCCTCAGATATTTCAATCCCGTAGGTGCCCATGAAAGCGGCCTTATCGGCGAAGATCCGAGGGGAATCCCCAACAATCTGTTCCCTTATATTTCCAAGGTTGCCGGCGGCACATTGGAGTGTCTTACTGTGTTTGGTGACGATTATGATACGCCTGACGGCACTTGTCTTCGTGATTATATACATGTCGTTGACCTTGCGGAAGGACATGTAAAAGCGATAGAATTTCTTGAGAAGACAGAGGATTCCGTTAGTGTTTTCAATCTCGGCACAGGTAAGGGGACTTCAGTCAAGGAAGCTGTAAAAGCTTTTGAGAAAGCCTGCGGACATGAGATCAATCATGTTTTCGGACCGCGCAGACCGGGTGACATAGCTGTTTGTTATGCTTCAACCAGGAAAGCTGAAGAAGTGCTCGGATTTAAGGCTAAGTACGGCATCGAAGAGATGTGTTCTTCATGCTGGAAATGGCAGACCATGAATCCTAACGGACTGTCAGACTAAAAATGAAGGTAAAGTTATATGGGTTTTGACGAAAACGATGGTATGCATTTATCAGTACCGGAGCACAGACCTCCCAGAGCACCCGGCGGTCAGTCTTCCGAGTTTACTGATACCTCAAGTTTCGGCAGCAGGAGTGCTGAGATCGACGATCTGATCTCGGATCTTGACGGCGAACAGGATTCCGGACTTCAATACGGTTTTTCAAAAGACCGCAGGAAATCTTCCAAGAAGAGTTCCGGTGTCAATTCTGCTTTTAAGAGGACCAGGCTCCGTATTGTTTTAGGAATTCTTGCAGGTTTTCTCGGTGTCGTTGTCGGTGTTGTCTGCTTCGGCTTCTGGTATAAAGATTATCTTTTAAACAAGATCACATATGAGACAACAGCTTCAAACGCCGTAATTACGATCGTTAACGAGGAAGGTAATACGGTAGCTCTTTCCGATGTAACCGAGACTACAAAATATGAAGTCATCCAGGATGAGCCGATCAAGAATTTCCTTCTGATCGGTATCGACAGCAGATACAAGAACTACAGCTCTTCAGGTCTTGGTGACAGATCTGACGTTATCGTTGTCATGTCAGTTGACTCCAATAAGGGCACTATTAAGCTCTTATCCATTGCAAGAGACTCTTATGCTTATTTCCCGGGTTATTCAAATCCCCATAAGATCAATGCAGCAATGTCTTACGGCGGAGCTGACCTTTTGCAGGCAACCGTAGAGAGCTGCCTGAGAATAAAGATCGACGGATATGCTTATGTTAATTTCGCACACATGGCTAACATCATCGATGCAGTCGGCGGCGTATACGTTAACATGACGGCAGGAGAGATGAATGTCGCTAACAAGTATGTACGCGAGATGAATCCTAATGCCACGCAGATCAGCAGTACCGGAAGCAACACCTGGCTCAATGGTATCCAGGCAGTAGGTTATGCCAGAGTCAGATATGTCGGTAACGGCGACTATGAACGTATGGAGCGTCAGATCGAAGTCTTAAGAAGCGTAATGAAGCAGTACATGAGCCTGTCATCAACGGGCAAGCTTGCTGCCATGGACGATGTCCTTTCCGCTGTCGTTACCAATATCGACAGGAAAGATATCGAGAAATATGCGCTTGACTTCCTGCCTTCTCTGCAGGATGCAGAGATGCAGTATCTCCAGCTTCCTATCGAGGGCTGCTACAACTGCGGCATGTACGGAGACGAATGGAGCATGAGGTGCAACTGGAATGCATTCATCCCTTACGTTCAGGAATATTTCTACGGCGAAACACGTGAATTCGACGAGGTCAAGATCCCTAATCACGCACCGTCTCTGGGCAGCTGTGATACGGATATTCCGCTTGATCATCTCATCCACTAACGTTTTTGACTTTTTTTGATATTCGTATTGACAGACTCGTAAAATAGAATTATATTTTGTTGTGGTTAGCACTTGGACAAATAGAGTGCTAACCACAATTTCATTGTATTGGAGGTCTTTTTTATGACAATTAAGCCCTTAGCAGATAAGGTAGTAGTAAAGAAACTTCAGGCAGAAGAGACTACAAAGAGCGGTATCATTCTGTCCTCCGGAGCACAGCAGAAGCCGCAGATCGCTGAAATCATCGCAGTTGGCCCCGGTGGAGTTGTTGACGGCAATGAGATAAAGATGGAAGTCCAGGTCGGCCAGAAGGTAATCATTCGTGATTATGCCGGCACAAACGTTAAGCTTGAGGGCGAAGAATACATCATCGTTCGTCAGGACGACATCGCTGCTATCGTAGAAGACTGATTATAAATTTGGAGGCGATTATATATGGCAAAAGACATTAAGTACGCTGAGGACGCCAGAAAGTCCTTAGAAGAAGGCGTAAACAAGGTAGCCAACACAGTTAAGGTTACATTAGGACCTAAGGGTAGAAACGTAGTACTCGACAAGAAGTATGGTGCACCTCTTATCACAAACGATGGTGTTACTATCGCAAAAGAGATCGAACTTGAAGACCGTTATGAGAACGCAGGCGCACAGCTCGTTAAGGAAGTTGCTTCCAAGACAAACGACGTAGCAGGTGACGGTACAACAACAGCTACACTCCTTGCTCAGGCAATCATCCGTGAAGGCATGAAGAACGTTGCAGCAGGCGCTAACCCGATCATCCTCAGAAAGGGTATCTCCAAGGCTGTAGATGCAGCTGTTGAAGAGATCCTCGGAAAAGCTAAGCAGGTTGACGGTTCCAAGGACATCGCGCGTGTTGCTGCAATTTCAGCAGGAGACGAGGAAGTCGGTAAGATGATCGCCGAAGCTATGGAAAAGGTTACAGCTGACGGCGTTATCACTGTTGAAGAGAGCAAGTCAATGCTCACAGAACTCTCTGTTGTTGAAGGTATGCAGTTCGACAGAGGTTACATTTCACCTTACATGGCAACAGATACTGATAAGATGGAGACTGTTTTCGATGAGCCTTACATCCTTATCACAGATAAGAAGATCAACAATATCCAGGACATTCTTCCTGTTATCGAGCCCCTCGCACAGGCTGGTAAGCAGCTTGTAATCATCGCTGAGGACATCGAGGGTGACGCTCTTGCAACACTCATCGTTAACAAGCTCAGAGGCGTATTCACATGCGTTGGTGTTAAGGCACCTGGCTTCGGTGACAGAAGAAAGGCTATGCTCGAGGATATCGCTATCCTTACAGGCGGTCAGGTAATCACATCAGATCTCGGTCTCGAGCTCAAGGATACAACTCTTGACCAGCTCGGTAGAGCTCATCAGGTCAAGGTCAACAAGGACAACACCATCATCGTTGACGGTGAAGGTGAGGACGGCGCAGTTAAGGCACGTATCAACCAGATCAAGGCTCAGATCGAAGAGACAAAGTCCGATTACGACAAAGAGAAGCTCCAGGAGCGTCTTGCTAAGCTTTCCGGCGGTGTTGCAGTTATCAAGGTCGGTGCTGCTACAGAGACTGAGATGAAGGAAAGAAAGCTCCGTATCGAAGATGCTCTTAACGCTACAAAAGCAGCTGTCGAAGAGGGTATCGTTCCCGGCGGCGGAACAGCATACATCAATGCTCTTCCTGCAATCGAGAAGCTCCTCGATGAGACAGAGGGTGATGTTAAGACTGGTGTTAAGATCGTTATCAGAGCTCTTGAGGAACCCGTTCGCCAGATCGCTACAAATGCAGGTCTTGACGGAAGCGTTATCTGCGAGAAGATCAAAAATTCCACACCCGGCACAGGTTACGATGCTTTGAACGACAAGTATGTCGACATGTTTGAAGCTGGTATCGTAGACCCTGCAAAGGTTACACGTTCAGCATTGCAGAACGCTGCATCCGTATCTTCAACTCTCCTCACAACAGAAGCAGTTGTTACGGATATTCCTGAGAAGGAAGCTCCTGCTATGCCTCAGCAGCCGATGTATTAAAGACGTTCGCAACGTTAATTTTTCGCAATGAGTCCTCCGCGCGCTTCGCGCTTGTGCGGAAATTGCGAAAAATCAAGTTGCTCACTTACAGAGGAATAAACTTTAAGGGCCGCTTTCATTCAGAAAGCGGTTCTTTTTTTGCAATGAGTCCTGATTATAGATACTGAAGTGGTTTTCACAGTAAAGTCACAGCCTGCTGTGCAAATGGCTGTGAATTAGGTTGAACCGTTTTTTCACTCCAAAATTACCGCACGTCGGTCATTTCTCTGTGTTTTACTCCAATCCAGATCATATTTTCACTCCAAAATTACCGCATGTCGGTCATTTCTCTGTAATTTCTACCGTGTGTTGATCACACCGGACTGTTCTTGCACCTTGAACACTAAGGCGATTGAAGGAAAAATGAAATTCATAAGTTATACTTGAAACATATGACATCAAATGGGGATTGGGAATGTCTAAGAAGTCAGGAGTGCCTAAAAAGAAAATAATATTTGTTTCTGCAGGTGTAATTACCACTATTTTGGTAATTGTTTTTGTGTTGACCTTGCGTTCTGATTTAAACGTCGGCATACAGGGAACATGGATTCTTGATCATGAGATCGATTCGCACGGTAATGAGATGACTACCGGAATGCTCAGAGCTGTTGGCATTGTAGAGGAATGTTATGTTATTAAAGGTACGGACGTTCAGTATTCCTGTATTCTTTCAAGTGTAGATGAGCCGGAAACCATTGATCTTGTTTTAGAAGACCTTGGAGATGACATGTATAATTTCAATTATCCTTCCGGTGAGACTTTTGTTACAGTAACCGTTTACGGCAAGGTAATGACATACACGCTCGCTTCCGGAGAGAGTTATGTGAAAATGGTGTTCCTGAAAAAGTAATCTTTCTCCTGATTTGTGCTAAAATTACGTTGTTTGAGGTGAACCATGTTACAAGACAGTTTTGTTGAATCTTTAGTAGTCCGCAAAAACGGCGTAAAAGGCGTGATCTTTACGGTTACGGCGATTATCTTCTGTATTTTCCTTGACGCCGCCATCATTTATATCCCGTCGCTCTTTCTGGGCGCAGAGATCTTCCCGGTAACGAGCTTTTTTGCTGTAGCTCTCGTTTTCGGTCTGGTCTGGCTGCTAAAGCACCAGAAGAAAGAATATGAACTTGAGATCTCCAATGAGCTTTTCGACTGTGCGGTAATTACAGGTAAGGATAAGCGCAGCGATCTCGTAAGTTTTTCACTTAAAGAGTGCGAATATATCGGACCTGTCACATCCGACAGATTTAAGTCCGATAAGTCCAATGTTGATTTTGAAGTCAAACTCACGGACCTTATGGATTATCCGATCGAGGATAAATACTGGTACTGCTTTGTTAATCATGACGGACGTAAATACGTTGTTGTATTCATTTTCAAGCCTGAGATGTATCCGGTATTCAGGAGATATAATCCCAGGGCGACCAAGGTCATTCCCGGACTCTTAGGAGCTGCGAAAAAGGACAAAGCAGATGAGTGATATCGCAAAATATACTGATATGGACGTCTGCTGTAAGGCGACCGAGTGCGGAATAGGTGATAAGCTCTATTGTTCTTCTCTCATTGGCGACCTTCAGGAGGCAGCTGAGAGAAGCTCCAACAGCATCGGTTACGGCACGACATATCTTAAGGAGATCGGTATTTGCTGGATCATATTGAAGATGAAGCTCCATATAGAAGAGCTTCCTTCCTGGCATGAGACATTCCGTATAAGGACATGGGCTAATTTCATCGATAAATTCTACTATGGCCGTGATTTTGAGATCTACAGTTCTGACGACAGACTGATAGGAAAGGCTTCATCTACTTGGATCCTTGCTGACTGGAATACTCACAGACCTGTTATTGCCAATAAGCGAACGGATCTTCCGCCTGCGGTCATTCAGGATACGAGGCTGGCATTCGGCGAACCTTGTCAGAAGCTTTATTTTCCGGCGCGCAATGACGTCGCAGACGCTGCTGAAAAGCCCGTTATCATCAAATATGCCGATTATAATGAGCTTGACCGGAACAGGCACGTAAATAACTCGCGTTATACTGCCTGGGCTTACGATGCTCTTTTCAAGAACGGTTATGATGTGTCGAAGATCGAAGACCTGGTGATCAATTACAACAGTGAAGTCAAGGCAGGAGAAAAGGTTGAGCTGTTCGTCAGCGACAACGGCTCAAAGCTCAGTGTTTTCGGCTATAAGAACATCGATACAAAGGTTTTTGCCGTAGAACTTACTCTCCGCAAGTAAGAATCCGGCCTTATTATATTTTCGCCTTTTTGTTTCTTCTTATTTTGTTATAATATAAGTTGTACTCTATTTCCTGGAGGTAACAATGATCGAGATTAACAATCTTGTGAAGAGATATGGCGATAAAAAAGCCGTTAATGGTATCTCTTTCACAGTAAATGACGATGAAGTTCTTGGTTTCCTGGGTCCTAACGGTGCCGGTAAATCAACGACAATGAATATCATCACGGGATATCTCTCATCTACATCGGGTACCGTTAAGGTCAACGGTCACGATATCCTTGAAGAGCCTGAACTGGCTAAGAAGGAGATAGGATATCTTCCTGAGAATCCGCCGCTCTATAACGACATGACCGTAGCTGAGTATCTTGATTTCGTCTGCGATCTTAAGGGCGTTTCCAGGGATAAGCGTAAAAAGCAGCTTGAAAGGATCGTATCCCTTGTAAGGATATCCGAAGTCTATAACAGGCTTATAGGCAACCTTTCTAAAGGATATAAGCAGCGTGTCGGCATCGCCCAGGCAATGGTCGGAAATCCTTCCATTCTCATTCTGGACGAGCCTACGGTAGGTCTTGACCCAAATCAGATCATTGAGATCAGAAAGCTCATCAAGTCACTTGCTAAGTCCCATTCGATCATCATCAGTTCGCACATTCTTTCAGAGATCCAGGAAGTAGCGGACAGGGTTGTTATCATCAACAAAGGCAAAGTTGCCGCAGTTGACACTATCAGCGATCTTTCAAAGAGACTTTCAGGCCAGAGCAAACTCCTTCTGACATTCAAAGGACCGCTTAAGGAGGGTTTGGCTAAGATCCGTGCGCTCCCGGGCGTACAGTCTGCAACACCGCGTCTTACGGACAACACAATGAGCCAGCTTGAGATCAGCATAGTTAATGATAACTCTGCCGATGTCAGGACATCCATTTTCTATCTGATGGCTAAGGAAAGCTGGCCGATTCTTGAGTTCCGTTCGCTTGATCCTTCACTTGAGGAAGTATTCCTCAACATTACGGCACGCTGATTGGAGGATTTGATAAATGTACGCGATTTTCAAAAGAGAGTTTTTATCTTATTTCAGATCCCCGGTTGGCTATGTTGCCATCTCGATCTTCTCGTTCCTTGCGGGATTCATTTTCTATTCGCAGTTCGCCGGCGGTTCAGTCAATATCGGAAGCGAAGTCATCTCACTGAGATCCTTCTTTGTTATCATCGTTCCCATCATCACAATGGGACTTCTTGCAGAAGACAAGAAGAGGGGAACGGAGATCCTTTATTACACGACTCCCGTAAGTCTTTTCTCGGTTGTTGCAGGCAAGGTGCTCGCAGCATTCGCGCTTTATGCGGTTATGTTCCTCAATGTAGTCATCCACATCATCGTTACTCTTGCATGCGGCGGCGTGTTCGGCGTTGGCGCTGTCGGAACGATCATCGTATTCTTCTTCATGGCATTTATGTTCATCTCGATGGGACTGTTTGCATCTGCAATCACTGACAATCAGATCGTATCTGCTATCGTTGCATTCATCTTCATCCTTATCACACAGCTTCTTTCAGTAATCGGTGATTATACCGGAACAGCCGTTACTTCTGTTGCTTCCGCCATCGGAGTAAATTCAGAATCGGCATCAGCTGTCGGAACTGCGATCAGAAGTGCGATCAGTTGGCTCGATCCTTTTGCAAAGACTCAGGATTTCCGCCTTGGAGTATTCTCCGTGTCAGCGCTTTTCTTCCTTCTTTGCATCGGTATCCTGTTCCTCTACATGACATACAGAGTGCTCGAGAAGAAGCGCTGGAGCCAGGCTTGAGGAGGGGTGGACATTATGAGTAAAGAAAACAACAACGAAAATATGCATAATGATGTCAGAGCTGAAAAGATGAAGCTCTTCTCGATCGGCTCGGTCGTTTTGCTTGCAGCTATAATCCTGCTCGTAAACATCCTTTTCGATAAGATCCTCGGAAAAGCCATGACATTTGACTTCTCTGATACGGCGCAGAATTCCGTCTCACAGTTAACGGCTGATTATCTTGATTCACTTTCTGCTGATACGCACATCAGGATCGTAGGACTTTTCAACCGTCCCGAAAATGTAGCTAACACAAAGTATCAGTACATCATTCCGCTGCTTGATGACTATGTGAAGACTTCAAAGGGTAAGGTTACTGTCGAATATATCGATCCTCTTGAGCATCCTTCGATCATCAACCAGCTTGATCCTACGAATTCCCAAGATCTTGCAAAACAGGCTGAGAACTTCGTTATCGAGTACAACGGAAATCTTAAGGTCATCGCTCCGATCGACTGTTATTCCTATGATGAGAACTATTTCAGGACCACAAATTCCTATCTCATTACAGGAAACAACGCAGAGTACACTTTCACCAATGCAATGAATGTACTTACCAACGGTTATGCTGCAAAGGCTTATATCGTTACAGGACTTAAGGAAGAGGGCAACGAGAACATCACCAAGATCCTTAACTCCATGACTATTGATGTTGATACTCTTGCGGTATCCGAGAACTTTACTGTTCCGGATGACTGTTCGCTCCTTATCCTGAACGGCCCTAATTCCGATATCTCCGAAAAGATGTATGTCGCAATGAGCGATTACATCAGCAGAGGCGGAAAGCTTCTGGTTGCCGTTGATTACAGCACATATAACGCTAACGAGAGCTATGTAAGGCTCAACCTTCTCTTAAGCCAGATGAACATCAACATCCAACATCTGCTCATCTATGAGAACGATCCTACATACCAGCTCGGCGGTTATCCTATCGATTCCAACGTTTTGGCTATCGAGCCTTTCGCTGATTATTCGTCTTCGCCGGTCCTGCACAATTCATATGCAAGATCAATTGCTTATGCAGAGAACCCCAACACGGGTTTTACCGCGCTGCCTGTTCTCCTTACAAGTGATAATGCAGCAACCATCGAAGTCGATGAGTCGGGAAGAGCAGTCGATAACGGCATGATCACGACAGCGCAGTACTATGCTGCAATGTATTCTTCGACGTCTAATGCAGATGGCGCGAAAGCATTTGTCTTCGGTACGCTTAACTTCACGTCTGACCAATATATCAACAGTTACGGTCTTAACGACTATAACGTTGAGTTTTTAAGATCATGCATCAGGGAGCTTGTAAGCGCTCAGACGCTCGACGGAATCAATATTCCTACTAAGCTCGTTGACAGCTATACACTTGCAAACTCAAAGTCGACAACTTCTCTTTCGACTCTGATGCTCGTAATTTTCATGGTATTCATTCCTGTCATTCTAATCTCAGTGGCAGTTATCGTATATTCAAAGAGGAAGAATCTCTGATATGAAGTCTGTTAAGAACCTGATTGTCCCGTTTATCATATTGATCGCGCTGGTTATCGGCATGATCATATATGTCATTGTCGAAAAAGTTGGCAATAAGGTTCCTGAGGAAACTTACGGCGGACTTATAAATGTCGTTTATTTCAATCCGGCTGATATTTCCACACTCTCGGTATACAACAGGGATACGGGACATACTTCAGTTGTTAAGTGTTCTCTTGACTCTGACGGTATCGTATTCTTCGAATATCAGGGTGATGATGCAGTTGCTTCCGAGAAATATTCGCAGAACGGACTTTCAAACTATGTAGATCTGCTCACGTCTTTCTCATGCAATTCCAAAGTATCAGGTAACGGCAATTATTCCGAGTATGGTCTTGATCATCCGACATTCACCATTACGATCAGGGCTTTAGACGGCACCGATACGACTGTGTTCCTGGGAGATAAGTCTCCTGACGGAAAGTATTGCTACATGTATGTGGCAGGTTCTGAGGATATCTATTCCGTTGCAGTGATAAAACTTGAGCAGGCAGGTCTTACTGCCATCAATTTCCTTGATACCAAGGTGCTCGACATCTCATATTCGGATCTTAAGACCGTTCATTTTGAAAGAAAGTCAGACGGCTTATCGCTCGATGCGAATGTAGTTATCACAAATTCCGGTATTGCCAATTTCCAGTTCTATGAGCCTTACGATCATCCGGCAAGTCCTTACTTCGGTACCATGATGGACCGTATCACAAGTCTTGAGATCGCCGAATACGTTGATATCGAAGAACAGGACCTTGTTAAGTACGGTCTTGACGCTCCGGAATATCATTTCATCCTAACGATGAATGACGGCAGCGCAACTGAACTCTTCCTCGGCAGGAAGGTTAACGGTTTCTACTACGGATACGTAAAGGGAATGGACAACTGTTTCAAGCTTTCTGACTTGCAGATCGAAGGTCTTGAGCTGCAGGAGACAGTCCTTATCGATCCTTACGTTTGTTATTGCTATGTAAAGGACGTCTCTTCGATCACATGTAAGTACGGCGACAGGGAGTTCAAACTGACTCTTGATGTTCCGGAGGGAAGTGTTATTACGGCAGAAGCTGCTACGGTAGAACTTGACGGACGTAACGCCAAGATATCGGATTCTACGGGAAGATCCTATTGCTCGATTCTTTTCGAGAGCATTGCATGCATCAAGATCGGCGGAACAGACATTAATGCTGTTATTGATACTTCACCAGGTCCCGTGATCTCATTCAGTTTTGTCGATAAGACATATAACACAACGCTCTATGAGTTCTATACCAGGGACAGTGATTCTTACTATGTATACAAAAACGGTGAGTATATGAGCTTCTACGTATATTCGAGAGAATTGTTCAATTACGGCGGAAGTGATACATACAGCTATGGCTGCTGGAGTGCATACGAGCTCCTGAGTGAGGCCATTTCAGGAAATATCAATGGTATCTACGACATACCGGTGGAAGAATAAGAAAATGGAAAACAGTGTTGAAAGTAAATTGAAAAACGAAAAGAATACCGCGCCTGAGAATCAGAATAATGATTCCATTTCCCAGGCCGTTATCCGGAAGAGCCTGACTGTTGCAGTCACGATCTTTGCCACTCTGCTCATTGTCAGCGTGGTATTGATCATCCTTGTCTCGAAAAAGATTGATTCCATGGCCGGAGCTGATGCCCAGATCAAACTCTCTGCTCAGGGCGGTTTTTCCTGTGAGTACTCGGAAGCCCAGAAGCTTTATCCTTATGGCGACGGTGTCATCAAGGTTACGACTGAGCGTATCGCTTATCTCACTCTTTCAGGTTCCGAAGTGTTCTCACACTCCATCTCTTACCAGAATCCCCAGTGCATTACGTATGATAACAATGTCGCAGTTTTCGACCGTGACGGCTACAGTTTTACCATTCTGAACCAGGATGGTGTTCTGTTCAGCAAGCCTACAGAGAACCCGGTCAAAGCAGTGCACATGTCAGATAACGGTTATGTGGCAGTTATCTGCGGAAGCAGCGATTCTTTCGGTGACGTTGCGATTTACGACAGTACAGGTGAGCAGCTCGCTGTGTGGACATCTTACAACTCAGGTTTCCCGGTATGCTGCGCTTTCAATTCTGACGCTTCACTGATCGCCGTATCTACGATCAATACCAGCGGCGCCGTCATCATCCCATACGTCAGGGTATTCTCTCTCAATAAGACCAGCAAGGGATATGATGTTGTCGATAACGCCGTCTATACGACTGATGACAATGTCATCTTTGCTTCTCTCTGCTATGTCGGCAACAAGCTCTGCTGCTTTACTTCCAATGCTCTTTACGAAGTAAAAGACGACAAGCTCTCGAAAATGAACTACGATTTCTCTGCTATCGGTTTTGTAAAGAATGTAGGAAACAACCTGTTCATTACATATTCCGACGGCATAAGCCAGCTTAATAAGCTTGCTGTAATCAACTCTAATGATAGCATGATCTATAATTCCAACATCGGAGCCAAGATCATCTGCGTTGCCCAGAACCGTAACTATTATGCTATCAGCGTCGACAGAAGAGTTTTCATCTACAACACTTCCGGTACGATTACCAACGATTATTCTGTAGATGAAGACATAATAAGGATGGAATTCCTTTCGGGAAATAAGCTCTGCGTCGTTTCCACGGGCGGCGTCCATACGATAAATTAAGGCGTTGATCTTATGGAAATAGAAATCAAGCTCGGATTTAAGGATAAGGAAAGTCTTAACAAGGTCACCAAATCTGACCTGTTCCTTAAATACTGCGCTGATCCTGATTCTCCTAAGGTCATGACACTCGAAAATTCATATCGCGACGATAAGAATATGTCCTTACTTAATAAGGGCGCTTCTCTCCGTGTCAGACACTATTCCACTGAGACTGATGACGGTTACGAATTCACTCTTAAATATGGTGGCGGCACGAGCAACGGACTTCACAGACGTTATGAGTGGAATATGGACAGCA
Source organism: Ruminococcaceae bacterium AB4001 (assembly GCA_000621765.1). Taxonomy (GTDB): domain Bacteria; phylum Bacillota; class Clostridia; order Saccharofermentanales; family Saccharofermentanaceae; genus Saccharofermentans. Next base: position 55,421 of record KK211345.1, read on the forward strand.
GCACACTGGAATTCCATATTGATGAGTTTAAATCGCACGCTGTCCTTAAAGATCAGGATCCAACAGGCCTTCTGGATAAGGTTTTCGAAGATATAGAAGAATCAGATCTTTACGAGATATGCTCCAATACGTTTACAAGAACTCTGTATGAGCTAGAGTATAAAAACAGCCGCTTTGAAGCATGTTTTGACAGCGGCACCATCAAAAGTACCGACGGCTCAATAACTGAGGATATATGCGAACTTGAGGTAGAGATAACTTACGGTGAATCTGAAGATCTCGAAGAATTAAAGGCATTGCTGCTCGCGGAATTTGACTGCAGGCCTTTGGATAAGACGAAATTCGGAAGAACACTTGCTTTGGCTAAGATCAACAGGGAAGGCACATGAAGAGTAACGTATACGATTGCATAATTATAGGCGGTGGAGCTGCAGGCATGTTCTGTGCAGCCAAACTTGCCAAGTCTTTGTATTTCGGCCGCAAGATCCTGATAATCGAAGCTGGCCCCAGAGTCGGCCGCAAGCTCGCGCTTACAGGCAGCGGAAGATGCAATCTGTCCAATTCCGATATCGATATTTCCAGATATAATACCGACGATCCGGACAAGCTCGCGTCATGCTTTGAACGTTTCGGTGAAGCGGATACATGCTATTTCTTTGAGAATATCCTTGGTGTTGTCCTGGAGCAGAAGAATTCTCTTATCTATCCTTCGACCTACAAGAGTTCTACCGTTGTTGACGCTCTTAGATTTTATCTTTCCGATAACAACGTTGAGACTGAGCTTAAGGAGCGTGTGACTTCGATTACTGAGAACAGTCACATTTTCGAGATAAAGACAGAATCTAAGAAGGATTTCCTTGCCAAGAATGTCGTCATAGCGACCGGTGGTATCACATATCCTGCTACCGGTTCGACAGGCGATGCAGCCAAGCTCCTCAAGAAGATTACCGACAACTCTTATTTTGTTCCATATAGGCCCGCGCTTACATCACTTAGTTCCGATATTTCCGGGATCAAAGGTCTTGCTGGCATAAGATGCAGGGGTGATGTTAAGATCGTTGACGGCAAAGGTGAAGTCAGGGCACAGTCTGAAGGCGAGATCCTGTTTACTAAGGAAGGCGGTATATCCGGCATCTGCGTAATGGATGTTTCAGATGCTGTCGTAAGGCTCATCGATAACGGCGAAGAAGACGTCAAAGCCATACTCAATCTGACAGGAAAATCCGCTGGCGAGATATTCCAGATGATCTATATCAGAAGACAGATGTATGCGCACAGATCATGTGCTGACGCCCTGTCCGGCATGCTGCTCCGCAATATCACGGATTTCGCCATGAAGAAGATGGGGCTTAAGTGTGACAAGATGACATTAAGAGAACTTAACGATTCCCAGATCGCCGAATTATCGAATCTTCTCTGCGCATTCCCGATACCTGTTACGGGATACGGTGATGTCGATAAGGCCCAGGTATCTTCGGGCGGATTAAAGCTCTTAAGACTTGACGATAACATGCAGGTCAAAGATCTTCCGGGGCTTTATCTGATCGGTGAGGCTGTTAACGTAAACGGTATCTGCGGCGGTTATAACCTGCAGTGGGCATGGACATCTGCTGCTCTTGCTGCGGAAGGAATATCTCAAAATGTTTGAGATAACCGTAAAGCCTGAGATTTCATCTGAAAGATCACCTGAAAAGACACCTGATTCCATTCTTATCTTCAGGTATATAAAACGTTTTGGCAATAAAGCCATGAAGCAGGGTGTGAAAGATATAGAAGCAGGAATTGCTGTTCTTGATATCTCTAAGAAATTCATCGATGCAAGACATGGAAAAGTCAGTATCTGCTACAGGTTTGATTTCATTAAGCCTGAAGACAGGAAAGCGCGCGAAGACGGGATATTCGCAAATGCCATGCCATACAGGGATAGCTTTGGTGAAGGCATGGAATTTAAGCGTCCGGTCGTTGTTGGTACCGGTCCTGCCGGCCTTTATGCAGCGCTGATCCTCGCAAGATACGGATTAAAGCCGATCGTGATCGAGCGCGGTCCTGAAATGGAACAACGCATAAAAGATACGGAAGCTTTCAAAGAGGGAAGAGCCGCTATAAAGAAAGATTCGAATATCCAGTTCGGAGAAGGCGGAGCGGGAACCTTTTCAGATGGAAAACTCTATTCAGGTATCAGTTCCGGTCTTAAGGATTTCGTTTTAAGGTCCCTGATAATGCACGGAGCGCCTTCCGACATCTTATATGATGCTCATCCTCATATCGGAACGGACAAGCTCAGAAAGGTCGTTACGGGCGTCAGGAACGATATAATATCGCTAGGCGGAGAAGTCAGGTTCAATACAACTTTTATGGGATATGGTACTGAAAAGGGAAGGCTCAAATGCATCACCGTAAAGGACAGTTCCTCTGTTTATGAAATCCAATGCGATAAGCTGATCCTTGCTATAGGACATTCGAGCAGGGATACATTCAGGGCGCTTGAGCATCTCGGATTGAACATGCAGTCGAAGCCGTTTTCGGTAGGCGTCAGGATAGAACATTTAAGGTCTGACATAGATAATTCCCAGTTTGGTTTCGATTCTGAGTATTCGCCCGACATAACTCCCGCAATCTATAAGCTTTCATGTGATACTGTTACAGGCCGTAAGCTTTATACATTCTGCATGTGCCCTGGTGGAGAAGTAGTTGCTGCGCAGAGCGATGACGGAAGTGTCTGTACCAACGGAATGAGCTTAAGGGCACGTGACAATGTAAACTCCAACAGCGCGATCCTTGTTCCCGTTGACCATAACGATTACGGCGAAGGCGTCCTTGACGGCGTCAGATTCCAGGAAACACTTGAACATGCTGCGTTTGCAGCCGGTGGAAGCACCGGAAAAGCTCCGTGCACAAGATACGGCGATCTGATGGAAAACAAGGTCACCGAAAGCTTTGGAAAGGTTCAGCCTTCTTATATGCCGGGAATCCGGACTGCAGATCTTTCAGAAGTCTTTCCTAAGGAAATCCTTGATACCATTAAAGACGGCGTAAGGCTCATGGGAAGGAAGATCAAGGGCTTTGACGATCCTGATGCCGTATTGACCGCAGTTGAGGCCAGGAGTTCATCTCCTGTAAGGCTTGTAAGAGACCCCGAAACATTCGAGAGTACCAATGTCGGCGGTATCTATCCATGCGGGGAAGGTGCGGGATATGCGGGAGGCATCATGTCATCTGCGATTGACGGAATAAAATGCGCTAATAAACTTGCCGTTTCTTTGCTCGATTCCTTAAAAACAATCTAAATCTTTCCTATTTGAGTTATTATAGTCTCAGTTAATAATTCTCTTCTTGTAAGGAGGAAACTATATATGAACAGTGAAAAGAATACTGCGGTCGTTACCGTTTTGGGAAGAGACCGTGTCGGCATTATCGCTGATGTCTCAAGGCTTCTGGCAGATTACGGTATCAATATCAATGATATCTCCCAGACTATCCTTGATGACATCTTTACGATGGTCATGATGGTAGACCTTAAGGATGTCGTCATTGAAGAATCCGACATTTCCGAAAAGCTGACTGAGCTTGGCAAAAAGCTCGGTGTACAGATTACTATCCAACACACCGGTCTGTTCAATGCCATGCATACTATCTGATAAGTTTTCGAGAGGGTTATATGATTAACGATCATGAGATTATAGAGACGATGCAGATGTTCAACGATCAGCATCTCGATATCCGTACGATCACGATGGGAATATCGCTTATGGACTGCGCTGCTCCGACAGTTGAGGAATCCTGCAACAGGATCTACGACAAGATCTGCAGATATGCAGGAAAGCTTGTTGAGACAGGAGAGCTCATCAGTAAGAAATACGGTATTCCGATCATCCACAAAAGAATTTCCGTTACTCCGATTTCAATAGTTGCTTCAGCCTGCGGCGCTAAGGACTATACTCCTTTTGCTCAGGTCCTGGATAAAGCAGCAAGAACCTGCGGAGTCAATTTCATCGGCGGCTTTTCCGCTCTCGTACAGAAGGGTTATACGAACTCTGATAAAGTCCTTATCGAATCGATCCCTGATGCGCTTGCAGCAACGGAACTTGTATGTTCCAGTGTTAATGTTGCATCCACAAGGACAGGCATCAACATGGATGCTGTCCGTGATATGGGCGTGATAATCAAGAAGACGGCTGAAGCCACAAAAGATAAAGGCGCATTAGGCTGCGCTAAGCTCGTTGTCTTTGCAAATGCTCCTGAGGATAATCCGTTCATGGCAGGTGCTTTCTTAGGCCCCGGCGAGCCTGAATGCGTTATCAATGTAGGTATATCCGGTCCTGGCGTCGTAAAGCATGCATTAGAGCAGGTAAGAGGCAGAGATTTCGGTACGGTCGCAGAGACTATAAAGAAAGCTGCATTCAAAATCACCAGAGTCGGTGAACTCGTTGCCAGGGAAGCCTCCGAAAGACTTAAGGTTCCGTTTGGAATCATCGATCTTTCCCTTGCGCCCACGCCTGCAGTCGGTGACTCAGTAGCAAGGCTTCTTGAAGAATTCGGTCTTGAGACCTGCGGTACATGGGGTACGACTGCTGCACTCGCTATGCTTAACGATGCGGTCAAAAAGGGCGGTATCATGGCTTCTTCTTATGTCGGCGGTCTTTCCGGTGCATTCATTCCGGTATCCGAAGATGAGGGTATGATCGCTGCTGCAAGTTCCGGTTCATTGAAGCTCGAAAAACTCGAAGCAATGACCTGCGTCTGCTCAGTCGGTCTCGACATGATCGCCATCCCCGGTGATACGACCGCTGAGACCATTTCAGGCATTATCGCTGACGAGATGGCAGTCGGTACGTTTAACAATAAGACGACAGCTGTAAGACTTATTCCCGTTCCCGGAAAGACAGTCGGCGACAGCGTTGAGTTTGGCGGCTTGTTGGGTACAGCTCCCATCATGGATGTTAACCGTGCTTCCTGCGCCGATTTCATACACAGAGGCGGAAGGATACCTGCACCTATACATTCAATGCGCAACTGATATTGATGAAAAAAGAAGAGGTAAAGATCCCGGATGAAGAAGTGCTCTCTGATAACACTCAGAGTGACGAGCCGGCGATTCCTAAGAAATCTAAGCCCAGACGCTTTTGGGAATATGTGACGGATTATAAGCGCAAGACTGTTGCGCTTACTCTGCCTTCGATCATTTTCGATATCGCATATTCCGGATTTCTTTTTGCGATGTCGGTCTTAACATTATCGATCTGGCTTCTAATCATGTCTCTTTATACATTTCTTCTGTTCCTGCTCCGAGTAAATGTGCTCTACAGAGCAGGCAGGGGAGCTGTGTTTAAGGAAAAGCGCTTCAGTGAGAGAAGGAATTACAGGAAGTTTTCAAGGAACCTGATATTCCTTGATCTGCTGATAGCGTTTAATGTCTACATAATCGTTGAGCTCAATGTTCTTCACGATTATCACGGCATACTTATCTATGCATTCGGTATTTATGTTGCTTATAAATGCTTACTTGCGATCATCAACATGTTTAAGGCCCACAAGTCCCAATCCCTTACAGCCGTATCGCTTCGCAAGATCGGAATTACCGATGCCCTGATATCCTTATTGGCACTTGAGTGGGCATTGTCTCACAGAGATATCGGTAATCTCTCTTTAATTGCACTGAAGATCGAGAAGTATTCGGGTATTGCCGTAGTGCTGATCATATTCCTGATGGGATTTGCCGGCGCCATAACGTGTATAAGATTAAAAGCTAAAGAAAAGAAAGAAGGAAAACTATAAATGTGGTATGAAGAATCAGTGTTTTATCAGATCTATCCGTTGGGATTCTGCGGAGCTCCTTTTGAGAACGACGGAATTCCCGAATCGAGGATCTTAAAAGTCCTGGACTGGATCCCTCACATGAAAAAACTCGGGATCAATGCCATATATTTCTCTCCCGTATTCGAATCAGATACACACGGATATAACACAAGAGATTACGGTCTTATCGATACGCGACTCGGCACGAACGATGACTTTAAAAAGGTCGTTGACGCACTTCATGAAGAAGGAATCAGAGTTGTTCTTGACGGTGTTTTCAATCACGTCGGAAGAGGCTTCTGGGCATTCCGTGACGTTCAGGAAAAGCGCTGGGATTCTCCTTATAAAGACTGGTTCCATCTTTCGTTCGAAGGCAATTCCAATTACAATGACGGCTTCTGGTACGAAGGCTGGGAGGGCAATTACGATCTCGTAAAGCTCAACCTAAGAAATCCTGCAGTCATTGACCACATTCTCGATAAGGTTAATTACTGGATCGATTTCTTTGATATCGACGGATTAAGGCTCGATGTTGCTTATTGCCTTGATCACGAGTTCTTAAGAAGACTCCGTGAATTCACAGATTCCAAGAAGGCTGATTTCTTCCTGTTAGGTGAAGTGCTTCATGGTGAATACGGCAGGATGCTCAATGAGATGCATCTTCATTCTCTTACAAATTATCAGTGCTATAAGGGCATTTACTCATCTTTTAATTCATCCAACATGTTCGAGATAATGCATTCTCTCATGCGTCTCTTCGGACCTGAGGACTGGACGGTATGCAGGGGAGCGCATCTCCTGTCATTTGCAGATAACCATGACGTAACGAGGATCGCATCCATCTTAAACGATGAAAGATGTCTTCCTCTCGTCTATACACTTGTGTTTACTATGCCCGGTATCCCTTGTGTTTACTATGGTTCTGAGTGGGGAGCAAAGGCCAGAAAAGAAGATGGAGACCCTGCTCTCCGTGCCTGTTTTGACAAGCCCGAATGGAACGGATTAACTGACCATATCGCAAGGCTTTCCGAAGCGAAAAAGAACAGCAATGCGCTTAATTACGGCGGCTTAAGGATCGTAGTGCTTACGAATAAGCAGTGCATCTTTGAGAGAAACTCCGGAGATCAGAGAGTTATGGTCGCGATCAATATGGATTCCAATCCTTATACTGCGCACTTTGATGCAGGGTGTGGTCAGGCAAAAGAACTGATATCAGGCACCATACATGATTTCGGCGGCGGATCAACATTGCAGCCTTATTCATCTGAGATCTGGCTGATGGAAAGGTAAATTAACTGTTTACGACGGACGGACCGTTCCGCATTCGGGGCAGAACCTGCCTTCGTTTTCGGAGCCGCAGTTAGGACACTTCCATTTAGCCACTGGCTTTGCGCATCCGCAGTTACAGCAGAATTTTCCGCTGTTCTCGGTGCCGCAGCTGCATTTCCATGTTTCTCCGGATGCAGAAACAGGCGCATTTGCCGAAATGGAGGGCGAAGGCTGAGCCGGCTGAGCCGGCGGAAGATTGCCCGGCATCATGCCAATACTGCCAAAAATCATACCCGGGTTCGCGTTTTCATTTTCCTGCTCGCTTAAATCAATTATTTTTCCGGTCTTTATGCATTCATTAATCAGCTCATCTATTTTTCTGATCACTTTGGTCTGTAATTCCCAGAAAGAGCTGCGGTCAATGGTACGGGTTACTATTTTCTCACCTGTGATGGCGCTGTCATCGAATGTGAATGTCATATGCGACGAGGAAGAGTAATCAGTCATGGCGAAAGGGAATGGGATGGGTTTGATCTGAGCCATCTCCGCAATTCGGCTCTCAGCAACATATGCGCGAAGTTTATCTGCTTCTTCTTTTCCACCGATGTATTTTGAGAAGGTTTGTTTTTCGTAGCTGCTGTCGGAGCGCTGTATAATTACGGTTCCGTCATCCTGCCAGGTAACTGATTCTCTGTTTGAAGAACCGCTGTTCATAGTCATTCCGTGGCTTGAAGAGTAGGTTTCGATCATTACTACCGGTCCGTGTGTTTCAGGCGCCAGGTCGTCTAAAGTCGGCTGGTTCTTCCTGAATGGGGCAAGAATATCCGCAGCTTCCGAAGAATTGTATTTTTCCTGGGATTCATCGGTCAATTTAAAAGAATCGATCTCAACAGTAGCTGTGATCCCAATCTTTTGTAAGGCTTCTTCAAAATAACTGCCTAACAGTCTTTCCGTTTTTGAATCGACGATGCTGTCTGTCGGCCAATTCTCAAAGCTGTCTTTTGCTATCGGATTGATGTTTGATCTGATGGCAGCTTTAAGATCATCCTCAGTCTGATAAAGTGATGTGTCATATTCGAAAACTTCTGCTTTTCCACAGAACTCTGCTTCAAGCGTTCCTTCAACTTTAGGTTCCTTGAATTCAACAGGTTCAGAAGTTTTAAACGGAATAAATACGCTCATGAAAGCCTCCCGGGTCATTTTTTTCATTATATATCAAAAGAATTTTCAATGTCCTGAGCAGAAAAGAATGCTTAGTGGTAAAATGCTACAGATAGTGTATTTGTTTAATTAATGCTTCTGGAGGGGATTTATGAAGTTAAAAAAGTTCAGCGGCAGTAAAGTTATCTCCGCAGTTATGACAGGCGTTATGGTCTTAAGTTTCAGCGCCTGTGATTTTGGTGAAGAAGAATCTTATGTCCATATTCCGGATATGACCACAACCACTAAAGAAGTTGAATACAGAACGGGTGAGGTTAATCCGATGCAGATGTCCGTCAATAAAGAGACGGGCGAGATGAGCATTATGCGTCCTGATTATCCGGGCGATCCGATGGGAGATCCCGGTACATGGACGATCCTGGTCTATGTATGCGGCTCTGACCTTGAGTCAGACGGCGGCGCTGCCGTAGCTGATATATCGGAGATGTGTGAAGCAGAAAGCGATAAAAATATAAAATTCGTCGTTCAGACCGGTGGTGCACAGAGCTGGACATACGATGGCATTGATCCTAACAAGTGCCAGCGTTTCCTGGTTGAAGACGGAAACCTCTCATGCGTTTATGAAAGCGCTGATGTTAATATGGCAGATTCAAACTCTCTGGCTGATTTCCTTACATGGGGCATCCAGAATTATCCTGCTGACAACATGGGCCTTATCTTTTGGAATCACGGTAACGGAACGATCTACGGTGTCTGCTTCGATGAGAGACATGATCAGGATTCGCTTTCTCTCAGAGAACTCGACAGTGCGCTTCTTACTGCATCGCAGTATATGAGTGAGAAGTGGGAATTTATTGGTTTTGACGCATGCCTCATGGGTAATGTTGAAGCTGCCAATATCCTTGCTAACTATGCGTATTACATGTATGCCTCCGAGGAGGAAGAGCCCGGTGCTGGCTGGAATTACACTGAGATCGGAAATTATCTTGTGGAAAATCCTGAAGCTAACGGCGAGGAACTCGGCATGGTTGTCTGTGATTCCTACTATGACGGCTGTGTTGCTGAAGGAGATTCCGACTGCTGCACTCTGTCTGTTATTGATCTTATGCAGATCGACAGCGTACTGAGCAGCTTTAATATTTTCGCGAAAGGCATTTACGAGAGCAGTGTGGATGCTGACAAGCTTTCGACCATGATCCGTAAGATCGAATCTTCCGAGACATTCGGCAGCAACAACGATGAAGAAGGCTACACCAACATGATCGATCTTGTCGGTCTCTGTGATGCCTGCGGTAGTTATTCTACCAATATTGAAGACGTAATCTCTGCCGTCGATTCCGCTGTTATCTATAAGGTCAGCGGCACAGACCATCCCGATGCATGCGGTCTTTCGTTATATTTTCCCATAAACCTCAATGGTTCAAACGAACTTCAGATCTTCAGCGATGTCTGCATCAGTCCTTTCTATCTCTCGTTTATTGAACGCCGTGATTTCAGTGCATATATCTACTACAGCGATGAAAGCGGTTTTGACACGGAGCAGGCTTCTTCCTTCTATCAGGATACCGAAAACGGCTGCAGCTACTTCATGCAGGACGGTCAGTATTATTACTACGACGCGAACGAAGAGACATACTATCTCTATGACGAAGAATTTGATTACTGGGAAGATGTGGATGATGATTCACTTGATTACGAACAGTATGAATACTACTCATCTGATCATTTCGGCAGTTCTTATTCCGATGACTATTACTATGACGATGACGGTTTATGGTTCTGGAACAGTGACTACGATTACGATTCTTCTTCCTGTGTTTACAGAAACAAATCCACTGTTACCGATCACTACAATTATGCCGACAATTTTGAAGAGACCGGTGAGAGTAAGCACATCAAGTTCTTAAAAGCTCCTTCTCTCAACGAAGAGGGAACCTTTAGTTTTACACTGACAAAGTATTCTCTCGATCATACATCCGATGTTTACGCGATGGTCTATATGGTCATGGGTGAGAATGAGGTTATCCTCCTTGGCGATACTTATGATGTCGAATGCGATTGGACAAAGGGTAATTTCGCTGATTGTTTTGACGGTTACTGGATCTCGCTTCCTGACGGTCAGAACCTTTCAATGACGATCGTCTACACGACTAGCGATTACGTTATCTTCTCAGCACCCGTCTGCCTTAACGGAGAAGATACTTACCTTCGTATCCGTTTGGATATTGAAGAAGGTACCGTCACTGTCGAAGGAGCATGCGATGGTCTTGACGAGTCCGGTGCCGCACCAAGAAACATCAAAAAGATCAAGGAAGGCGACAAGATCGTTCCGCTCTATACAAGTCTTGTTTTCGATGAAGAAGGAAACTTTACAGAGCAGTTATATGAGGGTCAGGCTTACACGGTAAGTGGCGAACTGCAGCTTTCTTATTCGTTGCTGTTTGAGGGTGACTTCATGTATGCGTTCATCATCGAAGACGTTTACCGTGACTACCTGATGACAGACCTCGTTGAATTCAATGTTGACCTGGAAGGTAATGTTTCTTACTACGTTGATGGCGAAACTGAGGACGAAGAGGAAGATGAAGAAGATTATGAAGAGGATGAAGATTGATATTTTCTGATCTGATTATCTGATTTCTAAAGAGGCACTCCGATGTGGGGTGCCTCTTTTATGTTATTTGAAATAGCAGGATGCAATAAGTTCAGATGTTCAGATATCCAGCTGTTCCGGAAGTCACGTTTCCTCAAAAGTTACGGCAGAGTTGCGGCTGGGCCGTAAGTTTATGTGTAAGTTTTTGGATAAACCCTTAATAGTTACGGCAAAGTTGCGGCCTAGCCGTAAGTTTTTGTGTAAGTTTTCTTCTAAAACCTCGGCTAAAAGCTCGGCGTATGCCTAGTAAATCCCCGAGCATTCGGTCATTTTTAAGCTAAAACCTCGGCTAAAAGCTCGGCGCATGCCGAGCAAATCGCCGAGCATTCGGGCAATAAAAATATGATCATGAAAAAAGCCTGCCTCGAAAACTCAGGGCAGGCCGTCTTAAAATCTTTAATTCGTAAGGATTACTGTTCGTCAAGATATTTCTTAACCGTATCAGGTGCAGGACCTCCGATAAGGCTTCTGCCTTCAACGCATGTCTTAAGTGAGATTGCATCATATACATCTTCTTCGAATGCAGGTGAGAACTCCTTGAGCTTATCGAGTGATACATCAAGCAGTGAAATGCCGTTTTCGATGCAGTAATGAACGAGCTTGCCTGAGATTGCGTGTGTCTCACGGAAAGGAAGACCTTTCTTTACGAGATAGTCTGCAAGGTCAGTTGCGTTAGTAAAACCGCCAAGAGCAGCTGCTTCCATGTTGTCCTTGCGGATGGTCATGGTCCTGATCATGCCGGTGAAGGGCGGAAGAACAGCTTTTACTGTCTCGATGCAGTCGAACATTGCTTCCTGGACTTCCTGCATATCCTTATTATATGTAAGCGGAAGTCCCTTCATGATAACCAGGAGTGAGATAAGGTCGCCATATACTCTTCCGGTCTTACCTCTTGTAAGCTCAGCAACGTCAGGATTCTTCTTCTGAGGCATCATTGAAGAACCGGTGGAGTATGCATCATCAAGCTCATAGAACTTGAACTCCTGTGAAGCGTAGAGGATTATCTCTTCGCTCATTCTGGACAGGTGCATCATGAGAATGGAACAGGCAGAAGCGAATTCGATAGCGAAATCCCTGTCAGCAACACCATCGAGTGAGCAGAGGGTAACGCCGTTCATGCCGAGCTGGTCAGCAACGAACTCACGGTCAAGAGGATACGTTGTTCCTGCAAGAGCGCCTGAACCCAAAGGTGAGATATTTGCGCGGTCCTTGGCTTCATTGATACGTGAGATGTCGCGCTTGAACATCTCGATATATGCTGAAAGATAATGAGCATAAGTGATGGGCTGTGCTCTCTGAAGGTGAGTATAGCCGGGCATATATGTCTCTGTATTGGCTTTTGCGATGTCGACCAGAGTATCGATGAGATCATCCAAAAGCTCGGTTATCTCGCCGGCCTCATCGACCAGATAAAGGCGCTGGTCGAGAGCGACCTGGTCATTACGTGAACGTCCTGTGTGAAGGCGCTTTCCTGCGTCACCGATGCGGTTGGTAAGCTCTTCTTCGATGAACATATGGATGTCTTCTGCATCGGAATCAAACGTGAGCTTTCCGCTCTCGATATCTTCCTTAATTGAAAGAAGACCTGTCTTGATAGCTTCAGCGTCTTCAGCTGAAATGACACCCTGCTTTGCGAGCATCTGGGAATGAGCAATGGATCCCTCTATGTCCTGACTGTACATCTTACAATCGAAGGGGAGAGAAGAGTTGTAGTCGTTTACTTCCTTGTCGGTTGCTTTCTCGAAGCGTCCTGCCCACATTTTCTTTGCCATCTTTAATACTCCTTTTGTCAGGGTCATTGCCCGGACATATAGATTTTGTTATTCCTTTACGTAATCAGGATCGATCCTGACCATTTCGGCCAATGCCTTATTACGGTAGTTCAGATCTTCACGGAGTGTGAATCCCTGTGATTCCCAGAAAGCGTTGCCTCCGGCGTTCTTTTTGAATGCTACGAGCAATACCTTGTTTATGCCTTCTGCCTTTAATGCATCAAGTGCGAGTTCAACAAGTTTTCCGCCGATGCCTTCGCGTCTGTGATCAGAGGATACGCATGCATGCTGTATGATGCCGCGCCTTCCGTCATGACCACATAATATTACACCAACTACCTTGCCGCCACAAACGGCAACAAATGAGGTGTTGGGGTTGCGCTTAAGGTATTTTTCGATACCTTCGCGCGAGTCATCCTTATCATTTAAGCCGTTACCGCAGAGGATCCACAGTGCATAAGCCTGTTCATAGTCTTCGATCTTCATTAGCCTGTATTCGATTTCCATATATGTTTCCTCCTTTAATCAATTGTACCAGTAAGCCAGAGTGACATGCCGCATCCTTTTTCTTCATTGGGACGCCTGAAGAATCCGAACTTCTCGTAGAATTCCTCTTTTCCCTTAGCAGCAACCAGGCTGACCATGATCCTGTAACCCGGTTTGAGCCAGCTGTTTATCGTTTCCATGATTTTTTTCATTATCATCCTGCCAAGACCTTGTCCCTGGTATTCGGGAAGGACTATGACGTCAGCAATATATACGACATATCCGTGATCCCAAAGTGCGCGGCCAAGTGCAACAGGTTTTCCGTCTATTCTGATGCAGCATGTATAAGAATTCTTAAGACCTTCTGCGGCCTGTTCCAAAGGGAATTCGGCCCAGCCAACGGCTTTCCTGAATGCCATGTATTCGGCAGGAGTTATCTCATCAGTAAATTGATATCCGGTTAGTTCTTGTTGCATAACAGATTACCTCGAAATTAAAAGCGGCTGTCTCAGTTTGGATTGAGGCAGCCGCGTTGATTGCTTGATCAGTCAGAAGTCAGATCAAAGGAGACCGTTCTTCTGCTTCATCTTTGCGTTGACTTTCATCGGGAGACCGAAGCAGTTGATGAATCCGCCTGCATCAGCCTGGTTATAAACGTCATCAGCCTCAAATGTTGCGATTTCAGGATCGTAGAGTGAGAAGGGTGATGTTGTGCCTGCGGGAGTGCAGTTGCCCTTGTAGAGCTTCATCTTAACTTCACCGGTAACAACTTCCTGTGTCTTGTCTACGAATGCGGAGAGAGCTTCTCTCAAGGGGTGGAACCACTGACCGTAGTAAACGAGTTCGGAGAACTTCTGTGCTACGAGATCCTTATAGTGGATCGTGTCACGCTCTACTGTTAAGAGCTCGAGTTCACGGTGAGCAGCGAAGAGAAGTGTTCCGCCGGGAGTCTCATAAACACCGCGGCTCTTCATACCGACGAGACGGTTCTCAACGATATCAGCGATACCTACGCCGTTAGCTGCAGCAACCTTGTTGCAGTATCTGAGAAGATCAGCAGGAGAGAGCTTCTGTCCGTCAACTTCTACAGGGATACCCTTCTCGAACTTGATCGTTACATATGTAGGAGTATCAGGTGCCTTTTCAGGTGATACCATGAGCTCAAGGATCTTATCGAGGTCAGGCTCATTTGCAGGATTCTCAAGATCCATACCCTCGTGAGAGAGGTGCCAGAGGTTCTCGTCCTTGGAATAGTTGTTCTCTTTTGTAACGGGAACGTCGATTCCGCGTGCCTGAGCGTAGTCGATCTCTTCGTCACGTGACTTGATGTCCCAGATTCTCCAGGGAGCGAGGATCTTCATGTCAGGATCCAATGCCTTGATGGAAAGCTCGAATCTTACCTGGTCGTTACCCTTACCGGTGCAGCCGTGAACGATCGTTGTGCATCCGTTAGCGTGAGCTGCCTCAACGAAGTGCTTAGCGATAACAGGACGTGCCATGGATGTACCGAGAAGGTACTTGCCCTCATAAACTGCATTAGCCTTGAGAGTAGGGTATACGAAGTCAGAAACGAACTCGTCTGTGATGTCTTCGATTATGCACTTGATAGCGCCGCACTTGAGAGCCTTCTTCTCGAGATAGTCGTGATCAACACCAACTCCAACTTCGCCGCAATATGCAACTACTTCGCAGTCGTAATGCTCAAGAAGCCACGGGATGATGATGGATGTATCAAGTCCGCCTGAATAAGCCAGTAAGAATTTTTCTTTTGCCATATGGCACCTCCAACTTATGAATATTTATGCATGCTTTTGTATAAACTTCGCATATCATACACTTGCTTACCTTACAAGTCAACAAGAAGATTTTAATCTCGTCGGCATATAAATTCAAATAAGAATAATAAGATATTTTTTGTGCATGTTTTCATCCATATCATTTTGTAAAAAAAGGTGCATTTGTATACAATCATATGTGGCATAATATGCAATTATCTTTCTCAGGGAGATTTTTTGAATAAATGGCGTATCCATTGATGGAACATCTGACGGGCAGAGGTTTTCTTTACTGCGGAAAGTATTACAGAGTAAGTTCCGAACTCACTGATTCATTACAAAGACCAGTAGAAGCTAAGATCTATTATGAGACCGTCAGGGTAAGAGACGGTGTTCTTTTATTCGCTGAAGACCATCTTGCAAGACTTGTTAATTCAGTCAGAGGGCTCGAAAACTTCCCGGTCAACACATCCAGGATCTTGGATGAAGCATACAGCTTCGTTGACTTGGACGGCGTAAAGGACGGTTCCGTAAGAATAGTACTTACAAATGAAGTACTCCTTATACATCAGGCTGACATCACGCTGCCTTCAGCCGAGCATTTCGAAAACGGAATTAATACAAGTATCCTTAATTGGGAAAGAAAAACTCCCAATCTTAAGATATTCAGGGGCGACTATAAGACAACAGTAAATGAGAAGTTCAAGGAAGAAAACTCCCACGGACTTCCTTTCGAGCTCGTCCTTACAGATAACGAAGGCAGGCTCTATGAAGGCTCGATGTCAAATCTTTTCGTGATCAGGGACGGCAAAGTCTATTCTGCACCTGACAGTAAGATCCTTATCGGCATTACCAGGAAGAGAGTCATGGAGGCTTTAAAGCGTTCAGGTCTTGAACTTCAGACAGGTACATTTAAGCCCGAAGAACTTGATCCTAAGTCTGATGCAGTATTCGTAAGCAGTACGCCATTTGACATACTGCCGGTCAGATATATCGATGATTACGAGTTTAAGTCATCTGCAAATGAAGTTTTGAAGATGATCTCGAAGATGTATCAGGAATATACATCTGAATATATTGCTGCCAATAGGCGCGTTTGATCGGATAACATTTTGGAGGTGGTATAAATGGAAGCAAAATCAGGAAAGATATCGGTTACAACCGAAAATATTTTTCCGGTTATCAGGCAATGGCTCTATGAAGATAAGGATATCTTCGTAAGAGAACTGGTGTCTAACTGTGCAGACGCGATCGCAAAGCACAGAAGGCTCGTCGAGCTCGGCAAGGCTGAAAAGCCGGCTGAAGGAGAGGATTATAAGATCACCGTAACTTACGATGATGATAACAAGACTATCGCATTTGAAGACAACGGTATCGGTATGACTGAGAATGAGGTCGAGAAATACATCAATCAGATCGCATTTTCGGGCGCTTTGGATTTTGTTACCAAGTATCAGCAGGAATCAACAGACAAGACCGGCATCATCGGCCACTTCGGCCTTGGTTTCTATTCCGCTTTCATGGTTGCCGATGAAGTAACGATTGACACAAAGAGTTTCATGGATGATACAGAGCCTGTCATCTGGAAGTCTAATGACGGTATGGACTTTGAGATCATGCCCTCCGAAAAGAAGACCAGAGGCACGGTCATCACGTTAAAGCTCTCAGAAGACGCTATCAAGATCTTTGACTCTGCTACGCTCCGCATGACTATCCGCAAGTACTGCTATTTCGCACCTGCAGATATTTATTTCGTTGATGTTAAGTCCGACAGATTACATGAGGAGAACGAAGAGAAGCGCAAGAAGGAAGCAGAGGAAAAAGGTGAGACATTTACTCCTTCTCCGGTATCTTATGTTCCGGTAAACAACAAGTCACCTCTCTGGACAAAGAAACCTTCCGAGTGCACCGAGTCAGAATACAAGCAGTTCTATCACAGTGTATTCAACGACGGCAGAGATCCTCTTTTCTGGATCCACCTCAACATGGATTATCCTTTCACATTGCAGGGTATCCTTTATTTCCCGAAAACAGACAATGTTTATCAGTCTCTTGACGGAAGGATCAAGATCTATAATCACCAGATCTTCGTTGCAGACAACATCGAGGAGATCATTCCGGATTTCCTGTTCCTCCTTCAGGGATGCCTTGACTGCTCAGATCTTCCTTTGAACGTTTCGCGTTCCGCTCTCCAGCAGGACGAATACGTAAAGAAGCTTTCAGGTCACATCATCAAGAAAGTTTCCGATAAGCTCAATGAACTGTTCAAGAAGCAGAGAGAAGACTTTGAGAAATACTGGTCTGACATCTCCGTATTCGTTAAATACGGCATGATGAAAGAAGAGAAGTTCTACGAGAAGGTCGAAGGCGTCTGCCTCTTTAAGACCGTTGACGGAGCTTTCAAGACTGTTGAAGAACTTACTTCAGATGATAAGAAGACCATCAGATATACAACAGATCCCAAGGCTCAGGCTGCTTATGTCGAGATGAGCAAGAAGGACGGCTATGAAGTTGTCGTAATGGACGAAGAGATCGACAACAACTTCATGTCCTATTTCGAGATGAAGAAGCCTGATTACAAGTTCAAGAGAGTCGACTCAGAGCTTTCCGGCGAAGAGTCCGATGAAGAGACAAAGAATAAGCTCAAGGATCTTTTCAGAGCTGCCGTAGGCGATGAGAAGCTCATCGTTTTCGCTCAGCAGATGGGCACAGACAATCTTCCCGCACTGATCAGGGAAGCAGAGCATAACCGCCGTATGAAGGAAATGCGCGCCCAGTATGAGAGAATGATGTCATCGATGGGTACGATGTCCGAAGAAGAACTCGCGGATATGTTCCCTGAGACAGAAGAACTCGTAGTTAATACCGACAGCCCGCTCATCGTCAAGCTTCAGGCTTTGGAAGATATGGGCACGAGGAAAGAAGAGGCTGACCGCCTTGCTCAGCACATCTACGACCAGGCTAAACTTGCACACGGATCTCTCGACAGCGCAGGCCTTGAGAGATTCCTCAAATTCAATACTGAACTGCTCTCTAAGAGCGCCGACAACCTGTAATTAAATTTCACAAGGAGAAACCTTATGAACGAGAATGATGTAAGACGAGTACTGTCAGAGAAAAAAGAAGGCTTTAACGTTGAAGCAGGCGGAATCCTTCACGATGTCAAATACGATCTTAACGTATCAGGCATCGAAAAGGTAAGAGTCATCAACCGCTACGACGTTTCCGGCGTTACAGACGAGGAGTTCGTTAATGCAAAGCCCGTAGTATTCAGCGAACCTCCGGTAGATATCCTCTACGACGAGACCGTTGATCTTAGTGATGCAGCATATGTGCTCATCATTGAGTCACTTCCGGGCCAGTACGATCAGAGAGCTGATTCCGCTGCACAGTGCATCCAGTTCATGACTGCAAAGGAAAGACCTATCGTAAAGTGCGCAAGGATCATCGCATTCTACGGTACAGTTTCCGATGAAGAGAAGGAGAAGATCAAGGGTTATCTCATCAACCCCGTTGAGGCCCGTGAGGCTTCTGCTGAAAAGCCTGCAACTCTCGTTGATAAGTACGATATCCCTACGACAGTTGATAACATCGACGGCTTCCTCGATATGACAGATGAAGATCTCGAAGGCATGAGAAAGACAATGGGTCTTGCAATGAGCTTTGCAGACATCAAGTTCGTTCAGGATTTCTTCAAGGAACAGGGAAGAGTACCTACAGTTACCGAGATCCGTGTTCTTGATACATACTGGTCAGACCACTGCCGTCATACAACATTCCTTACAAACCTCACAGACATCAGATTCAACGGTGACGATGAGCTCACAGCTGAGATCCGTGAAACATATAAGGAATACCTTTCCGACAGGGAAGAGGTCTATGGCGACAGGATCTCTAAAAAACCCATCTGCCTCATGGATATTGCTACTCTTGCAGGCAAGAAACTCAAGAGAGACGGTAAGCTCGATGATCTCGATGAATCAGAAGAGATCAATGCATGCTCCATCAAGATCAGAATCGAAGTAGACGGCAAGCCTGAAGATTATATCTTCATGTTCAAGAACGAGACCCATAACCATCCTACCGAGATCGAACCTTTCGGTGGTGCTGCCACATGTCTCGGCGGTGCTATCAGAGATCCGCTCTCAGGAAGATCATTCGTATATCAGGCAATGAGAGTCACAGGCGCTGGCGATCCGACCGTACCTGTTGAGCTCACACTTAAGGGTAAGCTTTCACAGAAGAAACTCTGCCGCACCGCTGCTGCAGGTTATTCTTCATACGGTAACCAGATCGGTCTTGCAACAGGCCTCGTTGACGAAGTTTACCATCCCGGTTACATCGCAAAGAGAATGGAGATCGGTGCCGTAGTTGGTGCTGCTCCCGCTTCTAATATCGTTAGAGAAAGACCTCAGGCAGGAGACATCGTAGTTCTCCTCGGCGGTAGGACAGGACGTGACGGAATCGGCGGCGCTACAGGTTCATCAAAGGCTCACGATACTCAGTCAGTTATCACTTGCGGATCAGAAGTACAGAAGGGTAATCCTCCGACGGAGAGAAAGCTCCAGAGACTTTTCAGGGATCCTGAAGTTACACGTCTCATTATCAGATGTAATGACTTCGGTGCAGGCGGCGTATCCGTTGCAATCGGCGAGCTCGCTGCAGGTCTTCAGATCAACCTCGATGCAGTTCCGAAGAAGTACGACGGTCTTGACGGTACTGAGATCGCCATCTCCGAGTCACAGGAGAGAATGGCTGTTGTAGTTCATCCTGCAGATCTCGAAAAGTTCATGGCAGCTGCTGCTAAGGAAAACCTTGAAGCAACTGTAGTTGCAGAAGTAACCGAAGAGCCTGTAATGAAGATGGTCTGGAACGGAAATACGATCGTTAACCTTCCCCGAAGCTTCATCGATACAAACGGCGCTGCACAGTATGCTGAAGCTGATTGTGCTACTTCAGGTGAAGGCGAATATCTCGACACACCTTCCAACGGTTTTGTTGAAGGCAATTTCGCTGAGAGCCTTAAGGGTGTTCTCAATTCTCTCGACGGCGCTTCAAGAAAGGGCCTTATCGAGAGATTCGACTCTTCCATCGGTGCTGCAACAGTTGTATGGCCTTACGGCGGTAAGATGCAGAATTCACCTGAGGAAGGTATGGCTGCAAAGATCCCGCTCGATCACGGCACGACACACGACTGTTCCGTTATGACATACGGTTTCGATCCTTACTACATGGAATGGAGCCCTTATGCAGGTGCTTACCATTCAGTAGTAGAGTCACTCTTAAAGCTCCTTGCAATGGGCGTTGATCCTTTGAAGGCAAGACTCACATTCCAGGAATACTTTGAGAGAATGACAGGCTCAGAGTCATGGGGCAAGCCTCTTGCTGCTCTCCTCGGAAGCTACAAGGCTCAGCTCGATTTCGGTACTGCTGCAATCGGCGGTAAGGACTCCATGAGCGGTACATTTAATGATATTCACGTACCTCCGACGCTCGTAAGCTTCGCTGTCGGTATGTCCACGACAGACAAGGTCATCACATCAACGCTTACAGGCAAGGGCCAGAAACTCTATCTCATCAAGTGTGCAAGAGACGGAAAGGGTTCATACAAGAAGGATCATATATTAAGAGTCATCAAGGCTGTTAAGGAACTCCTCGACAGAGGCGAGATCAAGAATGCAGCAGTAGTTAAGAGCGCAGGTGTTGCAGCAAGAGTTGCACAGATGTGCTTCGGTAACAAGCTCGGCTTCGATTTCTCCGATAAGCTCACTGAAGCTGATCTCTTCTCCAAGACACTGGCTTCCATCATCGTAGCTATCCCTGCAGACGGAAATGCAGTAGATAAGGTCGAGATGGCTGGCGGTAAGTTCTTAGGTACTACAAACGATACAGGTGACTTCACATTCGCAGGCGCTAGCCTTTCCGGCAAGGAAGCTCTTGAGGCATTCGAAGGAAAGCTCGAAAGGATTTTCCCTACAGTTGCAAAATCTGCTGAAATGCCTTTTGCGATCGATGTTTATACGGCAGGCCAGCCTAAGAAGGCAGCTCCCGGTGTATTAAAGGGCGCTAAGCCGAAGGTCATCATCCCCGTATTCCCGGGCAACAACTGCGAGATCGATTCTGCAAGAGCATTCGAGAGAGCAGGCGCTGAGGCTGAGATCTTCGTCATCCGCAACAGGAACCAGAATGATATCAACGAGTCATTCGCTGAGCTTGCTGCAAAGATCCGCGAAGCAAACATCATGATGATCCCCGGCGGATTCTCCGCAGGTGACGAGCCTGAGGGTTCCGGTAAGTTCATCACGGCTTCATTGAGAAACAGCGGAATCGCTGATGCAATTTCGGATCTCCTCGATAACAGAGACGGTCTTGCACTCGGTATCTGCAACGGTTTCCAGGCACTGATCAAGTTAGGTCTCGTTCCTTTCGGAAAGATCTGCGACATGACACCTGACAGCCCGACGCTTACATTCAATAACATCGGCAGACACCAGAACAAGTATGCAAGAACCAAGATCATGACCAATAACAGTCCCTGGCTCTCACTTACAACACCCGGTGAGATCTACGACATCCCGATTTCACACGGTGAAGGTAAGTTCGTAGCTTCTGAGGAATTGGTTAGAAAGCTTGCTGCTAACGGACAGATCGCTACATGCTATGTGGATCTTGACGGTAACTATGCATCCGATACGCAGTTCAACCCCAACGGTTCCATCTGCGCTATCGAAGGTATCACTTCACCCGACGGACGTGTCTTAGGTAAGATGGGTCATACCGAAAGATATGAGGCTGATCTTACAAAGAACATCCCGGGCAATAAGTACCAGAAGATCTTTGAATCAGGTGTTGCTTACTTCCTGTGATAATGAACAGAGAGACTATTAAAGAAATAATGTCATCAGAAGGAATTCTGCCCCAATCGAGATTCGGGCAGAATTTCCTTTGTGATGAGAACATTATCAATTCGATCGTCTCGCTCTGTGAGATCAAAAGGGAAGACCATGTAATCGAGATCGGCCCGGGCCTGGGAAGCATTACTTTCCCGATATCTGAACTTACGGATAACTTTACATGTTATGAGATCGATCACGGTCTTGCCGGTTATCTCAAAGCTAATGTAAAGAACGCAGGGATAGTAGATGCTGATTTCCTTAAGGTAATTTCTGATGATGCTGATACCGTTGATGTAGTCGTAAGCAACATTCCTTATTATGTCATGACGGACATCATGAAAAAGCTCTTCGGAGAATATTCCAATGCCCGGAAGATGGTCTTCATGGTCGAAGAAGAAGCTATTGCAAGGATCGACTGCAGCCCGAAAACAAAACAGTACGGTCCTCTTTCAATTCTCGGAAGTCTTTACGGCGATTACAGGTATGAACTGACAGTTCCTCACACTGCTTTTGTACCCCAGCCCAATACGACTTCAGCCGTAATTAGCTTTACCAGAAAAGACAGTGCTGATGTACTGTGTCCTGAATTTGTTAAGTTCCTTAACTCCTGCTTTTCGCAGAGAAGAAAGATGCTCAGGAAGAATATCTCTTCGTATGCATCTTCTGATGAGATCAGTAAAGCATTTGAATCTCTTGGCATAAGTGAGAATGCAAGGGCTGAAGAACTTCCTCCCGATATGTTCGCTGCGCTCTTTAAGAGCATCCCGAAATGAGGGTATTTTCGATATTTAGGTACACAAAGTCATTAGTGTTATAATAATTTAACTTCTAATATGCGGAGGTCATTTATGAGAAAATCCAATGCCAGTCTGCTCGGCAAATATTCTGACGGCTCTTACAAGCGTAAGGGTAAAAAGGATGCCCCCGCAATTATCGAGTATAAGCAGATCTACAAAGGCGAGATCAAAGCCAAGACAGTGACCGAGAAGAAGGTCATGACATTGGAAGAAAGGATCCAGGCACGCACAAAGCCTGCAGTCAGCGAGAGCGAAGCAAAGGAAGAAAGTGCCCAGATCACGATAGGCGGTGTTCAGTATCTTGTAAGGAGTGGGGATGCAGGTTACGAACACATGATGAAGGTCGGCGCGCTGGCTGACGAGATATATAAAGACACCAAGAAGAACA
This sequence comes from Ruminococcaceae bacterium AB4001, assembly GCA_000621765.1. Classification (GTDB taxonomy): domain Bacteria; phylum Bacillota; class Clostridia; order Saccharofermentanales; family Saccharofermentanaceae; genus Saccharofermentans. The sequence continues at coordinate 78,414 of KK211345.1, forward strand.
ATCCTTATATTGCCACGAACAAGACAGCGATTATGTCTCTTTTCGAAGCTTGTGACCAGATCATCTCATTGAGAACTGAGAACAGCGCACTGAAGACTGAACTTGCATATTACAAGGCAAAGGAAAGGGCTGCAGCGGGCGAGAAGAATCCCGATACCAAGCCTACTCCCATGGAAGAACTTGCCCAGAAGGTAAGCTCCGGCGGATTGTTTGATCATTTAAAGACAACAGGTACCGATGACAAAAAATAATCGAATCGAACTATTGGCTCCTGCCTGCAACCTGGCGATCCTTAAGACTGCCGTTGACAGCGGAGCCGATTCCGTTTATCTCGGATTGAAAGAGTTTTCCGCAAGAGCGGGAGCTGACAACTTTACAATGGAAGAGCTTATCGAAGGCATAGATTATGCCCACGCGAGATCTTCCAAGATCTTCCTTGCCGTAAATACGCTTATGAGCGACATGGAATTTGAGACATTCTATCCGACTGTCGCTGAAGCAGTAAACGCAGGCGTTGACGGACTCATAATCCAGGATCTCGCGGTCCTTATAAAGCTCGCAAAGGATTTCCCGGATGTTACCATCAACTGCAGCACGCAGATGAATGTCTATTCGGCAGATGAGTTTAAGAAGCTTTCCGAGTTAGGCGTAAACCGGGTAGTGCTTCCCAGGGAATTATCCGTTGACGAGATCAGCACCAGATCTAAGATCGCAGCAGGCTACGGAATAGAGACGGAAGTCTTTGCCCACGGCGCTGTCTGCGTTTGCGTTTCAGGTCTTTGCCTTTTCTCTGCGATGAACAGGAGCGGCACTAGATCCGGTAACAGGGGAACATGCGCGCAGCCTTGCAGGGAAGAGTATGCGTTATATTACGACGGCCTTAGATTAAGGGAAGGTCATCTCTTATCTCCCAAGGACAGGGATGTTTCCGATTATCTTGCGAGACTTATCAAGGCAGGAGTTAAGAGCCTCAAGATCGAAGGCAGAATGAGAGATGCCAACTATGTAAGGTCTGCAGTTTACTGCTACCGCCGCATGATCGATGCGTATTACGAAGGAACTCTCAATAAAGATCTGATTAAGGAGATCAGGACTGATCTTCTCGTTAACTTCAACAGAGGCGGTTCATTTACTTTGCAGTATCTGAGCGGAAGCAAGGACGATAAGCTGCTCTCCGGTGAATATCCCGGCAAATACGGCATAAGGATCGGCCGTATAAGCCGTCTCGACAGCGGAAAAGGAATCGTAACCGTCGGTATCAAGCAGGGCTCAATGGAGCCTATGAAGGGCGATTTCCTTTCCATAAGGGACAGGGCAAAAGAGATCTGTTCTTTTCCAGTTGGTAAAACAAATACAGGCCTTACAGGACTTGATATCAAGGGACTTCATCCGGACATGATCAAGAAGCTTAAGCCGGGTTATGAAGTCTTCCTTATGAACCATGAGATAAATATTCCTAAGCAGGATCTGAGAAGAACACCTGTCAGGATATCTCTCGAAAACAACGGTTCCGCTATCACTGCTAAGGCTTATGTATTAAGCGGCATTGCGTATAAGACATCATCTGAGGCTTCAGTAGATATTCCTGAAGATTACTCAGGTAAAGCTTTGGAGCAGTCACGAATAATCGAACAGCTCGGCAAGACTTTGGATACGCCTTTCGATGTTTCTTCCGTTGATTTTATTGGTGTTGAAGATTATTACTGCCCGGTTAGTGTTATCAATTCTTTAAGACGTGATCTTCTCGATGCTCTTGAAGAGAACGTGATATCTTCCTTCAAGAAGAATTACGGACTTGATTATGTCGATGAGTCCGAGTATTTCGGTGAGATTCCGGAAGCGACCGGTGAGATAAGGAATATGTATACATATCCTGTTCTGCGTCTCAATGAGACGATCCTTGAAGAAGGCGCTGATATCTATGCTTTCAGCATCTATGACATGGCAGTTCCCGAGCTTTATGAGCTCGCAACAGAATTCGTTAAAGACCAGGGCGCAGAGTTTGTTCTGTTCCTTCCGGATTTCCATCACGATAAGTTAAACGGCATTATCGAAAAGACGATAACTTCACTTAAGGCTGATCTCGGAAGCGGTTTCAGAGCCGTAATGACATCAAGGCTCTTATCAGACAGAAAGTTCATTAAGGACGTTGAGCTTTTCGCATCCGCCGGAGCCAATATCTACAGCAGCAGGTCGCTGTCGCATGCGATCGAATATGCTGATGCGGTAATGATGTCTTATGAAGTAAATGCTGACGATCTTATCGAGGATCTGAGAAATCTTTTAGAGACAAAGAATATCGAAGATAAGAAGCCTACGCTCATTGTCCACACCGAAGGTCTCATCCCGTGGATGCAGTCTGATTTCTGCGCGGCTGGCAGGAACCAGAGACCCTGCAATTTCTGCGGAGCAAAGGCTGTTTTCGATCTTAAGACAAAGAGAGAAGGGGAGGGGACAAGCCTTAAGGTCATCCCTCATCCTGTTGACTGCTCCTGCACCATTTACGGCAGAGCAAAGAATCCAATGGACGTAATAATCGCAGAAGAGATCGCAGATATGGGTTTTGATGTCATCTGCAACTATACGATCTTACCCGGAGGTCAGATAAATGATTGATATACATATAGAAAAATGCAGGGAAGACGCGAAGCTTCCGCAGTATGCCCATGACGGCGATGCCGGAATGGATCTCTATGCTGCAGAAGATGTCATCGTATATCCCGGCAAATCCGCGCTTGTACCTGTAGGCATTAAGCTTGCCATCCCTTACGGATATGAAGTCCAGATAAGACCCAGGAGCGGCGTTTCCTTAAAGACACCTCTCCGTATTCCCAACAGCCCGGGAACCATCGACTGCGGTTACAGGGATGAAGTCAATGTTATCGTATACAACGCTTCTATCATGGAAAAGGAAGGTTCCTCCGAACCTCTTACCATCGATCAGAAGGGCTGCATTCACGGCACATACAAGATCAGAAAAGGCGACAGGATCGCCCAGATGGTCGTAGCAAAAGTCGAATACTGCAACTTTATTGAGACTGATAACGTCAAAGGAATAGGCGAAGACCGCGGCGGCGGATTCGGTTCCAGCGGAGTGAATTAATGGGCAGCGGATTCGTCAGTTTCAGCGGTAACTCATCAGGTAAGAAGAGCTCATTCGTAATGAGATTCGCATTGGTATTCAGTATCCTTGCGCTCATTATCATTTTCTATATTGCCCTGACGGTCTTTTCCGCGAACAGGCTCATGAGTCTTAAAGGATACGAAGTTACCAACGTGCCTTCGAACATCCTTCCGTCTTACAGTACGACGAGTTTCCAGTCTGCAGACGGCCAGACCTCATTGCAGGGCTGGTTCTTCAAGACCAAGAATCCGATTTCGACTATTATCGTTGTCCACAGCGCAGGTTCCAACAGACTTCCGTTCGGAGTCGAAATGATCGATATGATCGAAGTCTGGCTTGAAAACGGATACAACGTCTTCATGTTCGACCAGAGAAACTGTGGTACATCGGGCGGCGACATCTGTTCATACGGATATCTTGAATGGCAGGACGTTTTGGGTGCGATTGCCATCGTTAAGCAGATCTCGGTCACGACGGATGTTATTCTTTATGGCATCGGCACCGGCTGCACTTCATCAGTCATTGCATATACAAGCCTTCCGCCGGCAAATGCAAGTGAACAGACGCTTTCTTCATATAGTCCGAGAATAAGAAATCTTGGTTTTGATAAGTCATATGTTATCGGTATGATCTTAGATTCTCCTGCAAAAGAATCAGACGATTACATCAAGCCGGAAGTTGTTCAGAGCGAGCCTCTGGGATTCATTACACAGGTCTCCGTTCCTTACGCGATCCGCGTATCTTCTAGCGGTACGAATGTAAGACTTGCAGCAGAGATCGCAAGACTTCCGATCCCGGTCCTTTTCATCTACGGAGGACATGACACGTTCATCGGAGCTGATAAGATAGACCAGATCATTACCGAGCGCAACAGGCTCAACTCAAGCCTTACAAGGAGCGTCATGGTATCCGGTGCGGGCTATCTTGAGGAGTACAGCATAAACAAGAATCTGTATATCGATAAGGTTACGGATTTCCTTAACTCATACTATTTGGTAAGCGGCTGATATGGAAAACAATAAAGACATACTGATATTAGGCATTGAGAGTTCATGTGATGAGACAGCGGCATCCGTCGTTAAGAACGGCCGTGTCATCTTAAGCAACGTGATCGCTTCACAGGCTGATTTCCATGAGGAATACGGCGGCGTTGTTCCTGAACTCGCATCCCGTATGCATGTCGATGCCGTCTATCCGACTGTACAGAAAGCGTTATCCGAAGCCGGTGTCACTTTATCAGACATTGATGCAGTCGCAGTTACTTACGGTCCCGGTCTTGTAGGCGCTTTGCTGGTAGGGCTTTCATGCGCGAAAGGTCTTTGTGAAGTATCCGGAAAACCGCTTGTCGGCGTTAACCATCTCAAGGGTCATATAGCAGCTAACTATCTTTGCTTTGAAGACCTTGAACCCGAGTTTCTCTGCCTCTGCGTAAGCGGTGGAAACTCAATGATAGTACGTGTCAACGATTATACTGACATGACTGTATTGGGCAGGACCAGAGACGATGCTGCAGGTGAAGCTATAGATAAGATCGCGCGCGTAATCGGCCTTGGTTATCCGGGCGGTCCCAAGATGGATAAGGCAGGGCAGGGCGGTGATACATCCCGTTATGTATTCTCGAAAACACACATGGGTGATACCCTCGATTTCTCGTTTTCGGGCCTTAAGACATCAGCACTAAATCTGATAAACGGATTGCGTCAGAAGGGCGAAGAGATCGATATCAGGGACTTCACGGCATCTTATCAGCAGGCGATCGCTGATGCTCTGTTAAAGAATACAATGATCGCCGTAGAACAGACGGGGATTAAGAAACTCTGTCTTGCAGGCGGCGTTTCAGCCAATTCATTCTTAAGAGCTGCATTCGATAACGAAGCTAAATCAAAAGGAATAAAACTGTACTATCCTTCACTCGGTTTCTGTACTGATAATGCTGCCATGATCGCTTCCTGCGGCTACTATGAATTCATCAACGGCAGGAGAGATCCTTTAGACCTCAACGCTTACCCGTCACTTCAGATGTAAGCTGCAACATGCCTGTGGCTTGATTTGCAAAATACGCGATTGAATATAAAATATACGATTATGGCAATTAAAAAAGGTATAAAGATAATAGCAGAGAATAGAAAAGCCTATCACGATTACTTCATCGAGGAGAGGTTTGAAGCCGGCGTGGCTTTATCCGGAACCGAAGTAAAGAGCTTAAGGGCAGGGAGGGTAAACCTCAAGGATTCCTACGTCCAGGTAAAAGACGGGGAGATGTGGCTCATTGGCGTACACATCAGCCCTTATGAAAACGGCAACAGATATAATCTCGATCCGGAGCGCAACAGAAAGCTCCTGATGCACAAAAGAGAGATAATCAGGCTTTATTCGACCGTTAAACAGGACGGTCTTACTTTGGTGCCCACTAAGTGCTATTTCAAGGACAGCAAAGTCAAGTTTGAGATAGGTCTTGCAAGGGGTAAGAAAGACTTCGATAAGCGTGACGTAATGGCCAAAAAGGAAGCTGCAAGAGACATCGACCGCGCTATGAAGAATGCGAAAAAGTATTCTTCTTAACACGCTTTTTTAGATACTGATATAATTATTCTTAAATAAGCATAAAGAAGGGAAGACGATGGGGCAGAGCTTGAAAGAAAAAGCACACGCAAGAGAGATATCGTTAAGATATGTCTTTTTGACTGTTGTCTTCTGGTTCCTGACCATCGGATGGATCCTTGTTATCTTTTCTTTATCAGCTCAGGATGCTTCCCAATCATCAGGCCTGTCCAAATCAGTACTTGAGTTTATCAATGTAATATTCGGAACAAGTCTGGTAGATGACGGTGTTATAAGGCTGGCGGCACATATTTCTGAGTTTGCCCTACTCACTGTCCTTTCATATATTGCGTTATCCTCAACTAACAAAATATCAAATAAGACATCTTACGCCGAGAGCCCCGTTAAGCTGCTCAGATCCGATAATGAGATGAATATCATCTTCACATTATGGTTTACTATCCTTAACGCAATCTTCGACGAATATCATCAGTTGTTTGTTATGGGACGCAACGGATCGATCATTAATGTTTTGATCGATCTTATCGGAATCGTTGTCGTACTCATTCTTATAAGAATCATTTTCTCGATCTATCTGAGATCAAAAGGTAAGACCGAGGTCGTATACACAGGTTTCTCCGGAAGCGATCAATAAGAGGATATCCTCATCGATCAATCAGCCGATACCCCGATTATTATATATATCTAATTCGGTATAATTACAATTTTGGTGAATTGGGAGGAGGAATAAATTGATTATATGAGGAATCGATCGATTATATAATTCTGATTAAACGGCTTTTCCGGATTCTGATGATTTCTTATGATGATATTCAGTATTGGTTTGTATAATTCCTGATTGCTTGTTTTATTTCCGCATCATGGTTTCTGTTTTCCGATTTGTACTTTCTTATAGATTTATTCATCTGCAGTTTGATAATTTGTTTTTCTTATCATAATCTGGTTTAATCTGATCGTTCGCTGATCCGATAGTTTCTGTATGTATAATTTTCGTTGTGCGCAATTCTGAACCCAATTTGTTCCATTCAGGTTCTGGTTTACGCATTGACTTATCAAAATGCGTTTTTGCGAACCCGTTTTAGCTTTTTTAAGTTCGGTTTTACGCATGTGGTCTGTTGAGTTCGGACCATTTAATCCAGATTATATGATTTAGAGTCAGTTACTTATATTCGACTTCCCTTTTTTGATTTACATCTCTCCCGAATATATGTTCGTTTATGTTTTCTTTAGGTTTTATCAGATCATTTTAAGATTAACTATTTGGGATATTACAGCCAGCCTTAATAGATTATTGAATAATCTACAATTGGCCTGATTAAAATTCCCGCAAAATGCCCGGCCGGCGGTAATTTTTGAGTGAAAATTTGACTTGGTTGCGATAAAATTCCCGCAAAATGCCCGGCCAGCGGTAATTTTGGAGTGAAAATTTGACTTGGTTGCGTTAAAATACCCGAAAAATGCACGGCTGGCGGTACTTTTGTAGTAAAAAAATCCGTTTTGGTTGATTAAAAAAAATCCGGAAATATAATTCGGGCTGACTCCGGATCAGGAATCAGCCCGTTAATAGGTCAATCAATTGTACTAAAGATCAGCTTTCATAGGCCGATGTTGTGCGGCCATTAGGATTCATGCAGACACCATTTTCATCAAAGTCATAAAGTTTACCGTCTATTTTTACGCTTGATAATGTATCACATTTCATTACTCCATCGCTGCCGAAATAATACTTTTTACCGTTCTCAGTCAGCCATTTGTCTTTATACATTTCTCCGTCGGATCCATAGTAATACCATACTTCCTCAAATATGGCGCGATAACGTGTAACTTTAAACCAACCGGTTGTTGGTTCGCTGGCTTTATATGGGTTGAGGCAGATTCCGTTCGCATCAAAGCTGTAACATTCATTTGGTCCAGAACTTTTAGTAACAATATCATAGTTTTCGACACCTGCGACCATAAACCCGTTAGGGTCCATGAAATACCAGTTGCCGCCGCTCTTTACCCATTTGTTTTCATAAGCAACGCCGTCAGGTCCGCTATAACGCCAACGATATGTTTGGGTATAAGTATCGTAGCGCTTATACCAGCCTGTTTGCATTTGGCCGTTTTCATTGAAATAATAAGTTTTCCCCTGATCTTGGACTCTATTTGTCCGCATCTCACCTAAATTGTAGAAATAATACCATTTGCCCCCGATCTTCTTCCAACCTTTGCAAGGCGTACCGTCACTGTCATAGTAGCGCCACTGGCTGTTTCCGAATTCATCTGATGTTTCGTACCAGCCGGTTATCTTATCTGTATTTGCAGTTGCATCAGGATTAAGGCAGGCACCGCTGGAATCAAAATTGTAAGCGATTCCTTTGATCATGTAATTCCTGACATCACAGATCATCTCAGCATAATGGTTGAAATAATACCATTTACCGCCGGAATAAAGCCACTTATCAGTATAGAGTTTTCCACCGGCAGCTGCATAATGCCAACCGGAATCGCCCTTTACCCAGCCGGGACCATCAAACATTTCTCCATTAGAATTAAAAAAGTAAAACTCACCCTTTAAATTACATGAGGAATTGTTGTCGTAACAATAACCATCGTTATTAAAGTAATACCATTTCCCGCCGATATACATCCATTCATTCTTTGCCAATTCACCGTTTGTATTATAATAGGACCATTTATTGGAACAACCGCCTCTGGCCATATCACCGACAACCCGTTTGAACCAACCTGATTTAACAGGTTCTCTTCCCTCCGGATTATTGCATGCTCCGCTTGATGAAAAATCGTAGTATCTGCCATCGATACAATAGTTGTCGATGTTGCAGAGCATATATCCCCAGTCATCAAAATAATACTTGGTGTTTCCGATCGTTAACCAGGAATCAGAAACATATCCGTCTGAAGCAGTGTAATAGCGCCATGCTCCGGAACGGCTGTCTTTACGCCAGCCTTCATAGCTGCTTGCCGCAAATGATGACATCTGAGTAAAAGATAACAGCATTCCTGCAGTCATTGCTGCTGCCATGATTTTCTTGAAACTCATTTTTGCACCTCCGTATATGTGATTGTTTGTGAAACTGAACATCCTTATATCGTTATACTAGCACAGACAAGCATAGTATTTTAGAGCCTCTCCAAAGATGAATGCCTAATAAATGATAAAGGCTGCCATTGCTGACAGCCTTTTGAAAGTTCTTTATAATTGATTATTAACCGATCTTATCCAATGCCTGCTTGAGATCTGCGATGATGTCATCAGGATCTTCCATACCGACAGAGAATCTGATGAGATCCGGTGAGATTCCGGACTCAGCAAGCTGCTCATCAGTGAGCTGTCTGTGAGTATGAGAAGCAGGATGTAAGAGCAATGTCTTGCAGTCTGCAACGTGAGTAGCGATCGTAGCAAACTTCAGTGAATCCATGAACCTGATGGATGCATCACGTCCTCCCTTTACTCCGAAGCACATAACGCCGCAGGTTCCCTTAGGGCAATACTTCTGAGCGAGCTCATACTGTGAGTCTGTCTTAAGTCCGGGATACTTGACCCATGCGATACGGTCATCAGATGCGAGGAACTCAGCAACCTTCTGAGCGTTGGAGCAGTGACGAGCCATACGAACAGGGAGTGACTCAAGACCGAGCTGGATATAGTAAGCGTTCTGAGGTGACTGGATTGAACCGAAATCTCTCATGAGCTGTGCTGTAGCCTTTGTAATATATGCGCCCTTACCGAACTTCTCAGCATAAGTAATTCCGTGATAGGATTCATCGGGTGTGCAGAGACCGGGGAACTTATCAGCATGAGCCATCCAGTCAAAGTTACCGCTGTCGATGATCGCACCGCCGACAGATGAACCGTGACCGTCGATATACTTTGTTGTTGAGTGTGTAACGATATCGCATCCGAATTCGAAGGGACGGCAGTTTACAGGTGTTGCAAATGTGTTGTCCATTATGAGCGGGATGCCGTTATTGTGTGCGAGAGCAGCGAACTTCTCGATGTCGAGAATGTCAACTGTAGGATTTGTGATCGTCTCGCCGAATATGCACTTTGTGTTAGGTCTGATGAACTTCTGAAGTTCTTCGAGAGGAAGTGTCTGGTCAACGAATGTGCACTCGATGCCCATCTTCTTGAATGTAACTCCGAAGAGATTATATGTACCGCCGTAGATGTTGGTGGCTGAGATGAAGTGATCGCCTGCTTCACAGATGTTGAATACTGCGAAAAAGTTAGCAGCCTGACCAGAGCATGTGAGCATGCCTGCTACGCCGCCTTCCATTGCGCAGAGCTTTGAAGCTACGTAATCGTTTGTAGGATTCTGGAGTCTTGTGTAGAAATAGCCTGATGCTTCAAGATCGAAAAGTTTGCCCATATCATCAGATGTAGCATATTTCCATGTTGTGCTCTGATAGATCGGTACCTGACGAGGTTCGCCGTTTCCGGGATTATAACCGCCGTGGAGTGCTATTGTGTCTACTGAATTTTCCATTTCCTGTTTCCTTCTTTCTTTTATTCCTCACCGGAGATAGCCAGTGAACTTACCAATACCGACGGAGTGAAGAACTCGCCTTCTCCGGACGGCAGGTTAATTATATCATTTCCTACGGAAATTAGCTGTTTAATTACTTCGTAGAAGTTTCCTGCTACTGTGATCTGCTCTACAGGTCTTCCCTTCTTGCCGTTTTCGATGAGATATCCTTCACATAGCAGGGAGAAATCGCCGCTTATGGCGTTAACTCCTGCATGAAGTCCTGAAAGATCCGTAAGGATGATGCCTTCGCCTGCTTCTTCTAAGAGCTCATCGAAAGATTTTTCACCGGGTACAACTATAAGATTTGTAGGCATCTCGGATACGGCAGCGCCGCCTCTGAAGCCGTTGCCTGTGGATGTCTTTCCTGCTTTATATGCAGACTTAAGATCGTACAGAGCGGTCGCGAAAACGCCCTTATCGATAATTGCCTTGGATGTTGTAAGTACACCCTCGTCATCGAAAGGAATCTTGGTGAGAGCATCGTCGTACATCGGCTCTTCCTTGAGCGTGAAGACATCTGATGCAATGGTCTCCCCTTCCCTGTCAGCAAGGAGTGACAGGCCCTTCTGCATTGTCGTTGCGAAGAAGTTACCGAAGAATACCATAAAGAACTGCTGGAAAGCTTCGCTCTTTAATACGACTTTATAGTTGCCTGATTTGCAGGACTTAGCGCCCATCTTGCCGATGAGGTTTTCCTTGAACTTTGCAAGGAACTTGTCGAGATCGAAAGTATCGATGTCCTTGCCGATCCAGTAATGGCCGCCGCTCTTTACGCTGCCGTCATCGTCTGTTGCACGAGCTGAAGCGACGATGGAGATGCCGTCGCTGTCCCTGTAGGAATGAAGTCCCTTTGAGTTAATGATAAGGTACGGTCCCGTGCTGCAGGCGATCGTGAGGTAATCTACGGCGTCGATCCTTGAATCGAGTGCGAGGATAGCCTTTTCGATTTTAAGACCGAGCTCTGAAAAACTCTTATATGTATTTTTCGAAAATGCTTCTGAAACCTGCGAAAAATAAAGGTCCTTATTGTTCTCGTCACAGTAAATGAACTGCGGATCCTCGTCGTTTAAGACTTCGCAGTTCTCCATTGTTGACTTCAAAAGAAAATCTATGGATGAGTCATCGAGAATGTTGGTCGAGCAATAACCCATCTGTCCGTTCTTCAGACCGCGGAAAGATAATGTGCTGGTGGCGCTGTTCTCGTAGCTTGAGACCTCGCCGTTTAATATATCGATGCTCATGGAACTCTCGGAGGCAAAGGATGCTTCACATTCCTCAAAGCCGTATTCCTGGCCGGCCTTAACGAGTTTCTCCATGAATTCTTCTGCTGTTTTTATGTCCATACCGCTTACTCCTTAGATCAAGAATCTCTTCCGCCGACAAGTATCGAGGATACTCTTAATGTGGGCTGGCCGACAGTAACCGGAACGTTGCCGGACATTGAACCGCACATGCCTGCCGAGAGCTTCAGGTCGTTACCGACCATATCAATATTCTTCAGAATCTCCTGGCCTTTGCCGATAAGCGTAGCGCCTCTTACAGGTTCTTCGATCTTGCCGTTCCTGACTATGAATGCTTCGTTTACGGCAAAGTTGAAATCGCCTGTGGATGTATCGACTGAACCGCCGCCCATCTGTGTGCAGTAAAGTCCGTATTCGGTATTGGCGATGATGTCCTTGGGATCTGATTCGCCGTTGCAGATATATGTGTTGCTCATACGGGACGTCGGACAGTAAGAATAGTTCTGACGGCGTGAGCAGCCTGTTGGAGCGCAGTTCATACGTCTTGCGCCGAGCTCGTCTACGAGATAGTTCTTGAGGATTCCGTTCTCGATAAGGAGAAGGTCAGATGATGTATTACCTTCATCGTCTGTTGCGTAAGAACCCCATTCACCGTCGATAAGTGCATTATCTCTTGCGCTTACAACGGAAGATGCAATCTGCTCGCCGAGCTTGTCTGTGAAATACGAATTTTTGATACCGACTGATGTTGCTTCAAGAGCATGTCCGCATGCTTCGTGGAAGATAACGCCGCCGAATCCGTTGCCCAAAATTACAGGCATCTTAGCAGAAGGCGCATAGCCTGCGTTGACCATGCGGATGGCAGTATCACAGCACTCACGTGTCTTATCTATAAGCGGATATTCATTGATAAATTCATATCCTCTCATGGTTCCGGGAGCGACTCTTCCGCTCTGCTTCTCATTTTCTTTTGTAGCGATAGCCTCAACTGAGAGTCTGATCCTCTTGGTCGTATCTTCGGTGTTTACGCCTCTTGTATTGATGACTCTGGCTGTACGTGTCTTTGCAGCGATCGAAGATGCAGCCTGTGTAATAAGCGGGCTGTATGAAAGCGCGAAATCAGAAGACTTGCGGAGAAGTTCGACCATGTCTGATTTGGGTACGGACATGGGATCGATCTCTACGGTGGATCTTGTTGTAGAACAAAGCTCCTTTAATGCTTCGATGCTTCCTTTGTCATTGCCCTTGATGGCTGCAGCAGCTTCTCTTGCGAGCTTGAGCAATACTTCGATATCGTTGTCGCTCGAATAAACATATACTGAATTAGTGCCTGCCAGAAGTCTGATGCCCGTACCGGAATCAAAGCCTGTTGCAGCCCTGATTACCTGGCCGTTAAGCAGAGATACGGATTTTGTTTCAGAGACTTCCTGAAAAACTTCAGCAAAGTCAGCCGTGGTAGACATTGCCTCTTCCAATATTCTGAGGCAGTCGCTGTCATTAAACATATTTATTCCCCTTATCTTAAGCAAAAGATTACTTAGAAACGCTTGATCTTCTTGGATGTATTCTTCTCGAATTCAGTCATCCTGAGGACAGTCTTCTTGATCTTCTTATAGCTCTCGAGTTTCTCGTTTGTGGCAGCAACGACATCTTTTAAGATGCTCATTATCTGCTCTTCTGTAGGATCGGTCTCGATGCCGAGCTTTGCCTTTACCTCATCAAGATCCGGGAAGATAGTTGCCGTAATAACGATATCGTCCTTAGCCTTGTCGTCTTCACCTGATACGACAGATTCTGCGACATAAGGCGAAAGCGAGAGGAGATACTCGATCTCTTCCGGGAAAACGTTCTTACCGTTCTTGGCGATGATGACGTTCTTCTTGCGTCCTGTAATGATGCAGAAGCCGTCTTCGTCGATATAGCCCAGGTCGCCTGTGTGATAGTAACCGTCCTTATCGAGAGCGATAGCAGTATTCTCGGGATCTTTGTAGTAACCGAGGAAGTTGTTGTCGCCCTTGGAGATGAACTCACCGATGCCGTCTTCATCAGGATCCAAGATCTTAACGTCACAGCCCGGGAGCGGCAGACCTGCTGCATGGTTCTTGAATGCAACGTCACGGTTCAATGCAAGGATAGGTGCGCACTCAGTAAGGCCGTAGCCCTGAACGCAGAGGAATCCGATATCCTGGAAGAACTTTAAGATCTCAGGATTTACGGGAGCGCCGCCCAAGATGATGAGTCTCATCCTTCCGCCGAATACGTCGTGGATCTGCTTGAAGAGTTTTCTTCTCATCTTATTTGAGAAGTGGAATGTATTTGCAAGCTTGATACCTGTCTTAAGCTTTTTCGCCTTCTTGGGATCAGCATTAACGCCCTTCATGATCTTCTTGTAGAAGAGTTCGAGCATTACAGGTACCATGAGGATCGCCGTAGGTCTTACTTCCTGAATGTTCTGTGCGATGTATCTTAAGCCTTCGCATATACCTACTGTCGTACCTCTGTAGACCTGACCCAAGAATCCGCAGGTGCATTCATATGTGTGATGCAGAGGAAGTACTGAGAGCCAGACATCATTCCTGTCGATATAGAGCATTGAGAACATGGACATCAAGTTCTTGCAGATGTTCTTCTGGCAGAGCATAACTGCCTTGGATTTAGCTGTTGTACCTGACGTGAAGAGAAGGATCGTCATCTCCTCAGGATCGATCGTTGCTTCGGTAAATGTCTTATCACCTGCAGCGAGCTTTTCCTCACCCTGCTTTAAGCAGTCCTGATATTTGAGGAATCTGTCGTCCTTGGTATCGTCCATGCAGATCCAGTATTTGATAGTATCTACTTTTCCGTAAACCTGGTTTACGATGTCGAGCTTGGACTTGGCGAAAACGAGGATGTCGACCTCAGCTCTTGTGAGCATGTTTAATACGTCATCTACAGGGAGCTCCTTATCGAGCGGAACGACGCATCCTGTGCCGTTTGTCGTTGCAAGATAGGTTGTGTACCATTCATATCTTGTCTCAGCGAAAATCGCGATCCTGGCGCCCTTTTTGACTACACTCATAAAATAGGTTCCGAGTGAATCGATGTCATGATCGTATTTCTCTGTGGAGACCGGGATATACTCTCCACCCTTCTTCTCCTTGATCAGGAAAACAGGGTTTTGCGGGAATTCACGTACTCTTTTCTTAATGACGTCTCTCAGATCATGGATTTCCGTAACTTCATAGAGTCCTGCGTAGGGGTCTTTCATATATCAGCAATATCCTTTCGAAATAGCAAGTTCAGCGCGTTCCTTATTCTTTCCGCCTTTAGCGATCTCATTTTCGATGAAATCGGGATGCGCCTTGATAAAAGCGGTCATGTATTCAGCAGGTGATTCCAGGAAATGGAGGATCATTGCCTTCTGGTTTTCGTTGATAACTCCGTTTGTTAAAGCTTCATCGAAGAGCTGTTCGTCGATTCCAGTAAGAGCGTGAAGCTCTACGCCAAGACCTTTGAGGACTTCTTCACCGCCCTGATGTCTGTCAACGACTGCAACTGTATCAGTGATCTCAGCTCCATTGTTCCTGATGACCGGAATCCATGCTCTCTCATATGAAGATGCCTCCGTTACGAGGTCAGCGATATGAAGTGCCTTCTTGCCGGTAAGCTCGATCTCAGAAGCAGCTACTGCTTGACCTTCGATCTTTTCCGAATAGACATATGTCATGTCCTTGAAGATCGTAAGATGCGGTTTTCCAAGAAGATATGCGGGCATCATGGAGAAGAAATAGTCTCTTCTCTCGCCGCCTGAGATAAAGTCGAAATCAAGCTTGGAAGCTTCTTCTGCGAGCTTGTCGGATACCATCTTGAACGTGCCGCCCTTGTTATAGTAAGCGAGCATCATGTCGAAGATCTCTTCGGGTGCGGTGAGCCTGTCGTTTGCGATCGCCTGTTCGATCCTCTTTAAGACTTCACCTGCAGCAGCTTCATTTTCGAGAAGAAAATGCGTATTGATAAAGAAAGGTCCGAGTCTTCCTGAGGTATACCAGAAAGGTGTATCTTCAGGTGCAACGCGGATCGCTTTTGTATCAAACAAAGCTTCGATAATAGCGTTTCCCATGTCATCTATCTCCTTGTAATTAGTCTTATTATGTTTACCATCTCTGCAAAGTGCCGGTCAGGTCTTTGAGCAGAAGATCATTATCTGAGCAGTATTTTTCTAGATCAGCGGTAATATCAACGGGAAGTGCCGGATGTACAAGGCATGCCGTACCGATCTCAACGGCTGATGCGCCTGCGATCATGAATTCCAATACATCCTTATAGTCAGCGATACCGCCGCATCCTACGATCGGAATGTCCAACACCTGGCTGCACTCTGCGACCATGCGGATAGCAACAGGCTTAACAGCCGGTCCGGAATATCCGCCCGTATTATTCGTTAGAACGGGTCTTCTTGTCCTGATGTCGATCCTCATGCCCATAAGAGTATTGATGAGAACAACGGCATCAGCTCCTCCTGCCTGTGCAGCAAGCGCCGTAGCCTTGATATCAGTGACATTAGGTGTCAGCTTGATCCATAAAGGAAGATCCGTAAGTTTACGGAGTTCTGACGTTATGTACTTGATCGCCTGGGGATCGCTGCCGATCGTCATGCATCCTTCTTTTACGTTGGGGCATGAGAGATTGATCTCAAGTGCATCGATCTTATCCTTATGGGGATCTAAGGTCTTTACCATGTCGATATAGTCTTCGTAGCTGTGTCCTGCTACGTTAACGATAACTGCCGCACCTGAATTCTTCATGAAATCCAGGTCGTTTTCGATAAAGTATTCGACACCGGGATTCTGGAGACCTACTGAATTAAGCATTCCGGAATCGCACTCAGCGACTCTTACTCCGGGATTACCTGCTCTGGGCTTAATGGTAAGTCCTTTGGATGAGATACCGCCAAGGATCGAAAGATCGTAGAACTCGGCAAGTTCCCTTCCGAAATTGCATGTGCCGGAAGCAAGGATAAGAGGGCTTTTAAGGTTGACTGAACCGACTTTAACTGAAATATCGCCCATTACCAGACCACCTCCCTGCTGTCGAAAACAGGACCGTCCTTGCAGCATCTGACGTTCTTGAATCCGTCAGGTCCTTCATCCTTGACCTTTACGGTACAGCAAAGACAGATGCCTACTCCGCATGCCATGCGCTGTTCCATCGAAACAAGGCACTTCATATTCTTTTCAGAAGCCCATGCGCTTACGGCCTTCATCATGGGGATGGGGCCGACGCAGCAGATCAGGGTCTTTGAAGGATCATAGATCGCGATCGTATCAAGACCTGCGATAACTGTCCCCTTTATTCCTGTATCTCCGCTGTCTGTCGTAAGGATATAAGACGGTTGGTTGAGTATTACCTGTGAAGCGTTCCTGAATCCTTCGCATACTGTTACGTTCTTACCTGCAGCGGTAAGAGTCTCATATGCGAAATTGATCGGGAAAACGCCTGTTCCTCCGCCTGTGAGGATAACGTTGTCAAAGCCTTCGAAGTCAAATCCGTTGCCCAAAGGACCAAGGCAGTCGACTTCCATGCCTTCTTTAAACTGCGATATCTCGGAGGTGCCCTTCCCTACTACTTTGACGCCGACATAAAAGAATCCTTTTTCCTTGTCGACGCTGGCGATGCCGAAAGGTCTTTTAGGAAAACCGTTCCGGCAGAGATATTTACAAACTGTCCGGGAATAGCAGAGCCTGCTATTTCGGGACAGTCAAACCCGAGATAGCAGGTATCTCCATTTAAAAATTCAATTGAAACTAACTTGATTCTATATTCTATTTTCTGAGCCATTACTGTATTACATACTTACGGTGCAGGATCGCCTCGTTAAGTTTATCCTTCATGTTCTCTGCTTCAAATCTTGCAGCCTTACCGAAATCCTCAGGCTTGAAGAAATCGGACTTAGACTGCCATGCTGTCATGATGCTTCTTGAAGCGTTTACGATACCGCCCTTGCCGTTAGGTGTGAAACCAGCGACAGCATCATCAGCTCCGGCGCCCTGTGCACCGTAGCCGGGTACGAGAATGAATGCGTTAGGCATTACTCTTCTGAGATGTACAGCCTGCTCAGGCCATGTAGCGCCTACAACAGCGCCGACTGATGAGAAGCCTTCCTCACCAATGAGGTCCTCGCCCCACTCGGAAACCTTCTCAGCTACAGCCTCATATAACTTGCGGCCGTCGGTCAGCTCAAGATCCTGGAAGTCGCCAGCTGAAGCATTTGATGTTCTTACCAGGCAGAAGACGCCCTTGCCGTCGCGCTTTGCAACGTCGATGAAAGGCTTAACGCCGTCGATTCCGAGATAGCAGTTGACTGTACATGCATCAAATCCGCTCATCTCGTTCGTATAGTCAAGGAGATGCTCTGTCTTACCGATAACTGCTTCGGCATAAGCTGTTGCAGTAGAGCCGATATCGTTACGCTTGCAGTCCGCAATAACGAGCATACCCTTTCTCTGGGCATATCTTGCGGTAAGGAGCATTGTCTTGATCGAATCGTATCCGTACATCTCATAGTAAGCGTACTGAAGCTTTACCGCAGGAACGATGTCACATGTCTGGTCAATGATCTCCTTATTGAAGAGCCAGATAGCTTTTGCTGTAGCTTTCGTCGGTTCCTCAGGGAAAAGCTGCTCTGCATATTCCTTGATGTGAGCGGGGATATAATCGAGCTTAGGATCAAGACCGATTACAGAAGGGTTCTGCATTTCATCGATCTTTCTTACCAGGCAATCAGCAAAGTTTCTCATACGTGACTTTTCCTCCCATTATAGTAAGTATTGTTTCACCATATAATTTCCAGCCGTCGTACGGCGTGTTTCTTGACTTTGAGAGCATCTTCTCTTTATCGAAAACGAACTCATTATCAAGATCGAAGACAGCCAGATCGGCATCGTCACCGACATTCATGCCGCCTCTTCCGAGCTTTAATATCCTGGAAGGACCATAGCACATCAGATCGATGAGGCGCTCTAAGGTTATCTCACCTGTCTTTACCAGATAAGTGTACCCCAAAGCGAAGGCAGTCTCAAACCCTAATATACCATTTAATGCGACAGAAAATTCACACACTTTCTCGTCAGCATGATGAGGAGCGTTGTCTGTGGCGATCGCATCGATGGTTCCATCCTTGATTCCTTCGATGATCGCAAGCCTGTGATCTTCGGTACGGAGCGGCGGATGCATCTTGAAATTCGTGTCGTAAGTCTCGCACTTATCGTCCGTCAGAGTGAAGTAATGAGGGCATGTCTCGCATGTGACCTTTACTCCCCTTGCCTTTGCTTCCCTGATCATGCGGACGCCGCCCTTTGTGCTTACATGGCAGATATGTACCGGAATATTCAGATATTCAGACAGGATTATGTCTCTTGCGATCATGATGTCCTCAGCTGCAGAAGGGATTCCCCTGATTCCTATTGAAGTCGATACAACGCCTTCGTTCATTGCGCCTTCGGAGAGGTCCTTGTCTTCACAGTGGTTGAGCACCGGGAGATCGAAGTCGGAAGAATATTCCAGGACCTTTCTCATAATTCCGGCATTCTTGATCGGATGTCCGTCATCAGATACTGCTACGATGCCTGCTTCTTTCATAAGGCCCATCTCAGAGATGAGGTCTCCGTTGATGCCCTTTGTAGCGGCTCCTATGGGATAAACCCTGCACTTGTCTGCTTCTTTAGCCTTCTTTAAGATTCCGCTGATGACTGCTGCGTTGTCTGCTACAGGATTCGTGTTAGGCATCGGGCAGATAGAAGTGTAGCCGCCCTTTGCAGCGCTGGCTGTGCCTGTTGCAATAGTTTCCTTATATTCTCCGCCTGGTTCTCTTAAGTGGCAGTGCATGTCCACAAGACCCGGAGTTACCGTAGCGCCTTTAAGGTCGATTACTCTGTCAGCGGTATCTTCAGCAAATTCATTTGCGAACTTGCCATCTTCGATAAATACCTTCGAAGCTTTGTCATCTCCGAAGACTTTGCAGTTCTTAAGTATTATTCTCACAGATTGTTCCTCCTTGCCATAAGAAGGTAGAGCACAGCCATTCTGACCGCTACACCGTTCGTTACCTGTTCATTGATGACCGACTGGTCGCAGTCGTATACTGCCGTCGGGAGCTCTACGCCGTGGTTGCACGGACCCGGGTGCATGAGGAATGCATCGGGTTTTGCGAGCGCGAGCATCTCGGGAGTAATCGCATAGAACTTAGCGTATTCTGCAATCGACGGGAACAGTGATTTCTGCTGGCGTTCGAGCTGTACGCGGAGTCCCATGACCGCGTCAGCATCCTTTATGCAGTCTGCTACGCTGTCAGCGATCCTGACGCCCATGTTCTCGATTCCTACGGGCATCATGGTCTTAGGTCCGTAGACGCTTACGTTTGCACCGAGCTTCTTAAGTCCTATTGCGTTGGATCTTACTACTCTTGAGTGATAGATGTCACCACAGATCGCGATGTTCTTGCCTTCGAAAGTATCGAATCTCTCATACATCGTGAGCATGTCGAGCAGTGCCTGTGTAGGATGCTCGTTCATTCCGTCGCCTGCATTTACCACGGAAGCCTTGAGATAAGGCGCGATAAAGTGCGGAGCTCCGGACTGGTTATGTCTCATGATTATGATGTCAGTTCCCATGTCGATGAGGATAGCGAGCTGGATGTTTGCGGGCCTTCCCATATCGAAAATGTTCTCTATAGCGGCTCTTGTCGTTCTGCCGGTATAAAGAACATCATCTACAAGTATTATCTTTTTGCCGTTGACATCGAAAGGGATATCAGTGCCGTTTACCACGGGGTGAGCAGAAAGCATCGAAAGGTCATCTCTGTAGAAAGTGATATCAAGAATGCCCATCGGCACTTTGATGCCTTCGATCTCCTCCAAAAGCTTGCGAAGTCTCATCGCGAGCGGAACGCCCCTTTTCTGAATTCCAATGATGGCTACGTTCTCGAGGCCGTCGTTATGCTCAACTATCTCATGAGAGATCCTTATGAGCGCACGGGACATCGCCGCTTCGTCCATCAGTTCGTGACCGGGAATCAAGACCATAAAAAAACTCCTTCCGCCAGTAATATATGGCTATGCGCCACCCGTCCGGCTAAAGAAGGAATCCGTAAATAAATCAATATTAACAGCTACTTACGGCCTCGCCGGACCGTTTAAAGTTTTGCTGTATGAATTCTATAATTAAAGCCCTTTAAAAGCAATGGCTCTTTTCAATTTCGCAGTTGACAAACATTCGTTCTGGTTCTATTATATTGACAGAACGTTTGTTTGTTTTTGAAAGGAGCATCCACATGTACCGGGATATCTGGATCCGAAAACAGGAAGAGGTTCTCTTGTTATCACCAGCCAGAACTTCAAAGTGGATGAGGATGGTAATGTAACCATGCCCAAGTTCCTCAGTGGTATAAACATACGTGCAAGACACAGTTCAGTCAGACAGATAAGGATAAAGACGTTCAAGGATTCTGTCCTGATCAGTCTGATGTATGAGAAAGAGGAAAAGACTGCAAGAGG
>KK211345.1:99900-111528 GCA_000621765.1 Ruminococcaceae bacterium AB4001
GAGAACAGATAATCAAGATAAAAGCAGCCTGAATTATATCAGGTAGAGGCATAAGGCTAGTGCCGTTAAAGAGCCGATATGATATATTCATTTCGGAGATTTATAAATATCAGTCACAAGCTGGTAAATAGCCAAAGCAATAACGAAACTGGGGCAAAAAGCCTGAAAAGAGATTTGTAATATTCAGATCCCGATCTTATTCAGGAAACTCTCGATATAGCCCGTATATGTCTCAAAACCCGCAACATAGCGGCATCTGGCATGCCCTGCCCCCTCGACAAGAACAAGCTCGGTATAAGCCCCGTTCTTTGAGGCAGCCTCACGGAGCTGCTCGCTGTGTCTGGGCTTAATGAAGGTATCCCCTGAGCCGTGAATGAACAGTATCGGATATTTATTGTTTTCGACTGCCCTTAATGCGTTGGATTCGTCAAGATCCACATGGTAAAGAATACGGCCGGCAAGTCTTACCAGAGGTACGATGAACTGCATATGGACATTGCTGTACCCGTCCTTAACGACATTGTGGCAGCTCGAAAAGCCGCAGTCAGCGACAATAAAATCGATATCCGGTTCGAATTTAACAACAGTTAATGCCGTTGAGCTTCCCATAGATTCTCCGTGGAGCCCAAGAACCTTTATGTCGCTGTATCTTGAGCGCGTATCTTCGATCACATATTTAAGATCAATGGACTCATAATTGCCGAGCGTGCAAACGTCCTTTTCATTAAGTCCGTGAGTCCTTGAGTCGTAGATAATGCATGAGAATCCGAGCTTTATATAGGAATTCAGATACTTAACGGCGCCGTAACGGTTGGATGTATGACCGTGAAGTATGATTACGTACTTGCCGGTGCCCCGTACGGCCTCGTTATCAACGAACATCGCGTGGAGAACATACCCGTCTTTGCCTTTGACCTCATATTCTTTCTTGTCATATGAGTCGAAATCCATCCAGAGACCTTTAGATTTATTCCATTCGATCTCGCGCTCAAGGGTAATGGTATTAGGTTTTATAGAAGCTCTGGCATTACGGCAGATCAGGATGATGAGACCCGTAACTATAGTGAAAACACTAAATATAACTAATCCTAAGATAATCCAGCGCATGACAGGAGTTCCCTTCTGTAGATACTTAAATTATACATTAACGTGCTGTCGTAATGCGTGAAAATATTGATTAACACAAAACAGGCAATGGGACACGTCGTGCCCCATCGTCTTCATTTTGCTAAATACTTGATTTTATAAAGAATAAATCATTATCACTTAATCGAAGAGTACCGGGAAGTATTTCAGAGTTGCGACATCAACCAGACCTTCCGTCAGCATCCTGACTTTTGGAATAACGGGAAGCGAAGCAAAACCTAAGGTCATGAACGGATCGATACCTTCAGAGACTCCAAGACGCTTTGCCTGTTCCTTCATTATGGTGAGCTTGTCTTTTACTTCAACAGCGCTGAGCTCGCTCATGAGACCACCGATGGGAAGCGGCAGTACTGACAGGAGCTTTCCGTCAGCTGCGATCGCAATACCGCCCTCGTTATCACGGATGGCATTTGCAGCAAGTGCCATGTCAGCGTCATTGGTGCCAACAACGATTATGTTATGCGAATCATGGGCAACGCTTGATGCGATCGCGCCATACTGGAGACCGTAGCCTTTGACGAATCCTACTCCGATATGACCAGTGGCCTTATGCCTCTCGATAACTGCGATCTTGACTATGTCCTTATCGGTCTCAACACCGGGAGCTGGCGCGAAATGCTTGTAATCGCCTTCGTCGACATCCATAGCGGATGGTGCGATGAATTCTTCGGTAAGGATCTCACCCGGGATGAGTTCGATAACGCGCTTCTTGCTGCCTGAACCTTTCAGGACAAGGTCTTCAGGAGCTATCTCTTTGAGATTAAAGCTGTGATATACGCGCTTAAACCTGTCTTCATCTCTCGGATATTCAGGCAGATCTACGCAGAGCTCGCCGTTCTCGGCAACAAGGATACCGTTCTTAAAGACTTTATCTATTTCAAACTTGGCAAGGTCAGCGACAACGATAATGTCTGCGATGTAGCCCGGAGCAACAGCGCCCCTGTCTTTGAGGCCGAAATATGCAGCAGCGTTATAACTAGCCATTCTTACGGCATTATAAGGATTCTTCCCTGCCCTGACAGCTTCTCTTATCAGGTGGTCGATATGACCTGTATCGATAATGTCTTCAGGATGCATATCGTCTGTTACGAGCATGCATCTGTCAAAATACCTGTCGTCGAAGAGACCTAACAGCTTCTGAAGATTCTTGGCAGCTGTACCTTCACGGATCATGATCCATTGGCCTAAAGTCAGCTTTTCCAAGGCTTCTTCAAAGGTTGAGCACTCGTGATCAGAGCCTACGCCTGCTGAGACATAAGCATTAAGCTCCTTTCCGGAAAGTCCCGGCGCATGACCGTCTACGATCTTGCCGTTAGCAACAGCGCTCTCGATCTTTGAAAGGATCTCAGGATCTTTTCTGACCGTGCCGTTATAATCCATCAGCTCGGCAAGTCCAAGAACTCGTTCCTTCTTATAGAATTTGTCGAGATCTACTGCTTTCAGTACGGCTCCGGATTCATCCAGAGGCGTTGCAGGAACACATGACGGCAGCATATAGAACAGATCGAGTGGCAGATCCTTGCTGCGGCTGATCATGTAGGAGATGCCGTCTTCTCCTGCAACATTTGCGATCTCATGCGGATCATTGATAACGGCTGTCGTGCCGTGCGGTATAACTGCTTTGGCAAATTCTTCGGGCGACAGCATCGAACTTTCGATGTGCACATGAGCATCGATAAGGCCGGGACATATGATCTTCCCTGCCACATCAATCTCTTCTTCTCCTTCATAGGAACCGATGCCTGCAATGTAACCGTCAAAGATCGCGACATCGCCATTCATTAATTCTTTTGTAAAAACATTAAGGATCCGACCGTTCTTAAGTACGAGATCCGCCTTCTTTTCTCCGCTTGCGACGGAAATAAGTTCATTAATCTGTTTAACCAATTTAAGATCCTCCAAAAAGCCACAAAACCCTTATGGAATCATTATAAGAGAAGGTTAAAAAGATTCTTCGACTATTTCGTTATATATCTGTGAACCAAAATGAACGTTATATTTCTATAAAACGCCTGCGTTTCCATTTGTTGGAAATCAGCTTGAAAACAGGCCTTGTACACAGATCATATAATTTATAAATAACAAAACTTATCACATAGATGCCGAATATCGTAACAAAGGCATGAAGCAGAAACATGGGCAGGAACCGGTTTACGGCTTCCTCTATACCGAAATACTCTAAGATATTGATATGTATCAGATAAGATGGGAAAGATGCGCCTGCCAGTATGTTTATCAGCTTGCTGTTCTTTATCTTCATCTTGGCGAAGATCATAAATATGAGCACCGATTCTGATATGACCAGCGGATCTTCGTAATTCCAGGCGGTGTTTCCTGAGTAAGGATTGCCAGTAATAAGGTGCGCAGCAAATACCATGACCATAATCGCGAAAACATTGAGCGCCAGAAGAACAAATAAAGGCCAGAGCTTCATCTTCTTTATGTCGTCTTCTCTTTCTCTTAAATAACAACCGATAATGTACATCAAGACAAAGTTAACGATCGTATATCCACCCTCTGAACCTGTAATACCTACAGTATTTATACCTTGGAGAAGTCCGTAAATGCTCATCGAATCCTCATCCCAGATTGATGTACCTGAGACGCTGGTCATAACCTCGCAGAACATCGGATAGACCGAGAACAGCGAGATTGCAGTTATCAAAAGGAGCTTCTGACCCTTGCGGTCAAGATGTTCCCACATGACGTTGATAAACGGTGATATCAGATAAAGCGCGATATAAACGAAAATGAACCAGTAACTTGGAGAGAAATATCCCATAAAAGTCTTTAATGACAGGCCCTCTCCTTTTGGCAGTTCCTTGATAAGACAGGCAGCAAGTTCAAATATGAGATACATCAAGAAAAGCTCTATTGGTTTTAACAGATCCCTTTTCTTCGATCCTCTCATGAAATAGCCTGAAATAAGAACGAATACATTGACTCCGCAGATGCACAATGTCTCGAAAACAAGCATGAAATACTGGTTTATGGTGTCAGGCTCGACTGCAAGGAATCCTTTGCCAAGTCCTGCATTATTGTAATGGAGCAGGATTATTCCGAGCGCAGCAAAGATACGCAGCAATTCGATGTTCGACTGTCTTTCAGAGCGCTGGCCCAAAACGGATATTCCCCTTAAATTGATAATTCATTATAACTTAAAAGGATATCCGTCTAAAGGCTGAACGCTTATATTTTCTTGTAAGTTTTGTTATATACGAATACCATTGCTGCAATAGAAATGAATGCAAAGATAATTACGTAGATCACTGAGCTCATGCTGCCGAACGAGTACCCGAAAGAAGTTGCATTAAAGGTGAATGTTTCCTTAATTGCAGTAATGAATGCACCGTTATCTAGTCCGCCGATCGTAGCATCAATATTCTCCGTAACGCCGCTCAAAAGTTCATTCTTTAACAGCGATGTAATGTGGCTTGCCGGGAAGATATTGCATATTGACTGCACAGTATCATTAAACTGCGAAAGAGGTATATAAGCTCCTATTACAAAGCCGGATGCGGACGTAAGGATACCGAAAAATGCAGTGCTCGTAGAAGATGACTTGAAGAGCATCAAGAAGACCATGAACAGAGCCGTCGAAGACATGCAGCCAAGCAGGACAATTCCGTAAATTGCAACAACAGATGCTGCACCGATATGAAGGTCGCCCGAAAGTGATAAGACAATGAGGCCTATAGTTGCAATGATCGCAGTCATAATGAATGCGCTGATCGTTGCAGAAACAAAGTAAGACAGTATGATCTTCCATCTCTTCATGGGAGTTGCGCAGATATCGCTGTCCACACCGGCTTCGCGGTCTTTTACTATTGTCTGAAGACAAGAGTAAGGCACGGTGATTATCGCTGAACCCAGTATTCCTGTAAGAAGCAGGCCGTTGACGAACATTTCGATGTCTTCTGCTTTGACGATATTCTCCAGGCCGTTCATTGTACCGGTAAGTGCATCAACGAACGTGCCTTTCAGGAAAAGAAGATAAAGTACGAATACGATTATCGACGTAAGAAGCGAGAACAGTATCGCAAGTTTGTCTTTGAAATAGATCAGGAGATTTCTCCTTGTAAAACCCATAAAATCCTTCATTTATGCCAGCTCCTTTCCTGTGAGATTAAGGAATACGTCATCCATAGTTCCCTTGATGAGTTCGTAGTCTCTTATCTCTTCCCTGTTCTCGAAAACAAACTCCGTGATATTTCCATCTGTCTCTACGTTATAGTGGTCTGCATCATATACGAAACTGCTGCTGATGCGGTTTATTAGAGCTTCTGACTTCTCGCTCTTTTCGGTGTACCAGACAAGACGTGTGTGTGCATATCTTGTCTTAAGTTCAGCGGGTGTGCCGCTAGCGATTATCTTTCCCTTATCAAGAATAATCACGTGGTCAGCATCTCTTGTTTCTTCCATATAATGTGTTGTAAGGAAGATCGTCATTCCGCATTCTTTTCTTAAGTAATTGATGTAATCCCAGACAAGGCGTCTTGATTTGGGATCAAGTCCGGTCGTAGGCTCATCCAGGAACAGGATCTTAGGTTCATTGATAAGCGCCCTCATGATGTCGACTCTTCTTCTCTGGCCGCCCGAAAGCTTCTCGTATTTCCTGTCCCAGATATCCTTCATCTCGAACCTTTCAGAAAACGGCTCAAGTCTTTTAAGGACCTGTGTTTTGGAAAGACCGTAGAATGAGCCTCTGGTAATGAGGTTTTCCTTAACTGTCAGCTTTTTGTCGAGCACCGAGTTCTGGAAAACGATGCCATTTAACTTACGGATCTCATCGTCCTCTTTACCGAGCTCATGACCGCAGATCACTGCTGTTCCTGATGTTTTCTGAAGGATCGTCGTGAGCATGTTGATCGTTGTTGACTTTCCTGCTCCGTTCTCCCCTAAGAATGCAAAGAGTTCTCCCTCTTCAACATCAAATGAAATACCGTCAACCGCGGTATGCTCCTTGTATTTCTTCGTTAGATTTCTGACTTCGATGATTTTCATGTCAATTACCTCCTGCTGAGGCAACATTACCCCATAGGAAGTCATGAAAAAAGGGCTTTCCGACCAAGTTGCGGAAAAGCCCTACCAAGTTGCAGAAATCAGAAGATCATTCCTCGTCTCTTATGTCATCGAGCGCTTTGTTTATCTGTTTCTCGTCACGCTTATGAAACCACATAGAAACGACCCAGACGAAGATATAGACCATAAAAAATATGATGGTTATCATTATGAAACCACTTAATTCCGTATACCACTTAAACAGGAATCCGATAAGACATACTATCGCGTAAAGTCCCAAAGCATGGCAAATCAGCACGACGATAAACTGTTTCTTCGAATAATCCTTCTCGACAAGAAAGAGTAATGTAGGGATCGAACAGAGAGCTCCCGTTAAAAGGAACGAGAAAAGCTGTATCCAGTTAACGGAGAAAGATTCCAGACTGTCTCCGGTCAAAGCATAGAAAGCGCCTTCGAAAAGAATCCCGACAAGTATGGCAAAGGATATCATCATCGTCTGTTCAAGCCAAAGCTTAAGTTTGTTCATTAGATCCCGAGCCTCCTCTTTACTTCCTTGACATAACCTCTTGATATAACGACGACCTCATCGTTAAGAAGCGTCGCATCGATCCTGCCGCTGATCTGTGACTTAACATTACGGACTTTTTTGAGGTTTAAGATCATTGATTTCGAGCATCTCATAAAATAGCCGCCGAGCATTACTTCGAGCTCGTAAAGCCTGTATTTGGTATCGTAACAGCCGTCCTTGGTATAAACGAAAGTCTTCTTGTCGACGGACTCGATATAATAGACAGCGGAAGCCTTGATAATATAGACTTTGTCGTCCCTGCTTACTGTAAAGCTCTTATTCCCGCCTTCAAGGAGCTCTACAGCGCCGGTGATCTCATCAGTAACCTCGACCGCCTTGATGACGGCCTGCTCTTCTTCCTTACTGCTGACTTTCTCGATAATTACCTGCAAAGCTTACCTCTTAGTCCAAGCTCCTATAATTATACTAACGGTTCGATTTTAGCGATTTAGAAACAACATATCTACTTAATCCAAACCCCTAATATCGTACTACCGGTTCGATTATAGACATTTGAACATAGTGTTTCTCATATGAATTCTAACAAAAAATTAAACCCGTTAACACAATGTCAACGGGTTTGGTGGGGCTGGTGGGACTTGAACCCACACGATTTTAAGGTCGGCAGATTTTGAGTCTGCTGCGTCTGCCATTCCGCCACAACCCCTTATGTAGCGAAACTTATTATATTAAAGCGACTTTTCTTTGTCAATTTAAAACAGATTCTTATGCCGCGAGCTCTGAATCAGCGTAGGAATCAAGGATTCCGGCATTTTCGAGGAATGAACTTATCTTGTCTCTGTAGGCATCAGAACCTGCGACCTGTCTTGATCTCGCATGACCGGCACCTTCAACGAGCCAGAACTCACAGTAAGCGTATTTTGAAGCTTCAGCATACATGTCTTCACTGTTCTGGACATCGATCCAGTCATCAATTGAGCCGTGGACGAAAAGGATCGGTACGCCCTTACCCTTCAATGCGTCTATTCCGCTTACTTCGGAAGTATCAATGCCGTAAATGAGCTTGAAACCGATATCAGCACAGGTCCCGAACGGATATAGGTACATATCGTTATACATGTCGTGGACCATAAACTTAAGGCTCTCAAAACCGCAGTCAGCTACGACGAAATCAACTTTATCAGTGTATTTAAGGGAATTTAATGATGTTGAAGTTCCCATTGATTCGCCCTGGAGTCCGAGGAGTTTGACATCACCGTAACGCTGATATGTGTCCTCAATAAGGCAATTGAGGTCCTTTGATTCGGTTCCGCCCATAGAACAGATAGCCTTAGCATTGGCTCCGTGCGCCCTCTGGTCGTAGATAATGCATGTGAATCCTAATTCTATATAAGCATCACAGTATTTGGATGCCGAATACATGTTGGCCTTGTGTCCGTGGGAATAGATAAGGTATTTTCCGGTACCCTCAGTCTGTGGAGTTGATATTTTCGCGCAATGTAGCTCATAACCCTCAAAGCCCTGGATCGTGTAGTTTTCTTTGTCGTAAGAACTGAAATTGCCCCATACTTCAGCCTTCTGCATCTCTTTAATGACATCATCATAGGAAACATGGCCGGGATGTGTGATGGAAGTCGATGTTCCGATGGCAGCGCCCAGGAGATTCAGGACAATAAACACTGCCAGTGATATCAATACGATCTTTACTATTTTCTTCTTAGATACCTTTTTCCCCGTTTTTGACATAAGAGCACCCCTTTAAACTTAAATATTCATATTTTAACACTAGATATTAAGTGAAAATCATTATGCCGATAACTCAAATGTTTTTGACGGTTAGAGCCGTTTATATCTAAAAACTGACCAAAAATCACAAAATATTTCAACAAAAATACAACTCTAAAGTATTATAATTACTTTGTTAAATTTTAAGGAAAGAGGTTACCGATTATGGCAAACATTGATTTGACAAAGTACGGCATTACAGGTACAACCGAGATCGTCTACAATCCTTCATATGAGCTTCTCTTTGAAGAAGAGACAAAGGCTGGTCTCGAGGGTTACGAGGTTGGTAAGGTTACTGAGCTTGATACTGTTAACGTTATGACAGGTATCTTCACAGGCCGTTCCCCTAAAGATAAGTACATCGTTATGGATGAGAACTCCAAGGATACAGTTTGGTGGACATCTGACGAGTACAAGAACGACAACCACCCTATGTCTGAAGAGACTTGGGCAGTTGTTAAGGGCATCGCTCAGAAAGAGCTCTCCAATAAGAGACTTTTCGTTGTTGACGCTTTCTGCGGTGCTAACAAGGATACAAGAATGGCTATCCGTTTCATCGTTGAGGTTGCTTGGCAGGCTCACTTCGTAAAGAACATGTTCATCGTTCCTACAGACGAGGAGCTCGCTTCTTTCGAACCTGACTTCGTTATCTACAACGCTTCCAAGGCTAAGATCGAGAACTTCGCAGAGCTCGGACTCAACTCTGAGACATGCGCTGCTTTCAACATCACATCCCGTGAGCAGGTTATCATCAACACATGGTACGGCGGTGAGATGAAGAAGGGTATGTTCTCCATGATGAACTACTACCTCCCTCTCAAGGGCATCGCTTCAATGCACTGCTCTGCTAACACAGATATGGAAGGTAAGCACACAGCAATCTTCTTCGGTCTCTCCGGCACAGGTAAGACAACACTTTCCACAGATCCTAAGAGACTCCTCATCGGTGACGACGAGCATGGTTGGGATGACACCGGCGTCTTCAATTTCGAGGGCGGCTGCTATGCTAAGGTTATCAACCTCTCAAAGGAGAATGAGCCTGACATCTACAACGCAATCAAGAGAAACGCTCTCCTCGAGAACGTTACAGTTGCTGAAGACGGCACAATCGATTTCGCTGATAAGTCCGTAACAGAGAACACACGTGTTTCTTACCCGATCGACCACATCGAGAAGATCGCCAAGAACGTTAACAAGATCTCTGCCGGCCCGGCTGCAGAGAACGTAATCTTCCTTTCTGCAGACGCTTTCGGCGTACTCCCTCCTGTTTCCATCCTCACACCTGAGCAGACAAAGTACTACTTCCTCTCAGGCTTCACAGCTAAGCTTGCTGGTACAGAGCGTGGAATCACAGAGCCTACACCTACATTCTCTGCTTGCTTCGGTCAGGCATTCCTTGAGCTCCACCCTACAAAGTATGCAGAAGAGCTCGTAAAGAGAATGGAACAGTCCGGCGCTAAGGCTTACCTCGTTAACACAGGTTGGAACGGCACAGGCAAGAGAATCTCCATCCCTGATACACGTGGAATCATCGATGCAATCCTCGACGGTTCTATCAAGTCTGCTCCTACAAAGAAGATTCCTTACTTCGATTTCGAAGTACCTACAGAGCTTCCTGGCGTTTCTACAGAAATCCTCGATCCTCGCGACACATATGCTGATGCAGCAGAGTGGGAAGCAAAGGCTCAGGATCTCGCCGGCAGATTCATCAAGAACTTCAAGAAGTATGAGACAAACGAAGCTGGTAAGGCTCTCGTTGAGGCTGGTCCTAAGCTCTGATATCTTAAGATCACCAGATCTGATAAGCACTAATGAAGAGGCTGATTCACAAGATCAGCCTCTTTTTATCGCTAATTTAACGATATTTTTAATTCTTTGTGTCTTTTGATATTAGTAGGAATTTTAGTGCTATATTAAGTATATAAATTAAGATTTTTTTATCTTTCGGGTGGAATAATTCATGAAGAAATCAACAGACATTAGAGTAAAAAGAACTCAGATCGCATTGCTTCTTGCCTTGGAAGAGCTTCTTAAGACAAAGAAGCTTTCTAACATAACGATCACAGAGTTATGCAATAAAGCAAAGATCAACCGGAATACCTTCTATTACCATTACAATAACATTTTCGAGTTGATGGAAGAGTATAAGAACGTCATGATCGATGATATGAGCCAGGTCTTAGCTGAATCAAATACTCACAGCAAGCAGTGTCTCATCAATCTCTGCAAGAGCATCAAGCGCTATCCGAATTTCCTGGCCATTCTCTTGTCGCCCAACTGTGATCTCGGTTTCTTTAATGATATCTTCGATTTCGCTACAAAGATCACTTCCGAATTCACAACTAAACCGGCCGCTGAACTGACAAACCGTGAATTATATACCTGCTACTACAGCAATGCTGGCACGAATGAAGTCATCCGCAGATGGCTGGTTAACGGAATGAAAGAATCGCCTGAGGAGATCGCTGACATTATCTGGAATGCATCCAAGAACGGTGTGTTACCGATCCTGTTTCCCGGTGAAGATTTCAAATAACAATATATATTTTTTCAGGAAATCAGCACCACCCGTCGAACGGGTGGTTTGCTCTGAGGCTATAAGCCTCTGTTACCGGCCAGCGCCTAAAGACGCTGGCTTTCACATTCGTTCAAGCCTTTATTGCCTTTGACTCGTAGCCGCCCATGAATGGGCGTTCGTATTACTGGCCACCCTTAAAAGGGTCTTCGTACTCTTTTACACTCAGCTTATCCATTGCTATGTCGTGCTTTTCCTGATCCTGAATGTATTTCTTTATTGTGGCCTCATTTAATCCTACTGTACTCACGTAGTATCCTTCCGCCCAAAAGTGCCTGTTACCGAATTTGTATTTCAAATTCGCATGCTGATCGAATATCATCAATGCACTCTTGCCTTTCAGATATCCCATTATCTGTGCTACTGAATACTTTGGCGGAATGCTTACCAGCATATGCACGTGGTCGGGCATGAGATGCCCTTCTATAATCTCCACTCCTTTATACTCACACAGTTGCCTCAATATTTTTGCTATATCCGCCTTGTACTGATTGAATATTATTTTCCTTCTGTACTTCGGCGTGAACACTATGTGATATTTACACATCCATTTTGTGTGAGCTAAACTGTG
>JHXJ01000015.1 GCA_000621765.1 Ruminococcaceae bacterium AB4001
ATGAGGTTATGAGAGTACTTAAGAGCCATCAGGCACCCAAAGATTGCACCGTATACAACTACATCCTGAAAAAAGAAGCTGAAGGCAAAAGCAAGAAACAGGCCAAAATAGCTGGCCTGAACAAGTTCCTGCGCATTTACTACGCACGAGTGATGGAGGTTTACCAAGCAGCATAAATCCATTAATGCTAAAACAAAGACCGGATTTGACTCCGGTCTGTTTGCTGTGCCTAGTTGTTTCAAAACAAAAACCTGCCAACAGGCTATTGATTTTTGTTAGCAGGCTATTGATTTTTGTTAGCAGGTTTGGTTTATGTTAACGGTTATATCAGACTTCGCCGACCGAACCGCTCTTGTAGATAAATTTCTCTCCGGAATGGGCATCGGAGTAAGCCTTTGCAGATTCAAATACTGCTTTGGCCCTGTTTAACTGTTCGATGTTATCCTCATCAAGGATACTGCAGATTTCTGATATGCCCTCGTTATTGAAACGGTTAAGGCCTGAATCAAGTTTTCCTGCACCATCGCGGAGAAGGAGGATCCCTTCAGTGAATTCGGGAATGCTGTCCTGAAGAGTAACGATACCATTGTAGAGTTCAGTTGCTCCGCTGCTCAATCTGTCCGCACCGTCTGCCAACTGTTCGGCACCGCTCTTAAGGGCAGAAGCACCCTGAGCACACTGGTCAACTCCGTCGGTATAGCTCTTAAGACCGATATAGAAAGCATTGTAACTGTCCAAAGATGCCTTAAGAGAGATAAGACTCTGGGCGCCTTCAGATGCTGCTGTTAACTTGGACTGTACGGTATCACTTGCCATGGCCTCGCTGATGGCTTTGTCGATCTGCTCATCGGTGTTCTTATCTATCAGGGCCTTGATCTCGTCACCGGACATCTGCTCATCAACTTTTTCCGCGATCAATGCCTGAACGGCATCGTCGGACATCTGGATATCAGTCTGTTCTGATACTGCCTGACGTATCTGTTCACTGTCTTTCTGCAGTTCCACCTGTTCGCTGATCATTGCTTTGATCTCGTCTGATTCCATCTGTTCATTTACTTTGGCATCAATAAGTGAACATGTCTCCTCTGTGGCCATCTGCTGCTCTATTGCATTGTTTATCTCAGTTTTCGTGCTGTCATCCAGAGCATCGAAAGTGTCTTCGTCCAGACCTTCTGCAGCCAATACCTGAGATCTGACCTGATCTTTTACTGCAGATGTTACCTGCAGTGTGACCTGTGATCTGACAGCTGATGTAACCTGATCTGTTACTGCCGGCTCTGCCTGCTCCCAGACAGCATTTTCGACCTGTGATTCAACTTCGGCTCTAACTGCTTCGGTTACTCTTGAGGTGATATTATCTTTAACGGCACTTTCTACCAACGCATGAATCTCGGCTCTTTTTGCTTCGACTGCAGCCGTGACTTCGGATAAAGCCTGTGTATATACGGCGTTGTCATCAAGGGAAGAAATCAATGAGTTTAATACTTCCTGATAGTTATCGATGGTGAGGTCAGGACAATCAAGACCCGCATCACGGATCTGCTTGGTTGCTGTGTCGAGCAGTGCATTGAAAACCTGTACTGCGCCGCCGACGATATCATCACTGTTTGAAGATAATTCATTAAGACCTGAACTTAATGAGTCAGCGCCTGCGCTTAGATCGTTTGCGCCTTTATCAAGTTCAGCGGTGCCGTTCTTTAATTCCAGTGCACCGTCCGCGAGTTTATCAGTTCCGTCTGACAGTTTGCCGCATCCGTCGTAAAGTGTGTCAAGGCCGCCGCAGAGAGCATCGGAGCCGTCGAGGATCTGCTTCATTCCATCTGAGAGCTTATCTGCTGATCCGCTCAGTTTTTCCGTATCTATATCAACATTATCTGTAATGTCGAATTCCGAGAGAAGATCCGGCAATGCGACAGACATTGTCATATCGAGTGCAAAATCTTCCACATCAGCGGTGATCTCCACATAATCCGTGAGTTTGTCTTCTAATTCTTTGATGTTATCGTTTGAACTGTCAGGATCTATCGCATCCTTAAATCCCGGGACGGCAAGGCCTACTACAAAGAATCTGCTGCCGTCATCAGTAACCTTGCCTGAGTTTACGGTGACATTGGAGAATTTCCCCTTGTCGAGAACCATTCCAGACAGCATGGTGACGGGAACTGTGATCTCTTCGGTCTTACCGTTGATGCTGATATTTGTTTTGACATGGTTGTCATAATCAAAACGGATGGTAACCTTTCCGCTCTTGCCTGCAAGATCTTCAGGCTTTATCCGGTTGCCGTTAAGGTAATAACTGATCTTTACGCTGACGGGGATATCGGATTCTTCGCATCCGCTGAGCTTTTCAATGTTTCCTTCAGCATCGGAGATCACATAGAATGTCTCGCTGGTATTAACGGGTTTTCCGAAGTCGCCTGAATATGCGATCGTACTTGTGCCGAATTTGGCTATCGGATCAGTATCTTTGACATCATCCGTGGTGAATGCGCATCCGGCGATGTTTGCCGACATGGTCATTACAAGTAATAATGACAATGCTTTTTTCTTATCAATATTGTTTTTCATATTAATATGCCTCCTGATGTTTAACTTTTACTTTTTTATTCATTCCCAACGTTGTCGCGCATATGACTCTGTCAAAGACATAGAGCAGCGGAGGGAGTATCAGTATTACCGCGAGGACGGAGATAACGGCACCTCTTGCCATCAGCATGCACATGCTGCTGATTATGTCTATTTCAGAGTAAACTGCTACTCCGAATGTCGCTGCGAAAAGTCCTGAACCGGATACCAGAATCGACGGGATCGAAGTATAGAGCGCGGTGTGTACTGCTGTCTTTTTATCCTGCCCTCTGATCCTCTCGTTCTTATAACGTGTCGTCATGAGGATCGCATAGTCAACGGTCGCTCCCAACTGGATGGTGCTTATGCATATCGGCGCGATGAACGGCAGGCTCTGACCAAGATAGTGGGGAAGACCTAAGTTGATGAATATCGCGAATTCGATGACGGATATAAGTATCATCGGAAGGCTTATGCTCTTTTCGGCGAATGCGATGATGATGAAGATGGCGGCGATGGATATTATGTTGACGACTCTGAAGTCCTTATCGGTAGTCTCGATCATATCCTTCATGCAGGGTGCTTCACCTATAAGCATTCCGGTGGGATCGTAATGCTTTAATATCATGTTCAGATTATCTATCTGATTGTTTACCTGATCTCCGGCTACTTTATATTCGGAGTTGATAAGGAACAGTTCCCATTTATCGTTCTCGAGAACACTCTTTAAGGAGTCCGGAATAATGTCTGAAGGAACGTCAGAACCTAACAGGCTCTCGAATCCGAGTATTGTTTTGACACCGTTAACTTTTTCCATCTCACGGATCATCTCTCTCTTTGTTCCTTCATCCAGAGAAGAGTCGACAAGGATCATGTGTGTTGATGCGATATCATACTCGTCACGGAGTTTGGAATTCGCGATAACATATTCCATGTCTTTGGGAAGGCATTCTCCCATGTCATAGTAAACTTCATTCTCCGTCTTTTTGTAACCGTAGAATGCAGGCGGAATAAGAAGCGCGAAAACAATGAGAAATACAGGGAACACCTTGATCAGGTGACCGGCAAACTCTCGTGTGTCGGGAATAAGGGAACGGTGTGATACTTTGCTTAACGGTTTATCCAGCATCAGTATCAGAGCAGGGAGGACCGTAACGCATCCGATGACTCCTAATATGACACCCTTGGCCATGACGATGCCGATATCGCGCCCCATCGTGAAAGTCATGAAGCACAGCGCCATAAATCCCGCAACGGTCGTAACCGAACTTCCCAATACGGAAGTCAATGTCTCATTGATTGCCTGAGCCATTGCGGCTTTGTGATCTTGGTTCAGGGTTAACTGTTCATTGTAGCTGTGCCAGAGGAATACCGAGTAATCCATTGTTACTGCAAGCTGCAGTACGGCAGACAGCGCTTTTGTGATGTAACTTACCTCACCGAAAAAGTAATTGCTTCCGAGGTTTAAAAGTATCATCATTCCTATGGATGCCAGGAATATGAGAGGTATCAGCCAGTTATCCAGCAATAAGATCATTGCTGCAAGAGCGAGAACTACTGCAATGCCGACATATATCGGCTCTTCTTTCTCGCACAGATCCTTAAGGTCTGTGACAAGGGCTGACATGCCTGCCACAAAACACTGTTTTCCGCATATGCCACGGATCTCACGTATGGCATCCATGGTAAGATCATCAGACGTCGATGTGTCAAAGAAGACAGCCATCATAGTTGAATTGTCTGTGTTAAAAGCGTTATAGAGTCTGTCCGGCAGCATTTCCATAGGAACTGACATGTCTGCAAAAGAATCGTACCAGACAACAGAATCAACATGATCGACCTGTTCGATCTCAGCCTTTAACCGGCTGACATCTTCAGGAGCCATGTCCTCCAATATGATCATAGAGAATGCGCCTTTACCAAAATTGGATAAGAGTTCGTTCTGGCCCTTAACTGTTTCCATGTCTTCCGGAAGGTAGTTGAGCATATCATAGTTGATACGCGTGTTTACCATACCGAGTAAGGCGGGAATCATTAACAGTAATGTCAGGATCAGTACCGGGACACGGTACTTAACGATAATCTTTCCCGTTTTCATTCACGTTACTTCCTTTCTTGCGGGCATTAGCCCTTTATCGATTGGAAGTATCGTATTTATTTCATACGGAATGAATGGTCATTAGACCGTGAGTATACAAAAATCAGACATTTTGCGTTTTTTGTTCGAAAACCGGTCAGGTGTTTTTGGCTCTGTCGAGCATCATCTCGGCAACACCCGAACGGAGTTCCAGAAATCTGATGAGTCTGTCACGTTCATTGGTCTTCATGCCGCGGTTGATCCATCCCATAACTTTGCCGAAGCATTCATCTTCATAAGCGTGAAGGATTATCATGCGGTCTTCTTCTGATATATCGTCAGCTTTGAAGAGTGCTTTTCCGTATTCTGAGATAACATATTCGCATATGCGCCAGAGATGCAGCTCAAAGAGTGCTCTGTCTGCCGAACTGCAGACATGCCATATTATCTTTTTGTTCTGTTCAGCGAATTCCATGATAGCGAGCATGGCTGAATTGATTGAATCAACGGAAGGGTACCTGGCGATCAGTTCATCCGCTTTCTGTTCCACGATGTATTCTATAAGAGCCGGAATATCTTCAAAATGGTAGTAAAAAGTATTACGGTTGATATTACATTGATCAACTATGTTCTGAACGGTGATCTTGCTGACCGGTTCGTTCTCCAATAAAGTCATGAAAGCATCACAAATATATTGTTTTGTTCTGACTGCCATGATGAGCACCTCTGTTTTTTTATAAATTATAATACAGAAAAAATGTCTTAAGTGTCTACTTTCAGAAATGAATCAGGACAAAATATATCGCCGGTGTCTACCGGCAGAAAAAAGAATTAAAGAAAAATATTTTTGTTGTCCACTTTTATTGACAGGTACAAGTGCCAGTTGAATATAGCTCCCGTTTTTACTATAGTCAGACTGTAATGTTAGAAGGTTTTTCACACAATTATTCTAACAATAAACGGGCCCTTCGGGCCCCGTTTTCTTTTGAAATAGTTAGGGGCTATCTCTTTCTGTTTTGAGACAGCCCCTTATTTTTGTCTTTTGCAGGGGGCTTTTTTATGTATTTGAAATGACGGGATTTACAGTTAACAGAATGGTTAAGTCATATTCATATGACGATTAATTACTTATTGTAAACTTAGTATAGAGAAATTTGTTTTTGTGAAGGAGGCACCGTGGATTTTCAGGCCTTAGTTGATTCTTATTTTTCACCGGCTTGTGTAGTATCTGTCCAGAAAACCAAGGGCGGCGGTTACGGAGATATCCGTCTTGTTGCGGGTAATAAGAAGTACACGGACATGATCGATCTTCGCGTTCAGCCGGGTTATACGGGCGATAAGACCTTGTTTGTGCCGAATTCCTTATATACTGAATATTTCCCGCAAAGCCTCAGTTTTGAAGAAGTGTGTGCCAAGGCTGCAATACAGAGAAAGGAAGTGCACACTTACGCGCACATCTATAATGTTGATGTGTGGTTCGACATTTATGCCTTGCCTTTGAATTATCAGGAAGGCGACATTTTCTACTGCACTTACACGGCTACTCCGAACAATAACGCAGATGCTCTTCTGGATACATTCGGTGCGTCACAGACAGCAAATGACGTCCTCAAAACCTGCATTAAACTCCATAAGGCCAACAACCTCAAAGAGGCTATGGAGAGCGTTATTTCCGAGATCCGCCGTATCTGCAAGGCGGTAGGCTGTACGATCCTTCTTTTGAATAACGATGAGGAAGAGTATTCGATCCTCGCAACGAATTACATAGAGAACAGCGGCATCAAGCGTGTCACTGAGTTCGAGGGATTTTTTGACATAGCGAACTCCTGGAAAGACATGTTAGGTGATGAAGGCGACTGCATCATTATCAGAAATGAAGAGGATATGGAGCATGTCAGCAGGATCAACCACCCCTGGTATCTTACACTTGTCGAAGCAGGCGTAAAGAGCGTTGTTTTATTCCCGCTCCGTCAGGGAAATGAGCTGCTCGGATTTATATGGGCGGTTAATTTCGATACTGAGAATACAATGCGTATTAAGGAGACACTGGAACTCACAACGTTCTTCGCATCCTCGCATATTGCAAGATATAAGGTCATAAAGCGCCTCGAACATATGAGTTATACGGACGCCCTTACAGGACTTCCTAACCGCTTTGCATGCACGGAATTTATTTCTGATCTGATCAGGAGAAGAGTCGAATTTGCTGCTGTTTCAATTGATATCAATAATTTTAAGAGCATCAATGAGACATTCGGTTTTGAAGCAGGCAACCAGGTCCTGATTGAAGTTGCCAAGCGTTGGAAAGCAGTTTCCGAGAGCATTGCATCTGATGTTGATTCGTATCTCACACGTCTGGCGGGCGATGAATTCTTTATTGTGCTCAGCGGTTACAAATCTGAAGAAGAACTGGGCAGCATTATTAATCGCTATTCAGAAGTCTTAAGCGACAGCATGACTCTTGCCGGATACGATATCTATGTAACTGCAAGTTTCGGATATGCCGAGTATCCTAATGATGCAGATTCAACAGATGCATTGATATCTCATGCAACTACCGCTATGAGTGAAATAAAGAAGGTTAACAGCAGTGAGCATGTTCTGAAGTTTACGGCTGATCTTCTTAAGGATGAGCACATTCTTGAGGTTGAGAATCTGATAAGAACGGCTCTCGAAAATGACACGATCTATTTCAATCTCCAGCCTCAGTTCGATATGGATCACAAGTTAAGGGGTTTTGAAGCGCTCGCACGAATGAAGGACAGCGACGGTAATATCATCAGTCCCGGCGAATTCGTTCCCGTAGCCGAAAAGGTTGGCCTTATCGACCGCGTTGACGGTACGGTATTCAGGAAGGCTGCTGCATTCTTCGGTGAACTCTTAAGCAGGACAGGTGCAGATCTTACACTCAGTATTAACGCATCTGTACGTCACCTTATGAAGAGTGATTTCATTGATGAGATCCGTCAGCTGTTAGATGACAGCGGTATCCCGGCTTCCAAGCTCGAGATTGAGATTACTGAATCGATCATGATCGATTCGTATGCCAAGGCTCTGCACTGCATAGATGAATTAAGGAACATGGGAATCCAGATCGCGATAGACGATTTCGGAACGGGTTATTCTTCGCTGAGTTATCTGCACAGATTCCCGGCAAATCTTCTTAAGATCGATAAGTCCTTTATCGATAAGATGAACACAAGCGATTCTTCCAGGCAGTATGTCGCTTCCATCATATCCATCGGTCACGTAATGGGATTCAATGTCATCTCGGAAGGTGTAGAAGAACCTGAACAGCTTGATACGTTGAAGGAGATCGGCTGTGATTATATCCAGGGTTTCGTCTGGGGCCGCCCGTTATCTGCCGGAGACGCTGAAAAGCTCGTTGTGGACGAAGTCGCAGGTAAGAACTGATCCGCTAAAGAAATCAATAAACTGACTCATTAGGGAGTCCGGAGATCCTCCGGACTCCCTAATACATTTCCAGAGAATAATGACTCATACAGGAGCATAAGAGATCTTTTGATTTCCAAAAACGGACACTAAAAAAGCAGCTCTGGAAGGAGCTGCTTTTTTAGGGGGTAACTAATTATGTCTTTGGCGATAACGCCATTTTATTTCTTAATAAAGAGTAACCTTGTTTCTGCCGTTGCCCTTTGATTCATATAATGCCTTATCGATCCTGTTGAACGCATCGAGGAAAGAGTCTTCCTTCTTCAACTCGGTTACGCCGATGGAGCAGGTAATCTGACAAATGTCGGGGAACTGGTCAGCAGCAACTTTTTCTCTTAATTCTTCAGCCATCGCCTGAGCTTCGGCACCGGACTTTCCACGGCAGACGATGATGAATTCTTCTCCGCCCCAACGGCCTACAAGTGCTCCGTTTTCGACTGAGAAGTCCATGAGGATCTTGGCAAAATGCTTCAGTGTCTTATCACCGATCGAATGACCGTAGTTGTCGTTTACAGCCTTGAAATGGTCAAGGTCGAGGATCATGACAGATGCGGGAGCTTCATTCTTCTGACAGAAAGACAGAGCGTTATTGAACTGTAATTCGATCTCGCCATGGTTGAATACGCCTGTGAGAGGATCCTTGATTGCCATCTCTTCGTACTTCTGCAGGGTGGAAAGGATCTCCATTGAATTCTCGTGGTTATCCTGGACCATGAAGACGAAACGGTAATCTTCTTCGTTATGTGTCTGTGCACGGCTGAAAATGAGCTTAACCCAGATATAGTTTC
The DNA here is from genome assembly GCA_000621765.1 of Ruminococcaceae bacterium AB4001. Classification (GTDB taxonomy): domain Bacteria; phylum Bacillota; class Clostridia; order Saccharofermentanales; family Saccharofermentanaceae; genus Saccharofermentans. The sequence goes on from JHXJ01000015.1 coordinate 8,884, forward strand.
CTTCAAGGTTACGCATCATACAATCATAAGAAGATGTACGGCCGGGAGTAAAGTTCTTCTTCAGATACTCCGGATCTGTACGGCGGAGGAACTGCTCCTGGTCCTCTGGCCAGATCATGTTTACGATCATCATTCGCCAGTCAGAATACTTTAAGTTGTAATTGACAACGTCATTGGATATTTCCGCAACGTTGATACTGCTTGTCGTATCCTGGACAAGGTCGATATACATTGAGAACAGATATGAACCCTGAACCGCAGTGATCTTCTTGGAAGTGAGTGATTCCTCCAAGGATTCGCTGTCTACGAATTCATCCAGAATGAAGATATATTTCTGTGCATTATCAAACGGATAAACGGTTAACTGTACAAGATGAGGCTTTTCTTCATTTTCGAGGAATAACTTTAATCTGCGGCTGTATTTGCTTTTGAATACACCGGTGTTATCAGCAAAGATCTGATAATCTCCTGAAACTTTTTCGTTTGAATCATTGAAGTGGAACCAGAGATCCAAAATAAGGTCGTGATAGATTCCGGAATCTTTTAAGAACTTCTCAAACATGCCGCGGCGAACAATAGTCTTATATGCATCAATAGACGGATCTACGACGATGACGGCATCTATATTTTCTCCCATAAGATGGGAAACATCACTGACATCATAATCATACAAACTCTTGTTTTCCAGATCTGCGCTCATTCTTGTGCCTCCTTTAATTTGCTACTTTAAAGTATAGCAACCAAGAATTTAGCTTGTGTAAACAAGATGTATACACATATTAAAAAAATCTTATCAAAATAATCGCGGGAGATCAGGAGGCCTTGCTGTGAAGAACTGTAACCTTTGCCTTGCCTGTCAGAGGGCTTGCATTTACGAGTGCGTTGTTCTGAACAGTAGAAGCCGATGCGATGAAGTTGGCGTTTCTGATCTTAACGATATATCTGATCAGCGCGAACGCACCGCTTATAAACCATGTAAGTCCTGCAGAGATCCAGATGCCCCAGACACCGATAACAGGGAACAGGGTAAGAAGCAGAGGGAATCCGACTCTTCCGATAACTTCTACAATACCGTTGGTCAATGAGAAGCCTGCATCGCCGATGCCGTTCAGTACGCCGCGGCACACATAGATCGTGCCGAGTGCAAAATAGAATGCACTGGTGATACGGAGAGCAGAAGCGCCCATTGCAATGATCTCGGGATCTTCTGCGAAAAGCTTCATTACTGTTTCGCCGCCGAACTGCGCGAGAGGGAGGACGATCAGGGAGAAAACAGCCATGATGATCATGCCTTTCCTGAATCCTTCCTTGATGCGCTTATAGTTGCGCGCGCCGAGGTTCTGGCCGGCGTGAGTGGACAGCGCCATGCTGAGTGAACCGTAAGGCTGCTGAACGATCTGCTCGATCCTTCCGACAGCAGTGAATACTGCTACGGTCATGGAACCGAAGCCGTTAACAAAACGCTGGAGAGCGAGACAGGAAACAGCGATGAGTGACATCTGGAGAGCGAGCATGGAACCCATTCTCGTGCACTCGCCGATGATCCTGATATCGGGCTTGAGATATTCTTTTTTGATCTTGAAATAATCGTTCTTCTTGTATGCAAAGAACATACATCCGATTCCGGATAAGAACTGCGCAATAAGGGTTGCTATCGCAGCTCCGAAAACACCCCATCCGAAGGCGTAGACAAACAGACAGTCAAGACCGATGTTGATGAAGCAGGATACAACAAGGAAAATCAGAGGCGTTATAGAATCACCCAATGCCCTGAGCATTGCTGAAGCGTAATTATATAAGCCGATGAAAGGTATTCCGAGGCACATGATCTTTAAGTAACTGGTTGCCACGCTGATAATGTTTTCGGGAGTATCAAGCAGACGAAGGATCGGAGCTGCGAGTACATAACCCAATATAGCCATGAAAACTGATGCTGCAAGCATCATGTAGGCGCTGTTTGCGATGACTTTCTTAACTCTTATCCCATCCTTGGCACCGAAGTATTTTGAAGCGGTGATCCCGCCTCCGTTAGCTACACCGATGCAGAAGGAAAAGAACAGAAAAGAAAGGGAGCCGGTAGACCCTACTGCTGCCAGGGCATCAGGTCCGACACCGCGCCCTACTATAGCGGAGTCAGCAAGATTATAGAGCTGCTGGAAAATGTTACCAACGAGCATAGGTATGGAGAAACTGATGAGAAGCTTCGTGGTATTTCCCTTGGTCATGTCGCGAACAAGCGTGCTCATAATATGTATTCCGGCTCCTTTCTTCAAAGTCGCCAAAACTTTATCATTTTGAACAAGGAACGGGCAATGAACTTTCGTGCGACAAAATTGATGTATTGTTCACTAAGTGCTTTACAAAACAGTTTTTATGTTAGAAAATCATATAAAAATATTGCATTTTTGTGCAACGTCTGAGAAGGGCAGGTTAGGAACAGGTGATTGAAGTTCTTTATTCCGGTTACAGTTTCCAACACGAATCTCTCGTTTATGATACCGAGCGCGGCAGGATCGGCTTTGAGAGTTATCACATGCTCTTTACTCATACACCCGCGCTGTTCTGGGTGGATAACGAGCTCCGTCAGTATCCCGCAAAATCCGTTATTTTATTTACTCCCGGCCATCGTAAGTACTACAGTTCATTGCCCGGCGAGCCGTACAAAAACGACTGGATCAGGTTTGATACCGACGAGGAATTCATAGAGACTTTTCCTATAACTAATGTGCCTTTCTCGCCTGCTGATCCTGATTTCGTGCATAATCTGTTTAAGCTTATCGCCTGGGAGAGCAATACGAATAAAGCTACGGACAATCCGGAAATGCTTTGCCTTTTTAAAGTCCTTTTTGCAAAACTGTCCGATGACAGTATTGATCTATTAAACAAACCATACCATCATGAACTGCTCGCTTTAAGACGAGAGATGATGCTCCATCCTGAGCTCGACTGGGATATCAGTTCCATGTTAAGGCGCATTAATCTGGGACGCACGAGATTCCAGACGCTGTACAAGGAAACGTTTGGAATCAGTCCTATAGATGATGTCATTAATGCCCGTGTAAGATTTGCAAAAGACAGATTGAAATACACGTCCAGATCAGTAACTGAAATTGCTGAAATGTGCGGTTACAAGAGTACCGAACATTTTATAAGGCAGTTTACAAAAGTAACCGGCATGACGCCCGGTGCGTTCAGGCATTCAGGATAATAAAAGCGGGTTGTCCAAGTAAAAAACTAAGACAACCCGGTGTTGATTTTTATAGTGTCCAGTCAGGCTTAGGTTCCCGCTGTCTCAAGAGGTCCGAAACGGACTGTATACTGAATAAGATAGCAGCCGATCTGATCATCATCGTATTTCATATAGATCGAGGCATATACTGTATCTTTTCCGCCTTCATTAGGCACAGCTGCCTCATATGTTTTCCAAGGTCCGATTTTTCCCTCTTCGCAGGTTATATCGGGATGATCCTTGTTCATGCGCTCTACCAGGATCTCATATACTTCAGTTGCTCTTGCTTCATCGAAAATATGGAATTCAACCATAATGCTTCCCGGTGTCTGCGTATTGGTATAAGATTCAGCATTTGCGACGATTCTGGGATTCTCCTTTTTGAGTGGGCTGAAATCATCATTGAACTCATATCCGTTCCAATTGATCTTGCATACGTTATCACGGCCGTTGACCCAGGCACCGTCATTTTTCATCTCGGAAGTATTGCAGAGCTCCAGGCTTATAAGTCCGCCGTTGCTGTAAAGACTGACACCGTTGCCTTTAAAATCAAGAGTATCGGTTACTCTTTTAATGATGACGCTGATATCTTCTTCGGCTTTCGGCTCACCTGCGTAAAGAGCATCAATGAACTTATTGATCTCACCGGAGTCGATCGTATCTAACAGATAATTAGAATCTCTCATGAAAGCTTCGGTATCCATGTCGGCAGCTGCGGCTTCCGTTTCATCAGATGCGGATTCATCTTCATCAGATACGGCCTCAGTTTTTGTCTCAGCAGGATCTGATTTACGGTCCTTAGAATCAGAAACTGATGAATTCTTATTTGAATTGCAGGCTGTTAAACACATTACACCTGCCAATGTTAATGCAATGATCTTCTTTTTCAAGATTACTTTCCTCCCTTATAAACATTACCTGCTACAGGCATGTCAACTGTCAGATAATTTCCTGCACGTCCGTAATTCTGAACAATGATCAGATAACGGGGAGTGAAGCTGTGAGTCTTTGTTTCCTTGTCATATTTACAATTGTCGTTGCCGTCATGGAAGTTCCTTGTATCTTCTACAAGTGCAGATTTAAATACTACTTTTGATACCGATGCTCCTGCCGTTTCTTCTGCTCTGGATGATTGTTCTTCATCAACTTCACCTAAAGAAACAAGATAGTTATAGAAAGCTTCTTCGGCCGCCAGGCAATCTTCTTCGGTTCCAAAACAGAATTTCATTGTTATGTAACTGTTCTCATAGATCCTTACAGCAGCATGATTATCTGACTGGTAGCTTGTCTCGTTATAGTTGATTTCATAAAGACAGTTATGAGAAAAGTCCGTGGTTCCTCTCTGCCATGCGAAGATCATGCCATAAGCATCATACTTCTCCAGTCTGTCTTCCTGAACACCATAAGGCTTTACCTTAAGTTTGCTGTATGTATCAATGAATGTATCACCGTCTTTGGTATCAGCATAGTACTTAGCGAGTTCTACGATCTCCTCAGGTGACATTCCATCAAGACAATACATACCGTCCGGAATAGGTGTAGTTTCTTTAGCCTTTTCTCCGGTTGTTGCCTCAGTGGTTTCCCTTGCTTTAGTTTCTGCAGGCTCATCTGCAATTTCAGATGCGGATACAGGATCTGTAGCACGTGCGCGGGTTGTTTCAGTTTTCTTGGCGCAGCCGGCGATGCCTGCTGCCATTGATGCAGCCAGAATGACTGCAACTGCTTTCTTCATAGGTTAATCCTCCCTTATTGTTACTCCGAGTACGATTTTATGACTTGTCTGGTTTTTTCTCCATATCCATCCGATATACAGAATTAACAAACCGAAAAGGCCCTGTATGGTTGAAATGTATATTTTGCCTAAACTGCGAGTTAAGTATAATTAAACACAGATATTGATACTAAAAACCGTATTGGCTTAGGTGTTGGCCGTTATACAAATGTATATAGGCGCGCACGCTTACTTGGTATAATGTTATAAAGATTCTGTGGGATTCGGGGATAGATAATGAAAGCGAAAATTACGCCATTAAACAAGTGCGAACCTGTCCGGGAAGAACCGTGTGAAGCTCCGGTTTCGGAGACTGCCAAGAGCCGTCCTGATGTGGAGCAGTCAAAGCGAACTGCTTCGCACTTGACCTGGGAAAAGCCTACCCGTGATGAATTGAAGCAGTTGAATGCAGCCATGGCGTGGAAGTTCATCAGACTGCTTTTGCAGTCGCTTGTTATTTTCGGAAATCTGTCTCTGCTTATCTGGCTGAAAGATTCCGGGCTGTTCTTTACTGCTTACGTCTGTGTTGCGTTATGCGGTTCGTTGCTGCTCATAATCTACTATCTCGAGTACAGGGCGCCACTGCAGTTTGGTGAGAGGTATTCTCCGGCAAACGATTTTAAGGACAGATCAAATTTGGCTTTTGTGTTTGGAATCTGCGGTCTGATATTAGCGCCGTTTTACTTTATCATTGCATATTTCTGTGGCGCGGTATGCCTGATCCCTGCAGCGGTAATGGCGATTCTTACTTACCGCAAAGAGTATTTCATGCTCATACTTTTTGTCTGCAGGAAATATACGGTAAAAGACGGGGAAGTGTCCTGGCGCAGGAAGTACAGAGAGTACTATCATACTGAAAACAGGATCAAAGGCTGGAGCTGGATTTCACTGATCTATCAGATTGATTTTGATGATGCGGAAGAAAGAAATATTCCGGTACTTGTCGATAACTATACATACCGCAGGTTTAAGAAGAACGGCAAAGCCATTCTAATTAATTACCGGTACGGTGATTGTTATATGTATGACATCATCAGATTAAAGGACGAATAAACTATTATCTGTCATCAGATATGCTATTGAATCAGGCCACAGACATTTCGTAATAGCAGGAATCTATCGTGCCACTGTCATCGTAACAATAGAGTGTGTTTTCGTCGCGGTCGAGGAAATATGTGTAGCAGTTCCAGAGGGAAGCGAATCTTGCATCCTCGATCGGAATATCATCGTGATAGATGGAGTTGGTATCGCCGATGTTGTTGTAAGGCATATCCCAGTCGCCCTCTGATTCTCTCTGCTCATCATTCATGCCGAAATATCTTAAGTTGTACTTGTCGGAGCACTGGAAAGTAACATCACAGTGGTAGTAATTACCGTCGATATTTACGATTGTCCATTCGTGTGCAGATGAACAATCTTTAGAAAGAGCGCCGCATGTTACGGCATCTATTCCAACCTGCATCAGAAGATAAGCATATGCTCCGGCGATCTCCTGGCAGATGCCTTTATCGCCCATAAGAGCGCGGTAAGGGGAGACTCCCAATCCGTTTTCATCTCTGAAATCATCCTCCAGTGCATCGTAATCGTAGTCGAGTCTTATTGATTCGGACTGATAAAGGGCAATTGTCTTTTCAAGATCGGAATCATCTTCCAGAACTGCGTTTTCGATCAGGTATTCGACCCTTGCCTTGAATTCATCAACCTTTTTGAGATACTCATCTTTCGGAATGGAGTATTCGAGCTTGTAGGTGTTTTCGCCGACAGAAGTTATATCCTCATCGAAAAAATATGCATACACAAATGCAATGGGAAGGCAGCTTCGTGAAATGTTACGGAACATGGGAAGATATTCTTTGTTGTCAACTACAACCGAGTCTTCGCCTGCAAGGATAGCATCGCAGAATCTGTAGTAGTTTTCTTCAAATCCCGCGCCGTACTTCTCGACGTAGACCTTCGATAAACAGTGAGGATTGAATGTGTGATCGTAGTGTTCAAGTTCATCAACAACATCATCTTCATCTGCAAATGATTCCGTGGTCTCTTCAGAGGATTCGGTGGCCGTGGTTCCACTTGTTGCGGCAGTTGTATCGGAAGGAACTGCTGCCTGGCTGCATGAAGAAAATATAAGGGCTGCGCTTAACGCGGTAACGGTCAAAAGTATCTTTTTATTCATAACTATTCTCCATATCTGAAACCGGAATATTTTACTACATTTTCAGATTTTTTCAGCAGGGGAATAAAGATGCCGCAACTATCCTTAAAGCGGATAATCCCATGCATGAAAATTTCGATATACTAATATCAGTAAACCTGATACAGAGGAAATTCAAATGGGATATATATTCGACATAAGGAAAAAATGGGGACACGATCCGATCATCCTTACCGGGGCGGGAGTGATCCTTGTAAACGAAAAGAATGAGGTCCTTCTGGGCAGGAGGGCCGACAACGGCTACTGGGCCTATCCTGCAGGATCAATGGAGCTAGCGGAAAGCTTTGAAGAGTGCGCCAGAAGAGAGACCCTGGAAGAGACAGGACTTCTGTGCGGCAAGCTGGAACTCCTGATGTTAAGGTCAGGCAAGGATACTTATTACGAATATCCCAATCAGGATAAAGTGTATTTCGCAGGCGCCGTTTACATGTGTTTTGAATATTCGGGCGAGATGAAGGTCCAGGAGGAAGAGGTCATTGAACAGGCATTTTTCCCGATCGATGCGCTTCCCGATAATCTGTCGCCCGGCACTGTCGAGGCGATGGAAAAGGCTAAAGAATACCTGGCCAATATGAAAAAATGAAGTAGAGAATTCTGACGGTATATCAGACAGATTCAGGAGGATACTATGAGCAGTTTCAAAGACCTTAGAATAGTCGATAACTTTTACCAGACATCACTTTTCTTTCCTATGCCTACGGTGCTTATCAGCACGCTGACTGAAGACGGGAAAACAACTATAGGACCATACAGTCTGGTCCAGCCGTATTATGTTGCCGGAAAAGAATATTACGCTATGCTGCTTAATGCGCGCAACTCTTCCAACACTGCGCAGAATCTTTTAAGGAACGGCAAGTGTGCGATCAATTTCGTAACGGATGACAGGAAGACGTTCAAAGAAGTCGTAAGACTCGGATGGCCCGGTGATACACCGGAAGAGAAGATGAAGGACTGTTTCTTTACATTCGAGAAAGGAATCGCTGAGGGTGAAGACAGACCTATGGTTGTTACGGAAGCTTTCCAGGTCATCGAGTGTACATGGGTAAGAGAACTGGACGGGGCTGATAAGGACCTGCCGGGACAGCTCGAAGGATATGAACCTCCTTACCACGACTTTAACGGGATCACGTCAAAATTTGGTGCGACGTTCATTCTCAAGATAGATAAGATACTCATGAAGGAGAAATACTATAATGCGATCCTGAACGGCGTGAGAGCAAAGGATTTTCCGCATGTTCCCGTAGATTACGGTTATCGCGACAGCAAGAATTTCTGGTATGCGAAATTCAGACGCGCATTGCCCGAGCTCCTTCCGATAAGAGCTACCACGGTTGAGAGCGTCAAATACGCGGCGAACAGAATAGACGATAAGATCAAGTTTACTGATGAAGCGTGTGCCAAACTCGTAAATGTTCCGAGAATATTCCTGCCGACGGCTCTTAAGGGATGTGTGGCATGGGCCAGAGAGAATAATGTTGAACTCATTACCGCTGAACACATGGATGAGATCAATGATAAAAGATCGAAAGAGAAAAAAGGAAATAAGTCAAAGTGACAGCACAGACCGGCGTCAGACAGGAAAACTAATGGAGTCAGCTGTCTCCAGTATCACCATGAAAAAAGCGGGCAATTAAAGGTATAATGTTTCGGCAGGAGGCTTGAATGAACCAACTTATACCTGATGACAGATTGAATTATAAGGATATCAGCGCGCGTAAAGACATCGCGCTCATAAGCGATGAGACCGCATCACGCGAGGAACTCATTGAATCTTTGATGAAGTATTTGAGGCTTTCCAGAAGGGACCGGAGGTTTTCCGATTACTATTCCGTAAAACTCTTCGGGTACACTGTCGCGGATATGTTCTTCATGCTCAGTTACCGCTACAGGTTTGAGTCACCAGTCCTTGTTAACGAGACATTATTCGTTTCGGAGCCTGACCTATACTACAACAAGAAAGCATTTGACGAAGGAAAGATCAATCTCTGTTTTGTTATCGGTTATTCCGGTTCGGGCAAATCCGTCCTTACTAAAGAATACGAGGGCGATAATATCGAGAAGATATCATTGGATGACATCGTCTGCGTCAAAGATCACTTCACCATGGATGAACTTGAAAAGACAAGTGATCTCATGTATTCCTTTTTCTCGGGCGAAGGTTCGAAATATTACATTTCCCTGGATGAACGCAATCCGTTTGCCGACAGGGGAGAAGCGTTTGTTAAATTCATAAAGTATGCGGAGAAATATGCGGACACCCACAAGGAGAAGAAGTTTATTCTTGAGGGAATCTGGACATATCTGTTTTTCGATTCCCCGTCAGAATTTAAGAAATATGCCGTATATATGAAGGGAACGTCCCTGCTCAAATCAAATCTCAGAAGGATAAAGCGCGAGGCCCAAAACGATCCGCTGACATCCCTTGACAGGCTTCTCGAGTTCGGAATATATGCCGCCGACACGGCGTTAAAGGACAGCAATGTCGATAAATGGAGACGCTATTTTGAGAAATGGCCGGAGACGGAGCTCAGGCTGGAAAGCAATGCTTTTACCGCTCTGCGCGAAAACATCATGGCTGAGATCAACAAGATAAATGAGCGCTTCGTTCATGGCGATGTGAACGGGATAAAGCTGATACAGCATAATGCTGAGCGCAGCTCGGATATGAACATCACGGAGCGCGCCATCGTTATTGATGAGTGCAGGAAAGCGATAGCCGACTCTAAAAACTGAAAATCCTCGTAAAAAAACAGTTAACAAAGACATATACCTCTATGTCCCATGCAACAGGGTGATATAATAATCTAAATTATTTTATATATAAGAGGTATTAACCGTGGATTATAAGAGTTTTGTTGCCAGTTTTAAAAAGGTGGCATGCGTAATTTCTGTAGATCTTAAAGCGGAGAACAGTGACAACAAATACATCATAGTTGAGGCAAATGATGCCTATAAGAGGACTGTTGTCAAAGACATCAATGACTTCCAGACCAATGTGCCTTATACCAGGTACATTATGAAGACATCCAACTTTGAGACCTTGTGTGATAACTGCGTAATCTCAAATGTCCCCGTTCACACCTATTTTGATATTGAGTTGTACAATGCCTGGATGGAAGTATTCCTGATGCCTCTGGAGTCGGATGATCCGGATAAGGGAATGCTCATTTTCACTTATGAGATGAATCCCAAGGCAGATGTTAATAAGCTTACGGATATCTCATCCGAGACAGCCACCAATGTTATACAGACATGTCTGAAACTTAGAGAGACTTCCGATTTCCGTGAGTCAATGAAAGTCGTCGTCAAGGATATCCGCATACAGTGCAGCGCGCACAGATGCAGCATTCTTCTTACTGATTACGAGAAGAGAGAGTATATACCTCTCTGTGAAGACTATGATGAGGTTGAAGATCCGGGTCAGGTACCGATGGAATCATATATGACTGAGGAGTTCTGCAGAGTGATCGAGACCTGGCCAAGGCTGATCAACAAGAGTAACTGCTTCGTAATCACGAATGAAAAGGATATGGATGATGCTCACAAGATCGCACCTGAATGGATCGATTCATTAAGGCATGTCGGCGTAAAGAGCCTCGTTATCTATCCTCTCAGATCTGACAACAAGACTATCGGATATATCTGGGCTGGCAACTTCCCGGTCGAGAAGGTCCTCGTGATCAAAGAGACGCTCGGACTTACGGCGTTTATTCTTTCTGCTGAGATCGCCAACGATCAGATGATCCGTAAGATGAAGATCATGAGTTCCACCGATCTTCTTACCGGTGTTTATAACCGTAATGCCATGAACAACAGGATCAGTGATAATGACTCAGGAACTGCGGTCATCGAGAAGCCTTTCGGTGTATTCTTCGTAGATGTAAACGGTCTTAAGACGATCAACGATACAAAGGGCCATGAAGCAGGTGACAATCTTCTTAAGGATGTCGCTGCAGCTCTTAAGGAATTAAAGGGAGATAATGTTGAGACCTACCGTGTCGGAGGAGATGAGTTCCTCGTGATCATCACCGGTATATCTGCTGAAGAATTCCGCGAGAAAGAAGAATTCTTAAGGAGTCATTCCGAATGCGAAGGCCGTGCACACTATTCGGTTGGAGCATGCCACAGCGATGAGGTTAATGATATCCGCAAAGCAATGCAGAAGGCAGATGCAAGGATGTACGATGTAAAGGAAGAATACTATTCAAGACATCCTGAGTACGAGTGGCATAACAAGCCGGTCTGATCGTTGTTTTCGATTTCAGGTAAGAGTTTCGGGTAAGTGTTTCGGGTAAGAGTTTCGGGTAAGTGTTTATGAATTTAAAAAATACAAAAACAAGCAAGTTGTTTTTTGCTGTTTCCGGAGCGCTGCTGACAGTAATACTTCTGTTAGCGTCGTTCCCTATGATTATTGCGGCTGACGGACATTTTGTAGAAGATCCGACAGGCACCAGAGACGGCTATGCCGCATACCTTTACGACAATACCTCCGGACTTCCGACATCTGAGGCAAACGCCATAGCCGAGACTTCTGACGGCTTTATCTGGATCGGCAGTTACGGCGGCCTTATAAGATACGACGGTAATTCTTTCGAGAGATACAGATCAACGACGGGAATCGCGAGTGTCGTCAGTCTTTTCGTAGACAGCCGTGACAATCTCTGGATCGGCACGAACGACAACGGCGCAGCTGTTATGGACAGAGTCGGAAATGTTGTTATGTTTGCGAAAAGAGACGGTCTTCCGTCCGCGTCTGTCAGAGACTTCGCAGAGGGCCCCGACGGATTGATCTATGTAGCCACGACTCAGGGTGTGGCTTATGTCGATGGCTCAGGCAAACTTACAAAAATCGATGATTCGCTGATCAATGCTCAATATATAAGACGTCTTGAGACCGGTGCTGACGGAATAACTTATGCCCTGACAATAGACGGTGGTATTTTTACCCTTTCAGGCGGCAAGGTAGGCAAGTTCTTTGATGCGGCTGCTTTAGGCATTGAAGATGTTCACGCCCTTCATGTCGATCCTGATAATCCCGGATATCTTTATCTCGGAACCAAGAAATCCAGAGTATGGTACGGCAGTCTTGAGACTGGTTTCCCCAAGGAAGACTCCATCTGGGTGTCCCCTCTTGAATACATCAATTCGATCATTACTGACGGAGACGAACTCTGGATCTGCTCAAACAACGGCGTATGCATCTATAAGGATGATGAAGTTGCAGTCCTTAAGAATCTCCCCATGGATTCTTCGATCGAAGGCGTCATGACAGACTATCAGGGAAATCTCTGGTTCGTATCGTCAAGACAGGGCGTAATGAAGATCGTCCAGAATCAGTTCACGGATATTTTCGATAAATACGGCATTGAGGACGCAGTCGTAAACTCCACATGTTTCTATGACGGGAAGCTGTTCATAGGAATGGATACGGGACTTGTCGTTATCGGAAAAGACGGTATTGTCAACCGCATTGAAATTGAGAATTCGACTGCGGCTTCAGGAGAGAAACTCGGATATCTTGAACTCATATCGATGCTGGACGGAATCAGGATCAGATCGATCATCAAGGATAATGAGGACCGCCTGTGGTTCTCCACTTATGGCGATAAAGGTCTGGTCAGATTTGATCACGGCAAAGTGGTCTGCTTCCGTGATGATGACGGCATGCCTTCAAACAGAATGAGATCGGTTTACCAGCGCAGCGACGGAAAGATCATGGTAGCCTGCACTGGCGGACTCGTCATCATTAACGGGGATAAGATCGAGAAGACATATGATTCCAGTTCCGGAATGAGCAATACGGAGATCCTTACCGTTTGTGAAGGTTCAAACGGCGACATGCTGGTCGGTACCGATGGTGACGGAATCTATGTCATAAACGATGACGGAATCAGGCATATCAACACTGACAACGGATTCTTCTCCGATGTAATAATGAGGATCAAGAAAGACCAGAAGAGGGGTATATATTGGGTCGTAACCAGTAACTCTCTGGCATATATGACCGCGGATTATCAGGTTAATACGCTTGAGCACTTCCCGTATTCCAATAACTTCGATCTCTACGAAAATTCGAATGGCGAGATGTGGGTATTGTGCAGTAACGGTATCTATGTCGTAAGGGTTGACGAACTCCTCAGCGACAGGGAGATATCTCCGCTGCAGTACGGTATTGATAACGGACTTCCTGCATTTACGACTTCCAATTCCTACAGCTGTGTTTCAGATGACGGAAATCTTTATATTGCAGGCACCACGGGAGTAGTAAAAGCTAATATCGAGAAGCCTTTCGAAAAGAATGATTCCGTCAAGATGACAGTTCCTTACATAGACGTTGACGGTGTGAAAGCTTATCCGAACGGCGATGGTATCATTACGGTTCCTTACGATGCGAAAAAGATAACTGTGTATCCTTATATCTGCAATTATTCTCTTACGAACCCGATGGTCGAATACAGCCTTGAAGGTTTTTCCGCTGAGCCGAGCGTCGTCAGAAGAACAGAGCTTTCGACTGTCGACTACACGAACCTCAAGGGCGGAAATTACGCTTTCAAGATGAGCATTCTCGATCCCATTTCAGGTGAATCCTGTAATGATTATTCGATAACGATCGTAAAGCAGATGGCCATCTATGAGTATCTGTGGTTTAAGATCGGTCTCGTTGTCCTCGTGCTCATGATAATTGCCGTAACAGTAATTATCTATGTCAGGAGAAAACTTAAGACACTGTTAAAGAAGCAGGAAGAGAACAGGCTCTTCATCAAGGAGATCGTTGAGGCATTCGCAAAGACGATCGATATGAAGGACTCGTATACGAACGGTCACTCGCAAAGAGTTGCCAAGTTTACGGCTATGCTTACGAAAGAACTCGGCTATGACGAAGAGACGGTTGAGAAATACTACAATATTGCTCTTCTCCACGACATAGGAAAGATCGGTGTTCCTGCCGGCATCCTTAATAAGGAAGGCAAGCTCAGTGATCAGGAATTTCAAGATATCAAGTCCCACACTGTTCTTGGTGCCAATGTTCTGAAAGACATAAACATCATGCCTGAGCTTTCGGTCGGTGCAGAATCGCATCACGAGAGACCTGACGGAAAGGGATATCCGAAGGGCCTTAAGGGCGACGAGATACCGCGCGTAGCACAGATCATTGCTGTTGCCGATGCGTTCGATGCCATGTATTCCAACCGTCCTTACAGAAAGAGAATGAACTTTGAAAAGGTCGTCTCGATTATTAAAGGCGCATCCGGCACGCAGCTCACAGCTGATGTCGTAGATGCTTTCCTCAGGATAGTCGACCGCGGCGGATTCAGGGCGCCTGACGATGTCGGAGGCGGTACTACCGAAGATATCGACAATATCCATAAGAGATTCGAAAAGGAAGAACACGATAAGCAGGAAGAAGAGGACAAGAAGAAGTCTGAAACTTCTGAATCTTCAGATGCAGCATCACCTGCAGAACCTTCTGACAATAAATAATTTATCGACTTTTCGGGAAGTTCATATATAATTTGAAAGTTAAGCCGTTTGATGATGAAAATCACCAACTGCTTAAAATGCTTCGGATAATAGGAGAGATAGGTATATATGTCGAAATCTAGCAGAAATCTGAGCGCGGTCGTAGCGTTTCTGGTTCTGGGTCTTCTGGTTGCGCTGGTAGTCTTTGTCATTAAGGTGGCTTACGATGAGCCGTTACCGCCCGACCAGCAGGAGACACAGGCATCGGACGTTTCCATAACCACCGAGTCTGAGACCGAGCCGCCCAAGGATACGAAGATCGCATTTTTCCATACAAACGATATCAACGGTTACTTAGTGGATACTACGAGCGGAAGTGCAAACACTTTCCAGTACAGGCTTGCATATATCGCTAAGGCAGTTGATGATGCAAGGGAGTCGTCTGATTTTGATGATGTCATCCTCGTCGACGGCGGTGATATTTACCGCGGAACACCGATATCGGATTTTACTGAAGGCGCTGCCATGAGAGCTGCATTCGACATTATGGGGTACGATGCCGTAACGCTCGGAAACCATGATTTCGATTGGGACGTCAGTACATTAGCGACTGATACTTTCTGCTCTATGCCTGCTTATGAGATCGGTGAGTACACGGGTGATTCCGGTATTCCTGTAATCGCATCAAATCTCTGCTATTCAAATAACCACAACAGGACTCTGTTTACGAAAGATTATGTTATGGTCGAAAAGGCCGGCTACAGGATCTGCCTGATTGGTTATATTCCCGATTATCTCGATTCGATAAAAGCCTCCAACGCTGAGCCTTTCGAGATACATGCAGATCTTGGTGAGTTTTCCGAACGCATAAAGAATATCAACGAATCCGAGAAGCCTGACATTACGATAGTCGTGGCTCACGCTTCCCCGGACGATTTAGCTGAAGCATTGGATGCTAATGAGGTCGATCTTGTTGCAGGAGCAAACGGTGACGGCATCTGCGGCACTGCCAGCAACGGCATTCCTTATGTCTGCAGTGTAGGCAATGCTGAAGGATATGCGAGCGCCACGATCGTTATCAAGCATGACGGTTATGTATCGGTTCAGGAGCCGGTTTATAACTGCATTACCGAATATCCCGATCTTCTTTACGATACATTGTCCAATTCCGGCAGCTTCAATGAAGATGTCTTAAAGCTTTCACACGATTCCTGGTCCGCTATCACGGAGCAGATGAACGAGGCATTGGGATATATCGACACATCAGTCGAGACCTCGAACACCATAAGCGGAAGCACTACCACGGCAGGCAATTTCATTACAAGCCTGATCCTCGAGCGCATGAAGAAGGATGGCGTCGCAGCTGTCTTCTGCAGTATGGAGGGAGTCAGCATTGATAAGTCAGTTCCGGAAGACGGAATCTTAGAGCTTGCCACGGGCGATTTCTACATGTTCTGCCCTTATAACAGGGCACTCCTGATCTACGAGCTGACAGGCGAGGAAATCGCAAAGCTTCTTGCCGACGGTCTTACCGATCCAGGCTTCGGCGACCAGATGTCAGGACTTACCTTTGAGTACAAAAACATCGGAACAGAGGATGTTCCCGTGTATGAGATCGTCAGCATAAAGCTTTCCAGCGGTACGGAAATCAGCGTAAACGGAACGGAAACAAAGTACAAGATCTGCGTCACGGATTCCTGTGCATCCAAGCCGGGCAGTGTTTTCGAGGGCAAGACTCCCTCCCAGCCTGCAACTGAAGCGCCGGTTGACAACCAGGTCATCATAGCCCTGCTCCGCGAAAGACGCGACAAGGGACTCGTACATATTCCTACAGATTCTAAACCGAGAGGTGTCTGCCTTGATGCCCCGGCTGAAACAGATGAGACCGAGGCCACTGAGACAACCGAGACAACCGAGGAGAACTGATATAAGATAATATATGCGAATATGCTTTTCGCTGGAGAATAGCGAAAAGAGCAGAGGGGAGGAATCTTCTATGGAACTGGACAGAAAGTGCCCGTCATGCGGCGGTACCATGATCTTCAAGCCCGGTTGGGACAGTCTTGTATGCAATCTTTGCGGTCACAAAGAACTTATTCAGGAACTGGTATCCAAAAACCCCGTCGTAGAGATGGATTTCCTCTCCGCGCAGAATACTGCAAGCCACGACTGGGGTATGGAGACCAAGGTCGTACAGTGTAAAATGTGCGGTGCCCAGACAATTCAGAACAAGCTCCAGCTCTCCGGTCTTTGTCCTTTCTGCGGTTCGAATGCTATCGACCAGGCTGATCCTTCACAGGACATAATGGCGCCCAACGGCATCATACCCTTTAAGATCACGGAACAGCGCGCATATTATATTTTCAAGGACTGGCTCAAAGACAGGTTCCTTGCTCCCGAACTGCTTTCCGAGAATGCGCAGCTCAATAAATTCTACGGCATCTATATCCCGCTCTATACGTTCGACGTTCTCACATTGAACCGCTATACGGGTCACTACGATGAAAACCGCAGAACTCTCTTCAAGTGCGGAAAATTCCAGTACCAGGTGGATGATTTTCCTGTCGTTGCAAGCAAACAGCTCGCCTCAGACAAGCTTCTCCTGAATGTCGTAAGGGATTACTGGACAAAAGAAGCAAAGCCTTATACACCTGAAGTTATGGCGGGTTTCCCCTGCGAGCACTATTCGATCGGCCTCCATGAAGCCTGGAACAGTACGGGTCCCGGAATAAGGATGCTGCTTGAGGAGCAGGCAAGATCGCAGACTAAATCTTCATATCTTATGGGAATAGAGATGGCTACGGATTATTTCGATCTGAAGTATAAATATCTTATCGTTCCCATCTGGCTTAATTCATTTGTTTACGATAACAAGCTTTACACGATAGTCATCAACGGCCAGACAGGTAAGATCGACGGACAGTGGCCGAAGTCGTTCGGAACATTTGCGAAGAAAACAGCTCTGTTCTTCCTTGGCTCATTCATGGGCTGATAAAGCGCAGGGGAGTGGCGGAATACAATCCGCATCCTATTTATATACTTAACTTGTTACAAATAAAGCGGCTGTTTCTCAAGCACATAAGATGCTTTTGAAACAGCCGTTGCTTTCTATCCCTTATTATTCCGTTCAGTCTTTCCTGTATTCCAATATGTCCCCCGGCTGGCAGTCCAATGCTTCACATATCGCTTCCAATGTGGAGAAACGGATCGCCGATATCTTGCCGTTCTTCATTTTCGAGAGGTTGACGTTGGAAACGCCGACCTTTTCCGAGAGGTCATTCAGTGAGATCTTGCGATCTGCCATTACTCTGTCTAATCTTAAAATAATCTGTCCCATAAGTTCCTCCTTACAATGTCTCGTCAGACTGTATCTGTAAGGTCTTGCCGTAGTCGAGGATAGCATTTACTGCCCAAGTCATAAGTAAGCCTAATAATCCGACAGCTGCACTCATCGTGAAGAACAGAAGACCGCTCGATATGATAAGCACGAGGGTTACTCTCTTTCTTATCTTGTCCGTAAAAGGCGTATCTTCATTCTCTATCATTGCAAAGACAGAATTGATGAGCTTTAGAAGGACAGCAAAAGTTGCTGCGTAAATGGCCATTACGATCGAGTAGAAACCATACATTATGCTGTTGGGATGATCATCCATAGCTTCCTGCAGAGCCGGAATATCTGACTCGAGCTGTTCAGCATCCATAAGGTCGATGCTAAATAACTTGGCAGTTCCGATCTTGTCGGTGGTGCTTACATATCCCGCTTCCTCTGCCTGAATGAGCATATCATCAAACGATCTTCCCGAAGCAAAAATCCATATACCTGCGACCAGACCTGCGATACTTCCGATGATGGCAACGATAAACAGGATATTCGACACAACCTTTCCTGCATGACAGCTCTTCTTAATCCTAGCGATCTTTACATCCGCTTCATTCATAAATCCATTCTCCTTTAAATAGTTAATCTATCACCTTCGAAGATGGCTTTACTATACTCCGCTAGTTAATCTTTGTCAACAAGAATTTAACGATAAACATTAAAAATTATTCGAAGAGCGTTATGATGACGGGCTGCTATGTTTTTTAATGCGATTAAGAAAACAATATGATCATGGAGAAGAAAAATACAGACAAATGACCGGCGTGCGGTAATTCTGTAGTGAAAATTTGGCTTGGTAGTGAAAAAAATACAGACAAATGACCGCTATGCGGTAATTTTGTAGTGAATAATAAAACCTAATCAAAAGTTATAGGGATAAGATCAGTAAAACTGTTTTCGTGGCATGGTTGGCCTTGGATTGTGAACAAAACCGACAAACCCGACAAGCATTTTCGCAACTAGAGCATTTTACCCCCGAAAATTGAGACTATAAGCTATTTTATGAGACTGGGTATCCCTTATAAAATATTAGTGAATAGTATGAACTGATAGGGGGGAGGTCATGAACAATATAATTCTTCCAATGAAAGTTCACGCGGTAAAACTCGACTACCGCAGACGCATTTTGGAATCAATGATGCATGGATACTTTTCTGCAAGAGGAGGAAAGAAAGTGGTAGTAATTACTTACGATCCTGATAATCCGAAATGTAGTACTAAGAATACGAGACGTTTCTTTGTTTCAACCAAGAGGGGCAGAGCATATTCTGAGGAAATAGCGAAGTATATGAAAGTTAAGCAAGAGTATGATTTATTACTCAACAGTTGGGAATCAATTTATAGTATGCCTCCGCCGAGAATCAACTTTCCGATTGTCCAGTTCGCAGATCCGCATGGCATGAATAATGAATTCTTTAAAAGACAGGTGGGTTGTCTTGGCAAGTATAAATCAGATAATCCAACTGTCAGCGATCACGGAGAGCTGAAGTCGAAAAACGAACAGATAGGAGCAGACTTATTGAAACGGTTGGATATACCTTTCAAATACGAGACGGAAGTATATCTGGAATCTATCGAGGAGACGATCAATCCTGATTATCTTATAAACTTTTATGAGATTAACAGATGTTCCTATTTAGAAATCTTGGGAATGAATGACAAGATAGGTTATTCGATAAGGACAGCAACAAAGATTACAGGTTTTTCTAAAGATTCTTACAGACCCGGCAGGGAAGTCATATATGTGCATGTATATGATAGAAATAACTTTGATGAAGATTATTTTGTCAGTCAGGTTTTGTCGGCATTTAACGATATGATCCCGGACAGTGCGATCATGTGGGATACAATACCGACCGCGGTATAAGATCAGATATAATTTTTTATATAAGAAAAATCACCGCCTTTTGCACTGCCGGCGGTGATTCTATAGTGAATATCTGACTTGGTTGTAAAATATGTACTGCCCAATGCACTGTTGGCGGTGATTCTGGCGTGAATAGTATTTCAAATATTTGAAAAATCCTTATGCGTTCTTCCACGGTCTGACTTTGTCGAGCCATCCGTTGGCTTTCCAGTATTTGAAATCAGTATATTCCGGGTTTTCTTTTCCGAGCCCTGTCTGCATAGAGCGGACCATGTAGAACTTTGCCTTTGTTATCAGGTTCGTGTGTGCCGGCTTGCTGTAGTCGATGGCAGCGAATTTCTTGGCTGTGGAAGTGAGTTTGGATGTGAATGAAGCGCGTTTTTTCTCGGGTATCTTATCCCATTTGACATCGCTCATAAGCCTAAACGAGACTGTCTTGATGTAGCTTATTCCCCACCATGAAAGACTGTCTTTTATGTCCTTGGCGGTTGAGCTTCCACCGGCACCGAGACACTGAGTGATGATCACTGCACGCTTGCCGAACATCTCTTTGGCAGGGCGGTGCGGTATCCATCTGTATCCGAAGTGATCGAGCATTGCCTTCATCGCGCCCGTGGTGTGGAAAACGTATGCAGGTGATGTGAATACGAGAAGATCTGCTTCATGTAAAGCCTTTTCTATGGGCTGAATGTACTTGGCATCCTTGCAGAGATTCTGGTCTTTTCCGAAGCATGTGATGCATCCTGCGCAGAAGTTCGGACAGTCTCTTGGAAGGTAGAATTCCGTTATTTCCGCATTGCCTTTGAACTGCTCCAGGAATATTTCCTTAAGGCGATAGGTGACACCTTTTTTCTCGGTGCCGTTTATTACTGTTATCTTCATTTATTTGTTCTCCCGTAAAGTCTGTTGAATTGTTTTATGTGTTCGTCTAATGTCTCAAGCGCCTTGGGTTCGCGTGAAGGATCTCTGTCACAAATCGTGAGCAGGTAGTAGATCGGCGCGTAGAAGTGCAGAGTCATTATGGCGACGTTATCTGTCTTAAGCAGGCCTGAAGCTGCGACCATACCCAAAAGCATTCCCTGATAAGTCATCGGATCGTCGACATAGAGCTTGGTATATATGTCCGCGAGTTCTTTGTCCTGGAACTGTTCGATCGTGAGCATCTTCCGGAAACGTTTGTTGTAGTCGTCGTGAAGGTAGTAGAGGAAGAATTCGCGTCCCAGCTTCAGCAGGTGTTCTTCCGACATATCCATGTATATTTTGGAATCGGCTGCCGCATCAGTTCCGTTGATGTTCATTGCTTTTGCCTGTTCTTCGAATCTTTGGTTCATTTCATCGATAATGGCATCGAAGATTGCTCTCTTGTTCTTGTAATGCTTATAAAGAGAGGGCGCCTTAATGCCGACACGCTCAGCTATCTCACCGACAAAAACATTTGCATAACCTTTCTCAGAGAAGAGGGTTAATGCTTCATCAAGTATCCGTTTTTTAGTATCCATAATGTCCTCACAAGATTGGCTAATTCAAATTAGCCAGATTATAGGCTAATTACGATTAGCTTGTCAAGAGAGATTTTTTGTTTACGAAAAACAGGCATGCAAAAACGGCACCCTATACATATAAGAACAGGATGCCGTCTTGATTTGCTTTTATAATGTCGTCAGAAATCAACGAGATAGATGCTTACTGCAATCTTGGTAAATGAACCCTTATGCTCGATACCGGTGATCTTTGCAGAGAGCTTTTTGCCCGCATCCATCAGGCGCGCGAAAACGATGTTGTCTTTCTCCGGGACATATCCTACTTTCTTCTTGTCTTTAGAGAGGATCATGATCGCGTTCTGATCGAACTTGTTCTCTTCTCTTACAAGAAACAGATAATCGCCTTCTTTTATTTCATCGAGAACGGTTTGATCCGCAAGGTGAGAGGTGCCTGCGACGAAGGAGTCGAAAAGATGTATCTCCTGTGTCAGAGGCTTCAAGAGCTCGCCGATACCGTCTTCCGCAGCTTTGCTTACGAGTCCGGTCTCAAATTTTGCCAATTCATTTGCCATATCAATCTCCTGTCAAAAGATCTTCCAGGATCTTTTCCAATTCCTTCTGGTATCTTTTGAATTCGTTTGTCTGATCGACCAGATCCTTTATGCGCTGATTCTTCTCTTCTGCGTCTTCAAGAAGAAATTTGTAGTTATAGGGATCAGTCGTGATAATCTGATTTATCTGTTCTTCGAGCTTTTTTATCTTCTCTCCGATATTCTCGATCACGATGCTGGTCTTGTCAAAACCGCGGTCGTTCAATGCTTTGTTTGCAAGGACTTGCAGCTCTTCTATCCTTTCAAGATCATTGCATTTATAAGCGGTAACTACCTCGTTCCAGATATCCTTAAGAACCGGATCCTTGGCTGTCTCCGGATTGATGTCGGGATGCAGGACCTTTGCGATCTCCCTGTATATCTTCTTGATCTTCTCAACATGATAAAGAGGAATGGTTTCAGTCATTTTAGAATTCTCGTGATCCTTGATCATGGTCTTAAGTTCTTCGTAATAAGACTGCATCTGGATATTGACCAGGGCATCGATTGCTTCCCTGTCCGGTTTAAGTCCCTTGTTGATCTCAGCCTGAGTAAATGCGATCAGTTTTTTCAGTCTGATGCATTCGATCTTGGCCTCGAAAAGATCGATAAGATATTTACCGAAAACTCTTATGTATTCCTCATACCAATGAAAAGCTTCCTTCTCGAACTTATCTTTCCGGAGAAGGAGTTCTTCGTATTGCGGATAGTCGCCGAAAGCAAGCTTTATAAGATCCATTATCAATCTCCATTCTGAAGGAAGAAGTTGTCCAGATCATAATACAGGTCAGTGAGAAGCTCCTCATTAATTGATGCCTTTTTGAAGAAGTCGTCAATGTTCCTGTACCACTGTCCTTCGAAGTTAATTACATACTCGCCGTTCTCTTCAACGCACGATACTTTATGAGGTTTCCCGTTAGCCCTGAATGAAATGGTGCAGGGCTTGGTAAGCCAGTAATAGAGGTCGAAAAGACCGATCTCAATAGGATCAGGTTCGATGAGTTTATACAGATCTTCGATAAGCCATTTCATGATGTTGAGATTGCCGAAGAAAGGACTGTGGACTATGCGCTGCGCAAGGAAGTCTTTGGCACTGAGATAAAGATCAATGGCTTCATCGGTGTTGCCTTCTTCTGCTTCGATAGCAGCGAGCCTTGTAAAGATCTCGGGGAGGGGATCGTAGAGCATCCTGGCGTTCTTAACCTTCGGATAAAGCTCTCTGATTATCTCCTTGTACTTGGCATAATCCTTTTCGACGAAATAACCGTTCTTATACATGTCAGCTATCTTGTACTGCGCAACGATATTGCCTTTTTCGGCTGCTGCAGAGAAATACTTGAATGCTTTCTCATAATCTTTCTGTCCGGTCCTTCCGTAATACCAGACATAACCGAGACATTCATTTGCTTCATCGTATCCGGCGGCTGCGGCCATATCGTAATACTTGAGCGCGAGATCGAAGATGCGCTTGCCGTAATAGTAGCCTCCCAGATGCATCATGTAGCGGGGATCTGCGGTCTGGCGGATCATGAATTCCAGAGCTTCGATAAACTCAAATTCTTCATCGTCTGTGGCATTCTCCCTGTCGGAAAAAGAGCGGATGATATCCTTTGCTTCCCTGATGGTCATGGCCGGTCCCCCTTTTGTTTTTTATATTATATCCCCCTAAGAAAAAACATGAGTGACATTAATCGTACTAATTAAGCTGTATCGGCATGTTTTTCCATGTTTTTCCGGCCATTTTGCCGAGCAGATTAATAACGGTGATAAAATGATCCCAGATCAGGGTGCGAGCCCCGTTTGCTCTCAGTCAATAATTATGAGAGTATATCAGTTGAAATAAGATCAAAAAAGTGAGTAGGCAAGTGGCGAAAGTATTAGTCGGGATCTCCGGAGGAGTTGACAGCGCTGTTACGGCATATCTGCTGAAGGAACAGGGCTACGAAGTCATAGGCGTAACGCTCCGCACATGGGGAGCGGGTGAGGAAGATGAACGCAGCAGATGCTGTGAGATCGATGACGCGCGCCGCACTTGCGAGCTTCTGGGCATAAGATTCCATCCGCATAACTGTGTTTCTTTATTTAAGGAGAATGTCGTAAATCCTTTCGTCGATGCTTATCTTGACGGTCTGACTCCGAATCCGTGCATTGAGTGCAACAGGCACGTTAAGTGGGCCAAACTTTTGGAACTGGCAGATATCTTTAATGCCGAATATGTTGCAACCGGCCATTACGCTTTTGTCGAAAAACTCGCAAACGGAAGATACGCAGTACGTAAAGCTGACACGATCAGCAAAGACCAGACTTACATGCTTTATAAGCTCACCCAGGAGCAGCTCTCGCGCACTTTGATGCCTTTGGGTAAATATACCAAGGATGAGGTCAGGAAGATCGCAGAAGATGCAGGACTTCCCTGTGCGCACAAAGGTGATTCGCAAGAGATCTGTTTCGTAACCGAAGGCAGATATACCGACTTCATAAGTGAACATACAGGAAGAGAACTTCCGGGAGAGGGTAACTTCGTTGATGAGGAAGGAAATGTCTTGGGAAGACATAAGGGAATTTATCAATACACGGTAGGCCAGCGTAAGGGTCTAGGGATAGCTCTGGGTTATCCTGCCTTCGTAACAAAGATCAACGTTAAAGATAATACTGTGGTGCTCGGAACAGAAGAGTCGTTGATGTGTGATTCATTCTTCTGCAGAGACGTAAATTTCCAGAGCATACCGGAGCCTTCAGAAGGCGAGAAAATAAGGTGCCTTGCCAAGGCGAGATACCATCAGACAGAGCGTCCCGCAACGGTTGAGATGATAAGCGCGGGAAGAGTAAAAGTCACGCTCGATGAAGCAGTGAAGGGCGTGTCGCCCGGACAGTCTGCCGTATTCTATGATGACAATGGTTGCGTAGTCGGCGGAGGCATCATCGAGTAACATGACAAGGAGAAAAAGATGAATACAGTAAATGAGAAAGTCGCAAAGAAAGGTGTCATTTTCGACATGGACGGAACAGTCTGGGACTCGTCCGAAAATGTCGCCCGCTCATGGACAGTCAAGGTCCACGAGGCAGGATTCACGGATAAGACCGTAACGCGTGAGGATATCCAGAGCGTTATGGGAAAACCGATGGATGTCATTGCCGATACTCTTTTCACATATACGGAAAAAGGTCCCGAACGCGATGAACTGCGTTTTGCCTGCGAGAACTATGAGAACGAATACTTAAGGGAAAACGGCGGCATCCTGTACGACGGCGTTGTCGAGACATGGCAGAAACTGAAGGACATGGGTTATCACGTCTATATCGTAAGTAACTGCCAGGCAGGATATATTGAAGCTTTCCTGGGATACTACGGCATCGCATACGGAACTGCAGAAGACCTTGTCGAAGATATCGAATGCTATGGAAATAACTTCCTGCAAAAGGATGAGAACATCAGGCTTTTGGCTGAGCGCAACGGACTTACCGCAGCATGCTATGTCGGTGACATTCAGAGCGATTACGAAGCGACTGTCAAAGCTGGATTTCCGTTCATCCATGCGAAATACGGATTTGGCACTATCGATGCAGAAGTGCCTGTTATCAACAGTTTTGAAGAACTTATAAAGACCGTTCCCGAAGTGATCGGCTGACAAGAATATCTGAAAGAGAGGAACCACATTATGCCCAAAGATGAGATCTCAATACCTTTGATACTTAAGATCGAGCGCGGCGTTACCGCACACATCGGTGAATTCCTGAAAGACGCGGAAATCACTCAGGTTACGATCCTTTTCGGAAACGGCCTGACATCAATGTTCGGCGATACTGTTTTCAAGTCGTTTGAAGAAGCCGGAGTTAAGGTCCTCCACCATCAGGAGATGGACACGGTCGACTTCAATGACATTACCAACCTTGCTTTTGAACTTCCCAATAAGACACAGGCTGTCATCGGTATGGGAGGCGGTAAGGTAATCGATGCTGCAAAGTATATCGGATATATCCTTAGGATCCCTTTCATCAGTGTTCCGACGAGTTCTTCTTCGGACGGATTCTCAAGTTCTTCCGCATCTCTTATCGTTGACGGACACAGAAAGTCTCTTCCTGCAAAGATGGCATACGGCATTCTTGTCGATACGGACGTCATCAAGAGCGCGCCCGTCAGGTTCCTTTATTCAGGCATCGGCGATATGGTCGCAAAGATCTCTTCGACATACGACTGGCAGCATGAGGAAGACATGGGCTATGACGAAGTGAACGATTTCGCTTTCATGGTCGCGAAAAAAGCAGTCAACTCATTTGTCAGGACGCCTTTCGAATCCGTCGAGGATGACCTGTTCCTGAAAGAGCTTTTAGACTCCCTCGCAATGAGCGGCGTCGCAAACGAGATCGCAGGCTCCAGCGCTCCTACGAGCGGCAGCGAGCACCTGATCTCGCATGCTTTGGACCAGCTTCTCGAAAAGCCCCAGCTCCACGGCGTCCAGGTAGGCATCTCGACATACATCATGTGCAAGATCTGTGATCACAGGTGGAAGAGAGTCGATGAGATCTTCACGAAAACAGGTTTCTGGGATTACTGCGCAACACTCGATCTCAAGCGTGCTGATTACAGCGCAGCCATCGACATGGCTCCTTCCATAAAGCCGCACCGTCACACATATCTTCACGAAGAAAAATACAGAGAACTCGCAAAAGAGCTTCTCACTACCGATGAAAGACTGAAGGGAATTCTTAACTGAGATGAAGCATTCATTCAAAGAACGGTTTGCGTATTGGTTTGACACGCAGATGTCGAACGGCTCGATAGGCCTGATCAAGTTCCTGGCCGTCGTCAGCGTGTTCGCCATCATGCTGATAACCGTATTGCTCGTAGCATTCGGTTACAGTGAAGCAGAAGTCCTTGGCCTTGATGTTTTCTGGGATAGTTTTGCTACTGTCATCAACGCATGGCTACCGTTCTATGAAGACGGCGGCGGTGAGCTCGGATATCTGATTATCATGTCATGTGCGGGTCTCATCGGACTGCTCATCACCAGCGTTTTGATCGGTATCATTTCCAACGCGATCGAGGAACATATCGACGGATTGAAAGACGGAAAATCGATGGTCCTCGAAAAGGATCACATCGTTATCCTCGGATTCATTCCCGGTGAATATACTTTGATCAAGCAGGTCGTTCTGGCTGCAAGTGATAAGAAACGCACAATCGTTATCGGAAGCGAAGTCAGCAGCGAAGAAATGCGCGATGCAGTGTCGGAGAATGTCGACATCCCGAAGAACATCAAGATGATATACCGTACGATCGATATCTTCGATCCGACATCTCTGGAGAAATGCTCGCTTGCAACGAGCAGGCATATTCTCATAAATCCGATGGATGACAAGAAGACGGTCAAGGTCCTGCTCGCGGTATCTCTGCTCATCAACAGCACTGATAACGAGAATGTAAAGGTCAGCGCTCTGGTCTCGAAGAACGAGCACAGATTTCCTGACACCATTGCAGCAAAACATAATGTCACGACCATTCAGATGCGCAATGCGATCGCTCGTATGATCGCCTTGTCCTGCACTCAGACGGGACTTTCCGATGCATTCAGGGAAGTGTTCTCATTCGACGGCAACGAGTTCTACTCGACCGAAATAGAGGGCACTGCCGGGATCACCTTCGGCGCACTTTCATACCGTCTGGATAAAGCGGTCCCTATCGGTATTATCCGTGAGGGCAAGGTAAACCTCAATCCCGGTAAGGATTACATGATCGAAGAAGGCGACAAGATAATCGTATTCGCTGAAGAGCGCGAAGCGGCAACCCTGACGGATGCAAAGTTTACGGAAATGCCTCGAAAGAAATACCACTCTTCAGAGCCCGACAGGAAAGTCGCGATAATCGGCTACAATTCATCTTTTGAACTCGTTTACAGGGAGCTCGCAAGCGACGTCGCAGAAGTTGTCGTGGCAGGCATCCAGGAAGAAAAGAAGTCCACTATCACTAAGATCGCCTCGAAATATGAGAACCGCAAGCTGACTGTCTTCGATGAGGATATCGATGATGCGGAACACATGACCGAACTTGCGAAAAAGGTCAACCACATCGTTCTTCTTAGCGACTATTCTCTCGATGAGGAAGATGCAGATATCCAGAGCATCTTCCGTATCCTGAGCCTGAGGGACATAAGGCTCAAGTATGATCTCGGATACAACATCACAGCTGAGATGTGCAAGAAGGCCAACCTCAATCTCATCAGAGAGGAAGAGCACATGGACTATGTTGTAGCTTCGAACATGTCATCGCTTTTCCTTGCACAGCTTTCCGAAAACTACGAGCTCAACGACCTGTTCAAGGAGATCCTCTCCAACAGGGGCAACGAGCTCTATCTCAAGAGAGCAAAGGATTACGGTTATTACGGCATGTACACGACTCAGCAGCTGAGAAACTTCGCGCTCGCGAACAAATGCATTTTCCTTGGTTACATGAAGGCCGGTTCTTATGAGAGCTTCTTTAACCCCGGTCTTATGGACGAGGTCCGTCTCGGTGAGGAAGACAGTCTGATCGTGCTGGCTGAGAACTGAGAATATTTTATCTTTTGCAACAAATCTCTCCTGACATTTGTATATAGGTTAAAGAACCTCAGGGAGGACTGTTTATGAAATCAAGATTTTATGCCGCCACGGCTATATTACTCATCATCTGCACGCTGCTCGGAGGGTGCGGGAAACAGAACGATACATCAAGGCGCTCCGGCAAGGAATTCAAGGGTAAGCCGATGTATTACTGCGAAGATCACTGCGAACCGATGAAGCAGCTCGGACTGAAAGATCCGTGGGTTGATGAGCTTGTGGTGGACAGCGCTTTCCAGTGGACCGGCAGCTTGAAGGGGGGACAGTATTTTACGGTTGTCTGCAGGCTGAACGATGAGGTCTGCAAGAAGAATGATTTCAGCAAAGACAGCAGGATGAAGGCATACTGCTTTGAGTATGACGAGGATTTCGAATGGAAAGCAAAGAACGCGGTGTTCAAAGAGAAGGGTGAATATTTCGTATACGATGATACCGCACCGAACGGCGACGATCTCGTTTGGGAGGGATTTAAATTCGCTATGGAGATACCTGTGAGCATCGTACCCGGATCATATACGATCGCATTCGTCAGGGACGATACGGAAGTCGAATACATGCTCAACTTCATCGTCGAGATCGAAGATGACATGGTCTACGACGATCCCGGATATGACGATTACGAATATGCGGCCAAGAAGCCCGTTATCTATCTCTATCCCGAGACGGAAACAGACGTTAGCGTCAGCGTCGATTTTGACGGTGAGATGGTCTGCACATATCCCGAGTATGGAAACGGCTGGAACGTAACGGCATTCCCGGACGGAAGTCTTTTCGATAAGAACACGGAGCGTTACTACGACTATCTTTTCTGGGACGGCATGAGGTCGTTCGCTGATTATGAATTCAAGAGCGCAGCATGCGTCGCAAGCGAAGACACTGCGGCTTTCCTCGAGGAGTATCTGACAGCGGCAGGACTCAACGACCGCGAGATCGATGATTTCATCTCCTTCTGGCTGCCGGAACTTCAGAAGTCACCTTATAACCTGATTTCATTCCCGAGTGACGAATACTGCGAGTGGGCTAAGCTCCACGTAGATCCGATGCCTGACACCATTATCCGCGTGTACATGGTATACAAGCCTTTAGACAGCAGGGTCGACATCCCTCAGGACATGCAGCTTCAGATGCCTTCACCCGTTACACGTCAGGGATTCACTTTGGTCGACTGGGGCGGAACTGAGTTATAATCTGTAAGTTCGAAATGAACATGTGGGGTATTCATGAGACTTATAAAGACGATCACGGCAGCGGGCGCCTTGCTCCTTAGCGCGGCAATGCTCGCCTCATGCGCGACGCAGACTGAGCCGGACTCGACTATGGATATAACATCAACGGCAACAACGACGGTAGAAACGGCTGAAACGACAGAACGTATCGTTGTCACCGGCCGCACCACCTACGAGGATCCGGACAGGACATATAAGGTGCCTGAGCATCAGGACGTTAAGGATCCGAAGATCACACTTAAGGTGAGCGAAGACGAGTTCCTGACTGATAAAGCGAGGCAGGAGATAGTCTTCTATGCGGAGCTGAATTTCATGACCGATAAGGTCGAGATCACGGATGAGGACGGGACTGTCATATGTACGCTATACGACGACGGCAGATACGATTCGGATTCAGATCTCACCGGCGGTGACGGCGTTTATACGGGCAGAACGGATATCGACACTTCCGCCGAATGTGAATACACATATTATGCGGTCGCTTATCTGAACGGAGAGCAGGTTATCTCGAGCGTCAGGATGGTCTATGTCTTCAGAAACATAACCGATAAAGAATGGGAAGACATGCAGGTGGTCGATGACGCGATATATAAGTTCCTTAATTCGCGTGAATATACTTCTCTTGATCACCAGGGGAAGATCGATGCTCTTATAGCATTCCTTACAGACCTTTCCGTCAACGGCTACGGATTCCGCAGTTATCCGCTCGTAAAGCCCGGTTCCATACATTTGGTGGAAGAAGCTAACGAGGTTGTTTTCGAGTATCCGTGCGGACTCGAGTGCTATGTCGACATCGAGCCGCCGGATTATTCGGACACGGCCGCATATCCCGACTGATTTGATAGCCTGAAATGGTATAATAAATCTGTTGCACAAATACCTTTAAAGTCTATGAATTTGAGGGATGTCTTTAATGGCCGGAACAGATCTTACCAGCGTATTAGCGGATTGCCACGAAGCGGCGAAGAACGGATACAGGCTCGCGTCTGACGAGAAGAACGTCTTGGACGGTATCCTGCGCTCGGCGGAGGAAAAGGTCAGGGAGACTGCAATAGAGTATAAGACTTCCCCTTGCGAGATAATCGGAATAGGCGAGACCCTGGAAAAACAGCTCTCCGACATACAGGGAGCGGTAGATGACTTAAGGATCTCTTTCGCAGAAGATCTGGAGATATTAAAGGGCGATCTCGACAAGTTCTCGGTTACTCTTTTCGGAAGGACCATGGCGGGCAAGTCCACGCTGATGGAAGTCCTCACCGAAGGCGACGGTTCCGCGATCGGAATGGGCGCACAGAGGACGACCAGGGATATCAGGCGTTATGAGTGGAACGGACTTGCGGTAACTGATGTTCCCGGAATCGGTGCTTTCGAGGGCGAAGAGGATACGAGGCTCGCTTTCGATGCGGCAAAGACTGCCGACTTAATCGTATTCCTTCTTACAGATGATGCTCCGCAGGCTGTCGAGGCCGACTGCTTCAGGCAGGTCAAGGATTTCGGCAAGCCGGTGATAATCATCATGAACGTAAAGGTGTCGGTCGATTCCGGCAAGAGCATGAAGCTCATAGAGCGCGACATGAAACGTGCTTTCGACTACGACCGCATCGAAGATATCAGAACACAGTTCTGTAAGTTTGCAGAGCCTTTCGGACAGGACTGGAGCAACGTGCCTTTCGTACCCGTTCATCTCAAGGCTGCTTATGAGGCGGTCAAGTGTGAGAGATCAGATGATGGAGAGACGCGCGCGAAGGCTGAACTCTGGCGCCAAATAAGCCACATAGATGAGCTCAAGGAACTGATCTGCGAACAGGTCAGCGTCAGGGGCAAATACATAAGGGTCAAGACTTTCGCCGACATCATCGCAAATCCCATGATAGAAGCCCTTTCAGAGCTCGATCTGCAGAGCGGTATAAACAGATCGCAGGGCAGGATAATCGCCGACAAGAAGCGCGATCTCGAGAAGCGCAAAGAGAAGTTCATCAAGGACGGTAAGAAGCGCATCGAGTCCTTCATGATGCGCCTCAAGACCGAACTCCGCGCCGACATCGCGGTATTTGCCGAAGAACACTATAACGATAAACTTGCGGATGTCGCCTGGGGCAATCTCATCAAGGAGAAGGACATCGAGGGAAGATGCAAGGCTTTCCTTGACGATCTCGAAGCTGAGGTCGACGACTTTATCAGGGAGACGATCCGCGAGATGACGAGCGAGCTCAGATATGTTTCTGTCGATTCGCTCGAAAGGACTTTCCTTACACCTGCGTTAGTTGACGCCAAGAGGATCGTCAGCTGGACGAGCCTCATCGTCGGAGGCGGCGGAACGGTGGCGGCCGCAATACTGACTCTTGCGGGTGTCGAAGTCGCTGCAGGCCCTGTCGGCTGGATCGCAGCAGGTATCGGCCTTGCCGGAGGAATAGGTCTGCTGTTCCTCGAATCCAGAGGTGACAAGCTCGCAAAAGCGCGCGCCCGCCTGGAGAAGGAACTTACTGAGTCCGTCAACTCGACATGCGATAACGTATGGTCACAGCTCGAGAAGAACCTCGACAGGCTCGTCAAAGGCAAGATAGACCTTGTTCTGTCGGAACTTACCAAGATAGAGAACGTAATAGATTCGCTCGCTTCAACGCAGGACGATCTTGCTGATTCCCTGCGCCTTGAGCTCCGCTCGCTGAACATGACTTTCACAGGAAATATCGCCGCTGCTGTTTTCGGAAGTGAAGCCTCTGAAGGTTATATGTCGAGGATAACGACATCTGCAAGGATCCCCGGCGTATGCACTCTTCTTACCGAGGAACGCGAAGGCGTCGTAGGTGAAGACTTCCGTACCAAACTGTCTGATCTAATTGCAGAAGACGTCAGGTATGTAACTGCTACTGACGATACTTCGGTATTTGTTTCAGATGTTTTAGGAGGTCTTGTTAGTCCGGAAAATATAGACTGTGATAATGAGAGTGAAACTGTCATAATCAGGACAGACGATAAAGATGTCAGATTGTATAACAGGCTCAGACTGTTAGAGCAGATTGTGCCGTATAAGATAGGAGGGTAGTCCCCATGTTTGAGATAGCCGAATTGTCCCGCGCAAAGGAAGCGATAAAAGAGAAGGCCGTCCGCGCCCTTGCCGATGCAGGCATAAGCAACTCGCTTGATTCCGAAGGTAAGGACAGAGTAAGGATCGTTTTCGCGGGTCAGTATTCTGCAGGAAAATCTTCGATAATCAAGATGCTGACAGGTGACGAGAGCGTTGCCACGGGTGCTAAGATCACGACTCAGGAGACAAGCACTTACGAATGGAACGGCCTTGAGATCGTTGACACTCCAGGCGTTCACACTACGCTCAGACCTGATCACGATGAGATCTCATACAACGCAATTGCATCTGCGGATATCCTTGTTTTCGTTGTCACCAACGAGCTTTTTGATTCATACATGGCTGATCACTTCAGACGCCTTGCAATAGATAAGGACAAAGCGGGTGAGATGATCCTCGTCGTAAACAAGATGGACCGTGCCGCTGGCGGAAACACTGCTGCACAGCAGGAGATCGTCAGGGAAGGACTCCGTTCCGTTCTCGCACCGTATACACCCGAACAGCTCCACTTATCGTTCCTCGATGCCCAGTCCTATCTGGACAGCCTTGAAGAGCGCGAGGAAGATCCCGAACTGGCAGATGAACTCCTTGCAAGATCAGGCTATGCGGAATTCATCGAGACGCTAAACCAGTTCGTTAATGAGAAGGCTCTCTCATCCAAACTCACGACCGAACTCTACGTCCTGGACAACGAACTCGACAAGGCGATCTCTGACCTGACACCCGGTTCGGAGGATGCCGACATCGACGCATTCGAAGAGAACCTCAAGCAACAGCGTCACATGCTCATCGACGCAAGGTCAAGAATGCAGAGGGAAGTACAGGATATATTCGCTGATGCTTCAACAAAGATAAGAGGCTTCGGACTTGATGCCGCAGCCCTGATCGACGCAGGACTCGCGAAAGAGGAACTCGAGGAGCAGATCGCCCAGTACCAGAAGATGGCAGAGGAACTCATGGAATCCACCAGAACCGCTGCAGATGACCACGTTCATTCATGCTTCCTTGAGTTGGGTCAGAACTTCGCAGACATGGAGTCCACAGAATTCAACCAGAACCTCAAGATCAGGCTCGTCGACAAGTACGACAGCCTTCCCGACACAGTAAAGAAGGTGTTCGTAACAGCGACAGACCTTGAGAAGAAGGGTGACATCCTCGTCGGCACGATCGTCAAATCAGGCATTCCTCAGATGCTTTCTTATACAGACTCTTCGCTCAAGGCGATCAGACTCACGGACAACACACAGAAGTTCTTAAGGAGCTCGCTCCACACCATGAACACAGGCACTAAGCTCGCTTCGGTTGCTGGTAAGACCGGCAGTAAAGCAGCAACGGCAGGAAAGGTCGCATCCAACGTCGCCTCCAAATCCTCATCGATTTTCGGCGTGGTAGGCGTCGGTTTGGAACTTGCTCTCCAGTTCAAGGAAGACTACGACGAGCAGCTCATGCTCGAAGCAATGAAGAACAACCGCCAGAACATCAGGAGCGAGTTCAATAATGCTGCAAACTCTCTGGAAGACTATGCTGCCGAATACATCAGACAGTGCGTCGTTGCTCCGATGGAGCAGTCGATAAGATCCGTTGAGGATAACATCGCAGACTTAAGAGACACACGTTCTGACAGATCCGAAAAGTGCGTCAAGCTCGAGCGCATCCAGAAGGACATCCAGGCGCTCATCGTCCGTATGCACGGCATAGAGGAGTAAAGATATGGCTGACAATAAACTGATCCTTGTATGCAAAGACAAAACGATGGCTGACAACATCTCTAAGGTGCTTATAGCATCTGGAAAGATAACTGCAGACAACATCGAATGCTGGGAAGAAAAGACCTGGGACGTCAAGCGCAAGTCCGGTCCAGTTCATTCGAAGATCCTCTTTGTCGGCAACGTAAAAGATACAGATGCACTCTCATGCTTCATCGACATCCGCTATGAACGCTGGGGCATCCGTTACGGCATAAATTCACGCTATGCGATCATCAGTGCTGATACTCTCTATGTTAAGGATGCAGCCCGCTATAAGGCATTCCTTTCAGACTTCGAAGAAGCTTTGGGAACTGAGGATGCACCTTCTCCGACAGCGACTTCTGCAAAGGTCGCGAAAACGGTCGGCACGGTCGGACTTGCAGTCGCTACAGGCGGTGCTAGTCTCGTCACCCAGAAGATATACGATGACAGCAAAAACCTTGATGCAAAGAACAACAAACTCTGTCTCTACGGCGTATGGCATTTTGCAGATAATTTCCTTGAGGAATTTCTCGGGGTTTGACCTCAAAACAGAGTTAATACTATGAAGGAGATTCCTGATAGGAGGGCTTATGAAACATAACAGAGCTTTAAGATTGATTTCTCTTATCCTTGTGGTTATTTTCTCAATAAACTTTTTCAGTCTGTCCGTGTTAGCTGCAGGAGGGACAAATGAAGTAAATGGCTCAGAGTTTGAGGATATATATATTCCTGCACTCGTTCATACAAGATATGGCGGACTTGTGAAAAAATCGCTTCATTTACTTAAGGGTGAAGATGCCTTGTATATTTCTGCCGGTCAGATGTCTGATATTGGACTGATGAATGGTGGGGCGACTGTTAAAGAAAACAGCGTTGAGTTTGTTCGGGATGTCAGATCGATCATTGATGAGAGTAAAACGCTTGACACTATCAAGAGAACTTATGTCGGACCGGTAGTAAACAGGAGCGGAATTACATATATCGATATGTATGAAGCTTTTGAACTGATGGAAGTAAATCATTATTTTGATGGAGAGACTATTGTTGTTTTCCCCAGATTGTATTTGGATGACGAGTATTCAACTGTACTGGATGAGATCTTTCGATCAAATGAGTTTAGTATAGAGGCAATAACCGATGCTGAATTATTAGGGGCTGGTTGTTATGCCTTCCTAAAGGACTGGTCTCTTATTGGATCGATAACGGGGAGCGAATGGGTTGACCGGTATAAATATGTCATATCAAATATGCTGATGCCAGACGCTAACATTAAAACACAAAGTGAAGGTCTGAAAGAAGCACAGGGAGCTACCGAGTGGGCCCAATTATCCCTCTCTTATGGTGAAATTGCTGAAACTGTTAGAGCTGATATTTTTACCGGATTTGGATTTCTGGCTGATCGGGCTGAATCGTATGATGCAAAAGGTGCTTTTATGGATTATGTCGGAATTGGTAAAGGTACCTGGGTTTCAGATGTTATAGATGAAGGCAAAGATATAAATTCGGCTATAGGATATGCACTGACATATCAGAACGCTCAACAGGTAGCGGATTTTTATACAGATGCATTGTATTACGGAGTAGTAAAGCCTGGCGGAAATAACACCACAGATGTATATACATCTGATTCACATTATCTTACAAGAGCAGCTGATTATATTTATAACGAGATGGATGGCAATGTGCCTGGCATGTTGTCTGAAAATGTGTGTGAAGATTTTCTTAAACTCAGTTCAAATGAATTAAATTCACAGCTGATGGGGGAAATTACTGATTTTGAGTTTAATGCACTTCGAAAAGCAGTATTAGATCTGTTGCAATATATCGGTGCCGATCAAGAAATAGAAAAAGGCCTCAATACTGTTATTTGTGATAATATTTGTGAACGTTCGCGCGACAGTTATTACGCTAATAGAAATGTTGATAATAGAGCAATGAAGTACTGCGCCATAATGCATATGTTATCGGCAAAGTATTACTGCGATTTATATGATGATTATCCGACAATGTTAGCACAAATAAAGGGTTGGCAGCAAAGTGACAGTCTGTATTTCCGTTCGCAAAAGCTTAAGGCGGAAGAAGTAATAACAAGATTAATTGCTGTCGATGATGTGGATGCTTATGTAGCATCTCGCTTTTCATACCAGTATTGCTATTCAGAAAATGATGACGATGATATGCCTGATTATGTATATATCTCCAGCTATAGAGGGAACTCAAGAACGGTTACTGTACCTGAGTCAATCGCAAGTATTCCTGTAACAGAAATAGGAGAAAACGCATTTAAAGACAATAAATATCTCCGAACAGTTAATCTGCCTGATTCAATTGAAAGCATTGGCGATTGTGCTTTTGAATCGTGTAGCTCACTTGAAAATATCAATCTGCCACAATCGTTGACCTATTTAGGAAAATGGGCTTTTAACAAGTGTTCTTCATTAAGACAGATTGATATTCCCGAAGGTGTGAAAACCGTTAAAGAAGGCGCTTTCTCGTGTTGTTCCTCGCTGATTTCCGTCTATATTTCCGATGGTGTTGAATCACTTGAGGGAAACGCATTCTCAGGTTGTGAGTCTCTTGTGGAAGTTACGATTCCTGGCAGTCTTGCGGATCTTGGAAAAGGACGAAATTTCACTTATTGTGAATCACTCAAAGAAATAACAATTCCTAATGTCAAGGAGATATTTGGTGAGTTTGATAATTGCACATCGTTGGAATATGTTAACATTCCAAGCGCAGAAACGATTTATTATCATTCGTTTGCAAATTGTCCGAAGCTGCGATCGATCAATATGCCGAATGTTACTTCGATAAGCAGTTTTTCATTTGTAAATTGCGGAATTGAAGTTGTTGATGCGCCTAAATTGAAAACAATCGGATGGCGTGCTTTCGACGAATGCACGAATCTTAAAAAGGCATATTTGTCTTCTGTTGAAACAATCGGATTGTTAGCGTTTAACTGTTACTCTGAAGATAACCCTTATCTTGAACTTTACTTTTCTGACAATAATCCCCAATTTGAAAAAGAATTGGTTTTCGGACAGGTACATGGTTTCGGTGAGGATTATTGGAATACAGTAAATCATGCTTCAACGGATGGCCTTGTTGTAGTTTATGTTCCATGTACACGGTATGATGATTTCTGTTATGGAGACTGGTATTTTGTCGGTAATGCGGTTATAAGACCTTATCATGAATTGCTTTTTGGCGTATGCAGCGTGTGCGGTGAGCATGATGGGGTCAGAATAGACAGAAGAAGTTTTGCAGATCCTGCTTTGCGTGAATATCTATCAGAATACAAGGATGTTGATCACAATAATGTGCTGGATGATTCAGAGATTTCAAAGATAAAAACTTTAGATTGCTGGGAGGTAGAAGATTATTCCGGTATAGAAGTGCTTTCCAATCTGGAAGAATTAAACATATATTATGCTGATCCGGATTCGATCGATTTCACTAAATTGACTGAACTAAAACAGGTTACTGTATTTGGCGAAGGGAAAATAGATATAAATAATTGCAACTATTTATCATTGGCGTATTCGCAGGGTGTTAAGTATTACACGAGTTACGGTGTAAGTTATTACTATATCGATAATGATAAAAAAGCTGAATACCGTTTGAGTATTTCTGATAATGTTGAGATCGTTTGTGATTCTAATGAGACAAGTCTTGTTACCACAACGATCCCTGTAGATCCTTCTTATTCAGCAATTATTGAAGGCACGGTTTATTCTGGATCAGTTGACGAGATAATCAGCG
The DNA here is from genome assembly GCA_000621765.1 of Ruminococcaceae bacterium AB4001. GTDB lineage: Bacteria > Bacillota > Clostridia > Saccharofermentanales > Saccharofermentanaceae > Saccharofermentans. The sequence goes on from JHXJ01000015.1 coordinate 47,274, forward strand.
GCGATATCAAGTATTGTTTTACGCCGAAAAAAGATGGCTATTATTTGTTGATTAGTGATTCGGGCTGCAGTTTGGAGTTTACTGATGCAGGAAGACAGAGGCTTACGGATTTGGGCTATTTGTATTGGCTGGAAGGCGGTAAGTTATATCGCTTGTATTCTTATGAAAGTTTTACAGCTAACGGGGAAAACAATAACAAGGATACCTATAATTTCAGTTTAATTCATTATGATTTCGAAGAAGCGCGTTATTCTACTGAAGCTTCTGCTTACGTTAAATCAATCTGTGTCGATTATGGTGATGAAATAGACCTTAGTGTTGTAACCTCCTGTGATGTTTCCGCAGATGTAAGTTGCAGGTGGTATTTCACATATTCGATCGATGATGCTGTTTCATTTGATACGCAAGGAACGAATCTGAAGATAAAGTCTGATAAACTATTTGATCTTCCGTCGGATCCTGAAAATTGGGATTATTCATATTTCTATTTAGTTAAATGTGAAGTGTCATTTGTCTATAAAGGAAAAACGATCAAGCGCTGGGTAGATCTTTCAGTGACAATTTATCCTGTTGAGGACACTACAATCGGTTGGGTAAAGGATAACGATACCTGGTATTACTATGATTATGATGGGACAATGACAACCGGATGGAAAATGATAGATGGAGGATGGTATTATTTTGATCCTGAAGGCAGGATGCTTACCGGTTCGCTGACAATTAACGGCTCGGTTTATTATCTTACGGATTCCGGAAAAATGTTTGTCGGGTGGAAACAGGTCGACAGCAAATGGTATTACTTTGATCCGTCTTCCGGAGCTCAAACTCAGGGTTGGAAATTTATAGGCGGTGAATGGTATTACTTCAATCTCAAGAACTATGCAATGGAAACCGGATGGCAGCGTATTGGCGGCAGGTGGTATTATTTTCATTCCTCCGGCGCTATGTTAACCGGATGGCAAAAAATTAGTGGAACTTGGTATTATTTCAACTCTTCCGGAGCGATGCTGAATGATTGGCAGAAAATTGGCGGCAAATGGTACTATTTTGAAATGAGCGGCGCAATGGTTACCGGATGGAGAGAAATTGGAGGAGCATACTACTATTTAAAATCAGATGGCTCCATGGCAGCCAATGAATATTGCAACGGATATTGGTTAGATTCCAATGGAAAGTGGACAAAAAAGGCAAGAGCGAGCTGGAAGCAGGATTCAACCGGATGGTACTATCAGGACACTACCGGCTGGTATGCAAAAAGTACTACATTGATGATTGATGGTGTGAATTATCGGTTTAACGAAAAAGGGTATTGGATTGAAACTGGTTCAGCTGGCGGCGGCGTTAGAACGTATTTAGCGACGGAAATAACCGGTATATGATCACCAGGATCAATACTGCGATTATGAATATTATCAGTATTGAGACAAGGATAAACAGTACTTTGAAAAGGCTGCGCAAAAAGAAATTCTTGTGATGGATGAACGGCAGTATATCAAATATGCCTGTCCATGAATTGCAAATGTCGATAATAACAAAAGCGATTATTGCGAGCATTATTATCAGTGAGTTGTTTATCAGCGGATCCTCACTTCCCTGGAATCCGATCAGAAAAGCGATCAGCCAAAGGTAGAAGAAAACGGCAGGGACCATCTTATACCATTTACGTGTCCTGAAGCCAGGCGGAGGGAAGATGGGTTTCAGTTTTTATGTCGGACTGAGCTTTTTCGATAATACATCTGACAATTCCTGTGCATTTGTATATCGGTCTTTCGGATCAAAACTGGAAGCTCTTGCTGCGATCTTTTGAATTCTCGAATCGTTGGGAAAAGCTACTGCCAGCATCTTACCGACTGCATAAACATCGCTTCTCGGATCCGACTGCATAAAGCCATATTGTTCAGGTGCGGCAACGCCTACTGTTCCGATGAATGTCGTATCACCGTTGCTGTCCGGCTTATATATCTTTGCTGCGTCGTAATCGAGTATCTTAACCTTGCCTTCAGTGGTTACCATTATGTTGGAAGGTTTCAGATCTCTGTGGATAATAGGAGAAGGTGCATTATGCAGAAATGTCAGGCCTTCAAGAAGCTCAAGAAACATTCCGAGCTTTTTGTTTGCCGGCATATTCTTATCGTTGATGATTATATCGAAAGTGTTTCCCTGAATAACTTCCTCGATAACGATCAGGTTCTGGCTGTCTTTATATAAACCATAGATCTTTGGAACATGTTCGTTGCCGTTGGCATAAAGATAGGCATATACATTCTCATCGAAATGCTCGAGCCTTTTCATCATGCGAATATCGCCGGTCACCTGGTTAATGACCAAGCTGCGCTTGCTGTCATAGTGATATAATTCTTTATACTCGGCAAAGTTGTTCATACAACAATTATACAACGAGAGGAAGGAACTATGACAGACAGAACTGATGATCTGATGAAACGTCTGACGTCGACCGATTCGACTGCTGAACTCGATGCTTTTCTCGCTGAAATCAGAAATAAGTATCCGGGTGAATTGCATACCTATCTGAATGCGATACTTAAAGAAAAAGGCCTGAGTCCTGCTGACGCTCAGAAGAAAAGCGGAATCGACCGTACTTACATCTATCAGATACTGGACGGAAGAAAGAACCCGGGCAGAGACAAGATCGTAGCGATCGCGCTCGCGTGCGAAATGACCCTGGCCGAATGCCAGCGCGCTCTTGAGATCGCACAGGCGGGGATCCTCTATCCCAAGAACCGCAGGGACTGTCTCATGATCTATGCCATCAATAAAAAGATGAGCATCATGGACTTGAACAGCCTGCTCGAAGAGTACGAACTGCCGCCTCTGGACTGACGCTGAAACCATATATTGAATTCTTTTTTGTTGACCTGACAGCATGCGTTCTGTCAGGTTTTTTCATGTATGCCGGCAGCATACCGAATCGAGTTTTGTCAATGCTAAAATCGCACGTAGGTATGAAAGAGAGAAAGAGACAAACGAGACCATAACAAGTCTGCCCGGCATTGTCTGGCCGGTGTGAAACCAAAGTTTATTTTTCATTTTACGTTAACAAAAGGTTATTAGAATCATAATGGAACTTTGGTTATAATAAAGGTGCGACACAACTTGATATTTACCTATGACAGCATCGACGTTTTGGTAAAAACGTTGGTCTCTTTCATACCTGTCATAGGATGAGTTGTGTCGCAGCAATCGAGGCTGACGGTTTTCGTGCGGTAGCTTCGGTTACCGCACTTTTTATTTGTATACAAATCATGTGCACACGAAACAGAAAAAACGTTTATGAAAGGAGGCTCAAACCTTATTCAAAGAATCATCCGTTTGCGTGACAAAACGCATGTAATAGGTGACTAAAGAGGACAAAAATGATGAAGAAAAAAGCAATGCTTTCGATTATCAGCATTATTCTTTTGGTAATAGGCTTGTTGCTTTATCTGTTTATAAACAGAGATGCTTATGTCTCAAGAGTTCTCATTAAGGTATTACCTATTCAAACTGCAGTTGACGATAGTTTTTTCGTCAGATTAATAAGAAGTTTTGGCGCAGATTTTTTATGGTCAGCATCCTTTACGCTTATTGTTCAGCGCATTGTCTGGCTTGAGAATAAGAAAACGTTTTTATTGTTGTTGTGTAGTTTACTTGGGATGATATTTGAATTAATGCAATTGATCGGAATAGCAGCAGGAACTGCAGATATAACTGATGTGGGCGTGTATTTGCTTGGAAGTATATTTGCAGTTGCAATAATAAAAGGAGGCAAACTATATGAAAAAAAGTCAGATGTTAGCGTTGGTAATGGCCATTAGTATTTTTATGTCATTTGCGTTAGGTAGTTCAAGCAGTTCATCTGATTCAAACAAGCCTATAACAGGCACTTCAGGTTCTGAAGAAAACAACTCTGATTCTCAGACTGAAGAGACAGAAAGCACTACAACTACAGCAAAGACGCTTGCTCCTACTATCGATGAAGAAGTCGTTTTTGATGAAGATGGTATAAAAATCACTGCAAAGGAATACACTTCAGACTCTCTCTGGGGAGACGGTATCAAGTTCTTGATTGAAAATGAAACAGAACAGAACGTTACGGTAGGAATAACAGCACTTATAGTAAACAACTATATGATTACTGATTCTTTTGTTGCATCTGTTGCTGCAGGAAAGAAAACAAACGAGACAATGAACTTAAGCTCTTCACAACTTAAAGCGGCTGGTATCGATGTAATTGGTCAGATTGAAGTTTATTTCCATATCTATGATTCGGATACATGGGGAAATATTGTTGATACCGATTGCATTACAATTAAGACCTCATTATATGACCAGATGGATACAACGGTTGATGATGAAGGCCAGGTTCTTTATGATGAGGATGGTGTTAAGATCGTCGGTAAATATGTTAATGATTCCGATTTCTGGGGCGCAGCTGTTTTGCTTTATATTGAAAACAATTCCGGAAGAAATGTTCTTGTTCAAGCAGATAATCTTTCGGTAAATGGCTTTACAATTGATGCGCTGTTTAGCTGTACTGTTTATGACGGTAAGATGGCATACGACGATATTACATTGTTCAGCACTGATTTAGAAGAAAATGATATAAAGACAGTAGAAGAGATTTCTTTGGAATTCAAGATTATTGATCCTGATTCTTACAACACTTTGACTCAAACTGACGAAATAACTTTCTACACAAAATAAGCATCAATAACGGAGTTCGACGTTTCTTGGTTTTACACCGAGAGAAAATGTGATCGTTAAAACGAGTAATTCATAAGGAAAATAGCACCTGTAAGGACTTGTAATTCTTGCAGGTGTTATATTTTGGTGTCTGTGTTTTTCTGGAAACATAACCATATGTGAATGAGCATAGTTTTTTTGTTAATGGGGCGTTTTTTAGTTTAATAGGAGCAACAAAAACTAATGAGCAATAATACATAAGACAGACAACCATTATCAGTTACAAATCCTGATCTTGCTAAAGAATGGGACTATACTAAAACGCACCTTTAACACCGGATGATGTAACTTCTGGATCGGGAAAAAGGATTTTGGGATATGTGATAAAGGGCATGAATGGGAAGCCGCGATTTATTTGAGGAATAAAGGTGCGGGATGCCCTATTTGTGCGCGGAGAAAACGCGTATTGAATATTGACACCAATGAAACATATAACTCTATCAGAGAAGCTGGACGAATTCTTGGTATAAGCGAATAAGGTATAAGTCTATGTTGAAAAGGGAAAACCAAGACTGCTGGTGGATATCATTGGAAATATGTAGAGGGAAAATATGCGCTCCCTCTCAAAACTGAAAGGGAGCATTTGGTTCTTTCTGATGTGTTAATTGCTCAACTAGTGGAAATTGCGTTCAAAATGATCATTTCGAACGCAAATGATATTTATCAGGTATACGTTCCCAGATAAGCAAATTCCGTAGGTTCTGCATCAAGCTCGCAGAGGAGGGCGATGACTTCGTCTGAGTAGACGGAAGCTTCGAAGTCGAGATAGAACATGAATTCGAAATCTTTACCGGCGATCGGACGTGACTCAATCTTTGTGAGGTTGAGTCCAAGAGCTGAGAACTTTGCAAGTGTGTCAGCGAGTGCACCAGGAGTGTGACCGAGAGCGAGCATAACGGATGTCTTGGAAGCGCCGGGGAAGATCATGAGTTCTTTGGTGATGCAGATGAATCTAGTGTAATTGTTGTCAGTATTCTGGATGTCATCCTTGATAGCCTCAAGACCATAGAGCTGCTGGCAGTCATCAGATGAGATCGCAGCGACGTCTTTTCTACCGGAGTCAGCAACATTCTTTGCAGCGACAGCAGTGTTCTCGACGATGTTGACCTTGATATCCGGGTGCTCTTTGAGGAACTTGCTGCACTGGCCGATTGCCTGGTTGTGGGAATAGACTTCGCGGATATCCTCAAATCTTGCGCCGTGATTTGCGAGGAGCTTGTGGCTGATCCTTAATTTGAAATCTCTTACGATGTGGAAATTGTGTCCGACCATGAGGTCATAAACCTGGGTTACGGAACCGAATGAACTGTTTTCGATAGGGAGGATGCCGAATTTGCAAAGGCCGGACTCGACTGCCTGGAAGACACCGTCGAAAGTCCTGAAATACATGATGTTGGGATGGCTGAAGATCTTGTCTGTGGCGATCTGGGAGTAAGCGCCTTCGATGCCCTGGCAGGCGACCATGGGTGACTTGGGAAGTTCCTTAGGAGTTGTCTCCAAAGCCTTCTTGATCTGGTCTGCAAGCTCTGTGCGTGTGCCGTATTCCGTGTTGCGGTATGAGTGACTCAGATTGAACATCGTGGTGAACAATACACGCTCGTAGTTATCGATAAGTGAGTTTGAGCTTTCAAGTCCCGCCAGATAACTGCGCTCGTAGCGTCTGCTCTTCAATGCGATCTCGGATTTGCTCAAAGTCTCATTCGCTTTCTTGCTCGCTTCCAAGCGTTCCGCGAAAAGCTCCTTGATCTGCTCGTCGATCTCTTCGATTCTTTTGCCTGCCTGTTTCTGTGTCATGTTCTTTTCCTCCGTGAAATAAAAAGTCCCGCAGTTTTGTTCACTGCGGGGCTCTGTTATCTAAACTTGATAAATGTAATCTATTTACATGCAGTGAACTAATTACCCCTATTCGTAAAGGCAAAAAAGAAAAAGTCACGCCATGTAAATGCATATTTATTCATGCGGCAATTATATACTTTTCAGCAAGAATGTAAACACTTTTGTTGAAATCTGTTCGAAAAGTTTTCCTGCCCGCCCCTTATCGCGCCGACAATGTATACATATAAAACGGCATGTTTTCCGACAAGCTTTCCGACAAAACCTCTGAAAACCTTGCAGATTATTACAAAAATCATCCTGCGGGCTGCCATTTCCCCTGCAAAACCCCTGAAAAAACCGACAAGGAAATATATATCCGGGAATGGTATTTTCGGAGGGAATCCGACATAAAACCGCTCCAATATTAAAATAATATAATTTATGCTACAATTACTGCCGATGAAGATCAGAGTGTTTACAGCAATCCTTGTTTGTAAGGTTATAAGATGCTTGGCTAAACTTATGGGCCGCGGCTCAAGTTTGCCGGGAAAGTATGCTCTTAAGATATGCCCCGACATCCTTTCGTGCCTGAAGCTCCCTGAGCTTTCTATTGCTGTGACCGGCTCCAACGGCAAGACTTCCACGGTCGAGATGATCGCTCATGTACTCAAGAACAACGGCCTCAGCGTTGCCTATAACAAGGAAGGTTCAAACCAGATCGAAGGCGTCGTCACTTTCCTTATCGGCGATTCTACCATGGGCGGCAAGGTCAAGAGCGACGTGGTCCTGTTAGAAGCCGACGAGAGATATTCGAGACACATCTTCAAGTATTTCCACCCGAAGTATTTTGTCATTAATAACCTGTATAGGGACCAGATGACCAGAAACGGCCATCCCGAGTTTATCAAGAGCATCATCGGCCAGGCTATCTACGACGACATGACGCTTATCTTAAACGCCGATGATCCGCTCGTTGCAAGTTTCGGCAAGGGAAGAGAAGGCACGATCTATTTCGGTGCGGACAATCTCCCGACCGACGTGAAGACTCACGAAGGAATTTATGATGACGGCAAATACTGCCCCATCTGCAAGTCTCCGATGGAGTACGAGTATTACCACTATAACCACATCGGCAAGTTCAGATGCACGTCCTGCGGTTTTGCAAGACATGATACGGATCACGCGCTGACTTCGACACAGGAGACAGCAGACGGCAAGGCTTCCGTCACGATAGACAACAAATACAACATCCCGGTATTCTTCTCAGGCATCTACCATTGCTATAACATCCTTGCGGCATTCACGGCTTCCGCTGCCGCAGGCATCGATCCGGCAAAAGCTGCTGAGGCATTAGGCGGCTATATCTTAAAGTCCGGCCGTATTTCCGATTTTACACTTGGCAAGACCGAAGGCAGGCTCCTTCTCTCAAAGCACGAAAACTCAGTATCCTACGACCGTTCTATCGATGTCGTCGTAAAGGACAAGAGAAAGAAGAGCGTCATGTTCATTGTCGACGCGATCTCGCGCAAATACTACACTTCCGATTCAAGCTGGCTCTGGGACATCGATTTCGAGAAACTTAAGAGCGCAGACATCGACAGGATAATCCTTGCCGGACAGTACTGCGATGACCTGGCCGTCAGATTTGATCTCGCAGGGATCGACAGCGGAAAGATCAAGGTTTTCGAGCTCGTGACAGACGCGGCCGAATACTGCAGGAACGATCTCGATTCATTCCTTTACGTGATCACGTGTTTCTCCGATAAAGAGAAGATCCTTTCTGAAGTAACAAGGAGGGAGCTCGCATGAACGTGAAGATCCTTTACCTTTATCCTGATTTCATGAATCTCTACGGCGACAACGGCAACGTCAGGATCCTCGAGCGCAGACTCCAAGACCAGGGTTTTGATGTCGAGACAGTAAGGAAAACCATCACTGATAAGGACATCTGCTTTGAAGACGTTGACTTCGTTTATATGGGCTCAGGTTTCGAGAGCAACAGAAACAAGGTTGCATCTCATCTTGCACAGTTCAGGGAAGGCCTTGTAAAAGCAATTGATGACGGCGTTCCGATGCTCTTTACCGGCAACAGCTACGACATCCTCGGCGATAAGATAGAGGGCGCCAACGGAGAGATTACACAGGGCCTTAAGTTATTTGATTTTAATTTCAAAGAACAGTCCGAAAAGCGTTTCACGGGCGACGTGGTCCTTGAAGATCCTGAGACAAAGGATATCCTGGTCGGCTTCGTTAACCGCGCCGGCGCTCCGGAAGACTGGGACGGATTTGCATATAACGCGATCAAGGTGATCGGAAATGTTCCGCTCAAGAAAGACGGCGTCAGGAAGAACAATCTTCTGGGCATAAGCCTCATTGGTCCCGTGCTCCTGAAGAACCCCAAGATCGCCGAATCCTTTGTCAGGATCATATGCGGACGCAAGGGGACAGAATACAAGGAAGTAAGCTATCCCAATTCCGAACGGAGCCACGAAAAGACACGCAAAGCCCTGCTTGAAGCGGAGGCCTGATTAAACGACAAAGATTATTGTGATATACTGATTAATCGGGAGGGATAATATGGCTGATACAATTAAATGCCCGAATTGCGGGTCCAATCTCACACTTAATGCAGATACACAAAAGCTTGAATGTCCGAACTGCGGATCGTTCTTCGATCCTTCTTCGCTCGCAGTAAAAGTAGAAGAACTCGAGGCAAAGAGGGCTGAACCGACAGATCCCGCACAGGACGTCAATTCTCCAGTCTCACAGGCCCAGGCGCAGGCACAAGCGCAAGCACAAGCACAAGCACAGGCTCAAACTCAGGCACAAACACAGGCGCAGGCACAGGTCCAGCCTGAGGGCGCACCGGAGCAGACCGAATTCGTCTGCAATTCTTGCGGCGCCAAGCTCGTCACGGATTCACATACCGCTGCTACATTCTGCGCTTTCTGCGGCTCCCCGGCACTTGTCGGAAAGAGACTGACTGAGCAGTTCCAGCCGCAGTACATGATTCCTTTCAAATACTCAAGAAAGTCCGCTGAAGAAGCTTTCATCAAGTGGGCAGGAAAGGGCAAGTGGACACCGTTCGGATTCGTTTCAAAGAAGAACGTAGCTAAGATGACAGGTCTTTATGTACCGTTCTGGCTCTTCAACATCTATGCGACAGTCGACGCCAGCGGAACGGCTGACAAGATACACTACAAGGGCGATGACGAGATCATCGAGACCTATTCTTTTGAGCGTCATGCAAATCCCGTCTGGACCAATGTCCCTTTGGACGGCGAGACGAGGATCGACGACGCGTTGATGGAAGCAATTGAGCCTTTCGATTTCAAGGCGCTTATTCCTTATGATTACAGATATCTTCCGGGATTCTACGCAGACAGGTACGACCTGACTCCGCAGGACCTTTCCGCACGTGCTACGAAGAGAGGCCTTGACGGCCTTGATAAAGCCCTCAAGGGTTCACTGAAGGGTACTTTCGACAGATACAGGATCGCCAAGAACATGAGCAGGATCGATTCGATGGAAGCAAACTACGCGTTGCTGCCCATATGGTTCCTGTCTTATAAGTACCGCAATAAGTTCTACTATTTCGCAATGAACGGACAGACAGGCGAAGTTGCCGGAACGATCCCGGTAAGCCCTGTTAAGAAGATGATGTTCTTCTTCATCGTCCTTGCTATTCTGGCCGTTATCACCAGGTTCGTCTTGGGTATTATCATGAGGGGGTTCTGGGGATGAGTGAAAATCTTGAGATCAATGAGATCAATCAGAATCAGGACAAGGGCCCTAAGCTGTCGGTACTGTCCGAACTTAACGGCGCTTCCATCACCGTCGGAATCGCGCTGATAGTAATCATCATTTTGAGCATAGCGTTCTATATCTTCATGAACCTGTCACCGAAGAAGACCGTCAAGGTCGTCGATGATGCAGGTCTCTTTACGGAAGATGAACTCGAAGACATCAAGGATGCCGCAAAGGATCTCTCGAAGGAGAAAGACATCAACGTCGTTATCGTTACGACGAAGGAAAAAGGCGGCAAATACACCAATTCCGATGAGGATGAGAAGAGATTTGCGGAAGATTATTACATGAAGAGCGTAAAGACAGTGCCTCTCCAGAACAATTCCGGCGTCTGCATCCTGATCGATGTCACGCTCGATTACCAGGGCGGCAGATTCTTCTGGCTCTACACATACGGAACGGCTCATTTCGCAGTAAGCGACGATGAGTGCTACGGCCTTTTCAGAAGATACCTGGACCAGCTCGGAAGCGGTGAATACGGCACGGCTGTCGAAAACATCACTAAAGACCTTAACCGGTATTCATATCAGAGTTATACGGCGATCGTATTCTTTACGATAATTATCCCCATCGGCCTGTCTCTTATCGTTACAGGCATGGCTTCGCCGAAGAGAAGGCTCGACAAGCTCCCTGCCATCAGCACTTATTCCATGCCCGGTTCTCATGAAGTCGATGCTAAGGATGTATTCAAGAGCAAGAGGGTTATCCATCACGAGTCGTCAAGCAGCGGCGGAGGCGGTTACTCCGGCGGCGGTGGCGGCGGCTTCTCCGGTGGCGGAGGAGGCGGATTCTCCGGCGGTGGCGGCGGACGCTTCTGATGTGTTAAAATATCGCGGATATTTTCAAGTAAGCGAAGGATAATTATGCTCAGCATCGTCGTGCCTGCTTATAACGAAGGCGAACACATCTACGATAATCTTATGGTCATTGACAAGGCGCTCAGTGCGTTTTCGTCTGACTACGAGATCATCGCAGTTAATGACGGAAGTCGCGATAACACGGGCGATGAGGTCAGACGTGCTGCAAAAGACAATCCCAACATCAAGGATTTCGGCTATGACGTAAACCGCGGCAAGGGCGGTGCGGTCTCCTGGGGAGCCATAAACAGCAAGGGCGACATCGTGGGATTCATCGACGCCGACCTGGACCTTTCACCGGACCTCATCAGCGGTTACTATACCGAGCTTATCGCAACGGGTTCTGATGTCGTTATCGGATCCAAGATGCATAAGGATTCCAAACTCGAATATCCTGCGGCCAGAAAGCTCTTTTCTTTTTGCTATTTCATCATGCTCAAAGTCCTTTTCGGGCTTAAGTGCCATGACACCCAGACCGGTCTTAAGCTCTATAAGGGTTCTCTGATAAGGGAGATAGCTCCTTTAAGAAGGATTGACGGCTATGCCTTTGATATTGAGCTTTTAGCGCTTGCATCCAGGAAAAAGGCCAAGCTCACCGAGATGCCGGTCGAGCTGAATTATACGAGAAACCAGTCCTTCGGCAGGATCAAGTTCAGGGACGTCTGGAAGATGTTCACCGACACCTGGAAGATCTGGTGGAACCTGAGAGTAAGAAAGAATTATTTCAAGTGAGGCATAAGAGCATATTGCCTCACTTTTTCATTCATAATGACCTAAAAATGTAACTATTTGTTCGAGTATTATTCACGTTGTTTTGTTATACTTAGCGAGGTGCTAGAACACGCTTTGATAATATCAAAGCATAAGAGGTATGGATTGGCTTTACATTTTGCAAAACGCATAACTGAATACAGACTTGCTAAGGATCTGTTCACACGTGGAAAAGATATCATCTTGAGCCCCGAAGCTCAGGTTATGAAGGAATTTACACAGCATGGTGAGACAACTGTTTTTGAGCATTGCATCGCAGTTGCAAAGTTCAGCCTTCTTATCGCATATTTCCTTGAAAGAACACTTAAGATAGAAGTAAATAAGGACAGCCTTGTAAGAGGCGCGCTCCTTCACGACTATTTCCTCTACGACTGGCACGTTAAGGGCAGCGCACAGGGCCTTCACGGTTTTACACATCCCCGTGTTGCCAAAGAGAATGCAGACAGGGACTTCGGTCTTAATGATATCGAGAGAGACATAATCGCAAAGCACATGTTCCCTCTGACACCTTTCCTTCCCATGTACCGTGAGAGCGTCATCGTAAGCCTTGCTGACAAGTGGTGCGCTCTGGCAGAGACATTCAAGATCGATGTGTCTTCCTACATCATCTACCGCGTAAATTTCCGTATCGCACTTGCGAACGGAGACTATTCCATCGACTACGGCGAGACTTTGGCTGAAGCTTAAGTTATAATTCTCACATGCGTGTCGAGAATCTCACAACATTGATCTACATTACAAGGGGCAGCGACTGCCTCTTTATCCGCAAGACCAGAAAAGGCGATATGAACCTTGATAAGTATCTGGGCATCGGCGGTCATTTCGAAAAGGACGAGACAGCAGAAGAATGCGTCTTGAGGGAATTGAATGAAGAGGCGGCTATCTGCCTCACATCTCTTGAGGAATTCCGTTACAGGGGACTGATAACATTTATTTCTTCTGAATACCCGACCGAGTACATGCATGTGTTTACGGCATCCGTTGCTGACGGATTTGAGCTCCCGGAACAGGCCTGTGACGAAGGCGAACTCTGCTGGGTACCGCTTGCTGACATCAATGACCTGCCCGTCTGGGAGGGCGATAAGATCATGTTCGACTACCTTTTCGGCTCGATGAAAGACTCCGGATTCTTTACCATGAAGTTCCGTTATGAAGGCAGTGTCCTGGCCGAACACGAGGAGAAAAACTGGTAACAACGCACCCGGACCTGACTGACAGTTCCTTGTTGCCAGACCTGTTCCGATATGTTATATTTCACTTGAAATTCTTAAGAAAGGCGCTTCTCACATGCACTGGATAACAATAAACATCCATCTTATGTTCGGTTCCATTGTTGCTTCCTGTGGGAGAAGTCTGCCTGTTTGCAGGAAATAATCAATATAATCCGAACTTAAATTTCTGATGACTTCTCCTTTTTCTTGAACAAGATTAAAGGAGTTTTTTTATGTCTAAATTAAATATTAAAAGACAGCTTTCGCTGCTGTATGTATCAAATTTCATGTTCAACATATCCATTGCCGGTGCGGCATGGGTACTGCTGCTCGTATCTGACGGATACTCTCTGGTACAGGTGGGCCTGGCGGAGACGGTCTTCCACATAGTGAGCCTTTCTGCTGAGATCCCTTCAGGGATGTTCGCGGATATCTTCGGACGCAAGAAGAGTCTTATCGTAAGCTGCATCATGTCCATGCTGTCGGCGGTCGCCAGAGGCTTTTTCACGGGTTTCCCGAGCGTGCTCATCTCCATATGCTTTTCGGCGCTGTCCTATAACTTCATCTCAGGAAGCGACAGCGCTCTTGCCTACGATTCGCTTCTTGAAGAGGGGCAGGCTGAAAAGTACGACAAGTACATCTCGACGCAGACGGCCATTTACAGGATTTCCAACGGAATCGCGACACTGTTTGCAGGCGTGGCGGTTATCATGGGCAACAGGAATGCCCATATACTCTCTCTTGGAATCTCTGCTGTAAATATGATCTTCCTTCTTTTCTTGCGCGAAAACAAGGTGATAAAAAAGAAGGCGGAAGACTCGCTCAAGAAGCGCATTGTTGACGTTTATAAAGGAAGCTTCGGCTTTCTGAAGGGCAACAGGAAAGTCGCAGGGCTCATCTTCAGGAATGCACTTGTCGGAGGGATCGATGTGCTTTTGCTGTTCTTCCTTCAGGCAAAGCTCCCTATGACAGGTATCCCTGACTGGTCTTTGGGTCCGCTCCTTTTCATCATGTCGATGGGCGGAATAGCAGGCGCTCTTGCTGCGCGCAAGGTGAAGAATATCTCATTAGGAAAATTATTCTTCTTCTGTATCTCGCTCGCGCTGATAGGCCTTGTGAGCGAATTTACGGGTGTCTGGTATCTGATGACGATAGGCGGATTCTTAACGGCCTTTGCTGATGATCTGATACAGATAAGGTCAGATATCTTATTGAACAGCATGGTTCCGGCCGAACAGAGGGCAACGCTCATATCGGTAAACTCATTCTGCTTCTCGGTTCTGATGATAATTATGTCACCTTTGGCAGGGTTGATATTTTCGCTCTAAAAGAAGTTTGATATAATTTGTTCCAGAATAGGAAGAAGTATGGGGAAAGAATATGAGATACGATCCTGAAGATCATGAGCTGTACTTTAATAAGGAGATGATCCTAAGCGATGCATCTTCTGCTGAAAACAGTGAACATTTCAGGGCTTACCAGCATGAGGTTCTGAATCATCCCATAAAGTGGTTCGGAGATACTATTAAAGATCCTGACGGAGAGACTACGGGAAAAACTATTGCCGGAGCGATTTCGGGTATTGTGCTGTTTGGCGGTATCCTGGCTGCACTAATATGTCTTTCTGTTAAGCTATATGATGTAATACCGTGGATATTATGCGTCGCGATCGGCCTGATAAGCGCTTTCATTTTCCTTTTCCCGGTCGGAGAAGGAAATAAAGTATTTGCCGAGAGCAAACTGGCGCAGCGCATCCAGGGCGCAATAGGTGTACTGTGTGCTCTGGGACTTATTGTTATCACGATAACCGTTCCTTCGGACGATAAAGCGCGGTATATCATGATCATAGTGCTGGAACTGTGCATTTCCCTATTCCTTACGATGCTCGTAAAGACCATAGCAATCCTCAATGCTCCGAAGAGCATATACCGGGAAGAGGTGCACGCTGAATGCATCGGTTACGTAAGGACATTTGAATCCCAGAGTGACGGTTCCGGTGGATCTTATTACCCGGTTTATTCTCCTGTTTATGAGTATCACTACAACGGCCAGAAGTATCAGTCTTATTGTGATGTCTGGTTCAGAGGAAAAGACGGAACGGTCCCGGTGGGATCCTCGTGTGAGATCAGGATCGATCCTGAAAATCCGGCCAGGGTTATGGGGAACTGCGGATACTATGCGATCACGCCTGCTGTTTTTGCTATCATGACGTTTATTGCCAGTATTGTTCTTCTGGTTCTTCTGCTGAAGTAATTCAGATTTGTTTATCAGCAAAAATATAAGGACCGCCAAATTAAGGTTACGTTAAGGTAGATGAGGCGGTTCGTTAAGGTTGCATGTGTAAGATTACAATTGTAAAAAATTGAAGGGGAGTAGGAGTATGAAAAAGATTGCAACGATTACCATGACTATGGCAATAGTGGTGTCTGCTATGACCGGTTGCGTTTCAGTTCCTGAAGTCGATATACCGGAAACGAGTGAACCGACGGTCATCGAGCTGACACCGGCCAGGGCTCAGGACGATTACTACAGATTCGTCAATGAGGAAAGATTCAAGACTGCAAAGATCAAATACGGTGAACAGTCTGTTGAGGAGGCCTTTAAGACCGATCTGATCGATGAGCAGTTAGAGACTATCATTGATGACTGCGTTTCCGGGTCAGGTTATGCCAAGGGAAGCGAAGAGGACATCATCAAGCACGCGTTTGAGTATTATCAGGCTTATGACTTTAAGAGTGAGCCGATCCCGGAAGATCTTATGGCAATGATCGAAAAAGTTGATCATGCCGCATCTGTCGATGAGCTTCTTGAGACCGATGCTGAGCTGATAAAAGACTACGGCTTGGGAGGTCTTGTAAATCTATACACAGACACTAACCCGTTTGATCCGACCGAGAGAGTAATTATGATCGATCAGATCAGCGGCGTTCTCGAGGTCTCTTTCACAGACTTGCGTGAAGATTCTTATGGCATTAATACTATTAAGAAAGATGCAACCATGATCCTGAACACAAGGGGTTACGATAAGGAGACATGCGAGACTTACGGAAAGGAACTTGCATTCTTAGCTCTTGATCTTTTTGGTGCGACAGATCTTGATTATGCTGAAGATTCCATGAAGCACAAATATATTAAGGCCATTCCGGCAAGTGATGTTGAAAGCATCATGAGCAACGTTGATATGAAGAAATATCTCGAGGCCATTGGTATTGATTATACTTTGGTAAATAAGTACTGCGTAGCAGACCAGAAGCAGCTTAAGATGCTTAACGATATCCTTGTCGACAAGAATCTTAACGCACTCAAAGCATGGGAGCTCGGAAGATTATATTCGAATTACATGGATTATATTGCTCCTCATTATGAACAGTTTGAGGCATATGTCGGAAGAAGTTATGATTCGATGCACGATCAGGCGGTCACAACCGTAAAGCGCAAGTTTTCACAGGAGACAGATCCTATTTACGTAGAGCGCTATTATTCAGCAGAGACAGATAAGGCTTTGAGAAGCATGTGTGATGATATCAGGGCAGGATACAGGGAACTCATTTCAAATGCATCCTGGCTCAGCGAAGCGACAAGAACCGAGCTTTTGGCAAAACTCGAAAACATCATCTACATAACCGGAACAGATCTTAAAAGACATAACAACGCAGAATATGCGGATATATACGGAAACAATTACTATGAGCTCTGCTTAAATTACGACAGGCTCAGCAGGAAGAAAATGATAGATGAATTCAATCATCAGGATCCTGTATCCAGATCTGAGATCGCAATGCCCATGCAGATGATGAACGCATGCTACAATCCTTATTCAAACAACATTACGATCACGGCAGCGATCACTAACGATCCTTTCTTTAACCCTAATGCCGATTACTATACAAATCTCGGAGGATTAGGTGCCGTAATCGCTCATGAGATGGGTCATGCCTTTGACAGTAACTGCATTCTTTTCAATTCAAAGGGCGAATACGATCCTTCCTGGATCTCAGACAGTGACATGCAGACACTCAATGAGCGCGATGAAAAGGCTGCAAGATATTTTGAGGATAATTTCATCGTATTCGGAGTTTATCATGTTGACGGAGAACAAACCCTCGGTGAGAACTACGCTGACCTTGGCGGAGTTGAATGCGTCTGCTCACTTACGAAAACAAAGGAAGACAGGATAAAGCTTTTCGAGAGCTACGCAAGGATCTGGTGTGAGATCATTACAGATGAAGCTATCATCAATCAGATCGCATATGACGAGCACAGTCCTTCATATATAAGGGTAAATGCTATTCTCGCAAGTATTGACGAATTCTATGATACTTACGATGTCAAAGAGGGCGACAGCATGTATATCGCTCCTGAAGACCGAATTTCGAGATGGTATTAAAGGGGTGATAGGGAAATGAATATTATATTAAAGAACTCATTAAAGAATATTTTCAGAAAACCGTTCCGGACGATACTCGTCGTTTTTGCGATCTTTGTAAGCAGCCTCTGTGCGTTGCTCTGTTTTGACTTAAGCGACAGCATTACTTATGTCCTTACAAGCTTCATGGGAAGAATTTCCCGAGCTGACTTTTTTGTCACTGCAAGAGGAAGCGATCTTTCCAAGCTTCCTGACGGCTTCCCGGAAGCTGACTACATGAACATCGTAGCCAACAACGAGATTATATATAAGCCGATCGACGGTGAGTATTGCTATGTTACTACGGAATCGCTCAACATCTATGGCCTTGATATCGATGAAGCTGTTGATATGAAGTTCATAGCGCCGATGGAACTCAAAGACGGCGAGATCTACATTACGAAAAAGTTTGCGGATGACAACGGTTATAAACCCGGTGACAAGTTCATCCTTCACGACAGGGCAAATAATGAGGTCGAACTGACTGTAGGCCAGCTTCTCCCCGATGATAATAAGAATCCGCTGCTTGGCGTGAGGAAGGCAGTCGTAAATCTTAATACAAGCGACATTCTCTGCTGCGGCTTCAGGGAAGCAGACGTTATCATGATCGATGTCAAGGATAACAGCAAACTCGAAGAAGCAAAGAAGATACTGGAAGAAAGATATCCTGACGCAAGCGTTGTTGAACTGTATCTGACAGAATCAGATATGGAAATGATCAATGAGCTTAAGGGCGTTTTCTATCTCCTGTTTGCAGTAACTTTCCTTCTCGTAATCTTTGTTACAGCATCGATCTGCAACAGAATAGTCAGTGAAAGAATGTCATTCATCGGAACACTCAGAAGCCTCGGAATGAGTACCGGCCGCACATTGAGGATCCTTCTTTTGGAGAATGTTTTATATGCACTCCTCGGAAGCATTCCGGCGACAATACTGTATTCATTTATCAGAAATCCGATATTGGATCTTCTCTTCGTGTCTGAAACGTCAGATGGCAGTTCTATTTCGTTGGAGATGCCTGATTATCCGTTTACGCTCGTTGCAGGAATCATCCTGGGAGCAGCACTTATCGAGTGCCTGATACCTCTCAGAGCGATCCTTAAAGCGCTCAACACATCTATCAGAGATATCATTTTCGATAACAGGGATACGGAGTACAGATTCAGCAGATTTACACTGATATCCGGACTTGCATGTCTTGCAGTTGCTATAGTGACATTCTTCTTTAGCAAGTCATTAGTATTTGCCACGCTCTGTCTCATAACAGGTGTTGCAGCGCTTGCATTCCTTTTCCCGAGGATATTAAGAGTTGTTACCGGAGCGGTAAAGAAACTTGCAGACAAAAAAGAAAATTCCGTCTGGTCATTGTCTGCTGTTGAAGCTATATCACGCAAGAGCACAGTCGGAAGCGGAGTTCTCTGCGCTACTGCTTCTGCAATGTGCATCATAGTCTATGCACTCTCAGGTGCGTTGGCTGACAATGTAAATGCGCTTCCTTATGACTGCGACGTCATTATGGAATCCACAGTTGATTGCAAATACTATTCCTTTATCGATCATCTTGAAGGTGTAACCGGTACTGAGAAATTATATGACCAGTATTATGAAATTAAGGTCAATGATGAGAATTCATCAAGAATGATGAAGATCTATGCTCAGAATGAGGATGGCTTTACATACTTCACAGGCTTAAAGGATCTGCCTGAAACATTGGAAGACGGAAGTGTAGTAGTAAATAAGAAATTTGCAAAACGGAGGGGATTACATGAAGGAGATAGCGTAAAGATCACATATGCTCCTTTGAGCCTTCTCCCGATTGAAAGAGAATACAAGATCGCCAAGATCGTTGAAGGAAATCCTGAAGATGCAGGCGCTGAAACACTGATCTTAACTCAGACAGAATATAAAGTGCTGTTCAACGACAGACCGGGACACCTTCTTATAAGATGCAGTGATCCTCAGGCAGTAAAGAAAGCGATCGAAACTTACGCAAAGGGTTCTTATGATAATGTCCGTACTTTAGAAGAGGTTATCGAAGATAACGAATCAGACGGCGCAAAGAGCATGGCAGTAATTACAACCGTCATAGTCGTCTCTCTCGGTATGACAGCGATCGGTATGATCTCCAATCAGCTGATAGGATTTGAGGGAAGAAAGAAAGAGTGTGCCGTAATGCTCTCTACAGCAATGAGTAAGAGAAGACTGTCAGGCATACTTCTGAGAGAAGTCCTTATAACATCGGTCACAGCTTCGGCTGCCGGAGTGCTCGTAGGTTCGCTTTTGACCATCGTGCTCAGGACTGCAATAGATAATGCACAGTCGATAATACTGGACGTCACGATAGATCCCTTAAAGGTATTGCTGTTCTTCGTGATCATGTCAGCAGTATTTACGACAACAGTACTCTTCCCGATAAGGAATCTCAGGAAGATGAAGATATCAGAACAGATTAAGTATGAGTAATAAAGTGGAGGAATAATATGAATACTATTATCGAAGTAAATAACGTAAGCAAAGCATTCGGAAAGAATGAAAACCTTAACCAGGTACTGAACGGAGCAAGCATGTCAGTTGAGCAGGGAGAATTCGTCTCTCTGATGGGAGCTTCCGGTTCAGGAAAATCCACATTGCTCTACCTGATCGGCGGATTGGACAGACAGTTCGATGGCAATATCTCAGTGTGTGGTAAAGACATCGGATCACTGAAGGATAAGGAGCTTTCAGACTTAAGACTTAAGAACATGGGCTTTGTATTCCAGTTCTATAATCTGGTAATGAACCTGAATGTATCTGATAACATCCTTCTGCCTCAGACGATTAACGGTAAGAAAAAGTCAGAGCTTAAAGGTGCACTCGATGAGATCCTCGAGATTACAGGACTGACCGAAAAGAGAAAGGCAATGCCTAATACACTCTCAGGCGGTCAGCAGCAGAGAGTTGCTATCGCAAGAGCAGTCCTTGGCAATCCGTCTATCATCCTCGCAGACGAGCCTACAGGTAACCTTGATGCAACATCAACGAAAGAGATCATGGAACTCTTTGCAAGACTGAATAAAGAGAAGGGAATGACGATCCTTCAGGTTACACACTCCGAAAACTGTGCTTCGTACGGCACCAGGATCGTAAGACTCGAGGATGGAAAGACAATAGGTTAAACAACTATCCCCCTCAAGATATAAGAGCATTGAGCAGCTTTGCGCTAAGCAGGGCTGCTCTTTGTTTGGCTTGTGATGTTGACAATGTAAAGATATGCACTATAATTCAAAATAGACAGTGTAAAGATAGGAGCATTAATGAAACGTAAGATTATGGTAATTGTACTTTGTGTGATAGCTGTTCCTATGCTGGTCCTGGGTGTATGGGCACTGATGAGTCCCGGCAGGATAAGGACATATGATGAGCCCAACAGCATATCAGAAAAGTTTGTAATGGATATCAATGGCGCTCCAAATGGATTCCTTATCAATGGTAAAGATATCAACAATCCTGTTCTGCTTCTTGTCTCGAGCGGCCCAGGAACGGATGACTATGTATTCACGGATAAGTATAAGGATATGAATATTGAGCAGGATTTCACAGTAGTATATTGGGACTACAGATACATGGGAATCGCTTACGAAGCAGGCGCAGATATTGACAGTGTAAATATTTATAATCTTCTTAATGATACATATGTGGTTACTGAGTACCTCAAAGAGAGATTCAACAAAGATAAGATCTACATCATGGGATTCTCCGGAGGAACACACATAGCATTAAGAGAAGTCCATAGGCATCCTGAGAATTACTATGCATATATTGGCATGGCTCAATGCGTTACTGATTCTGAAGAGAATGACACGTTGATGTATAACTATATGAAGGAAGTGTTTGCATCACGCAATGATAAAAGCAGTCTTAAGAAACTTAAAAACTCAGTTGAACATCTTGACGGTGTAAATATAAAGTGTAAAGATTGGTATCAGTATGTTAAACTGCTTCATGAAGCAGGAGGAGGAACCATCCGTAATAAGACTGAGTTTGAGGGTATAACCTGGCCGATAATCACATGCGGCTGTTATACGCTTAAGGAGAAGATCGGTTACGTCTTAGGAATGAAGATGTACAGAAAAACAGAACTCGCTGCTCAGCTTGACGGCTTCGACTACAGAAAGGATACAACGGAATTCGAAGTTCCAGTGTATTTCATAAGCGGAGCATTTGATTACAACTGCCCGTGGGAATTGGTAGAAGAATATTACGGGTCGATCAGTGCACCGGATAAAGGATTTTTTCTGATTCCGGATTCCGCTCACAGTCCTCTGTGGGAAAATCCTACTGATACATGTGATTCACTGAAGCAGATCAAGGAGGATACTTTTAATGGCTGACACTTATCATCACGGCAATCTCAGACAGGCGCTGATAGATGCCGGTATAAAGATCATAAATGATTACGGTGAGGATTATCTTTCTCTTCGTAAAGTAGCCGCAGCATGTGATGTTTCTCATGCTGCTCCTTACGCTCATTTCAAAGATAAGGATGATCTGCTCGAAGCTATAAAGCAGAGTGTTACTGAAAGTTTCATGAATGATCTCGTGGAAGCCGTCGAAGGAAAGGCAACTGCAGATGAAGCGATCATCGCGATGGGACGTGCATATGTGACTTTCTTCAGCAAGAATCCTGATTACTATATTTTCCTTTTCGGCAAACAGAACATCACCGCTCACCTTAAGATGAATAAGGAATACAAGAATGATTATCCGCCCTTCCTTCTGCTTCGAAGAATGTATCTCAGGCACCTTGAAGAGAATGGTCTGGAGAAAACATTTGAAGAACAGGAGATTGAGATCGTAAAGATCTGGTCTATCGTACACGGTATGGCTTCTATCGCATGCATGAAAGGTGTTAAGTCTTCCATAAACTGGAAGGACCTTGATGAGAGGTTATTAGTATAAAGTGGAAAATGTTGTTAAGTTCATCCTAATGATCCTGGAGGCTGTCGGGGAACTCGACATGCCTACAAAATACATGCTGGTATTCACGTTGGCATGGTTTTGGGTTCTGGTACTGTTTGCAATATTTTCCAAGTCAAAGAAAAAGATCATATTCGCAATACTTGCTTTTATCCCGCTAATCAATTTCGGAGTTTTCTATCTGTTTAATTATTCGAGCGGAGATCAGTCGATCGGTTTTGCAAGATATGGGGCACATCTGGCTGCAGCTGTTATATATATGGTCGCAGGACTCATCATATCTAAAACAAAACGAAAGGTATTGCCTCTTATTATCAGCGGTATCCTTGCTTCGTGTCTTGCGTTCTGGGCAGGCTTTTATGTGCTTGTATTCGGAAACGCATATCATCTCGGAAACTTCAGTCACTACGGATATGAGAAGTCCATGGCAAAGCTCATTGATGAACTGGAAAAGAATTACGTCTTAAGAGATCACAAGGAGATCGATTTCGAGTATTTGAGACAGATATATATTCCCATGGCAGCTCAGGCTGAGAAAGATAACGATGAGACAGCTTTTGGAATTGCTGTTGCAAATCTCTGTTATGAATTCCATGACGGTCATCTTTCAATGCGTATTACCGATGAAGAACTAAGCACGGCGGTGAGCGAGAAGATGGCCGGAAACGATTATGGTTTTTCCATGATAAGAACAGATAACGGTAAAGTCATCGCAATTCTTACAGATGTGGATTCCGAAGCATTCCAAAAAGGGATTCATAATGGTGTGGAGATCACTGAGTGGGACGGTATTCCGATCGGTGAAGCCATATCAGGTGTCAGATGCGTTCAGTCAAATTACCGCATGTGTGCGTATCCCATTGCGCAGAATGAGGAAATGGTAAAGCCGATCTTTCTTGCCGGAATGGGCGGTGACACGATCAGTGTTAAATTCATTGATGATGACGGTGTGGAAAATGAGATCACTGTCAGTTCATATTGGAGTTATCTTGAGAGACTTTCTAATGCTGTTTATCCGATAAGCGGAAAACGCTGTTATGAATTTGGCTATGCCGAGATGCTCGATGAACATTGCGGATATCTGTGTATCCCCAGAGAAGAATTCGATGACGTCAAGGACGTGAGTGCTTCTTTGAATGATGATTATCCTGAAGTCAGGGAACTTCTGATATCAAGGATAGAAGGTCTGAAGGCGCAGGGAATGGACAGGCTCATTATCGATCTGCGTGATAACGACGGTGGACTAGATGTTGTTTATGAGGAAGTCGTATCTCTTTTCACAAATGAAGAGATGGTTGCACACGGTGCTTACTATGACGGAGAAGAGTACCATATAAGCAATAACTGGGCATGGACGATCAGGCCGGACGGGAGGTACTCTGATATTCCCGTAGTAGCTCTTGTAAATGCCGGATGCGCAAGCAGCGGTGATATGCTGGCATACCGTTTGTCATGCTGTCCCAATGTAACTCTGATGGGAATGACGACGACATGGGGTAGCGCGCAAAGCCTTGGCGGTGAATGCCTTTTGAGCGGAAGCCGGATAGTAGTAAGGTATCCTCTCATCGCTACAATGGACTATGACGGTACGCTCATGATCGATGCCGGAAAAGACCGCATAAGTTCGATAGTCCTGGACGAGAAAATACCGCTCGATGAGAAGGCCGTTCATGTGCTTTACGACATGAATGCCGATTACGATCTTGCGTATGCACGTCACTACATAAATACACGTGAAGATCAGACGTCAGATGGCACATGATCACTTAAGGGAAAATTGAATATGAAGACACTTAAAGAACGGAAACTTTGGAAGATCCTGACAGCTCTTATTGTCGGTATAGGAGTGATATCCGGTGCCGCTGTGTTCACCTGTTCCTCTGTCGAGGATAAGCAGATCAAAGCTTATACCGATGCATATGCGGAAGCCAAAGATGCAGGTTATGACCAGTGTTATTCAATATGCGCGGAAGCAGGGGAGATCACCCTTGACGGGATAACTTACAGACAATACAGCAGGCGCTGGGATTCGTTTGTTGACGGAAGCTTTCTTTCAGTTTTTCTGATAAGAAAAGATGCAGAATATATCGATGAATCTTCAGGCATAACAAACGGTCTCATTGTCTACGGAAGGATAGAGGGTTATGCAAATGACCCGGAAGATGATATAGAATATGATCCCGGTAAATACGAGATAATCGAACCATACAAGATCGCGCAGTATAAGAAACCGATCGACATGTGGGCGGTAACCGGAATAATGGTTATAGTTGCCCTGATAGAGTCGGCGCTTACTACAGCCCTGATCGTTTACTTCATAGTCTATGCCTTAAAGAGATCCAGAGCGAAGGCAAATACTGAAGCTTAATATATGTTCAGAAAGTATTCTCCGGTCTCAGAACAATTTATCTCAATTCCGTTGTAATATCCGCCCAGCATCATGTCGTGAATAAATGCCCCGGTGACTTCGCGGGTGATGTTCTCCGTATCAGTTACTTTGAATGTCAGCTTCAGATTAAACGGCTCAGCGGGATCTGCTTTGTCTCCGAGATCAACTTCATTGAGACCGAGATATATCTGATCTCTGTTCTTAAATGGCTTGCCGTTGAAATATTCCTTTTCGCCGCCACCGGCAAAACTGCCGTTGATCTCAAATTCATAGCTCAGCGTTTTTACGTTATTGTCATTGATCTGGATCTTGATCGTTGCTTCAGGCATCTCATTGTTGACGCCTGAGTCGCACCAGCATTCGAATCCCAATGAACTGATATAGGAAGGAGTGAAGATACTCTTGTGCATGGTTTCATTTGCACGCAGGAACATTGTGTCGCCGGTTAAGCTGTCCAGGTTTTTCATCATTATGTAGTTGTCATACGGATCTTCTGCAAGGGTATAGAGCCTTGTCCTTTCATCGTGTTCGACAAAGCCCAGGCAATCCTTTATGGTGTACTCGATCTTCTTATCTTCCAGCGTACCGAAATATGTGTAGGTCCTTCCGTAAACATCTATCGTCATCTCTCCGATATCCTGATCGTAGATCTTGCTAAACTCTGATGCATTTGCCGGAAGATCGTAATTGTTCTCGTCTGTTATTGAGCTGAGCGAACAGCCCGAAAAAAGAAACGCTCCGATCAAAAGAAGTGCTGCCATCCTTATTCTTTTCATTCTGTTTATCCCCTTAAAATTCTAATCTTCTTCGATTAAAACCGTGATCCTGTGATAGGTATGCTCAGGCGCATTTGCGTTATGCGCGGTGACATCTATAGTCACGAAACTGTCCGCATCGGTTATGGTTATGCTCATTCCGTCAGGAGAGATCTCGCCTTCGCCGTCTGTAATCCCTGAGATACAGCGCTCATCGTAATTGGAGAATTCGGCAAGATCATCTATAGAAAGCGTATCACCGACGGAGCAAGTTATCCCGGTCTTGTCCTTAATGTGTGCACAGCGGGACACATAATCGTATGCCGCGTAAACACTAAGAGCTGCAAAAATGAAGCCTACCGTAAATATGACTCCAAGCACTACGAGAAAGATCTTAAATGTCCGGTTCATCCTTGCCGTCTCCTTATATCCTTATGCCGACATAATACACCCTGATAAATCGAATTGCAACATAAATTTATCGAAATTCAATAAATATTTACTGTTTATCCAGAGACGCGGGACGGCGAATGATCAGAAAAACACAAGCGTTTTATGCCTGTGTCCAAACAAAAATACCTCATATCTCACACGGGTAAAACGGCGGATGTGTGTATAATTAAAAGAAAAAGGAGTCTTGGTTATGCAACAGAGAAAAGGTATCTCGATCCTTGGTTACGGATGTATGAGATTTACTAAGAGCGGAACCTCCATAGACTTCGATAAAGCCGAGAAAGAATTCATGCGCGCTTACGAATTGGGCGTCAACTATTTTGACACGGCTTATATCTATCCCGGAAGCGAAGATGTAGTTGGAAGAATAGTTGAAAAGAACGGCATAAGGGACAAGATAAATATCGCGACAAAACTTCCGCAGTACATGATCTCAAACCGTTCAGGACTTGATAAGTATTTCAACGAGGAATTGAAACGTTTAAGGACTGACTATGTTGACTATTACCTGATGCATCACATGACTGACTTTGCGCAGTGGGAGAAGCTGAAGGCGTTAGGAATAGAAGAATGGATCGCGGAGAAAAAGAAGAGCGGACAGATAAGAAATGTCGGTTTCTCTTTCCACGGTGATACAGAGACATTCAAGAAGCTGCTCTACGCATACGATTGGGACAGCTGTCTTGTACAGTATAACTATTTTGATGAACATACCCAGGCCGGACGCGCCGGTGTTAAGGCAGCCGCAGAAAAGGGTCTTAAGGTATTTATCATGGAGCCTCTCCGCGGAGGCAAGCTCGTCGATCTTCTTCCCGAGAAAGCAAAGCGCGAGATCGCAGCTGAAAAGCATGGAAGATCACCTGCCGAATGGGCATTCAGATGGCTTTGGGATCAGGAAGAGATAACCTGCGTTCTTTCCGGAATGAACTCGGTCGATATGGTCGAAGAGAACTGCCGCATCGCATCCGAAGCAAAGACCGGTGATTACGGTCCGGAAGAGAAGGCATTCATAGAGAAGATAAAGTCATATATCATCGAGAGCACCAAGGTGAACTGCACCGGATGCAGATACTGCATGCCGTGTCCGAAGGGTGTCGATATCCCTGCGGTATTCTCCTGCTATAACCATATGTACTCAGAGAATAAGAGTTCGGGAAGACTTGAATATTTCCAGACAGTTGCACTTAGGATGACACCTGCAGATGCATCGCTCTGCGTTAAGTGCGGAAAGTGCGAACAGCATTGTCCGCAGAGCATCCCGATCAGGGAGAAACTTCAGGAAGCGGATAAGAAGCTCCGTCCCTGGTATCAGAAGATCTACCTTAAAGCCGCCAGACGCGTCATGATAGGTAAGAAGCGTAAGACCTGATATTCCGCCTTAGAGTAAGGAAAAGGATTGAAACCTGACCTGTTTTCGGGGCAGGCCCTAAATCCGTTGATTTTAGTATCTTAAGATGATACTTTATGCTTAACAGTTTTGATTGCGGAAGGTACATCCTGACGCGGAAGGCTTTAAGTAAATTTTCATACTTAAAATGCTTCAGAACCTTGTTTGCCCAAAGGGCGAAAGGAGGTCAAATGGAGACGAGAGTTGCTATTATCGGCATCATTGTCGAGAATCCCGATTCAGTTGCACAGATCAACGACATCTTACATGATGTAAGGGATTATGTCGTTGGAAGGATGGGTATTCCGTATAAAGAGAGGAATATCTCCATCATCAGTGTCGTCGTAGACGCACCCGAGAATCTGATCAGTTCGGTATCCGGCAAACTCGGCATGCTCGACGGCGTATCGGCAAAGATCACGTACTCGAGACTTGCCCAGAATGGCTGAAATCCAGGACATAATCCATAAACTTTGTGACACAGGCAGTTTAACGCGCGAAGAGATCATCAGGCTTCTCGAAAACCGTGACTCTGAAACGCAGGCTTTATTGGCAGAAAAGGCATCTGCTGTTGCACGTGAACACTACGGTAACAAGGTCTTTGTAAGAGGCCTTATCGAGTTCACGAACTACTGCAAAAACGACTGCTATTACTGCGGTATCAGGTGCGGCAACAAGAATGCCGAGCGTTACAGGCTGAGTGTTGAAGAGATAACAGAATGCGCTTCCTACGGTTACGGCTTAGGCTTCAGGACGATAGTCCTGCAGGGCGGTGAAGACCGTTTCTATACTGACGACATGATGGTTGACATCATTAAGTCGATCAAGAAAGAACACCCTGATGTTGCCGTTACGCTTTCGATAGGCGAGAAGAGCTTTGAATCTTACAAGGCCTTTTTCGATGCAGGCGCTGACAGATATCTCCTAAGACATGAGACAGCTGATTTCGATCACTACGCAAAGCTCCACCCGAAGAACCTGTCGGCAGAGAACAGACAGCAGTGTCTTTATAACCTGAAGAAGATCGGTTTCCAGACCGGTGCGGGATTCATGGTAGGTTCGCCTTACCAGACTTTTGAGAACATCGCAGATGACCTGCTGTTCCTTAAAAAGCTCGATCCCGAGATGATAGGCATCGGACCTTTCATACCGCACAAGGATACGGTTTTCGCAGACGAGAAAGCAGGAGATCTGAATCTCACACTGTTCCTCCTAAGCGTTATTAGACTGATGCTCCCGACGGTTCTGCTTCCTGCTACTACGGCTCTTGGAACGATCGATCCGAGAGGAAGAGAGCTGGGGATCCTTGCAGGCGCGAACGTGGTCATGCCGAACTTATCACCTGTCGGTGTCAGAAAGAAATACGCCCTGTATGATAACAAGATATGCACCGGTGAAGAAGCCGCAGAATGCATGAATTGTCTGAAGAACAGGATAGGCAACATAGGCTATGAGATCGTCACCGACAGAGGTGACAACATTAAATACAAATCGATGAAAGAAGGAAAATAAAATGTACGATCCCAAATCAATGAAGGCTGAAGAGTTTATAGATAATGAGGAGATCCTCGAGTCCCTTAAATATGCAGACGAGAACAAGAGCAACGTTGAAGTAATCGACGCAATCTTAGAAAAGGCACGTGAGAGAAAGGGCCTCTCACATAGAGACGCATCCGTTCTTCTCGCTTGCGACATCCCCGAAAAGAACGAGGAGATCTACGCTCTTGCTGAGCAGATCAAGAAGGATTTCTACGGAAACAGAATCGTTCTTTTCGCGCCCCTCTACTTATCCAATTACTGCATCAACGGGTGCATCTATTGTCCTTATCACGGCAAGAACAAGACTATCCCGAGAGTTAAGCTCACACAGGAACAGATCCGTGATGAGGTAATCGCCCTGCAGGATATGGGTCACAAGAGACTTGCGATCGAAGCAGGTGAGGATCCCGTAAACAATCCGATCGAATACATCCTTGAGAGCATCAAGACTATCTATTCGATCAAGCACAAGAACGGTGCGATCAGACGTGTAAACGTAAACATCGCTGCCACGACAGTCGAGAACTACAGAAAACTCCACGAAGCCGGAATCGGTACATACATCCTCTTCCAGGAGACATACCACAAGGAGTCTTATGAGATCCTGCATCCGACAGGACCCAAGCACGATTACGCTTACCACACAGAGGCTATGGACAGAGCTATGGAAGGCGGCATCGACGACGTAGGCTTGGGTGTTCTCTTCGGACTTGATAAGTACCGTTATGAATTCGCAGGAATCTTAATGCACGCTGAGCACTTGGAAGCTGTTCACGGTGTAGGTCCCCACACGATCTCCGTTCCGAGACTCTGCCCGGCTGATGACATCGACGTAAATGATTTCTCCAATGCTATCGACGACGATACATTCGCAAAGATCGTAGCATGCATCAGGATCGCCGTTCCTTACACCGGCATGATCGTTTCCACACGTGAATCACAGAAGTCCAGAGAGCGCGTTCTCCACCTCGGTATCTCACAGATCTCCGGCGGTTCAAGAACATCTGTCGGCGGTTACACACACGAAGAGAGAGTCGACGAGACTGCACAGTTCGACGTATCCGACACACGTACTTTGGACCAGGTAATGAAGTGGCTTATCGACATGGATTATGTTCCTTCATTCTGCACCGCGTGCTACCGCGAAGGCAGAACCGGCGACAGGTTCATGGCTCTCTGCAAGGCTAAGCAGATACAGAACTGCTGCCTGCCTAACGCGCTCATGACACTCAAGGAATATCTTGTTGACTACGCTTCTCCCGAGACACGCGAAGTAGGCGAAAAGCTCATCGAGAAGAACATTCCTGACGTAACAAACGAGAAGGCAAGAGCTGTTCTTCGTGACAGACTCAAAGCCATCGAGAACGGTGAAAGAGATTTCCGCTTCTGATATCGAAAGAGGACAAATATGGAACGTACGCACATTGCTTTTTTCGGGCGCCGTAACGCAGGCAAATCAAGCCTGGTAAACAGATTTACTTCACAGGAACTGTCGATAGTCTCTGATGTAGCAGGGACTACGACGGACCCTGTCCGTAAGACCATGGAACTGCTCCCGTTAGGACCTGTCGTAATAATCGACACTCCCGGAATAGACGATGAAGGCGCTCTCGGAAACCTGAGGATCGAACGAAGCATCAGGGTCCTCGATGAGACCGACATAGCGATACTTGTCGTCGACGGAAGCATCGGAATGCAGGATGAAGAAAATGCTCTTGTCGATGCATTTGCCAAGCGCAAGATCCCGTATCTTCTGGTATTCAACAAGAGCGATCTTGATCTTGTCCGGGTGCCCGAAAATGCAATGGTCGTAAGCGCCTTAAAAGGCGAAGGAATAGAGGAATTAAAAGAGCGCGTTGCCGTTATAATCAAGCAGCGCAAAACGCGCCCGCTAGTATCTGATCTGGTTGAAGAAGGCGATCTTGTAGTACTTGTCGTTCCGATCGATAAGTCTGCTCCCAAAGACCGCCTGATCCTTCCGCAGCAGATGGTTATAAGAGATCTTCTGGGCAAGGGCGCAATACCCGTAGTCGTAAAGGATACAGAGCTTGCGATCGCACTTGAGAAGGTGGGTAAAGTCCGCATGGTAATTACCGACAGCCAGGCTTTCGGAAAGGTTTCAAAGATCGTTCCTCCGGAGATCCCGCTCACTTCTTTTTCGATCCTGATGGCAAGATTTAAGGGTATTCTGGATCAGTCTTTAGAAGGCGCAGGTATGCTCGATAAGCTGAATGATGGAGCAAAGATCCTGATCAGTGAAGGATGCACCCACCACCGTCAGTGCGAAGATATCGGAACCGTAAAACTTCCCGGATGGATAAGAGAATATACGGGCAGGGATTTTGAGTTTGCTTTTACTTCCGGGCTTGAATTTCCAGTTGATCTTTCGGGATACGATCTGATCATTCATTGCGGGGCATGCATGCTTGGTGAGACTGAAGTCGCAAGCCGTTACCGCAAGGCAAAAGAGCAGGGTATTCCCATGACAAATTACGGTATCGCCATAGGAAAGATGAAAGGGATACTCGGAAGGGTTACCAGTTTTACTATAGAGTGATCAGTCTCTTGAAAGTGCCTTCATGGGTTCGCCCCAGGCGCCGAGATCTTCGCCCTTATAACCGAAATAACGCTTACACGTAGTTCTTACAGGCGCGATGTCGATGAGCTTCTCGGTATCCGTCTTATCCTTTGATAAAAGCTTTTCATCCTGCAGAACGTTGCGCATCCTGCACAGCATGACAACGCCGTCTTTCTGCGGGATGAAATCCTTGACCTCAAGTTCATATGTAACGGGTGAGAGATTAAGCACCGGAACATCAAGGACACTGCCTTTTCCGATATCCATGCCGATCTTCATCTTTTCATCACTGCGGCCGCTGGTGCATCCGAGATAATCTGCCAGGGGAAGGAGTTCTTCCGTTACAAGATTTGCAGAGAAGATCTTCTCTCTTTCGATGTTCTCTCTGGTGGTCTTGCTTCCGCCAATGGCGCACATTACGCCCATCTCAGAGTCCCAGTAGTAACTGAACCAGCAGAACAGTCCGAAATCAGGAGTGCCGTCCTCGTTGTTCGTTCCGTAAATGAAGAGCGTCTGCGGGCAAAAGTCGTTATATGGCTTTACACTTATCTTTGTCATGTCGGTCACCTGTAATCCTTTGTTCTTTCCGTTTTCATAGGGTTCAATTGGTTTATATTATGTCCGAAAAACACCTTTGAGTACAGTTCTGTTTAGCGGCCATTTTCAAGCAAATGACAATTTTCAACCGATCAAGGAAAATCGTATATGTATGCTATAATTACGCTTGATTGGAAGGTAACCTTTATGAATAAGAAATCAACAATAATTCTGTTAGCAGTTATAATCTGCGTGCTCCTCGTAATAGCGGGAGTCGCTTTGGCGATAAAGTCAAACGGCAACGTGTCGTCGGAAACAGTTGCCACGGTCACGACCGCAGCATCAGTCTCATCTGATGCAGGTGTTACTGATACATCACTGTCTTCAGAATCTTCAGAAGATCCTGTACAGACATCAGACTCAGACGTTGATGAGCCCATTATCGATGTTGACGGCGGAAACGGTAATACGACTGATTCGACTACAAAAGACCAGTCCGGCACATCTGCAACACAGGATACGGGCGGAACTTCTGCAACAGAAGGAACATCCGCTTCCTCTGAGTCATCAGAAACATCTGCAACTGAATCAAGTGAAGAAAGCGGAATCGAACTGCCGTTCGTACCCGCGGAGTGAACCTGATATCCGGATATGGCTATTTACCAGCTTGTGACTGATATTTATAAATCTCCGAAATGAATATATCATATCGGCTCTTTAACGGCACTAGCCTTATGCCTCTACCTG
>JHXJ01000016.1 GCA_000621765.1 Ruminococcaceae bacterium AB4001
CCGCAGCTTTCAGATTGTCAGGAACAAAGTATTTGGTAATGCCGCCATAGAATTGAACTGCATGTATAGTGCCTTCAACAAAGCTCGACAGTTTCTCGTTAAGAAATGCTTCTGCATAGATGAGACTGCTTACACCGAGCGTTGTGGCAAAGAAATGCACTTTATGGACTTCGCCGGTATCCGGTTCTAACAACAGGAATGGCTGATCTCCGACCCAGTCGATATACATCTTTTCTCCGGGAACTCTCTCGACAGCCATCTTGGCATCGCGTTTGCCGTAATGGGATTCTACGAATTTGTTATAGTACTCGTAGAATTGAGATTGCTCATAGCCGTCGGGATGTTCAGTCTTGTACTCAATCCAGCAATAGGCAATGTTGACCTTACTGCCTTTAGCATGTATCCGGTCGTAGTAGTACTGGAAATCCGGTAGCGGAATATCCTTTCGTCTGACTTGTTCAGGCGGATAGATGAGTTCCTCAACAATGTGCGGATCCATCTGCCGCAGTTCTTCCAACGTTAATCCTGATGCTTCAAATCTGCTTAAGATCCGTTGTGTTGTGCCTGAACCGATGTGATACCGTTTCTGTATAACGGAGAACGAGCATTCATTCTGCCGCATCTGTATCACGCCGATTATCGTATTGAAATCTTGCATGGTTTCCATGCCTCCTTTCCGCAGCTTAAAGCTACAGGAAAGAATATATATTGGATTCCGTGCAGTTTGAAGCGGAAACTCGTGCCGTTAGTATCGGAAAGCCTTGCCGTTCACTCCGGAAACGTCATGCCGCTGTTAGCGGAATCAGCGTGCCGTCGGAGCGGAATTTGCATTCTGACGATAACGCGGGAACTTCTGAGGATATCTAATTCGATTTGCCTGAATTTGAAACAAAGAATTATCAGCCGCATATGGGGATATGGGGGTTGCCTCGAAGTAGGGGCAACCCTTTGTTGCAAGTTGGGTTTTGCGAAAATGAAAAAGCCCCGGAAATAAGACTTTCCGGGACTTCATTTATCTTGGCGGAGAAGGGGGGGCCGAACCCCATGCAGGGGATATCTCCCGAATTCTTCTAAAATTCCCTATTTTCAATTAAATTGTTTGGTTCTTGTCCCGAGCTAATGACATCTTAACTTAATGACAATGCTCACACTTGTGACACAGCCGGCTCATTTATGGATTAAGACAAACACCGTCACTATCAAAGTCATATGTCTCTCCGTCGATTTCTTTCTGACCTGTTGCCATTGCTCCGGAAGAAAGATCGAGATAATACCACTCGCCGTCGAGTTTCAGCCATCCGGTCTTCATTGAACCACTGTCAATCAAGTAATACCATTTGCCATCGTCCAACAGCCAACCGGTTTTCATTGCACCTGAATTCTTATCAAGGTAATACCACTTGCCGTCGAGTTTCAGCCAACCGGTTTGCATTGCACCTGAATTCTTATCAAGGTAATACCACTTGCCGTCGAGTTTCAGCCAACCGGTTTGCATTGCACCGCTGTTACTCAAATAATACCATTTGCCGTCGTCTTTCAGCCAACCGGTCTTCATAGCACCGCTGTCTTCATCAAAGTAATACCATTTGCCGTCATCCAACAGCCATCCGGTTTGCATAACTCCTGAATCATCAAAGTAGTACCAAATTCCGGACAATTCCTTCCATCCGATCTGCAAAGTCCCGGCATTATCATATGAATAGTACCAATTACCATCTATCTCAAACCATCCCTTTTTATGAGGGAATCCGTACTCATCAAAATAATGAAGACGTTCTATGTAATGGGATCTTGGATCAGGATGAGACCAATTAGGATCCTTGACCTTTTGGAAACCGGTCCTTACCGCTCCTTCATAAAAATAATATTCAACGCTGGAATCAGTCTTTCTATTTACAGGTATCAGAACGCCATCCTGTTCCTCGAAGGAATGCTCACCGGTAAATGCCTCCGGAGCAAAGTAGTATAGGTTTCCGTCTATTTCCGCCCAACCGGTTTTAAGGGTTCTTCCATCGCTGTTGAAATAACAATAAAACTCTCTTTTAGTTTTTCCGCCAGGCCATTCAATGCCTTCCGAACCAACATACAGTCCTTCCTCGGATTTAATGATCTCCCCGTCATACTCAGTCAGATAGTAATCGCCATCAACTTCAAAAATTCCGGGCCGCCCGTAATATACACAATTATCATACTGGAAATAATACTCTTTTCCATCTATGGTACAAAAACCTCTAAACACTGTGCCATCCGACTTAAAGTAATACCTGTTGTCGGGTTCGTCATAACTCATACCATGATCTCTACTATTACGCCAGCCGGTTACAGAAGCTCCACTATTACTATCAAAATAAAAGTATTTCGAATCTAAATGCACTTTACCATGCACCATCCGTCCATAGTCAGAATAACCAGAATCATCAGGACAAAAATAATAATAATTACCGTTGATCAGTTGAAGACCTGTGGCCATCTCTCCTTCATTGCTAAAGTAAAACCAGATAGTATATCCCCAATAGTCTTTGCCGAAAGCCTGCCAGCCGGTTACCAGCTCACCGCTTTCATGAAAGTAGTATCTATTGTCTATGATATCGAGCCAACCGTGCACAGCGACTCCACTATTATCACAATAGAAGAACATCGAATCTGTCCGCATCTCATAATTAGTCTCCATATGTCCAGGATAATACCTTTCAGGACTAAAATAATAGTAATTTCCGTCGATCAGCTGAAGACCTGTGACCATCACTCCATCATCGCTTAAGTAATACCAGTAACGCTCAATCTTCTTCCAGCCGGTTACCATCTCACCGCTCTCAGCAAAGTAGTATCTGTTGCCTTCGATATCCTGCCAGCCGGTCACCATCTCACCATCTTTATAATAGTAGGTATCTTCCCACCAGCCTGTATAACCCTCCGGGACTTCATCTGCTAAGGCTGTCATCCCGAAAACAAACAGCATGATGATCGTTGAACATAGAACCGTTATACATCTGCGAACTACCTTTCTCATAAGATACCTCCCATTACAAATTACTATGTATCTAATTATATAATCCTCGCCAACAATATAAAAGAAATATATTTTTCTTGTGTCACAAGACATAAGATAAAAGTACATTGAAACCGTTATTTATCGGCATCCAATTTCTAAGAAAAAAGTTTCTTCATGATATTGGAATCAATAGGCAAGTAAATATATCTACATATGAAAACGGTCCTCATCACTGAGAACCGTTTTAAGTAGCTAATCAATATGCTTTGGTCGTAAGCTCTGTATTTTTTAGAACATATCAAACGCGAGAAAGCCTTGTTTTATGGGCTCTTTACGACTTGATTGATTAATTTGTGTATTAGTTCAATATCCGATATATAGCGTATTTAGAGGGGGTCGAACGGTCACGCACTATCTTGAGGTCAAGTTTTTTGACCTCAAGATTCCACCGCTTCAAAAACACAGCAAAACAGGAAATGTTTTCGAGTAGCATATGAGCTATCATAAACTTGTTGCAGCTGCAAGAAATTGAGAAAGAGGAGGTACCAGAGTGTATAAGGACTGTATCCAGAATACATTGGATAAGATCGAAGTGAGCCTTAAGGATGAGATTGACGCAGAGATGCTCTCTCAGGAAGCGGGTTATTCACTGTTCCATTTCTACAGGATATTTCAGGATTCCGTAGGTTTTCCTATAATGCAGTATATCCTGAGAAGAAAGCTTCTTAATGCGATATACGAGATCGGAACAGGACGCAGGAAAAGTGATGTCGCTTTCGAGTACGGTTTTGATACGTATTCGGGGTTCTACAGATCCTTCGTTCGGGAGACCGGCTATACACCGTCAGAGTACCTTCGTAAGTTCAAGGCCAAAAAGCCTTACAAGATCAATATCTTACAGGAGGAACACATTATGATAAATCATAAGTTGATCACGGAAGTTCTCTCTAAATGGGACCTTCAGGATCAGAAAGTCTCTGATATCGTATTCCCTGAGACAGGAGAGATAAGCGATACATCCAAGTTTGTCGGTGATGAATATGTGATCAAGTATACAGCTAGTCTCGGCAATACGAAGAAAGCGATCGAGATATCCGAAGCTCTTAACAACGTCGGATTATCCGCACCGACGATAATTCCGACTAAGGACGGAAGAGAATACGTCCAGGAAGGCGAACTCTACTTTACTCTCAGCAGGAAGATCGACGGAGAACGGGTAATGGCAGGCAAGCTGTATCTGGATGATTATGAGAAGAAAGCAAGGTATACAGGCGAGATCATCGGCTGGCTCGATAAAGCACTCTCTACTGTAGATACGGCAACAGACGAAGTTGATACTTACGATGCAGTCAAGTCATGGGCATTGCCGAAGATCTCATCGGAACTTGAGCTGAACGATGACTTCACGAAGAAGTTTCTAGAGGAATTCGAGGGCCTCTACAAGTCTCTTCCGAGACAGGTGATCCACAGAGATCCGAATCCGAGCAACATCATCGTAGCTGATGATAAATGGGGATTCATCGACTTTGAATTGAGTGAGAGAAATGTCAGGATCTTCGATCCTTGTTATGCTGCTACCGCTATACTGTCCGAGACTTTCGAAGACGGTAACGGCGACAAGTTCATGAAATGGATAAGCGTTATGAAAGAGATGATCGCAGGATATGATTCCGTAGTAAGGCTCACCGAAGAGGAAAAGCAGGCGGTGCCTTACATCATCCTTGCAAATCAGTTTATCTCCACAGCTTACTTCGCTGACAAAGATCGATACCAAGAACTCTATGAAACAAACAGAAAGATGACGAAATGCATTATCGATAATATCGAGAAGATAAGAATAGAATAACGAGACTGTGGCCTGTAAACGAAATGTTTACGGGCCGTTATCTTGCTTTATTCTGCCGATTCAAACCATTCGCTGACCAAATATAAGGGAACATTAACCATCCATTCCTGTTCTCTATAATCAGCCATAGAAAATCTAACCGGTCTTAAACTGTTATTTTCATCATATGTTAACTTTAAACTCTTAGCGCGCAAATTTACTTCGGCTTTTACTTCGATCGGATAAACATAGTATTTTTGAATGATAAAATCCAGTTCAAGTTCCGAACGTTCTTTGGAGTAATAATATATTTTTCTATCTGTCGACTTCAGCTCTTGTAATACATACTGCTCAGTAAAAGCACCTTTATATTCTGTAAACGCTGTATTGTTAACTAAAACATCTTTTGAATCCACATCAGACAGTGCACCAAGCAACCCGAGATCCAACATGAACAATTTAAAAGCTCCGGGATCTTCATAAAACTTTAAGGGCTTATCCGCCTTTGATACTCGAAGGACCTTATATACCAGACCAGCATCAACAAGCCACTGGATAGCATTTTCAAATTCCTTAGCACGACCGCCTTTTTTTACGGCACTATAGATAAATTTTTTGTTTTCTTTTGCGAGTTGCGCAGGAATAGAGTCCCATACCATATTCACTTTAGGAAGGATATCCGCAGGAACATGTTTGGAGAAATCACGCCTGTAATCAGCCAGGATCTGATCCTGTATCTTTCTAACCTTAAAGATATCCTGCTCATCAACATAAGACTTAACAACAGCCGGCATTCCGCCAACATAATAATATTGGCGCAACAATTCAATAAAAGTCGGTGATAAAGATGACAGTTCGTTCCATCGATGTAATTCCATGTTATCAATAAGGATGTCCTTACCGAGCGCCATTAAGAATTCCTTAAAAGAAAGCGGATAAAGATCGATCTCATCAACCTTGCCAACCGGGAATCCCGTTCCCTGGTGTATACCAATACCAAGCAGACTTCCTGCGACTGCTATATGGTATTCCGGAGCATTCTCACAAAAGTATTTAAGCGCGGTCAATCCCAGAGGAACTTCTTGTATTTCATCCAATATAACAAGCGTATTGCCGGGCTTGACTGCCACGCCGGAAATAGCAGAAAACACTCGTACCAATCTTTCTGTGTCAAAGTCAGTAAAAGCCCCCTTTATTGCCTCATCTTCGTCACAGTTTATATACGCAACACTTTCATATTCATGAGACCCGAATTCCTTAAGAAGCCATGTTTTCCCGACCTGTCTGGCGCCATTCAATATGAGAGGTCTTCTATTGTTACTATTCTTCCACTCAACCAGTTTTCCATACGCTAATCTATCCATAGTATCGCCTCCGCACTATGATTTTACATTTTTTCGGACGAAAATACAAACGATATTACATTTTTTCTGACGAACTTTCGATATCGCTCAACACAAATACTGACGAACATCTACAAATTCTTATACATCGGCAGTTGATCTACGGCAACAAAAAAACCCGTAAACACTAAGTCTACGGGTCTTGGCGGAGAAGGGGGGACGCGAACCCCTACGAATGTGACATCTCCCAAATTCTTCCAAAACTCCCTATTTTCAAGGCTTCTCTGCCACTAATTATACAATAAAGCACTATAAATACGAATAACTATTATTGATTAGTGGCAGTTTATGGGGCAGTAATAGTGGCAGTACCTACATTGCTTTTGTTAAGTAATCTTCAAGAAGAGAGATTTCTCTCTTTTTAAACTCACTAGTCGCATCTGTGTAAGTTGTCAGAGTTATCAGGATGCCTTCATGTCCCATCATTTCTGATGTAGCTTTCATATCTGCTCCTGCTTCGCGCATTCGTGTAGCAAAGGTATGTCTCAGCATATGATTATGAAGCTTGGGGAAAGTCTTTATATCAGTTTCTTTATTCATGCTGAGTTCTTTGTTTATTTCTTCGCTGATCGAGTACAACTTATAGTTAAGCTTTTTATGACTATATACATTACCGACAGTATTTAAGAATACAAAATCTGTATAGCCATCTATTTTGGCTTTGCACTTGATGCCTGATTCTTTTAAATACTCTTTTTGTGCGAGGAATGCTTCTTTAACCTTGGGGAGCATCGGGACTTTTCGATAACTGCTTTTGGTTTTGGGTGGATTAATCTTATATGTACTACCTTTTCCTATGCCTTTATCATAAAACATCAAAGTGTGATTAACGCTGATTTCATTATTATCGAAATCTACATCTTGCCATCTTAAGCCTAGAACCTCACCGACTCTCATGCCTGTCCAAAGCATTACTGTGAAGACAGGATAAAAAGCATGAAAACGACCAGGTTTTGCAAGATAATTCTCAAAAAGCTTCTGTTCTTCGAGCGTAAGTGCTCTAACTTCTTTTGTGTTACTTGCACATGCTCGCTGTAATTCTTTTAAAGCTCCTTTGCAGGGATTGTTTTTTATTACCTCATCTTTAACGGCTATATCTAGAACCATGGAAAGAGTTACTTCGATATTTCTAATAGAACCGAATCTTAAACCTTTTTCAATTACTAAATTGTTAAAGAACAAAACAACCCTGCTATATGTTACGTTCTTCAATTTTGTTTTGCCAAAATCAGGGCTTATGTAACGTTCATATGTCCTAACATAATTAGCAAAAGTTGTTTCCCTTATTCCGGTTTTGATTTTTTTCCATAATTCAAAGTACTCGTTAACAGTGCATTCAAGTCGGCTATAGTCTATGCCTTGTAAAGTCATCCTGTTAAGCTCATCCTCTTTTTTCCTTAATTCAGGCAATGAGGTGCTATAGAGATAATGTCTTTTGCCAAATTTGTCGTACCAACTGTATCTATAAACACCGTCGGATCTTTGACTCTCTCCAGTTTTTAGCTTTGTTTTATTCTTAGTTAACCTCTTGGGTTTCATGATTATAGGACCTCCAATTGTTGATAGTGCGCTCAAATCGGCCTTAATTTGAGCGCGCTAATTTATCGTTTTCAGATTGAGTATTGGCTATACAAGAACTCTTTAAGCATTTCTCTTTTGATGAGTCTTTTGGTGCCAATCCACAATACATAGGGACAATTATCATCATTGGTGAGATCTCTAATTCGCTGCGGTCCAATGTTGAAGTATTCAGATGCTTCATCTACGGTAAGCAAAGCCTTTTCGGCTATAGGCACTTCATGCTTCATAATCAAAGCCTCCTTTCCTAAGACTCTGGATGTGGTTTATGACTAAGTGCCCTTTGCAATATGTTTTTATTTCCATGATGGTTCTCCTTAGGATTAATGATCATTTCACCATCAGGCTTTGCTCCTGACGGTAATTTATAATGCGGATGATTCTGTTACAAATGTGCGATTAAGCAATTTGCACATTTCATGCTGAATCATGAGTTTCCAAGAATTCTTCTAGTTTTTTTCTCTTAAACAATCTCTTTTTACCAACGTAGATAACAAGATCGCTTCCAGGTATCTCTGACATTTTTACAAGCTTTTCAATTCCGATACCTGTATAGGCAGCAGCTTCGTAAACTGTGAGAGTTGGTTTTTCGGAAATCCTAACGTCGAATTCCTTATTATGATGTGTATACATATCACTCAACTCCTTTCTCGGTAATCAGGTATTCAAATCCGTGATAAAGACCGCATCTATCGCACTTATCTATCTTTCCGTTTATGGAAGAAAGCCGGTTTATCTGATAGACAGGATTGCTCGAGTAATATCGAAGACACTTGTAGCAAAGGCAGGTTGATTCCTGACTCGTTTTATTAGACTGTTCATTGGCTGCCATATAAAACTCGCGTGTGCTCTTTATGCTCTTACTGATATGCTTCCAAACTCTATCCTCGTGACCTATACGACCGATGAAGCATTCAAGTTCTGTAATATCTATTCTTTTTGTCTGCTCAAGCATTAATGTTGAATACTCGGCAAATGTATGGTTAGGCTTTAGTAAAACATGACTATCCATATCTAATCGTTTAATTACTGTTGCGATCGGTGCAACAACGACCGTTGGGATAAAGTCATCTGGCCTTCCAGTAGCCAAGACAAGTACCGGATTGTTATCTTTAAAAGTAGGATGACCTTTTCTGGATTTGCATATATAAATATCGCCGCTTATAGGTCTGAAAGAAGGAAGTGCTATGCTATACATCATGCCACCTCCAATGCTTCTACAGCCTTTTTGTATTTTTTGCGTCCTGAAGAAAAAATTTCCCAAACGGTGTTCCTGTTAAGACCATCCTCGGCTGCGATATCTCTAATTGTCATGTTTAAGATATAGTGGCGATAAAGATAGTCTCTTTGCTTTGGAGTCAGAGTCATTAAAGCTTTTCTGCTAATGCTGTTGATGCGCTGCCTTTCTTTCCTGGCTGCACGATTTCTTTCTCTGATTGTCTGATCATCGTCAACGAATAAAGATAAATGAATCAATTCGTAATCATCGATATCGTGAAGATAGATATCTCCTCGAGCTATTCTCATATCATGCTTTTTCTCGCAATTTGTGTGCTCGGTAATTACTTCACCCATTTCTTTCGTGAGGATAATGAAAGGTCTAAATCTGTTGATTCTCTTTGAATAACGAGCATTGAGCTCATCTTCGGTAAGGTCAGTGATGATCGCATAACGTTCTTTGCCTGTATATCCTTCGTATTCCG
The DNA here is from genome assembly GCA_000621765.1 of Ruminococcaceae bacterium AB4001. Taxonomy (GTDB): domain Bacteria; phylum Bacillota; class Clostridia; order Saccharofermentanales; family Saccharofermentanaceae; genus Saccharofermentans. Next base: position 9,502 of record JHXJ01000016.1, read on the forward strand.
CAACAAGGCTAATAACCTTGCAATCATTATCAAAATTGTTAATAACTGAATCCATTTGAGGTCTCCTTTGAATAATCTGTATTTGTTTTGTTGGCAGAGAATTCATTGGAGTTCCGGGATAGTGCTGATATCTGTGAAACATTTCTCTTCCTTTCCGACTTAATCGGGTAAGGAAGGAACTTGAAGCGACGTGCGAAGCGGATTATTTCGTAGGGCAAAAGAAAACACCGTACGAAATAGAAGAGAAATAGATCTCTTCTAAACTTCGTACGGTGCTTGATAGATTTTCAGTCCTTAATCAAGGATCCTGCTTCGCTTGCTCGGTTAAAGTCAAGTTTATTCGGTTGTTTTAAGCAAATACCATTCCGATAAGAACGGCAGAGGCTTAATGATTCTTATGCTGTCCTGTCCTTGGGCAAAGGAATGTACCAGAATTTCATGTTGTATTCTCCTATAGGTTTTCTACGTCTGAGCATTGCCAGATCGACTATGTCATTGAACTTACAGTGCTTACAAAATACTTCTATGCAGAAATGCTCGTGACCATATGCTTTGGTGAGGATATGACCGCATTCGGGGCATTTGATATCACGTTTAATCTTGCCCTGAGCATATGCCTGAGCTTCTTCAACGATACGTCTTGTAGATGGCTTATATTGATTGATCATAGCCGGCCTCCATATTGTTGAAGTTTATGGCATACTCTGAGAATGGTTTCACATCAAAAAGACCAAGCTCTTTGAGGCGTCGATAGCATGCACTGAAACTCACTCCCATACTGTCAGCCATTCTTTGTATGATGCGCTTGCTTATATCTGGAAGGATTGTATCGCTTCCTGTATAAGCAGTTACCTTATTGCCGTTGTTATACGTGTTGAGAGCACGACTAACTATAAAGGGTGGCATGAGTAGACTGGCAGCAGCTTTATTAGACATTATTTCTCTGATCGATAACATGCTCTTAAGCATTTCTATTGAGTATTCTTCGCCTTCCGTGAATTCGGTGTGGAATGCTGCTTCACAACTGCCGGGAATATGTCTGTTTAAAATGAGATGTCCCGCTTCATGTGCGATTGTAAACCGCAATCTGGCAAGTACATTCGGATCGTTTAAGTCGGAATTAATGACGATTATGTTCTTGGGGTAGATGACGCGCTGGCTTATACCGTCACGAACAACTCGTAACTGAGTAATTCCATCTGATAAAAAGCCATCTCGTCCCTTAGTCTCATAATCAAAGGTCTCAAATACGATCTTTGTTCCCAGATAGTCTGTAACAAAAGTCTCGATATCGATAACACGAGTATTAGAATAGTGGAATTTCTTTATGAAATCCTCGATAAGCATGCCGCAGAGGGCATTGATTTCATAATCTGATGTTCTTCTCTTCATGTTACACCACCTGTACATACCAGCGATTGTCGATGAGATAGAGATATGTCTCTGCTCCACTGAAACTAACTGCATAACGAAGACCTTCAAACTCACCGTCTTCTGAGTGAGCACAGAACAGGACCTTTGTGATCTCGTGCCTAATTCCGTTCTTTCCGATAAGAGTCTTCGGGATCAACAGACTCTTAACTTTAGTGCTTTCCACTTTAACTTCTTTTCTTTTCACTTTTTTTTCCTCCTGTGTATTCTCTCTTCCGGCTAAAGGGAAGAAATCCGGATAGAGGCTTAATTGACGACTTATACTAAACGCACGAGCATTACTGCTTTTGCGAAATTCCTTCTTGTTGATGGTTGTAGTTGGTTACTACGGGATAATAATCCTTTGACCTGGTCCGCTTGCCAGATCCATTCCAGAGAGGTGAGGATGGTCGGGACGATATGGAGTTACTTGTAATGAAAAAAGATAAAGAACCAAGTTTTTGTTTATCATCTGCATCTATCCTCACCTCACTTTCTGAAAGGAGTAATCGCGAACGAATGTTTGTTTTTCGTTTGTGGCTTCATTATACGAACCGCAATTTTGCTTTGCAATAGCTATTTTCCGGTCTGTCCCTAAACGGTTACAGTTCGAACGAGGAGATGGGTGAAAAGCCTAACAATGAGCGATTTGTAACATTGTTACAAGCGTGCCATTTCCTTTGAAACCATACGAATATACTGGTCTTGTACTTCAAAAGGACCGGCAATTCTTACCTTTCCCTCAAAGCCAAAAAGCCATGCAAAAAAAACGTTATTTACCGGTACGTTTACTTTTGCAATACAGTAGTCTTTTTGGAGGAAAGATATATCCAGATCCTGACCAAAACGATCTACCATAGCATCTATGACACTCGTATGGAACGTTAATGAAACAGTAGTTTCAGTCCCGCTCTTCATATGGAATGATTCACGCATATATTTCTTGAGGCAAACATTATCAGGTTTTGGTACGCTGCTCTTTTTAAGCAATTTGGGAATGCCGCATATGCGATCTACTCTGAAAGCTGTTACTTTCTCATATGTATCAGAGTATCCAAGTAGATAGTAGTAGTCGCTTGAGCAAACGAGCTGATATGGAGATACCTCGTATTCCTTACCGCCGTTCTTTAGTACCTTTTTAGTAGATGTCTGATATTCATAGTACTTAAATGAGATCTGCTTATTAACCTTAATCGACTCAATAAGCACATCAATGATATAGTTGATCTGGTTATTATCAGAGCGTGGTCTGGCATCAACTTCAACACCATGAAGAAGGCAATCAGAAGAGGGCCCGGCAAGACGGGATAGCTTCTTTATTATCGTTTTTGCCTGGTTGCATGATAAAGACTGCATGGAAGCAACGGAATCAATCAGCAATCTAAGCTCTGCGTTATCAAACTCTCGCGAAAGAACATGGTATTTGTTTACATGTCCTTTTATGCATTCGATATCATACCCGGCTTCAATAAGAGTGTTTATATCGATGTATATTGTCTTGCGAGATGCTGCAATACCGTAATCTTCTTCAAGTATTTTCTCGATATCGTAGACCGTTAAGAAGTGCTCTTCATCAGTATGCTCGAATATGATCTCCTTTACATACAACGGTCTAAGGTTATTGTTAATCTTTTCATTCTTCGTATTTGCCATAAAACACCCCCTATCCCATACTCCGGTTTTCGAACAGGAAATATGTCAATCTGATTACATTCTGGCTGGATTATACAAGGCAGAAAAAGACATTAAACGGACAATACTTTATCCAACTTAGGAAAGTACATTTAAACGGACTATATGTGTTTGAACTTGATAATATCAAAGAAATTTCAAGACTAGTCTCAACTTTTGCTGAACCCATTGATTTCAGGCTTATACGCTGTCATAGTAAAGGCATCAAATCAATGAAATGGAGGCCATAGTATGTATAAGACAAATGATTTTAGACAAGGATTAAGGAACGTAATGGATGAATCAAATACAATCTCTAAAGGAAGACTCTATGATGCCTTCCTTGAAGTGACAGTCCGGTATCTTAATGAGATGATTTCAACATTAAGTCTTGAACAAGCAATCATTAAAGAATTAGGTGAAGAGAGAGGTAATGAACTGATTGAAAGGGTTGCCACATCAAATCCGTCCTTGCAGAACCTCGATGCTGAAAATTCGGATACAGATGATTACCGAGAGAAAATAGAAAATCTTCTTTCATATATAGAATGTGAATTCAGATCCAATATGGAATAAAATATAAGTAATAGCGATGATAGGAAACCCGATGATAGAGATTGATATCATCGGGTTTCATTATTATCATCGAATCGAATTAAGTCTCCTGTTTGGATTCCTCGCTTGGATCTAGAGTCGATTTCGCACAATAGATAAAATCTTGTGTAATGTCCAAATCATACTTTCTTAGCAATCCTTTAATGAAACTAACACAATCTGAAGCTGAATAACCTGAGGTTATATAGATATCAGTTCCTTGTAGTTTAATAGCATTTCTTAACAAATTGCTATCATATGAAAAAACAGGGGTTGTCCAATCTGAAAACTTATCATTAGTACGAGCCATTTTCTCTATTACGGAACTGTCTAAATCGTAAAGCTTTTTGGCTAATGAACGAACCATATCCGCAAAACTTGATACATTAACCCGCTCTCCCAAGAAAAGATAATAGCTTACATGTTTATAAGTAGCATTGCTAGGCTCTTCACATGTGTACTCAATGTATCTTGGATCCTTGAAAGATATTTCTTGCACAGCCGGAATAATAGGGAAGAGTTTGAATATTTCTTTTGAAAGATTCTCAGCTCTGTTCTTGATATTTACTGCGTTCCAAACAGCACAACTTTGTATATCTTTGTAAAGTCTTACGACTTTTGTTTCACAATCATCTATAAGCTTTTTCTTTTCATCGAAAGGCTTGTCCCCAAGTTCGGAATTATAACCAGTTAAAGTTAGGTTGCCAATTGTATGAAGCCAACTATCCCTATCAGAAGCCCAATTTTCTCCTAACATTATTTTCCATGCATCGGATAATTCACTATTTTGAGGCATTACATGTTCAATGGTGAGGTTGTCAGTTTGTATTTTTTCTTTTCCTTGGTTTTCTATGGATATTAACAAATATCTGCATAGGGCATGTTTTCCGAAAAGGTTATTATGAATAATAGCCCATTTAAAATCATCATCGGTAGGAATGGAATCTTTTGACGTTGTCTGCTTAAGAAAAGAAACAATAGAATCATAATAATATTGTTTGTTCTCTGGCCTTATAAATACACGATTATAAAGTGTTTTATAAAAGCCTCTCAAGGAGTTAGAATTTACATCACACATTATTCGTCTTATAGAATAATTTAATAAAAGCTGCAAAACTTTTTCAAGCGTATCTTCATCTATAATAGCAGGCGTAGAAAGATGATCATCAAATACTTTATACAAGAAAAGATAGCAAGTTGTCTGTTTGAGCTGTTTCAATCCTACTAGATAATTATTTGTATTTTCCGAGTAATCTTTGCTGCCATTCTGGAATATATTAAATAAAGTAGCATAGTGAGTTAATTCTGAAAGGACTGTTTCGTTGGTGAATTTGAGCTCCTTATACAGAACTTTGAAATCATCATAAGCTTCACTTTCCTTAGAGAAACCATCTCTCTTTAAATTCAGGTAACTTAAAAAGAAATCAGACATTTGACTACGCGAAACCAATTTTTCTATTTTTATCCAATAGTTTTCGTATAGAGATTCTTGGTTGGCATCCGTCATTAAAACAAAATTGCGTATTTTATCTGCAAGGCTTAATGGTACACCTGAAGAATTAATTCTTTCAAAGATTTCCTGTGCATTATCACCATCTTCAAGCTTAATGCAGGCACATGTTAGTTTCTCTATGCCCTTATAAATGGAACTAAGAGATAATTGTTCATTTTTTTCTAATGCTTCAAGGATTAATTCCTTGAAAACCTGATAATTGTTCCAAATTCCAGATGTCTTATCTATTTCATCATACTTGTTCTCCATAAGCAGGTATAACTGAGCATTATCGCTTTTAATTGGTTTTAGTTTAAGTTTGCTTGAAACATCAATTGCATACTCATCATACTTGTCATGATTGAATAATAGCTCGGTGAAAGTTTCTTTATCTTTATTGCTTGTAGCACTATCCAAAAGAGCTTTAATCAGTAGATATATAGTTGTAAGCCTTTGCTGACCATCAACAATAACATAATAGTTAATATTATGTTCTTCTTTCATAAGTGCATATACAATTGATCCGCAAAAATGATCCTTGTCGGATAAATGCGCATGAATTATGTCTTCAAATAATCTTTCACATTGCTCTCTAGGCCATTCATAGTTGCGTTGATATACCGGAATAGAATACTGTTTTTTGTTTGGCTCAATAAAATCGTTAATGATACGTCCTTTATCAATTTTCATAAAGTACCTCACTAAAAATCAAAGTTCTGGGATTATAAATCAGCACCTCTTGAAACATCATAGATGCCTTTAGCTAATGTTCCAAATATCTGATTGCATAAGTTTTCATTTTTCAGTAAAGCATTCATCAATTCATAATCATCAGCCATGTGTTCTACAAGAATATTATCGGTTCGGTCCTTGTAGGTAAATGCCATAAAGTCTTTAAATGAATTCGCTTTAGCACTATCTTGTATTTCTGGATCAGAAGCAATTAGGGCCTTAAACCATTCCATTAATCTTCTATATGATTCTTGGCTGAATTGTTTTCCAGTTTTTTCTTCAATCTCTTGTAGAATCTCAGAAAGTTTCATCTCTTCGTCTTCACGAAGCTTTACCATAACAGTAGGTAATGATATTGCGGGGTCACTCTTATGGCCGTTCTTGATTCCTTTATCACCTTTGTTTTCTTGCTTAAAGTTGAATAAGCGAACTTTATCGCGTATATCGATACCTCCGCTAGTTCCAGTTGTGAGGTATTGAATTAGTTCTCCCAAAAATAAATATTCTTTCTTTAGGCTTTCATCATTTAATGGAAGGAGCATTGATAAATATTTGTAACAAGAATAGTATCCTTTGCAAACCCTCTTAAACTCTTTCTGATCCTCATCTGTCTTCATGAATAAGTTCTGCTTTATGCGATTTACGGTCGTGTTGATTACGCTTTGACGTTTAAGATTGCTTATTCCTTCAGGCTTGGTAAGCATCTCTATGATTTTGTCAACATCGCCATCATCATAGAGATAAAAACCACGAATTTTATCCTTTAGCTCATACAACTGTGTTTCTGTCGCAGTGTTTGTAAGTAACGTGGTTGTATAATACTTTGAAAATGCTTTTTCCATTTCAGCAGCTGTATTAACAAAATCCAGTACAATTACATTTTTATCATATGGTTTGCAAGTCCTGTTTAGACGACTTAATGTTTGTATTGCATTAACGCCTTGCAGTGTTTTTAATACATACATTGCACAGAGTTTCGGTTGATCAAATCCAACCTGATATTTATTTGCAACAAGTAGCAAGTTATATTCGTCCCCATCAAAGACATCAGGAAGTTTTTTTTCAGGAATGCCATTCATACCAATTTCAGAGTATTCCTTTCCCTCGCGCTTTGTCGGCAGCCCGTCTTTATCAAGTTTAACCGTTCCTGAAAAAGCTACGAGAGCTTTAACATCTTTGATATCTCGTTCTTTTAGATACGCATCCATTGCTAAGCTGTATCTTACAGCTTCAGCGCGACCAGAAGTCACAACCATGGCTTTGGCATTTCCGCCTAACTGATTCATTACATAGGAACGAAAATGTTCAACGATTATCTGTACCTTTTGGCTTATATTCTCTTCATTAAGAGAAGCAAACAAGGCAATTTGAGCCTTTGCATTTCCTTTTTTTAATACGGGATCATCTTCACTAATTTGCGCAATTTCAAAATATGTCTCATACTCAATGTAGTTTTGAAGAACATCGAGTATAAAACCTTCCTCAATTGCTTGTTTCATTGAATACAGATGAAAAGCTTCGTATGAGCCGCGATCATTTAATCGACCAAATAATCTAAGAGTCTTGTTCTTTGGAGTTGCCGTAAAAGCGAACATAGATATATTGCTACGCTTACCAGTTTCTTCCACCAAATCTACTACTGCATCTGTAGGATTGAATTCTTCTTCAGAAAGAGCTTGGGTAAGCTTTTTCATATCCTCTCCAGTTGTGGACTGATGTGCTTCATCGATTAATACGGCAAATCTCTTGTCATTCATTCCTTCGGTATAAACATAAAGAAACTTTTGAATAGTAGTAACGATAATCTTTGTGCTTCCAGCAAGTGCATTTTCGAGATCGGCCGATGTCATTCCTTCACCAATTGTCTTTACATAGCCTGATTGGTGCTCAAAACTGTTGATTGCCGCCTGGAGCTGCCTATCAACGACAATACGATCTGTCACTATTACAATAATATTGAAAATTGGTTCATCATTAAGATCATGAAGAGAAGCCAATCTATATGCAAGCCACATTATCGTATTTGTTTTGCCAGAGCCAGCTGAATGCTGAATAAGATAATTACATTCCGTTCCGTTTTTGCTAACGTCTGCAAGAATTTTCTGAACACAATCTCTTTGATGATAACGCGGAAAAATCATTTTTTCCTCGAGTTTTACTTTGTCAGTAAAGGGATCTCTTTTTTCTTCGCGTTTTACTGTAACAAATTTTGTTAGCAATTCAACAACACTGTCTTTAGTTAAAATATCGTCCCACATATAATGAACAGGCCATAGACCATTAACTATGGGGTTCCCAGAACCACAGTCAATGCCTTCGCCACGCCCCATATTAAACGGCATCCATTGTGTTTTATTATTCTCAAGGTGAGTAGTCATATAGACTTCATTTTCATCCATAGCAAAACAGACAACAACGCCGCTCTTAAATCTAAATAATGGATTATTCGGATCTCTATCTCGTTCGTATTGTTCTCTAGCATCCTGGCTAGTTGATCCAGACGCATTGAATTTGAGTTCGAATGCAGCAAAAGGAAAACCGTTAATAAAGGTAACAATATCTACTCTACCAACATTCTCGGGGACATCATTTCCATCTTTGTCAGATTTATCAGTAATCCATACTTCCTTTATTACGGAAAAAATGTTTTTAGAATAGTTGTCAACAATTTTCTTGTTTAATGAAGTAGCTGGCTTTTTATAGAGAAGTGTAAGATGGTGATTTGAAACATCAATACCATTGCGAAGAACTTCAATAAATGAACTCTGCTTTTGGTCGATGGTATTACGGATAGTGTGGATTATTGTATCATCTAAAGTTGTACCATAGAGACGTTTCAATGCATCCATATCATCCTTCTGAGTATCCCAAAGGAACTTAAGAATTAGTTCTTTGTCCATTGCAAGAGTTTTATCATAATTTGATTTTTCAGGATTTTGAGATGACTTTCGCTCTATGTAGTTGTTTTCTTCGACTAGATGTTTTACGATTTCTTTCTCAAAATCCAGTTCTTTTGCAAGTTTAGCCATGGGGTACCTCTTTCTTGCCTGTTACATAAGCATAAATGAGAGATTTTTTGTATTCTGTGAGTTTATTAACCATTTGTTGTCTAAGATGGATAAGTGTATCAATTTCAGAACACTTTTTATCCAGATAATTAGCAATAGCTATCTGCTCATCCAAATGGTTTGGAAAACAAACGAGCGAATCACAAATATCCGTAGAATTCAAGTGTTTCAGCGTCGTTCCGGTTTCATACTTTACCAATGCGTGCAGACCAACTGAACTCATAAAATAATACTTTAGATAATTTGGATAAATTTTATCTTCTCTAATAACTGTTATAATCAATGCATGGCAATTGCATCCATCATATTCGTTATCTACTAATGCTACATTCCCTATGTCACCTGTCTGAATAATCAATAGATTATTCGTATGGATCTTGGGGTGAATACTTGCCCATGCGTTGGATACATAATATGGTTCCCGTAAAAAATCTATTTTCCCATCCTTTATGTGTAAAGATTGTATATATTTTATGCCTTCATCGCATAAAATGTCTTTGGTTGGTCCGACATACCCATTTCGCATGGATTTAACTAAGAATCGCAAACGTATAACATCAAAGTTTTTAGCAATTTTACCTATATCCTTTATCCCGCTGTCTATAATTTCAACATTTGGGTTTAAGCCTTTAGTAACTGCTTTTGTTATGACCAAGAGCTTGTACTCTTTTAGTTTCTCAATCTCTTTATTTCCTGTTTCAATTGAAGAATCTATAGAAGCGCATTTCTTATCAAGATAATCAGCAATACGATGCTGCTCTGGAAGAGATGGATAGGGAAGAATAATATTCTTCATATCTTGCCAACCTGTTGTCCATAAATCATCAACTATTCCATGCCCCCACCTGAAGAATTCATCTGCAAATTGCGAAGAGTGAAACAACCAGTTATAAAAAGATGGATACATTTTCTCTCTGGGAGAAAGAACTAGATTAATTAATGATACCGAACCATCTCTATCAGAAATACCACAAGCATTGCGCCGGTCTGAACGACTGTTGATTGCAAAGTCCCCTTCTCTAACTAGTTTTCTGTTATCGTGGTCATCTGTTTTGGCCGTTGATTCCAATTGAGGAACAACACCTTTCATTGAGACCGATAACGGTGCATAATCACGATCGCTTACTTTTTCATTTCGCAAGTGGTATAAGGCATTGATTCTCTTGTTATCCCAATCAGCAGGAATCATTCCAAGCCAATCGGCCCCACTATCTTTCATCTTTCTTGCCATTAGAAAGCCTCCTTAAAAGCTTTATCAAACAGGTTATCTAATTCTTTTAATTCAGTTTCTAAATCGTCAGGGTTCTTTGGTTCGGAATGCTTATAGAATAATCGTGTAAACGGAATCTCTGCACCAATTTTAATCATAACTTTTTTGTTTTTGATCTCACCATCCTCAAAGAACCATTTAGCATCAGGAACATAGGGAAGCACTTCCTTGCTCATATAGTCCTCAATATCTACATCATATGGAACTTGCTCGTTTTCAGCAGTCTCATCATCATAAAGGATTTCATTCTGCTTGGTCTTGCGGTTATGCTTTGTCTGAATCTTGGCATTCTTATCCATAACAGATAGTCCATCGGCAATTAAATCAATCAATTTATCGGTTGCTCCAGTATCAGCAAGAACTTTATCAATCACGGGCTTGAACTCTTCAGGCGACAAATAAACTCTGTCAGAGCAATTGCTCTTTAATGCCTTCATTATTTTGTCATAAACTGCCTTGTTTTCTTTGAATTTTCTGCGTGTCTTTTCTCTCTTATCCAGCTCTTTCTGATCAAGAGCAGTATCATCATTCTCCCATGCATATATTTTTGATTCGTCATAAAAATTGCTTAGTTTGCCTTTATTTAGCAAGTTTTTGATACGCTCTTCAGTAATGGCATATGACCTCTGTAAAGGCTGCTTAATTGTGTAATCTCTGTACATAAAATAAGTATTTGGCAAAACCTTAGATAATTCTGAATCAGCACTATCAAAGTCCTTATATAGTTTAACAATTGCATTAACGTCTTCTTCGGTAAATTCACGACGTTTGTTGCCCATACTTTTTTTCCCTAATTCATTCATCGAATGAAAAATACTTGATGCATCTATTAATTGTATTTTCCCCTTACGCTCTTTTCTCTTTTCTTTGGAGATAATCCAGGCATATGTTTGTATGCTCGTGTTATAGAAAAGGTCAGTGGGGAGCGCAATGATCGCTTCTAACAAGTCTGATTCAAGCATCCATCTTCTAACTTGGCTTTCACCACTTCCACAATCACCATTGAACAAAGGAGAACTGTTTTCAATAATAGCAGCACGACCGTTCTTAGCAAGTTTATTAATAGCTGACTGCATAAATATAAGTTGTCCATCACTCTTTTTAGGTAAACCATGTCCCCAGCGAGATTTGTCTTTTCCTGCTTCTTTAATTACGGCTGCTTCCTGTCCTGCTTTAGAGGCAATATCATCATTAGCTCCTTTATCATTTTCATCATTGCCCCAGCCCTGTCCAAACGGAGGATTCATTATAACGAATCGCATATCCTGGTTAGGAAAACAATCTTTTTTTAGTGTATTAACATGCATATAATTGGAAGCGTCCTGATCCTTAATTAGCATTTCGGCCAAACCAATAGCATATGCGACTGGATTTATCTCCTGTCCAAACAATTGTATATTTGCTTTGGGATTATAATGCTTGATATATGAGTACGCTGTGGAAAGCATGCCGCCAGTTCCAGCTGCCTGATCACAGATAGTAATTATCTTCCCTGGATTGAAAATATCATCACAACCTTCAGACATCAGTACTCTTATGAGCATCCAAATGATATCGCGTCCAGTGTATTGTTCTCCAGCATTCGCATCTTGATATTTCCGACCGATAAGGTCTTCAAAAATGTAACCCATTTTAATACTGTCACAAGTAGTTGGCGATAAATCAATATCTGAAAAAGACTGAGTAACGCTATAAAGAACACCTTTTTTATGCATGTCTTGTAACAAACTCAAAAGGCCATTGTTACAAATGTTTTTACATATGTTCTTTACATTCTCTGAATAGCCATCGAGATATACTTCCCAATTGTCATAAATATTGTCTACATCGTCAACCAACTTTTCAAAAGTGAACGGACTTGTGTTATAGAATTGTTTTCCGGCAATTTTAACTAACCCTTTTGGAGAAATGTCAGGATGGGAAGTGTATTCTTTTAAAACCTTTGCTTTGGTATCAAGTGTTGCACAATCGAATCTGCGCAATACAGTTAATGGAATAATAATATTTGCATAGTCTGTAGAACCATATGGACCACGTAGCTGATTGCATACTCTCCATATTTTTGCCTTTTCAACCGATATATCTACTTTGTTATTACCAAAAAAAATATTGTCCATTTAATCCTCCTAGTGTTAGCCAAAGAGTTAATACTCTAATTTGATTAATATTGTACGCTCCGAATGTGTTCATTATTGGGACACTTGGCATTTTGCACAAATGCTGGAGCCGCAAGCACTTCATAATTATATAATAAATATATATAAATTGATATTATTCTTTCAGCATACACAATTGTTTTCGCGCAAAAAGAGCCCCTAAGCCACTGTAAACACGTGACCTAGGGGCTTTTGTTAACTTTTCATTACTACGACTTTGTAGCATCATCCGACTATGCCAAATCCATATATGTGATCACTATTAGCCGAATAACTTTTTTCTCTCACAGCATCGCCACTGTTGCCTTCTACAGTATAAATGCAACCATCAGCCACCTTGGTGACTATTCCAACATGATTAGGCTTACCATCAGGTTCCCAGTCAAAGAAGATAATCATTCCCGGATAGATGCGCTTGTCATAGTTGGAACTGTTGATTTCAGAGCCATTGATCCATTTTCCTTTAGATTTGAACCAATCAACCCCATCAGAGACGAAGGAGAAGAAGGGGATCTGCCCAGAAGCTCGAAGCCCGGTCTGATCGCCACACCATGAAACAAAAAGGGCGCACCACTCACAACGTTCGTCTAGCCCGGCCCATCGCCAGAATTTATCTCCGCCTTCATTCCCAAGCTGAGATAATGCCAGATTCACCAGTTCACTTGATCCTAAACCAATACCTCTAAGGAGTTCTAACCATAATGAAGCATTCTTTGGATCAAGCAGCTCGTTAAGTTCGGCCATTTGCTCAGCATTGAAGTAGAGGGCTTCTGCTTCCTGTTGTGCCGTAACGTGATCTACTGTAATGTGAAGCGTGACGGTAGTTTTTTCTTGCTCAATATAAAGAAGATTTCCGTCAGCATCCTTCTTCTGATTACCATCCTTATCAAGGTCAGGAACTTTCTCGGTTACAGTAATCTCCTCTGTAGTATAGGAAACATAGTTCATGGTCCAGAAGAGATCATAGAGGAGCTTTTCGTGTTCTTCAGTCAAATGAACAACGTCTGTAGGATTGTCTGATTTAGTGGTCATATAGACCGCATAGACAGAAATGATGTCAGGCCAGGGGGCGCAATAGCCTTCAATTGTCAGATCATCATGGGTAATGGATTTTTTTATCTCTTCAATATAGTTGTTGTAGCCTTGGTTGATCTCGAGTATCACTTCCTGAAGTGTTTTTGTATCTTCACCGGATACATCGCCAGTAAAGAAGATACCAAAGGCAGATGCAACAAGAGCACCAATTGCGGCAGCAAGAACGAGGATTAGCATAATAGGCACTGAAGCTGCTTCTAATGCCGCGCATAGACGCTTAATAGCATTAATTATGCCTTTGACAATCTTCTTGACACTTTCCGCTGCCTTTTTGGAAAGACGTTCAGCCTTCTTTGCAGTAGCAACCTTCTGTGAAACAATAGCAGCCCGCTTTGCTGCTTCGATTGAACTTTTGACGGCCAGGCGAGAGGCATCATTTGCAGTTTTAAGCGCCCTATCGGCCTTGTTGATGGTTCTTGTACCTGTCTTGATCGCCTTTGCGTTCTTAATATCAGGATGCTTCTTTCGAATCTGCCGTCTTATGGAATCTTTCGCATTCAAAGCAGCATTGGTTGCATCAGATATAGTAGTTCTTCCGGATGCTTCAAGCTTATCAATAGCCTCTTGTTCTTCAGTCTTTTCTGATTCTTCAGACAGTGATCGTGCGTGTCTAATGGCAGCAATGCTTGTTCTTTGTGCGGCTTTATAGGCAGCTGCGGAAGCATCTTCAATCATCGCATCCGCTTGCTCAACAGTAACGACAGGTTTGTTTTGAACCTTAGTTATGGTTTTCTCGGTAGCGGGTTTTAAGTCATCCAAGCGCGATACTTGCTTAATATTTCTCTCGTGCTCGACCTTGTTGATTTGAGGCATATGTCTATCTCCTTTTGATACAGATAAAAATGCCCCTGCCGGTAAACCACTCCGACAGGGGCGAGAAAGAAAGGACAAAAACTATGACACACGCAACATACAGAACTTGAAAGGAGGTTAGTATCTGTTGTTTATGCTTAATTGTACCAGCCCGGAAAAAGCCTTGCATGACATTAATGGGACTAATCCGGGTTTGCAAACTGTCCCTCGCCGGGTTTTGTGGTCATAAGTTGGTAGAGTTTAGTGTCCTTGTTGAACTTGTTCACGAATGGAACAAGAGCGGAACCATACTTGATAAGTCCGGAACCGGCAGGAGCATTCGTTATATAACGCATCTGGATCTCGGAGATATTCAAGAGTTTTGCAAGCTTAGCCCTGTCGGAAGCTGCCTGATTGAGCATTATTACGAACTCAGAGTTTGAAAGCATCGTGGATGCCTGTACGGAGTCCAAGAGATACTCAACATTTTGAGTGATCGCGGTCGGATATGCGTTTCTCTTACGGAACTGTCTCCAAGCGGAATTGAAGAACTGCGCGGAAAATTCGTTTTCGAATACTACATGGAACTCGTCGATAAAGACGTGTGTACGCTTACCTTTCTTCCAATTAAGGGTTACTCGGTTAAGCATAGTGTCCGTTATGACAAGAAGTCCCGTGGGCTTAAGCTGGCTGCCTAAGCCATGTATGTCGAAAACGACAACGCGCTTATCCATATCCACATTGCTTTCACGACCGAAGATATCAAGTGAGCCGGTAGTGAAGAGTTCAAGGGATAACGCAATCTGACGTGCTTCTCTTTCAGGCTGTTGAAGGAGTTTCTCGCGGAAGGTACAAAGTGTTGGAGTTGCACCGCCGGATGACCTGAGGCGATCAGCTTCACGGTATACGGCCGCAGCACATCTGTCGATGATGGACTTCTGTTGGGGTCCGACACCTTTCTTATCGATTTGCTCGACAAGCGACATGATGAACTGAGACTTAACGACAATGGGGTCGTTCTCTCCATAACCGTCAACCATATACATGGCATTGAGCCTATCGCGACCGCCAGCCGATACGCGGATAACGGAGCCCATCTCAGGCCCCATTGCTTCAACAAGGGGAGCGTACTCACCCTCTGGATCGCAGATGAGGATATCGTCATCAGTGTTGAGCATAAGGAATGTTATGAGCTCTTTTGCAGAGAAGGATTTACCAGAACCAGGCACGCCTAAAAGAAAGGCGGACTGATTCAAAAGGTTAGCCTTGTTACACATGATGAGATTGTGCGAAATAGCGTTCTCACCATAGTAGATGCCGCCCTTATCCATAATCTCCTGTGTCTTGAACGGAAGGAATACTGCCAAGGATTCCGTATTAAGTGTCCTGAAGCAATCGATCTTCCGTACACCGAATGGAAGGACCGTGTTTAGACCATCTGCCTGCTGCCATTTAAGAACAGCCATCTGACAGTGCCTTCCTTTAGCAACTGCCTGTAAGCTCTCAGTGGCAAGATCAAGCTGTTCCTTGCTGTCAGCAGATATTGCCATAGTAATAAGACAGAGCATCATACGCTGGTCACGGGTAGTGAGATCAGCAAGGAATTCCTTTGTCTTGGTTCTCTGCAACTCCATGTCATAAGGGATAACAGCTGAGAAGTTGTTATTCTGATTCTGTTTGCGCTGCCAGTTAGTGATATTTGTCTCAACACCAAGAAGGCGGTTCTCAACTTCGCGGATCGCTTCATCGGTTGGAACGGAGAGAACATCGATCGAGAGCATGAGGTTCTGATTCATGTCCGTGAGTTCGGCTACAGTGTCATCGCTGATATAGTTGCCGTAGTCCTTAAGGAATAGGACACGAACATACTTCTCACCGAGCTTGATATAGTCGTTGCATCTCTCGATCGTATCCGGGCAGATATAGTCCTTGAAGTCATGACCAAGCTTAGCCTTTTGTGCCATATCAAATTCGAAGTTTATCTCTTCGCCCTGACGGTAAAAATCGTGGAGTATACGGAGCTTCTCTATGGCATTTAGTTCTTCAAGGGAACTGCCTAAAGAAGAAAAGCGCATCTGAAGGTCGGCACCAGTACGTGCAAAGTAAGTTCGTGCATCTTCTACGGACTTCTTATTGATTGACACGGTAATATACTTTTCTTGCGTGATGCCGTTAGCTCCAGTAGCTTTCTCTAAAAGCATATCGTTATATTCCTTACGGTACTCATCAAGTCCGTCGTTCTTCATTGGCATGAGGATTGAATTCTCAAAGTCCTTCTTGTTGAGCCTGTGATTGTTTACCGTAATCTTGGTTGTGGCAGCGCTGTCGAATGCATTGAGGATATCTGAATAAAGCAGGAACATATTCTCCTTATCCTCTTCGCTTGCTACCTGATAGTTGATGTCCGAAAACTTCCATGTCTTCGAATACTTATTCGGACCAACCTGAAAGATCCCGTCAGGCCATATTCTCTGAACCGGCAATAGGTCTTGAACCCGAGCTGGAACAGAAAACATCTCTTTATCCTGCTTCAGTATTGTTTGTATGCTCTTGAGCATTAAGTGCCTCCTTTTCCTTAGCAACGAAGTAACCGGACAGTGCTTTCTGATATACGTTGTTGGCCTTGACTGTAAGTCTTCTGGGAAACAGGAAGTTATCAGTGAGCCATGCCCAGAAGATTTTCTCCATGGGCATGCCGTTATACTTGATAAAACCTATAGCAGCAAAAGGAGCAGCTACAGCTATGCAGATATAGGTGATCATTTCCTGAGACACTGTATTACGGCAATAGAAATATACGGTTACTGCAGAAGCAACCGCCAAACCTGAACATATAAGCTGCCTTAAGTTAAGACCGAAGAAAACAGCTTCGGTATATTCGCGAATATCTTTGTTTATGTTTATTTCCATGAATGAACCTCCTTACAATCCCATCATGTCGTGGATGATACGGTCAGAGCCTTTAACCAAGCCCAGTAAAACCAGCATATTGAAAACGACACTGACAACATAACCCCACACCATCTGTATAGGTTCTAATGTTGTATCTATAGCAGTCGGTGAAGATGCTGCATAAGCGGTGAAGATTATGCAGGCAAGGACGATAACGACGCCCTGAAGACAAACACCGGCGAAGCTTTTCAGGAAACTTTTACCAATGTTTTCCGTAGGCTGACCCGCTATTGTAGATAACGGGATTGGTGCTATTGCTGCATAGATAAAGATCCTGAAGAATCTTCCGTATACGGTAAGAAGCAGGACCATACTGATTACGATAAGAGCTATGTGAGCTATGAAACATACCGCCCAAAGTGGGATCGCACCATCAAGAATGCCGACACTATCAAACTTTGATGAAACATCAGATGGAATAGTAAATTCCAAAGCTGTGCCGATTGGATTTGCTTTCGTTATAGTCGAAATCACGCTTTGAACGATGATAACGAAGTTGACGAGCAGTTTAAGGCAGTTATCGACCAAAGCCTTAGCGATGGCAAAACGGATAAATACCTTAACTGCTGTCTCAGGTTTCTTGAGCTCGGCAAAGCTTCCGCAGGTCTTGATCACGCCTATCGTGAAAAACAAGACCAGGAGAGCAGTGCCTACCGCGCCCAAAACACCATTAATCGTTTCAATGATGCTCCAGATCGTGCCGCCTTTGAACGATTGAGGGGAAGCTGTAAGCATGGCCCACATCTTGTCGAGCATATCTCCAAGATATGCGAGACCTTGCATAAGCTCATACCAAGCAGCGGTACCCATAAACGCACCTCCTTAACTCAGGTGAAAACACCAGGAGCAATCGCAGTAAGGATAGACTTTGCAAAGACGATGATAAGACCGCCTGCAAGGCAAAGGAATCCCTGAGATCTCTGGGACGGATCGTGGCTCTGGAAGCTCATACCGACCTGAACAAGACCCCATCCAGCGAGCATGATTCCGACTGCCCTTATGATGCCGAAGACGATGTTCGACATATTGTTGATAGCAGTCTCGGCTTCACTTGCTGCCATAACGGGGAGCATGCAAACTCCAACTATGGAGCAGGTAATGGCAGTAATGAGATAAACCTTCAAGACTGCCTTGCGTCTGCTTTTCTCAAGAGCAGTAACTTCATGCTTAAGATTATTCTTAATCATTTTCTTGATTCTCCTTTTTAAGATAGATTGCTTCGAGTTCCTCATTAGAAAGAACCTCAAAGTCGTGTTGTTCCTTAACAAGGTCATCAATATTGACTGCCTTGTTACGTACTTCGGGCACGTTACCCACAAGCGAGATAGTTGCTTCAGATCTCGATTTAGTTCCGTGAATGAACGGCTCAGCACCGCCGTCTTCCGTAAATTCGATATTTGGATGTTTCATGAGGTCATACTTGAGATCCATAACCGGATACTCACCTCTTATGAAGAGAATTGCATAACGGTTATCCAGCATTCGAACTTCATCGGGTGTCATGAGTTCTCTCGCCTGAAGCTGATCATTCCTTGTGAAGGACCCGTTGCGGCCTCTATTGAGACCATATGAATTCGTATCGATCGTTTCCTTACCCAAGAGCTCACTGACATATTTGTGAGTGCTTTGCTCATTTCCGCCTAAATACAGAAATTCATCACAGTTACCTACGATGGATTCCCAGTTCTTCTCGAATAAGGCTTTAAGTTGAGCCAGGTTCTGAAGGATTATGCTTACGGAGATCTCACGGGAGCGCATAGTTGCCAGGAGCGAATCAAATGAATCAGGCAGACACACATTTGCGAACTCATCCATGATGAAGTGAACGTGATAAGGCAGACGACCGCCATGTTCAAAATCAGCACTGCGATAGAGCTGTTGGAATAGCTGAGTATAAAGCATGCCAATGATGAAGTTGTAGGACTGATCGTTATCCGGGATGATCGCGAAAATCGCACCCCTTGCTTCACCCAGTTCGCGGAGCCTCATTTCATCGTCCTGCGTAATAGCTGCAAGGGATGGAAGATTGAACTTCTCGAGTCTGGCCATGAGTGAGATCTGAATCGATTTCAATGTTTGAGCAGCACCGGAGTGATAGCTTCGGTAGTATTTCAAAGCAATATGTTCAGGATCTCGCAACTCAAGTTCTTTGAAGAGAATATCCAAAGGCGACTCATAATCGTCATCGTTTTCTTTGACATCTCCGGCACGAATCATGTCCATAACCATAGGAAAGTTCTGTTCTTCAGGCGGAGCTTCATAGTAGAGGTAGAAAACAAGTGCCTTCAGAAGCATCTCGGCTGCCTGATCCCAGAAGGGGTCCGTAGTCTGGCTGCCTTTAGGTGTCGTGTTTTTGATAAGGTTTGTAGTAAGACGCTGAATATCGTCATCACATTCCAGATATACGAACGGATTATAGCAGGCGCTTCGGTCAAGGTTTACGAAATCCAATATACGAACGTCGTAGCCCTGATCAACAAGATATTGGCCACAGGACCGAACAGTTCCGCCTTTGGAATCCAGTATTACCATTGAGAACTTGGAGTCCTTATTTGCCTGTAAGATGTTGGGCATAGCGTAGAACCTGGTCTTACCGGCACCGGCACCGCCGACTACAAGAACGTTGAGATTTCTGCGGTGTTCGCGCCCATTAAAGCCGATCCTGACATTTTGGGTAAGGATCTTGTTGGCCTCTTCGGGTTCTGCTTGATATTTCCGGTTGATCTGGTTTGCGTTACCCCATTTGGCTGAACCATGTTCCTCACGTCTCCTGTAGTTTCTTTCAATCGAGAGATATATACCGATTCCGATTACATAAAGGAAACAAAATAAAAGGACAACCCGAAGGCTGCCCTCTACAATTGTTATATGAAATGGACTGTCGAATATCTCATTTGAATGCTCGAGTATTCCTACAAGACCGCGTGTTATGAAGTATGGTGCCGATCTTAACGATAACCATATGACCGGGATGAGACCGATAAGATATAAGATGATCATCGAAGTGGAGAACTTGTTCGTTGATCTCCTCATAGGCATCACCTCACATCGGGCTTTTTAGGCGGAGTGATCTTATCAAGTTCCTTAGCAAGATTCTTGGCAGACTGCCTATCTTCCGATATCTTTTTGCACTCTTCGAGTTTCTTTCTTACAGAAGGTTTCTTCTCAGGTTCAGTCATAGATATCGTGCTTCCGTCTTTTTTCGAGCTCGCCCCGAAGTCTTGCCCGGACGCTGGGTTTCTTGACGTTCGGGCCATAGTAGGGTTTACAGTCTGTTTTTCCTCTTTTGCAGGTTCCTTTTCAGGCGAAAAGGTTTTGATATTCAATCTCGGTACCTCATTACGTTCCTGAGGCGGTCGCTCGTCAATATTTTCCGCTTTGACCTCAATCTGTTTCTCCTTTGGAACCATGATGTCGGCTACAGCTGTGCTATAACCTGCGAGGCGGAATGCCATAATCCTTTTAGCTCCTTCACCGGGTATGAGTTCATATCTTCCGTTAGGTTTGCCCAAAAGCTTGACGGGTTCTACTACCTGTGGTCCTTTCTGCTTGATCTTAGAAGCGTACTTCTGAAGTTCAGTTAAAAGTCTCCTGTCGTGTTTAGGTGTTTCCGGTAATCCGTCAATCAGCTCAAATGGAACCTGCATCTGGAAGTTAAAAGCATTAACCAAATCTCCGATATTAGTTTTAATCTCGGATTTGACGTTAATTCTCTGTGCAGTGATCTTAAGAGTATCCATTACACGATCGACTTTTGGAGCATCAGACGAGTATGCCAAAATGTTGGTAAAGCCGTCTTTACTGGTTTTATCTTTCAGTACTACGAAAGGAAAACCATACTTTTTGCTGGCCAGGGTAAATGCTTTGAGGTGGGTATCAGGTATAGTGAACATCTTCTGTTCTTTTCCTGACATCATGAACTCCCAAAGAGTAGCTCGGCCTTTGGTGGTCATATCTCCCTTAAGCGCGTTATAGATCATCGTTGCGACTTTTAACGCTGCTTCACCGGACAACTTCAGGACAACTTCGCTGCCTTGTAGAATCATTCTGACGACCTGATCAGCTGTTTCATTTTCAACTGCCATTATTATTCCTCCTTGTATTTATTTCTTTCTGTTGGTTCGGAATTGTGTGCGAGAGAATAGATGACTGCTTTTCTCTCTTAGCTATTTCCGCGTATGCCTTTTCCATAACCTTGTCGGAATCGATATATAGCTCATCACACATCTTGATCTGTTTTCTTACTTCTCGGATTCGCATGGAGATTTCTCCTATCTCAGCCGTTTTTGCATTGATGAGGGCTCCATCGTGATGCCTGATGGCTCTTTCTTTTTCCGTATTAAGTCTTCGTCGTTCGCTCAACAAGTGCCTGAGTTCAGAAACGAAGTTGGCTTTTTTGTCTTCAATGGACCCTTTATCTCCGATTTCATGTTTGTATATGAAATCCAGTTGGGCAATATATCTATCCAACTTTCGAATATCCTCACGTATTGCCATGGAGATATATTCCCGTTTTGCCTTCTTAGGCTTGCAGATAAAAGAATATAATCTGATGCAGTAACTTCGGTACGCAAATGGAAGACCATTCTCTTTAGGCTGATCTTCACGAAATCTTTTATCTTCCTGTTCAATTAAAAAAGGCGTATTCGGAACAAGTGTGTTCTCGATGATGCGCCTTCTGATTGAAAGATAATCGTAATCGGGTCCCAGTCCTCTGAATCTGAAATATCCCTTAGCTCCAGGTGGCTTAAGACCGGGATGTTCCAGTGGAGTACCATCTTTTTGGAAGAACTTGAATTTATACCCGAGTTCTTTCATGGTCCGGGCGAACTCTTCTTCGCTTCGGGAAAGTCGTATAGCATAATCTATATCTTCTCGTATCGTTCCTCTGACAGTCATTCTTCCTTGACGTTCAGCTTGCCATTCATCGAAGGTTCTACCTCTTTTGCCGAACGGATCCACAACAATATGGAGACCGTATTCCTTGCAGAGTTGGTCATTTACTAACCGCATTTTCCAATAATCTGCTTTTGTCCGACGATATTTGTATCCATCTCTGAATGAAACTGAGTTGATTACAAAGTGAGAATGATAATGATCAGTATTAAGATGTGTTGCGACAACGACCTCAAATCTGTCACCCCATACTTCCTGAGCCAGTCTAACTCCAATCTTGTGTGCTGTTTGCGCTGAGATCTTTCCATCACCCTCAAGAAAAGCTTGATAACCGTGATAGGCAAGACGGCCACCGGTCTTGTTCCACATCAGCTTAGTTTCCATGAATTCGTTGGCAGCATCTTTCGGATTGCAGTTGATGCCGGTGACATACATCATCTGTTCTGTCTTATCTCCATTGCTGGCGTAGTCAATAACATCACCGACTGCTTTTCTTGCTGCAATAGCCTCAGGACTGAGTTCAGGTTTTTCAATTGTCTTCTCGGGGTTCATGACATATTCGATTGCTCGCTCATAATGAGTCGTTACTGCCCATATCGATGTTACTGCCATCGGTTACTCCTTTCCCCGGTTGATAAGTTTCGATCAGCAATCTCTTCATCTCTTTGATATCTTCCTCGCAGTTTTCCAGTTCAAGACTGTATGCGATTCCGTAGGTGTTTAGTTTGCGAAGAAGCTGATCAAGGTTACTGCCAATCCTTTTTATTTGCCAAAGTAGAGTGTAAAAATCGACCGGAGGAGCAGTAGTGATCTTCTGACCATTAAGAGAACGTCTTATGAACTCGCTCATGCTCAGACCTGACATTTTTGCTTTGGCTCGGATAGCTTTACACTCGTTCGGGGTGACTCGAAAAAGGATTGAGACAGTTCTGTTTTTGGTTTTATCTTTCATGAGATTATCCTTTCTGTTTCACTTCGGAACGGACGAACAAGCATCGCGTTTGTATATACAAACACGGAGAGCTTGTCAGGGAAGCATCCCTGAAACCCTTGGAAAGCCTTCAGCATTTACTCAGTTGAGTTTTACTAAAACTCATTTGAGCAGATCATCGCCGAATAGGTTTCGGCTGCTTCCCTTTGGTGTTTTTGGATTGTAGAAACTCGTTATAGTCCTTTCCAGTGGGTGGCGGCATATACTTGATGATGTACCTATCTCCAAGTGCTACTTTTATGTTTTGAGCTGCTATTCGGCCGGGCTCGTCGCTATCCAAGAGAAGATGGATGTGAGTGATGTTTGGATAATCCTTTAGAAATTGATCAAGAGCTTTTGGAACTGATTTTCCGTTCCCTATGCCAGCAAGAGAAAGGTAGCTTTTCTTGTGCCATTTTTCACCGAATTGTTTTTCGAGAGTAGCAAAAGAAAGAAGATCGATCGCTGCCTCGAAGACATAGACCGATTTCGGATTTTTGGCATTTACGATTCTGAAGGCGAATCTCTTGTCACTTCCTTTGACATCACCTTTATAATCTCCGGTTGTTGATCTTACAGCACCATATTTTGGATTGTGATCTTGATCGTAACCGATGAAGAGGGCATTGCTGTATTTAGCCGTCTCGAATATGAGCTTGTGATCAATACACCACCGAACTATCTCAGAATCGATTCCACGACCAATAAGGTATTTGATGACATTGGAAGGATCATATTTAACTTCTGGCATCAGGAAGCACTTGGGTGTATCTGGCGGTGGCCTGATTGCAACCGGAAGAGTTTCGGTGGGATTCCCAATGAGCCTTGCAACTGCATCAGGGAAGGAATGACCTCTGACTTTGATTAGATAGTCAAGAGCATTCTTACCGCCGATACCACGCGAAAACCAACACCACTTTCCATTGTTTATAATGAGCGAGTCATGTTCGACTGTGGAATAGACATTTGCAGATACGTGTTTCAGATTATCCGGCTCAAAGTAGGTAAGATATGTCAACAAGTCCATTTCACGTGCTTTCGCGATATCTTCTTTGCTGTAATGCATAGTTGAAAACCTTTCGTTGAAACATAAGTCATTGAAAAAAGCAATAAAAAAGACTCGGACTATTGCCGAGCCTTTGAAGTGATGATTGTTTTGAATAGATTAATCCAATTTTATCCACATAGCTGGACGCACGAAAACTTGATATGAATCTCCAAGACCATATTCATTTACACTGACACCCACTTTGCTAATTATTCCACACTGATTAACAATGGCGGCATATTTTTGAGTGCTGCCAGGTGAGCGTAACCACCACATTGCATTAACCGCTCTTGCTTGGTCATTCTTAAATAAAGTCTCAGCTTCGTGGATGCTTAACAAGAAAATTTTGTCTATGGTTGGAACACCACCCCATATCTTATATTGGGAATTGTCATCATTATTTATATTGCGTGGGATAATTCTAGTTTTTTCTGCTGTTGTAAAGGAAGTATTTAAGAAATCATTGTTCAACCAAGTGCGAAGTGAACAACCTCTCCAAGTTATGTCACTACTTGTCATATGGTAGGGTTTATAAGCTCCCTCAAGCACATTCGTTTTAATTATAAAAGCCATATGGTCTTGGATTTTTAATACTATCCATTCCATCGGGAGCTCATTAAAGGTGCCAAAACTAAACGTATCGCCGATTTTAATGGCTATTAGTTTATCTTTTAGCGTTTCTTCTTCAATCCTTTCCTTTTCTTCCTTAATTCTTTGCTTTTCTTCGATTCTTTTTTTGATAATAGAGATGTAACCCAAAAGTTCAGTTTGTATCTTATTATCTCCATATTGCATTGCTTTTTTGTAATATGGATTTCCATCAAATAGGTTTTCTTGATTAGCAAGATCTGTACTATGCTTACAACGTAGATCAGCCAAGAGCATAAAGAAATAAGCATTGCCATTGGTAGGATCTGAATCTAAAATTGTATTGCACTTTTCAATTGCTCCTTTGAAATCGCCATCACTGAGCACTATTTCGACTCTTTGAAGAAGAGCATCAGTATTAATTCCGCTCACATTAATAGTTGCATTACCTACTTGAACATTTCCTTTGACGGTAAGAGTCTTGATTGCATCCTGGACAAGACATTCTGTTCCGCAATTATCACATCGAGCAATCTTTGTCGATTGGTTCACATTTAAATGGGCATTACAGTTCGGACACATTGCAGGGACAAAAGTATGCATTCCGTCTAGATTGATAGTTTCAGCTTGGGTGGTTCCTGTTGGCGATACTGCTCCTTGAGGTGTTCCGCAATTCAAACAGAACTTTGCTCCATCAGGCAGTTGTTGTCCGCAATTCATACAAAACATATAGTGCCTCCAAGGTTTTTGTGAATAATCATAATATACCGCATTTTACTGGCATTTTGACAGTATGTTTCGGCATATAAGCATGTAAAGGGAGGAATCCTTTATTGGATTCCTCCCAGAATATCTCAGACTCTAGTGGAGTACTTTCGTGATTCCGCTTCGCGTCTGCGGCGTCTTTCGCGTTCCTCTTCAATGAGCTTGTTGATATTGATATGTTTAAGTGCAAGGCATCTGGCGACAACATCGATTGCCTCAGGACCATAAGCCATGACGTTCTGCATATTCAATCCGACTTCATTAAAGTCTTTTAGGAACAAGTTGTTAAATAGGACGCCTTTGATGTTTTCAGCGGCTTTGCCCTTCATTGAAGAGCAAATGCCATTGATCACACCTGTTACCCGGTCTTCTTGCCAAAGGATTCGCCTTATAAGTTCGATGTTCTCGAGCTCACGATTGGTACGGTCGGCTAATGCCTTCATACAATTCTTCGTGGTCTCGGCGATGTATTCATCGTAGGTCATCTCGCACCTGCCTTCTTCTCCTTTGCCTTGTCGTACTTAACCCCAGTCTCAAGTACCTTTGTCTTGGCGTCGTAGTGATAGCACTGGTTGGAAAGGAAGTCTCTAGGCTCAAGAACTGTCTCGTTGACGTTCCTTACCATCCTGTTGAGATCCTTAGCCTTCTGTTTGCCATCATCCTTGAGGAGAATAAACTCGTGAACGGAAGAAGGAAGCATGAAGAAGCTGCCGCCCATCTTCTCGGTTGCCTGTTCAAGGAACTCGGGATAAGTTACTACGGAAGCACCGTGGAAACCGGTCTTGTTAGTTGCAATATAGGTTACAATTCCCATTTCCTCAGGAGAGGGAACTTCATCCTTATCGATGAGATTCTTGATCATGTCAACAAGGGGTGTGAAGACAACCGGTTCTTTCTCGATAGAGTTCTTTTCTGCATCTGCAAAGAGCTGCTTTTCATCAACCCCGTACATCTCCATGAGAGGCTTTGTTACGACGACTACTGACTTGCCGTTGTCATCGGAGAAGGAATCAAGGTGAACACTGACAACAAGAGCAGTATCCTGGAACTTCCTGTGAGGTGCTTCCTTCAAAACAGGAGAGGTACCTGGAACGAGCCTGAGGTAAGTGTGATTCTTTACCTGCTCATAATCGGTAATGAATGCCTTAACGTCGCCTTCCTTAGTTTCGATAACGGTGATGTTCGCCTTGATAGTGTTGCAGATACGGTCAACACATCTTTCCAAATCCAGACCGTTCTCATAATCAGTGAAGATTTCCTTGAGTCTGAATGACATAGACATCTTTGCATCGCCAACGGAAACCATGAGCCTATCGGTCATGCCGTCGGGGGAGTTGATCGTGTTGAACTTGAGTGAGATATCCTCGATTCCTCTGTTGTCGAGCTCCTGAATAACGAGCTCCATCAAATTGTTCTTGAAAGCTTCAAAATCCATGTTTATACCTGCCTTTCTCATGCATCGAGCTTGGTCTTTTCAAGCTCTTTCATTAATCCGGAGATGCCGGAACCATTCCTTGCCTTGTTACCCAAGGCGCTTTCTTCTTTTCCGCTCATTGAACTTGCATAAGCGAAAAGTCGTACACCCTTGCCGTTGTCCTTTGTAATGAGCTCCGGCTCAAGCACTGTGATTTCATCTGATCTCATGTCAGATACCTCCTTGTGTTATTTATTTCTGCACCCAATATGGGTTGCTTTTGGGGGAATAAAAACCTGCTGTCCCAACCGGGAAGCAGGTCAGACAACCTTTACGGTTATGTGGATTTCTTCTTGTATTCTTGTTACGCTGCGCATCTGGATCGTTGCATACGCAAGTCCTGTCCTGGCGTTGTTAATTTCGCCTGCGAAGTCGCCTAAACGCTTGACCGTCCTATTTACCTCTCTGGGGTTAGCTGCGATCCAGTAACCGGAATCATCACTGCAGATAGGAAGACCTGACTTGCGCATTTTGTTGATATAATTGCGAACGGTCCGAGGACAGATATTAAAGATTTTCTCAAGATCTTTGCTGTGGATTGCATTATCCTTACCCTTATGGTTCTCAACTAGAAAAACGTATATTTCCTGATCCTTGCTCATAAAAATCTCCTTTGTCAGTCTTCAGGCACGCAGATAACGATGAATTCCGTATTCCTTGGCCTGTATATGTTGGGGTTATTGGGGTCTTGACCGTAGCCACATGTTGCTAAACATAAATGTTCAGTGCTGAATGAGTCGGCCTTCATATACGGATCGAGTCCAGCATCCTTTACATAGGTGGTGGATTCGATCGTGTATTTATGCTGAACGCCGTCTGTGGTGGTAACGATTACGTCCTTACCGATATAGTTTTCGAGTGTCTGAAGGTTCCAAAAGATCGTGTGGCTCTCCATTCGATGTCCGAAAAGAGTGCAGGTTCCTTCATCTCCAATCTGGCAGGTCTGAGGAAATCGTCCAACACCAAAACGTAAGGCAGTGGATGAGCATGAATCCCAAATGGGTTCTTTCAAGTCGATGCACGGAATCTCCAATAGTCCGAGCAACCTGATATCCTCATGCTCTGAAGATATTGCATCCATCTCACGGAGAAGATCCTCAATTGTCTTATCTTCTTCGCCGTTTTCACCGTTTACCATCAGATAATCGGTTACCGGTAACTTGAAGGTGATTACACCACCACCATCATCTATTACGCTCTCAACGGCTTCGATCGCTTCATCCTCAACATTCTGCCTGATTCGTGTCTTGATAAAGTCGGTGGATAGAAGAACCAGACCGACTAAGAAAACAATGACCAGCAGTATCCTGCCGACATTAACGGTTATTCTTTTTATTCTCATAATGACTCCTTGGGAAAAGAAAAGCCCCGTGAGCATCTAACCCACGGGGCCAAACTAAATGGAAGAAGAGTTATTCGGGGGATGCTGTTCTCTTCTTTCTTCTGAAAAGGAATGCTGCAATGAGAGCTGAAAGAGCAACGAGACCGGCTCCGATCATTGTGTATGTCGGAATGATCTCACCCGTTGTTGGTCTGAAGTGGATTGTGATCGTCTGATCACTGTCGTTGAGATCTTCGTGTCTTGCGATAAGAAGATCCTCTGTCTGAGAGCCGTCAGCAATCTCAGTTTCGCTTGCTACATCGTAGATCTTCTCAAAGACTACGATCTTGTCGCCTTCGGAAAGGCCTTCTGTTGAGAAGGTGATGTTTACGTCAACAGTCCCATCCTTGGTGCCGGGTGTGAACTCGACAATGCTCTTGATAGGCTGGGCATCAACCATGAGCTGCGTGCCGTTAACCTTGAAGAGTGTTGCTTCTGCTCTGTAAAGAGAACCGACTTCAAGTCCTGTGTAGGAGATGGTATCTGTGATCGTAAGGTTACGAATCTCAGTTGAAGCAAGCCAAATGACCTTGTTGCCGTTTATGGTTGCGACAGTATGAGCTGTCGGCCTTTCGACTGTCTGTTCCTTATCCGTGAGATCTGCATGAACTGCAACCTTAACGCCCTTTTCCTTATCGGTGACATCCTCGAATACTACGATTGTTGTCTTTGAGTAAGGAATAAGGACATTTTTGAAATCGACATAAACGAACCCATCCTTTTCGGTTGCAACAAACTCGGTGGAAGCGTTGTATGTCTTACCTTCGGAATCTTTGTAGATCTCGCCTGTAGCTACATCCATTAAAGTTCCGCTGGCGACATAAGTTCTTCCGATCACGAGGTCTGTATAGGAGACCTTATCGGAGATGTTTACTCTTTCCTTGTAGGTCAGGGTATGAGTGCCGTTATCGATGTCGGTTGCTGTTGTTTTGATCTTGGGAACAACGACAGTCTGCTCAACATCGTTGATATCCTTGTGTTCAACAACCAATTCGCCTGTGATGGAATCTACATGAAGTTCCTCAAAAGCGACAATGACTGTTCCTTCAATCTTTGTTGTGTCGAGCGTAAAGATAACGTCGACCTTACCTGACTGAGGAATGGGCTGACCATATTCGTCGAGAACCTCAGGGACATCAAACTCGGTGCTGCCGGTAATCTCGTTACCATCCTTATCCAGGAGTGCACCGCCGTTATTCTTGTCCTGTAATACACCGAGCATTGCATAATGACCGGGCATTAGGTTCTTGTAGGAAACGGTATCGGCAAGCTCGGCTGTTTCGGAACAAGTCGTGATATGCGCATCTGTTCCTCTGTCAATGAGAGTTGTCTTGATCTCGGGCTTTAAATCGTTATAGCAAACAACAGCATTTATCGCTTTGCCGTTCTCTTTAATGCCGTCATCGACGGAGAGAGCGGCGATTGTTCTGTCTTTGGATGTCAGATGAACGATCTTGTTGCCGTTTACGACGGAGTCAGTATTAGCCCAATGTGAGATCCATTCAGATCCTGTACCGACTTCGCGGATTTCGTACCAGCCTTCAGGAAGCTTCGTAAGTGAAGCGGAGCCCTTGCCGTCAGTTGTCTTGATTGCAACTTTCTCTATAAGAACTGCCGTATCAGAAGCGGAAGCTCCGTTACCTCTGTAGTAGACTTCAAAGTTGAATGTTTTGATGGAAGTGATGTCGGAACGCTCAACCTTTATGATGTCGAACGAACCTTCGATTCTTACGTTGGTTACGGTTGTCTTAAGAGTCTTGAACTCTCCGTGCTTAAGCTCGAAGTCCTTATAGAACTGGAGTCTGCCGTCAACGATCTTGGAAGTGAAACCTTCGGGAGTCATATAAGTGTACGGAATCTCCGTATCCTTATAGTATGTCTCCGGGCAATACTCGATAACTCTGTAAGTACCGACAGGTAATTCAAGAGTATCAATGCCGTCGGCGGTTTTATGAGTTCCTTTGTAGTCCCAAGTGAAACCATAAGTGCCTATGCCGTTTGTTGTAACGGTACCTGTTGAGATGAGCAGCACCTGATCGTCACTTATGAGATAGAGCTCAGCCTTTATGGTTGAAGCATCACCTTCAACAGTAACGTTTTTAACCAGATTGAACTCCTGCACGAATTTCTCATTCTCAACATTTAAGGGGAGAACGTTCTTATCGTTCGACTTGTCAGAGAGATCAAGAGCACAGGTGTAGGTATAAGAAGTCCTTGTTTCAGACTTTATCCAGCCGATGTTATTGTTCTTTTCTTCGATGAGTATCGAGATCTGATCGTTGAGATCAAGATATTCCTTGTCCCATGTCTCTTCGATACGGTAGTGACCAAGAGGCAGATTGTTGAGAACATTAATGCTTGTCGCAGGATCAGTACCGCAGCCGGATGCATTGACTCTGTACCAGGTAACGTTTCCTCTTGAATCAACAGTGCCGTTTGCAATAAGGGTATCCTTGCCGTTATCGGTGTTATAGACCTTGAAGTTTACCTTCGTAACATCAAACGGGTTGTTTAAAGGAACGACCTTCTTAACATTAAGACCGGTGAACTCTTCATGGTTTACTACAGTCTTAGCTGTTAAAGATGCTTCACTGTCGGATATTGCGTACTGCATTGAAGTTTCATCAGCATTTGCATCCAAGGTGAAAGACATCTTGAACTCGTTGTCGGATACCTTAATCCAGCCGGAAGGAACGGAGGAGGTGTACTTAATGTCTGTTGTACCGTACGTTGTGTCAGGACGATACTCATAGACCGTATAAGTAAACTTCTCGGTGTTTGTCTTCCAGACCGGGAGGATGATGTTGTGTGTCTTGCCTGCAGACAGTCCGCTTTCAAGGATTCTCTGAGATAATGGTGTGTTGTTATCGTTACCTTTAAGAGTGAGTCCCTTGCCGGCATAAGTCCATAAGACATTACCATCGCGATCCGTTGTGCCTGTAGCGATAAGTTCTTCAGCACCATTTGCGCCGGAGTTTGCATAAAGCTCGAAAGTATAACGGGTCACATCAGATACGATGTTATTCTCCTGCATTTCCTTGTTAAGATGGAAACGACCCATTACGACAGGTTCATTGATGCTGATATATGCATCACTTGCCGTGTTGCCGACAACAATGTTGGATACGGCTGTATTCTTGCCGTCAGCAGTGATTCTGGTTCTTGTCCTTATTACTTGATTTTCGGTGTTCGGATCATCGTAGATTGTTAAGATCCAGTAGTCTGGTGCACAAGCAAAGCCGTCAGGTGCGTCTATTTCCTGCAAGCGGTATGTTCCTAACGGCATTGCGTTGCCAGAAAAGGACGTGAAGATATTGGCGCCCTCTACAGGTGTCAATCCTGCAAGGAACGATCTGTTGATTACGGTTGTCTTGTTTCTTGTTGTGAACTCGAATACGACGTTTGCATCAGAAGAAGTTAATGAACGGAAATCCGTTACCTCTTTGGAGTAGTATTCCAAGCGGAACTTGGCACCGTTGTATGCACCGCTGTCATTAGGGATGATGGTTCCATCGGAAAGTGTTTTGTTGATCGTAATGCGTAGATCATCTCTCATCGGTATATCGCTGAGATGAATATAGTAAACGTCATTATCTTTAGTGGTTGATATTCCGCGATCAACTTCGACAATACCGTCAGAATCTACCGTAACAGTGAACACTCGACTATCAAGCTCATAACCCTTTCCGGCTGCAAGTTCCTTGAGGTAGTAAGTCTTGTCGTATTCTGATGTGAACTTCGTTGAAGTGTTCCCGTTTGCATCAACAATGAATGTTGCAACTCGGTTTTTGCAGGCAGGATCGCTGAACAATCCGTAAGTTGTGCCTGCTAATGAATAACAACTGTTGCCGTTCGTAATTGAACTGTTTTCAGAGGCCTTTGTAAGACTGATATCCAGTTCTTTATGTGTGTCATCAAAGTCTTCGATCTTGTAGACCATAATGCGGCTGTAGTTACCGGGACCATTTACTATAGCTCCATCTGAACGGTAATGATTACCTGAAGTTGTGCTTCCGCAATCATAGAAGTATCCGTTTGTGCCACTGTAGATAGCCGCATGTCCAAAACCACCTTCGTTGTTACCGCTAGAGACAGGTCCAAAGAAAACAAGGTCGCCCCTTTCCATGTTCAAAGCTCGCATAGCTGCTGAATCAGTACAGCTGACACTACAATCATAACAATTGTTTTGACTGATGTTATCAACCGGGCGAACAACATTTGTTGTCCAGTAAGGAACGGAAGTACCCTGAACATAAGGATAAAGGTAGTAAGGTGAGCCGATATACTTCTTGCCGCCTACGTCATTATCCGTATTCAGGGAGAAGTAAGCCCACCACCAAGCATGTCCATTGGAAATTCTCGGTGCAGCTGTTGTTGTCTGGCGACCGTGTCTTACGAAATCGCCTTCTCCACCAACGCCCGGGTTATCGTGGCCTGTAGGGATAACGATCATGCCGTAAACCATGTGAACATAATCAAGACAGAGGAAGCTCTGCTCGTATTCTGTTCCGTGATTATTGGCATAAGTGCCGTAGTTTACGCCTGAGAGGTGCTTTGCTGCGTTGATGATATCGTCTCGGAAGTCATCGGAGCACGAATAACCCATGTTACGCATCTGCTGAGCTGTGATATAGATATACGAGCCTTTGGTATCGTTGTAACGATCCAGTGT
This sequence comes from Ruminococcaceae bacterium AB4001, assembly GCA_000621765.1. Taxonomy (GTDB): domain Bacteria; phylum Bacillota; class Clostridia; order Saccharofermentanales; family Saccharofermentanaceae; genus Saccharofermentans. The sequence continues at coordinate 42,528 of JHXJ01000016.1, forward strand.
TCGCTTTGCATTTACTACGGGCTCATCTTCGCCAATCTCGTTAGGTCTACCTTGCATGAGGCAGGATGTTGCGACATCACCAGTATTGCCGGCGATATACTTGCCTGCGAAGATGGAAGCTGCGTCGGATGTGTAGTTTGCAACTACGTAGTAGTCGACAGCTGAGCCATAGTTGGATACAGGGCTCTTGTTTCCTTCGTCAGAAAGAATAGCGCCGACCGTGATGACTCCGTTAAGTCCTGCAGGAAGATACTTGGAAGCTTCTGCACTGTTATTTCCTGCAGAAGCGATAACAGTAATCTTCTGATCCTGGGCTTCCTTAACGAGTTCCTTGAAAGCATCGTAATCACCGGAATCCTTAAATGACAGAGCCATGAAGATGATGTCGACTTTAAGATCTGTTGCGAGCTGAACGGCTGCACAGATATCGGAGACATTACCTGTACCGTCATCTGCCATTGTCTTGATCGAGATAACATATGCGTCATCAGTCTGAGCAAGGATGTTATTGACCATTGCCGTGCCGTGACCATTGTGATCCTTCAGATCATCTCCGATAACAGAATACTTCTCATTAGCGAGATCAGAGCCGGTATCGATGACAGCAATCTTTGTTGAAGCGTTCGGGTTGATGACACCGGCCGTATGAGAAAAATGGCCGCTGCAGACCTTAGCACTTCCGTCGATTGCGAAAGGAATCCCCTTTGCATCAAAGGCACAAAGATCATTGAACATGGCGTCCTCAGATGAATAGCTGAGGTAGTAAACTCCGTCATAATAAACACCGGTTGCTTCTGTGTCCAAAGAGCCGTTGAAGTAGACAATCAGGCGGTTAGCGGAAGGGAGTTCGGCGATAAGATCGGCGAAGTTGCTCTCATTAGCTGAGACGACATCTGATTTCTTCTGTTCGACTGCCTGAGTTGTCTCAACTGTTGTTTCTGATACAACAGGCTCTGTTTCGGGCTCCATGGGGGGAGCGGTTGTGTCGATTGTTTCTGTCGGATCGACAACGACAATGTCATCATCTTCAGTGATAACAGTTTCGGTGGTGCACTCTGAATAGTCAGGCAGAGTTGTTTCTGAGGGGATTTCTGCCTCAGTAGCTTCAACTTCTGTCTGAACAACCGTTGTTTCCTCAATTACTTCCTGCGGTTCATGAACTTCATCGGCCATAACAGCCAAGGAAGGAACAACAGGAGAAAGGGCTACGGTAAAAGCGAGGGTAGCAGAAGCTATCTTTCTTGAGATAGAGCTTCCGAAGAGTGCTTTTCCGGCTCTGTTGGCTGAAGAAATGACCTTCTCTAAAAATTTCTTCATGTGAAACATTCCTCCGTTTTTGTGTTCAAAACAAAAAGCCCCGCTTTGAGGCAGGGCAAAGAAAAACCGCGAGAGATTTGTTCTCTCACGGTTTGCTTGGTTAAAACAAAAGATTAAGTGTGCTTACCAGTGAACGGATCCGTCAACGACTTTAAGATGGCCCACACCACAAAAATCTTCTCCGAACTTGTTATCAAGATAATTCCAGACGGCTTCTTCTGTTGCGTCTGTTGATTTGCCATATCCTGTAAGTTCACCGTCACAGGTCTCGCCACTTACGGGCATATTCGGAATTTCGATCGGGATATTGCTTCCGTTAGTGGCAGAATCGTAAGTCGTTTTGATAGTGCCTTTCGCATTAGCCCAGCCCCAGACAGGTTTAGGTGTCGGAGTAGGCGTGGGAGTCGAAGTCGGCTCTGGTGTCGGCGTAGCTGTCGGAACCGATGTCGGTGTTGCAGTAGGAACGGGAGTCGATGTTACGGATGCAGAACTGCTGCCCGAGTTACTGCCTGAAGAACTGACGCTTTCAGTCGGTTTAGGCGTCGGAGTTGCTGTCGATTGTGTACCGGCAGAACCTGATCCGTTGTTTTGACTGTCACTTCCGGAGTTGGAATTACTCGAATTCTGCTCTGTCTGTTTATTTGAAGAAGAGCTGTTTCCATTCCCCGAAGTATCCGCGTTACTTTCTTCTGTGTTTTTCTCAGTAACAGATGTTTCAGTCTGGCTAATAAGAGAAGAAGATTCAGTTGCATTACTTGGAACAGAAGCATCACTTTCTTTTAAAGATTCTGAAGTATTATCAGTATCTTGAATTAAGTCTGAGCTAAAAGAAGAACTTTCGGGTGTCTCACCCGTATTACAGCCGCCAAAAAGAATGGAAACAGCTGTTAATCCGGCTATCATTCCGATAATCGCTTTATCTCTTGTAATCATAACGATCATCCCCCAGTCTATAAAAATGCCTGGCTAAAAAAGACTTAAAAGCTTGTGTTATAAGCCTGTCAATTTCCTAACCACTTGCATCTTAATACACCCAAGTTAAAAGGTTAAATGTGCGATTTAGCTTCAGGTTTTCTTTCTATCCTGATACTCATAGTTTACTGCTATCTAGCGTAGAACTTAAGACTTTCTCTTTTAGCTGGATATCTTAAGAATCTTGAAAGGGTTAGTTAGGGGGTATGGGGGGAAGAAAGGGAAGCGCTAATTAACGCACACCTGCATCATTACACGTGTTAATTAATAGCGCCTCCCAAGTTTCGAATCATCTTGCGTTCTGAGTCTTGGGCTTGAGCTTGTAAGCTTCAACCATTGACTTCAGAGTGTTGTTATCGACGACTCTTTCCTGCTTTGTCCACTCGCCGCCTTCTTCAGACGGCTTAAAGTTTCTTGAAAGTGTAGTTGAGCCGTTAGCCGGGAGCTTCACCCACAGAGCCTTGCTCCCATAGTGGTCACTATGTACCATCGTGACAGGAAGAACGAACTCTTCCCAAGGACTCTTGTCGTTGGGATCTACATTCGGGATAGAAATTGCAACAACATCCTTGCCACTCTTTGTTGTAAAAGCTCTTGCAAGCTTACGGGAGAATGTTATCTTGATCATCTCGGCTGCCTGCTGATCAGGTGCCTGGACGGGTGCGGATGCTTCATACATTTCCTGATTTTCCATTTTTCACCTCGTTTTATTCTTATTGTTTATCTGTGAGACTTTAGAGCGGTACTTTTGATAGAACTCCAGGGCATCCATGATGTAGCTGCCGGTTTCCTCAAAAGGAATGCTCTCCGGAATGAACTTCCGTACTTTGTCATAAGAAACACTGACCTTCTCACGTTGGTTAGGTTTCTCTTCAAGCATGATGTCCTCAATCATGGCAGAGTTGAGTCCGCCATTCTGCGAAATCTTTCTCATTCTTATGGTCTGAGCATGTGATGGAGTGCATTCGCAGATCTCAATCTGCTTGAAAACCATCTGCTGTTCATCCTTGGAAAGATATGAGAGCTCAACTGCAGGACGCAGTGCGATCTTGCCTTCATCAACAAGGTCAAGCAGATCGGGGATGAGCTCAGTAAGGCGAATATAGCGCTTAACTTGTGTCATGCTGTCTCCGACTTGGTCTGCAACCTCTTGATTTGAGCGGGTTCCCAACTTCGGTCCCAGTGGGTCCGAAGTTAAATCAACACGTTTACCTTGCCTTTTGAGCGCCTCTAATCGCATTTTGTAAGAGAACGCCTTTTCGCTGGGTAGGATTACCGAACGCTGCAGGTTCGATTCAACCATAAGGATTATGGCTTCATCTCGCCCCATTTCTCTGACATCTGCTTTTACATAAGAAAGGCCTGCAATCTCACAGGCCTTCTTTCTTCTGTGTCCGGATACTATCTCGTAGCGTCCGTCTTCTTTTGGTCTAAGGGTGATAGGAGTGATGAGCCCTCTTTCTTTGATGCTCTCCACAAGTTGATCCATGTCTTCGTCAAGTTTTACCTTGAACGGGTGATCAGGAAATTCATCAATAAGCTCTATGGGAATATCGTAGATCTTCGGGAGTTTGCTTTCAGCAAGTTCCTGTTCGTTTTTAAAGAGATCATCGTAAGCCGTGAGGCCTAGGTCTAACTTGGGCTTTTCTCTCAAGGCCGATCACCTCCTTAGCCAATTCTGCATAAGCCGTTGCCACCTTACCATCGGGATCGTGTCCGAATATGCTTTTTCCAACATTCGGACATTCAGTAGCTCTTACAGACCGGGGGATCTCTGTATTAAATACATTAATATTAAGACCCACAGCCTCACGTAAAGCGTTTGTGATCTCTCTGGCATTGATGGTTCTGGAATCGACCATTGTCATGAGCACGCCGTCAATCTGAAGTGAAGGGTTAATCTGTCTTTTTATCTTTGCTATTGAATGAAGCAAGAGATCCAAACCCTTTACCGATAGGAAAGAAGGTTCACAAGGGATAATGACCGAATCAGCAGCGACCAGCGCGTTGATCGTCATCATTCCAAGTGAAGGCATGCAGTCAATCAGGATGATATCGTAACTCTTCCTGAAAGGTTCAATGGTTCTTTTCAGCACTGATTCACGACTCATGCAATTAAACAGAGCTGTTTCTGTACCGGACAAGCTGATGTTGGATGGGATAAGGTCAATATTCTCGAACTGCTTTATAGCATTACTAATTAATATATAATCCTTATCTTCTCCGGTCATCTCATAGGACATAAGCTCTGAAAGAGTTACATCGAGCGAGTCGGGATCGTTGATCTTACAACACCGAGTACAGGAATTCTGCGGATCGGAATCGATGATCAAGACACTTAATCCTCTACGCGCTAATGCGACTCCAAGGTTGACTGCAGTGGTTGTTTTTCCAACGCCGCCTTTTTGGTTGGCGATGGCAATCACTTTGCATTTGTCTTCCAATGCTTTTTCCTCCTTTTTAGTTTTAGAGAAATAGTGTTTATAAAAACCTTAAGGCTCTCGCATTGCTAACTACGAGATCATGGGACTCTCACCCCGGTGGCTTTCTGCCCCGCTGCGCTCATTGGGTGCGACGGCTCACGGGAGGACAAATCCCGCTTCAACGCTCAGCCTGTGACTACACAGAAGTATCATTATCACTTTGTACCTGTCATCGCCTCCCTCGGGGTGCAATCCCGATTCTGACTTATCCCCGTTATCGCTCTCTTCTGAAGAAGGTCTTCGCGCGGTCGAAGTCAACTTGGCTTGGAATTTTAACTCCGGTACAAGTAACGTTCCTTACGGCTTGGTAATATTCAGTTGTCAAGGTCCGGTGAAGATCGAAAAATCTCTCTTCACCTTTACTGAACTGAGAAGCCGTTTTGTCAGGGGTGTTTTTTGGGAAAAACTGAAAATGTAATATAAAAAGGCCCGATCTGTCCCAAAACGGTTACAGATCGGACCAAAATTGTTTCCATTCGCGAGAAAAATAGAAAGCCAATACATTAGAAAAAAACTAAAAATAGCTCGCCGTAATAAGTTTGCTAACAAAATCTAAAAAACTCAAAAACCAAAAACCCTGATGTCCGCTTTAACAGTTAGTCCCATTAATAGAACTAACATAGTTGTAGAATTAAACCGTGTAGAGCTTCTGGAATAAGCGAATAGATTGTTTTGGAGGAATAAGGATATGATCAGAAAGATATTAGGGCTGGTTTTTGCAGCGCTCATAGTGGTTGCATGCATTTTTAAAGCCATATTGGCAGTATTGGGCTTCGTGCTAGTTTTAGTTGCTTGGATAATTTGATTCGCAAAGCAAAAATTGAAATAACTTAACAGATAGTTTGTTGTTTATCGCTTTTTTGTCTGATAATCTACAGATATAAAAAATAATTAATAATGAGGCGAAAATATGGCTTTATCAGAAAAAGATTTAGAAGCGAAGATCAACACTGTCATCCAGGGCGATTACACTGGAGAAGAAGTAAAGGTAGTAAAAGGCTGCGTAGTGGTCGGAGATAAGATGATCACTTCCCAGACCTGCGAGAAGTGCGAAGCAGTATCTCAAGATGGTGATTCTGATAACGTCAAGAAAGCCAAGCGTGGATTTGCGCTGAAGGCGGCTGCAACAGTTCTTTTCCCGCCGGCAGCTATAGTTACTGCTAAGTCAGGCTACAAGGATCTCCACAGCTACGGAAAACTGGTTAAACTTACCTGGAGAAACGGAATGGAATCCTTGTTGTTTGTTGATGAAGGAATAGCCAAAAAGATTGGAAAAGTATTCTTCTAGGAGTTAAAAGGTGATAAGGGTAGCTTCTTTTAATGTAAAAAACCTAAACATGGGTAAAGATGAAGAGTCCATGAAGAAAAGGGACTATGATACGATTGCTAGCCTTGTGAGAGGATACGATATTGTTGTTTTGCAAGAGGTTCTTTCAAAAAATATTATCGAAGGCTTTTCTGGAAGAAGAGAAACTGCATTATTAACTCGCCGATTAGGATACTCATGGGAAGGAAAATGGGTCGATCCCAAAACTCGATCTAAAATGTATCCTTATTTGGGTGAGGATAAAAGAGGAGAAGGTTTTGCTTTTTTATGGGATGCTAGAACAATTGAATTAGTTACTGAAAACGGCAAAGAAATACTTCCTCATCGTTTTAGTGGGTATTCGCCTGCGCCTGGAACAAATCAAATCAGATTAATTAGAGATCCTGGTTATGGTAGATTCAGATTAAAGAATCGTCCTGTAGAAATACGAGTAATCACAACACACATAATTTTTGGAAAACCCAAGCAAGAGAATATGACTGTTGAGATTGATCATGGAGCTATTACCATGAGAAAAAATGAGTTTGACGTTTTAGCTGGAAGAATTTATAAAAACATTAATGACTATCACAAGACTGAAAAAAGTGTACAAGTTTATACAATTATAATTGGCGATTATAATCTTAACTTGAAAGGTGGAGAGCTAAGCAATGCATCCATCCCATCGGATAATTACTATGATTATTTTGGTCGACCATGTTCTCCTGTGTTGAGTCATACAAGCATCAAAACTATTCAAGACGCTCCAACAACAATTAAAGCTGATGGAAGTGGCTATGCCAATAATTTCGACCACTGCTCGTTTGATTCTGAAACAGAACATGTTATTGTCAATTGCTATAGAAAACCGGTTATTAATGGTGAATCTACAGAAAAGATAAAAGAATATCGTGATACTGTATCAGATCATGTGCCTATAGTCGTTGAACTTAAGTGTTAATGAAAGGAAATGCGTATGGAAAACCTCATTTTACCTGCAATCTCTGATTATGAAAGTGAAATTGAAAAGATAAGAGCTGCATATGCTCTGAACGTCTGTGCGGTTTCCGTTTCTCAGATAGTTGATTACAACGACCAGTACATCCTGGATCAGGAGTATGAGAATACACTCAACAACCTGAATTTGGAAAGAATGCCTAAGGATGAGGCATTCCTTAAGATACTGACCGAGACGCTTAATGTTGTAACTTTCTTCAGGATTTATGCCAGCAAAAAGCAGATGATCGAAGAGAAGTACCAGCATAAGATGAAGAATGCGATTTGGTCAGCAGTTCCTAATCTGGCATTTATTATTTCTTCCGGTGGAATGGGCGGAATACCTGCTTTGGTCGCTTCTCTAGCTACAGAAGTCGGTTTAGGTTATATGAACTACCGTAAGACCAAGGCTGAAAACGATCTTGAATACAGATCCAATATGGTTGAGCTTGAATACACTGCTATTGAACAGCTTAATGCCATAAGAACGGAATTGTTTGTTACCTCATGGAAAATAGCTGAGAAATATGAATTTCCGGACAACTACAGACTGACAGAGAATCAGATCAATCAGTTTAATGACATTCTGATGGATCCAAACCTTATGAGACGCTTTAGCAGACTGTTCTCTATAAGACAGAATTTCATAGCATATCCGCCGTTCTGGTATTACCTTGGAAATGCTGCCAATCTGATTTATCAGAAAGATAGCGAGAATTATTCAGAAGAGTATAAGGCCTACTATAAGGGCATTGCAGAACAAGCTTACGATTACTATATAAAGCTCAATGAATCCTTTTCGGTTCTTAGAAGTGATGAGATTGTTTCTGCTTGTGCGCTTGAATACTGCGACCTTTTACCTGCGGAAGCTGTAGATAAAAAATCCGAGCTTTTGCAGATAGCATTTAAATGGGCTGGTGGAAGAAATGATGTAGTCCAGCTTTGTGCTTTTGCTTATCTTAAGATGGAAAAGTTTATTGAAGCAGAAGGACTTTTGAAAAAACTTGTTGATGAAAGATACAACGAGGAATTAAATGCTCAGGTTCTCAGCTCGATCTATGCGAACTATTACTTTAAGACTGCGGATGTCAACACAGCAATAAGCCATACAATTCTTTCTCAGCAGGTTCCTTCAACTGTATTGTTCCCGCTTCCTGTTAAGTATAACGAAGCTAAGTCTCAGGCTGAATTGTGGGATGTGTACATGGTTGAGCAAAAGAGTTCTTTGTCTGCCGGCTCAAAGAGGACATTGGATAATTACTTCGAAGGATTTGGTTATCGTTTGAACAAGATGCTTATGAACTTTGATTGCACCATGACCTATCCAGATTCGATGTTCTTGTCAGATGGCGTTGAGGAGAGAAGCAATGAAGCTCAAAGAGTTTTCGCTCGTCCGTTGATTGTTTCTGATTACATCAATAATCTTCAGGGAGTTAACTTCCCGATTGTCTTGGTAGATACCTTAAACGAGATGCTTAACGGCTTGAGGTATATTCCATTCTTAGATATGGAAAAGTGTGTACAGATACTTGAAGAAAAGGTTGCAAATAGTTCTGAAAAGATTGAGCAGTTACAGGAATGCATTAATACAAGGAACATTACCTATGATACGTATAGAACTATATTTGAAGGTGTAACGTTTACCGATATTACCAAGGAATTCTCGGAAGAAATTAAGAATCAGATTGATGCTCATATCAATACGTTCTCTGATATGAAGGATATTATCGATATGGAAGTTGTCATGAGCGACTTCGTAGAGAAGAATAACATCAAGACATTTGAAAGGGATTCGTTTGATCAGCTTGAAACTAAGAAGAACTGGTTCATGATCGATGCATCGATAGTAGGAAAGACAGCTATCAGTGTTAAGAAAGAGAAGGATAACCGTCAGAAGCTTGAAGAGTTGATCAGAAATAAGATCCCGCATCTTGTATTGGATCCTAATAAGATCAAAGTATACTTCCCGGGTGATATCGAGTTTGATAACTACTTTGGAAATACAATAAACATCATATCAACGAGAATGACGAAAGAAAACCTCAAAAACCAGACTATTGCTATAGTCGATGATGTCTCTCCGGTATCTTTTGATTTGCTGTTCACTTACAACTCTGTTGTTCCGTGCTTTACACATAAACTCTGGCCGAATATCGAATACAAATACATTAAGTATGATGAATTTAAGGGACAGTTGGTTATAGGCGGCATGATGTATAAGAGTGGTGCTGTTGATATGCTCAAGCTTGCAAGATGCATAGAGGATTTGGCAAGGGCAAAAGAAGCAATGGATGATGCTCCTGAAGAAAAAGAAGTATCTGAAAATACAGATGAACAAACTCCTCAATCAGAGAACGCTTCTAAAATACAGATGATAAAGAAGTGCAATAAATGTGGTGAGTTTAACAAAGAAGATGCAGTTGCATGTGCTGCCTGTGGCTCAGATAATCTCATTACTTTGCCAAATCTTAAAGGGATAAGGCTTTGCCCTAGTTGTGGCAGACAGGTGCAGACTGAAGCTACATTCTGTGGAAAGTGCGGTGCCAAGATCTAATGATCTGATAGATACGTTTGTTACTTATGTAAAGTAGATAATCGAGGAGGTTATATATGCCAGTAAGAACGCAAATTCTCGATGTTAGTGAACGCAGAGCATTTAGGACTATTTATGAAGCCATAAACTGGTGCGTTGGAACAGATTACAAATATTGGGGTAGAGCTTGTTGGCCTAGGGTTCAACCTACAGATGGCTTTAGATTGTGGTTCACTCAATTGGCATATGTTGAGAGGGGCAGATATGTTCCGGCTACATTCGACTGTATAAATCTTATTTGTTGTAATGGTAATTATCATGTGTTTGACAAGGTAAATCCCAAAGAGCCGGATGTTATGTCATCACAAACCTGGAAGTATGATCTTATCTTTTCCAAAGAGGTAGGCGGATCATATTTCTTCCGTGGAGTATTTATAAGTGATACCGAGCATTCTGCTATGCATCATTATGTATCTAAAAGAATAGCAACCAAGGTGAAACTAATAGGCTGTCCTGCTCGCCATTTAGAGCTTTTAGATTCTGTAGATCCTGGAGAATTTGATGTGGATTATTTGAAGCATCATAACATATCGTTCGATGTAGTTGATGTCGATCCCCAAAGCGTATCAACCCCAGTTAAAAAGATTCCGGTTGCTACCAAGTCGATTCCTGTAGTTCCGGTTAAGATTACTGATGAAGAATGTGCAAAGCTATTCCCTGTTAATTGCCGTATAATCCATAAATCTTTTGGCTTAGGCATAGTCAGAAAGATAGATGACGGAATAATTACTATTGACTTTGACAAAGGCGGAAATAGGGAGCTTGGTGTAGATTTCTGTATCAAAAATAAGTTGCTTGAAAAGAAATAGGCGAGGTACATCATATGGACAGTAATGAATTCATCTATAAACTGAATAATCTTCTTCCTGATGGTTTTGAAGCAAAGAAGTTTAACCGTATGCAGCGTATTCACATTAAGTATTTTCACTATGGATTTGCGGTTATTGACTTGAATCAGAGCAATTACAATCTTTTTGCTATAGATGGGTTATTTTCAGCAATAGGTGTTCGTGATTTTGAGCGCAATATTCCAAACATGTCTAACAAGACAACACGCATAAAACATATATCTTATGAAGATACAGATGTTCTGGAGAAACTTATTATATATGTTAAAGACAATCCTTCCAGCGTAGAAAGCATTGCGGTTCAGTCATATTAAGAGGTTTTACTTATGAAATACCTTTCATTTAGCGATATTACCGATGATCTGGTAGTCATTAAAATCAACCAGTCTTACTACGAAGGCATCTCAGCTGAAGCCTTGTACGACTATACACGTGGGATATGGAAGCGAAGCATTAAGAGCGTCAGCGTAGCTGATTATGCTCTCAGCGTAGTTTATGGAATAGTCGTTGAAGTATATAAGATTGACCACTGGATGCCGGCTTTAGAAGCAAAGTTTACTGCTCGTAAGGTTGATCCGAAGAGAGCTGCTGACAGGATAGCCTTTGTGGGCAAGGTAGCTCCTGATTCCGTTCGTAATCGCTATGTTGGAAAATCAGTGGCATATCTTTTCAAAAATGGAGCTGCTAATCCTGTAACATCATTCGGTAAATATTCTAATTAAGAGCAAAAGGAGCGGTTTAATGGATACTCTGGTTGAAGAGAAAGTTTTAAGTGAGTGCGGTCTCATTCTATCTACTCGAAGATCTCACGCTACCGAGTATAGGAGTGAGAATGTTATTGTGTACACGGTTCCTTCTGAACAACTTAATCTTGTAATTAACCCGGAGGATTATGTTTTTATAAAGAGTTTTGTCTGTAAGAAATATCATAACAGCAACCTTAAGGCTTACCCGAGAATCGAAAACGAAGGGGAAACAATGGTTCATTACGGATATAAGATTGTGTTTGATGATTCTTTGTCGATGAAACAATTCTTAATAGGATATTTGAATTATAAAAAGAAGTAATAGTGCTTGAAGCATAATGTTGTAGGAAGATTAATGTGTTGCAAACTAAATGACCCGAGATTTTTCTCGGGTTGTTTATTTATGTGTGTTAATAAATGGAGCAACAGCTTAAATCTTCCCAGCACAATAGGGGCATCCATGCCCTCTGGTTCTGTCAGCAATCCTGGATTTCCACTCGTGTCCGTTTTCGCATTTCCAGACAACCACTTTATTTGAAGATGGCGAGTAATCATAAGGCTTGTCAGGATTTTTATCGGACCAGAATCTGGCTATCTCAGGGTATTCTGTCTGCAGATCGTTATATCCTTTAAGAACGGCTCTGTGGCTGCAATATGGACATCCGCTGCCTAAGAGAACGCGATTTTTAACGATGGCATCCCATTCATGACCTTTTTCGCAGACCCACCGGACCTTAATATGGGAGCCGCAGGAAACATCAGAAGGGGCCAAGAGGTTGGATTTAGACCACTGGGCGAGAAGATCGGGTCTTTCCTCTGCCAAAGATTTGCGTTTCATAGGGGAAGATCGTCTAAACACATGTAATACACGCCGATTCTTTTGATCTTATCGTTATATATAAACGGGATATTCTCGGTTCTGAAAAGTGATTTCCTTAGCTGATTGAGGAGAAAAGCCAGGGAACCGCACCAAGTAATAGTCATAAACACCTCCTTTTTGGAACAGATTAGTCCGGCTGAAAGGTGTTTTCCAATGTGCGATCGGAATCAATAGGTAAATAAATATATCTACATATGAAAAACGGTCCTCATTACTGAGAACCGTTTTGAAAGGGCAAATCTGAAAGATATATGCACTTAGGGGCAGTTAAGTGGCAGTAAGCCGTTTTTTAGATGTGCCCCAAGCCCGCAAATGCCTTATTTTATTGGGCTTTGCGAAACCCCTTGATTATTTTGGCGGAGAAGGGGGGATTCGAACCCCCGCGCCAGTTGCCCGACCTAAAGCTTTAGCAAAGCCTCCCCTTCGGCCTCTTGGGTACTTCTCCATGCCTGCGAAAAGTATATTAACATAAAGGCGGATTATTTGCCACACCTTAAAACGCATATTTAAAATAATAAATAAGAGTTTGGGCTGGCAAACAAGGTCGATTACGTCTTATAAGATCATTTCCATCCCTACTTTATAAGGGACAAGTCCAAGACTTTCATAGAATTTCATCGCGCCGGGATTGCAGTTCCAGACATTCAGAGTGATGTTGTAGCAGTTCTTTTCGCGCGCAAAAGACAGAATGTGCTCATAAAGATCTTTGCCCACGTGCTTTCTCCTGGCATTCTCGTCAACACAGATATCATCGATGTACAAAGTCAGATTGTCCACAAGCATGTGGGTGTCTTCAGGACGCTGAAACTTGCAAAAACCGTGACCGAGTATCTTCCCTTCCCCGTCATCGCAGACGAATACAGGGGTCTTCTCGTCATTTATTATGTCTTTTAGCTGTTCTTCCGTATATTTGGTCGTGAGTTTAAAGAGGTCGGGACGTCCGTCGTGATGGACTTTGTTGACCTGCTTCAGCAGCTCAATGATTCCGGGAATATCCTTTTCCCCTGCCAGACGTACAATATTGGGCATAAAAAACTCCTTGCCAGTGATCGATTACGGGATAATGATATCAGAGATCACTGCGGGATCTCATACTTTCCTGAAGCAAGTCTCTGTTCGAATTCCTTTACCGAAAGAGGTTTATCGAAGAAATATCCCTGAGCGATCTCACATCCGTTGTAATTCAGGATGCTAACGTGCTCTATCGTCTCAACGCCCTCAGCAATACACTCAAGACCGAGCTGTCTGGTCATGGAAACAACATGCTTGAACATTATGTTGCTGACGCTGTTCTTGTCTTCGGTCTCTTCAGGCAGGAAATTCTTGTCTATCTTCAATGTGGTCCAGGGAATGTCCTTTATGAGATTCAATGAGGAATAACCTATTCCGAAATCGTCGATCGACAGATAGAAGCCCATATCCCTGAGTTTTGTGGCCATGCGCTTAAGATCGCTGAATTCGACTTCCGATGTTGACTCGGTGAACTCGATGTCGATCAGCTCATGCGGTATGGAATAACGGTCAACGATCTCTGCGATAGTCTCGGGCAGATATGTGTTGAGAATATGTTTCCTGGAGAAATTGATCGATATCCTTATAAGCTCTCTTCCCTCGTCAGCCCAGCGTCTCATATCCTTGCACACACATTCGAGCATGTGAAGGTCGAGCCTGCAGATCTCACTCGTCTGTTCGAGAACGGGAATGAATTCTGCCGGAGGTACTATACGGTTAGGCATAAACCATCTGCAGAGCGCCTCTGCACCGACAAGTTTTCCCGTAATGACATTGACCTTAGGCTGATAGTATGGTCTGAACTCATCTCTTTCGAGCGCTTCGGAAAAATGCTGCTGGATCTTCATGGTCTTATCTTTGTTTTCCACGAAGGAATCATCGTAGAAAATGATATTATCCATTCCTCCGGTCTGGGCAACGCGGAAAGCGCTGATTATGCTGCCCATGATCTCTCCCACCGTAGCAGGACGTTCACTCGGGATCCTGAAAAAGCCGGCGCTTGTATGGATATTAACTCCACCGCCCTTGGGCGTCTTGACAACAGCCTCTGTGAGGTAATCGACAACTGCCCTGGTCTTGTCACCTGGACATAATCCGAGGAAATTGTCGCCTCCGAGACGGGCAACCATTCCATCTTCGCCTACAAGCGACTGGAGCTGGCTGAAATGCGACTTCATTATCACATCTCCGACCTGCCTTCCGAACTCCTGATTGATCAGCTCGAAATGCCTGAGATTGTAACGGAAAGCAAGTTTGCCGCCTGCTTTATTCTCCATGACAAGTTCAGTAAGATTGTTATTCCAGTTGCGGAGATTCGGATATCCGTAATCGTCAAAAAAGGCAAGCTCATATACAAGTTCCTTCATCCTGTTACGGCTGATAAAACTCACTACGGTCCGCATAACAAGATCGACCTTGTTAAATTCATCTTCGGTCAGACGTTTCTTATCGGGAGCCATGTAGACGGTTATTGTAGATATTGTCATTACACTGGTAACAAAACGCAGGGAGTGGATCTCTTCCCCGTTTTCTCCGGTATCAAAACAGCTGAGTGTCTCGCTGATTCCCTTTTGCTCGTCCTCAGGATTCTTGAATACTCTGGTAACAGCCTTGGACAGTCTGAACATATGGCATATCTCAATTAGAAGATTCTCTATACGCCTGACGTCGATCTTGTTGAAATCATTCATAGCGGAAACAAGATCAGAATACAACTTCAGAAATTTGTATTCTTCACCCGGACATGCCGGAATAGCTACACCATCAGGAAACTGTGGAATATAGTCCGCGGTTCCGACGGATCTGGGCTTGAACTCTAAATTGTTCTCATTCTCGTTCGCCATATCTATTTCTCTCGTATTTTTAAAAATCTTTTACTTTTCCGCATTATAACATGATTCTGCTCGAAAAACTCTGCGCAGAGCATTAGCGGCTTCGGGAATGCCAAGTGCAAGCAATATCACATGTTTTTATAGTAAACCTCAATAAGACCTTTAAGGATCATGTCCTTATCAAGGATTATATTGTGTTTGCAAAGAGGCGTAATTATCGATGCATACCTTCCCGTTGCAGTGATGACGCATTTGCCGCCATACTCTTCTTCAATACGGTCGATCATGCCGTCGACAAGTGCCGCATTCTGATAGATCAGACCGCTCTTCATGCTGTCAACGGTATTGGTGCCTATAACCTTCTTCGGTGTCTCAAATGCAATGTTAGGAAGCTGCGATGTCTTACTGCTCAATGCTTCGGCGGCAATACCCATTCCGGCTCCGATCGATGTTCCGATAAAATTCTTATCTTCGTCGATAAGTGAGAATGCCGTAGCCGTACCCATATAGATATTGATCTGTGGTACACCGTATTCCTTAATTCCTGCTACAGCTGAGACGACAAGGTCACTTCCCAGCTGAGCAGGATTATCGATCTTGATCTTAAGTCCGGTCTTAACGCCGGGGCCTACTATTATCGGAGTAACTGACGTAAATCTTTCAACAGCCGTTTTGATACTGCCGGTCACCTGGGGGACGACGGATGAGATTATCGCTCCGCCGATATCGTCAAAATCATACCCGTTAAACTCAAGCGCATGGTTTATGAATGACGCATATTCAAGTTCTGTAGCTCCCCTGTCTGTAGTCAGAAGTTCAGTAAACAGCATCTTGCGGTCTTCAAAACCGCCGAGCAGGATATGAGTGTTTCCGATATCAACAGCAAGTATCATAAAAGTTCCTCCCTGTTAAGCTTCTATCAGTTTCGCCTTGATAAGAGCAGTTCCTATACCGCCGGTAAGAATAAATGCGGCGATCGCTTCAAATATTGCATTAATACCGACAATAGTTGCAAAAAGAGCAACTACTCCAATAGTAGGATCTATACCTGTTGCTTCGGAGACAGTTCCCTTTCCGAACAGCAGGATAAGCGCGCCCACGAAAAGGACCGTATTGAACAGAGCCGCACAAAGACCTGTGACGGATGATCTGACAAACGCGTTTTTCGTGAACTTGGTGATAAGCTTGTAGACAAGTCCTGTGAGAAAACCCGCAAGTGCTCTGCATATGACGCACATAATGAAAGTGAACACTATGTTCGTGTTTGCAAGGAATGTTCCAAACGCATCCATTCCGAAGCACTGGACAAAACTCGTGATACCGAAAACAGTTCCCAGAAGAGCTCCTGCCCAGGGACCTTTTGCGATAGCACCGATTGCCACGGGTATCATTAAGAATGAGATTGAGATTGTTACACCGAGTTTGAGATAACCCACAGGTGTAAACGCCATAAGGACCGTAAGTCCGATAAGAATTCCCAAGACAGCTACGGTCTTGGCTTTTTGATTCTGATTTTGCTTAGCCATACAAAATCCTCCTTGTTATTATTCCTCCGGTAAGAGGATATAGTTACATCGGCTCACCTTTCTTTTCCGGACCCTCCGTCAGATTCATGAAGATATCTGCGGTAGTGAGGCATCGTTATGAAAAGAAAAAGATATGCCTTTTAGATTATACAATAAAACCGATATCTAAGATATATGTCACGGTACTGCAAGTCCGGTCCTCCGATTTATGATAAAATTCGTTCTTATAAGATGGACATCCTGACCGGAAGGAATAGAAAAATGAAACGCATATCTGTTTTCCTAACCACACTGTTAATATCTGCAATCGGTCTTCAATGCTTTTCAGGCTTAAAGGTACAGGCTGCCGGCGGCATTGCGATCAACAGTACTAATTTTCCTGATGCCAATTTCAGAGCGGTTCTTTCAGACCCGATTTATGATCAGGACGGAAACGGCTATTTCAGTGATTACGAGATCAGCAGAGTCATAAACATATACTGCGAAGGCGAAAATATCAGTTCGCTGAAAGGCATCGAATATTTCACCGCACTTCAGGGACTCTGGTGTAAGGACAACAAGATCTCTTCGATGGATCTGAGCAATAACAAAGACCTTCGTGGTGTCTGGTGTTCCGGCAATCTGTTTACCTCCCTTGATTTCTCTGCAAATCCGGAACTCGAATGGGTCTATTGCTATGACTGCAGACTCACATCACTCAACGTTTCGAAGAATTCGAAAATGGCATATATCGAATGCAATACGAATCCGAATCTGAAAAAACTTGATGTATCTTCCAATACCGCACTCGAACACCTAATGTGCGCTTCCTGCGGTATCGAAAAACTCGATCTGAGCAATAACAAAAATCTGTCGCATCTTGATGCTTTTAACAACAAACTTACATCCATAAGTTTTAAGAACAACACGAAGCTCAAGCGCTTAGACATCTGGGAAAACGAAAATCTGGGCAACGTTGACATCAGCATGCTTCATGAACTCCAGTATTACAGCTGCGCAGCCAACGGCGTAACCAGCCTGGACGTCAGCCATAACCCGGAACTGCAGAAGCTCGTCTGCAGTTATAACGATATCAGCACACTGAATCTGAAGAATAATCCTAAGCTTGCTTATCTCGATTGCGCTTGCAACAACTTAAGCTCGCTTGATCTTTCCAAGAATCCCCAGCTGTATTTCTGTCAGGCATTCACGAACAATTTCAAAAAGCTCAACATCAGCAATAACAGCCGTCTCAAGAAAGTATATAAAGACGGATATTATAAGGATGAGTACGCTGTATGTGTCGGGCATTCCTGGTCGATCAATTATGGCAACTACAGGGAATTGGGAAATGAAATACTTTACTTCCTCTGCGTCGACGACAAGGTTACCGTAACGGCTTCCACAGGCGCAGCAGACACCTACGACAGCTACATCAACACGAATGACGGCCTTACCTCCTCAAGCGACATCATCACGCGTGAGATGGCCGTGGAGACACTGTATGCTCTGGCAGGCAGTCCGAGCGTCAAAGGACTTAAAGTAGATTTTAAGGATGTTAAAGCAGGCTCAAGATATGAAAATGCAGTAAAATGGGCAGTCGCCAACAAGATCTGCTTCGGTTATCCGAATATCTGTTCCGATACTTTCGGTGTCGGCGCTCCCGTTACCAGAGAAGACCTCGCGTTCATGCTTCACCGCTATGCAGCCCTAAAGAAATATAAGACTGCTTTAGACTACGGCAGGACCGATAATTTCAGGGATTATTTCGATATCGATTACTATGCGTGGGCGCCTTTTACCTGGGCAATCCAATTCGAGATCCTGTTGCCTAAGGGACCCAAATCAGATCCGTATCTTTATCCTCACGGAAGAGTATCAAGATCAGATTTCAAGTCGGCCATCACAACACTTTTGAAACTGAATTATGAGAAAGTCCCTTCAAAGATTCCGATACCTTCGACTCCCGCAGTCACATCCGGATGGGTAAAGGATTCTACCGGATGGTGGTACCGTGAATACGACGGCACTTATCCGAAAGCATGCTGGAAAGAGATCGACGCCAAATGGTACTACTTCAATTCCGACGGATACGTTGTCACCGGATGGCTTTTATTAAACAGCTCATGGTATTACTTCGGACCTGACGGAGACCTGAAGACCGGATGGCAGCTGATCAATGGCAGATGGTTCTTCTTTAACGAATACGGCGATATGGCGACCGGATGGAAACAGATCAACGGTAAGTGGTATTACTTCAACCCTGACGGCGACATGGTCACCGGATGGAAAAACATAGGCGGCAAATGGTACTACTTCAACACCGACGGCAGCATAAGCACGGGATGGAAACCGGTAAACGGCAAGTGGTACTACTTCACGTCAGACGGCGAGATGGTCATCAGCTGGAAAAAGATCGACGACTCTTGGTATTACTTCGATCTGGAAGGTGTCATGCAGACAGGCTGGAAAAAGATAGCCGGCAGATGGTACTACTTCTACTCGTCTGGAGAGATGGCACACGACACGACGATCGACGGCTACAATCTGAATTCCAACGGCGAGATATACTGATAGTATCAGTCAATCGTCTGAATAAGGCTGAAGCCGGTCGATTCCGTAATCGATCAGTCTTCTGACCTCGGCATTGGTCCTCCTGCCGCCCTTCTTACGGTTGCACCGCCAGCAAAGACATTGGAGATTATCCAGATCGTCACCTGTTCCGCCTTGGGAAACAGACTGGATGTGATCTGCCTCAAGCAGAAGATAGTCTCCCAATCCTTCGCACAGGCTGTCCAGAAAATCTTTTGATATGCCGCAGACCTGGCATGTGTAATTGTCACGCTCGAAGACTTCCTGCTTGTCAGATGCCCTGATCCTCCTTCTGCCTGCAACCTCGCGCTGCATCTCATACTGACGGATAATGTCGCGCTGCTGTCTTCTGTATCGGAAAGATACTACGGCGAGGATAAGAAGCACGATAACGAGCAATGTCATCAGCGCGAAGAACAGGAACGCGAGCGCTGACGAATCACCGTCTGATGCAGACGTTAAAAGATTCCCCAGATCTTCGAATACACCTTCAAAAACTAACATAAATGTCTATTACCGCCTCCTGATGACAGGTATGGTTTTCGCACCATACTATAGATTATATAAAACATCTTCCGGCAATAATGGGACTAAACCAGGCATAAAAACGTCCCGGTGTGATGACTCACCCGGGACGGATTTTTCCGTAACTGAAACTGAAAAATATCAGAGCGTCGGTGTATCGTTGTGCTGCGTTCTCGGGCTCTTGTTAACGTGGATGAACATATTATGGAGCAGGTTAACGCTCGTCAGGATGACTTCGCCCTGGTTGAGCTTTCTGACGTGCTTGATCGCGTAATCGTCAAGGTGGCTTTCGACCGCACGGATCTCATCGTTGAGCATGAGTCTGTGGATGAGCATCGTACCTACCTGACCGAAGAGGATCGGAGATACGTCCTTCGGGTTCTGAGTTGTAAGGTAAAGGAAGATACCCTTCTTACGTCCCTCTCTTGCAAGGAGCGTAAGACCGCCGTGATATTCTTTGTCGGAATATCTGGACTTAGCATATCTGTGAACCTCGTCGATGAAGAATACGAACGGGCAGATATTGTCTCTGGACATAACGAATGTACTTACAAGGTCGATTACCATTCCGCCGATACCTTCAGAAGCACCGAGAGAAGATGTATCGATGTAAAGGCTTGCTTCAGGAAGATGAACGAAGTCTTCGATAACCTCAAGGAGATTGTACATATCCGGATCATCAGAGAAGAAAGAAAGGAATCTTGTGTTCGTCATCTGATACTGGATCTTCTGGATGAGTGAAGCGTTCTGGTTAGCCTTGAGCGTATCGTAACGGTACTTGAAGTTATAGTTGTTGTCTCTGTCAGGCTCGCAGATGGATTCAGCCTGGATCTGCTCAGGAAGGAGCTCGATATTGAATTCTGTATCGTCCTTACCGACGGAAGCAATATTCTCCTGAACTTCCTCGATGTCCTCACCGATCTTCTGATAGTAAGAATTGCTGCCGATCTTCTTCATGTAACGCAGGGATGTGATAGCCTCGGAAAGAACGGCGCCCTGGCTGCTGTTTTCTGTCTCGAAGAGCTTCTCCCACTGCTCCATGGAGATCTTTCCCGGAGAAACGGTAGTGTCGACACCGAGAGTCAGCTTTGTGATCTCATCATCAGAGAAAGCGTTCCTGTACTCACCTGTAGGGTCGATGATAAGAGCTTTTCTGCCTGTTGAGACGACCTTGTCGAGAATAGCGAGAGCCGTTGTGGACTTACCGCTGTTCGTAGCGCCGATGCACATAAGGTGACGGTTGAAGAGCGTGCTGGGCTTGAGAGTAACGTCTGCCTCTGATCTGTTAAGGAATGTCGCGAAAGCAGGGAGCGGTTCCTCATCTCCGCCTGCGAATTCGAGGGAGTGGAGGAAGATTTTATAGATCTCATCGGTTGCAAGATATACCTTGTCGGTGATACCGAGTGTCTTAAATCCTGCAAGATCGAACTTATCCCTGTCTGGTGCCATGAGAGCGATCGTATCGATAAGGATTTCCTGATAGTCGTTTCTCCTCTCTTCGCCTGAAGCCATTTCGAAAATGTTCTTTCTGGAAGCCTTATTCTCGAAAACCTCACCTAAGAAGATTCCTACGACTGAGTCAATGATTACATAGTAGTTGATGGTATTAGGAAGAAAAGAATTGTTGAACTTGCTCCTGTCAGCCATCAGTGCAAGGTTTTCGATCTGCGCGGTACAGTTACTTCTGTATACCTGGGTAACTTTTCCGATATAGAAATCTTGTGGGTTCTTTCCCCCGTACAGTGATTCAAGTGTCATGTGAAGCCTCCCGAAATAATTAACGATAGTCTCCTCTTTAAGAGACAAATCTTTTTTTATTATAAATCCTGGGACACCAAAAATGTAAATTTTTTTGTAAAATTGCAATTTTCGAAAAAGACTGCAACATTCCTGCCACGGAATCTGTATTTAGGTTAGATGATGCATGAAACGGTCGGAACAGCCGAATGGCATCAATCTCTAAGGAGGATAATTTTATGAAGAAAAAAGTAATGGCTACATTAATGGCTGGAACATTAGCCCTGGCAGGAACAGCATGCGCCAGCAGCAAAACAGCCGAGACCATAGCAGGCCACAATTATGCTGCTACAAACAGTGCAGACAGAATTGCGTATTCGACAACAGTAGCTGATTGGGAGGGCGGCTATATTGTTGAAGAATGGGATGAAAGCTCCGATATTTATGGTGACTTCAATACTGAAGAATACAACATAATCAAGGAGAACGGATTTATCAATGCGTCCCAGTCACCTCTTTCCACCTTTGCAGCTGATGTTGATACAGGATCCTACTGTAATCTCAGAAGAATGATCCGCGACGGATGGGACCTTGAAAATGTCGCTTCATCCATCAGGACCGAAGAGATAATCAATTATTTCGATTACGAAGTAGACGATGAAGACAACGTATTCAGTGTCCAGTATTCGATCGGAGACTGTCCCTGGAACAAAGACAACAAGCTTCTCGTCATGACAATGCAGGCTAACAGCGAGATCAACGTTCCCAATGAGGGCAACAATTTCATATTCCTTATCGATTCATCCGGATCCATGAGTTCCGCGAATAAGCTTGATCTCGTAAAGGAAAGCTTCAAGCTCCTTGCAGGCACGCTCGGACCTAACGACCGCGTATCTATAGTTACATATTCCGGAAGCTCTGATACCATCCTTGAAGGTTCTAACGATTACAACAAGATCTGCAAAGCACTCGACAAGATCGAGGCAGGCGGCGGCACAAACGGTTCAGGCGGAATCAACGCAGCTTATAAGTGCGCAGAGAAGAACTTCATCAAGAACGGCAACAACCGCGTCATCATCGCTTCTGACGGCGACATGAATCTCGGTATCACAAGCCAGAGCGGTCTTGTAGACCTCATCAAAGAGAAGAAGGAATCCGGCATTTTCCTGACAGTCCTCGGTTACGGCAGCGGCAATTACAGCGACGCTAACATGGAATCCATCGCTGATGCAGGCAACGGCAATTACTTCTATATCGATTCCATAGAAGAGGCTGAAAGAGTTCTCTGTGAGAAGATGAAGCAGACAACAGTAACCGTTGCAAAGGACGTCAAATTCCAGGTTGAGTTCAATCCTGCAGAGGTAGCTGCTTACAGACAGATCGGATACGAGAACAGACAGATGGACGCACGTGATTTCAACGACGATACAAAGGACGGCGGCGAGATCGGCGCAGGCGCTCAGGTAACAGTAGTCTACGAGCTTATCCTCCCCGGTTCCCCCAACGACAAGGACAGCGACCTTAAGTATCAGGAAAACGTACTTTCCGACAGAGCAGATTCCGGTGAGTTCTGCACAGTATCCGTAAGATACAAGGCACCCGATTCCGACACAAGCGAATTGATCGAATATCCTCTCATGGATAACGGCATCAGCAACAAGAAGGACTTCAACTTCATCTGCGGCGTCATCGAAGCATCAATGGTCATCAGAGACAGCGAATACAAAGGAAACGCAACCATTGATACAGCATATCAGCTTGCAATGTCCGGATCAGACGGCAACAAGTACAGAGAAGACTTCTGCCAACTCCTCGTTAAGCTCGGTGCAGACGGCTGATATCAAATTCGAAATAATACAGTAGGATAACTTTAAGAGTTGCCTCACAGGTTCTGACACCTGATGAGGCAGCTCTTTTCCTTTTGACAGCATTCCGAATATAATGAGTTCATCTTTTTACTTACTGACGGCAGAAAACAATGACATACTTTGAGCATTTCGGATCTGAGCACATTTCAGTGTTGCTGTTTATCACTGCAGCGACAGCATCAGGTCTTGTGCTCTCCAGAAAACTGTCAGATAAGAACGCCGAAAGCCTGATACGCATATTATCGTGTATTGTGCTTGCGGGCGAGATTATTCAGGATGCTCTTCTCATAAGAGACGGCGGAAACTTTTTGGAATTCCTCCCTCTTCACCTGTGCAACCTCGGCATCTTCGTAAACCTTGCGGCTTCTTTTTCAAAAGGAAAGATCCGCGCATTTTTCAGCGAGATATCCATCATACTGATAATGCCGGGCGCGATTGGAGCGCTGCTGTTCCCAGACTGGAACTACAGACCGTTCTGGTCCTACCTTCCCCTTTTGTGTTTTCTCACGCACTCACTGCTTGTATTTATCCCGCTCTTTTTCCTTGTCAGAAATTATGCGGATATCTCGTTCAGACACTTCTGGTATCCTTACCTTTTCCTGCTTATCGTATCTCCTCCGATATTCCTGCTCGACATAAAGACAGGTACAAATTACATGTTCCTCCTCTACCCTACTTCTGACTCTCCACTCTCCTGGATAAGCAGACTTTCCGGAGAAAGATTCTACATACCCGCACTCATTATTTTCGTAACCCTGATACTCGTTATCGAGTATACGGTCTATTGGACTGCCGGAAGGTTCAGATCAAAACGATAAAGACAGTTTGCTCCGTCTTTTATGGTAAAATATCCGAAAATCCAATGCGAGGCTGACATATGAAACTTGATCCTTCTTTCCTTACGCATTCATCCGAAGATGAATCCTATCTGGTTCCCGTCTCGGGCAATTCATTCTCCGGAATGGTCCGCGGCAACAAGACTCTGGGAGCCATTGTCGATCTTCTCAAAGAAGAAACAACGGAAGAAGAGATCGTCAGGAAAATGAGGGAAAGATTCGATGCTCCGGAAGGTGTTATCGAGAAAGACGTAAGTCACGTCATCAGCGAGCTGCGCAAGATCGGTGCTCTTGTAGAATGACGGATCTTATCACCGGTAATTACAGATTTGCTGACAAGGTCGTTGAAGTGAACTCTCTTTTCGAAGATGTTCACAGATATTGCGCCACATATAAGACGGACAGGCCCGCAGATTTCTCCGTAACGATCAGAAAAGAAGACATCGGTTATGAGAAGTCTCATTCAGAGCTTGGAAACATGCACGATCCTTATCTTGAAGAACTCGCAGTATACCGCAAGATCTCCGAAAAGATGCCGTTCTACGACACGGTCTTATTCCATGGTTCCGTTATTGCCGTAGACGGCTCAGCATATCTTTTCGCTGCTAGTTCCGGAACAGGAAAATCAACTCACGCGGCTTTATGGAGAAAACTCCTGGGTGACCGCGCAGTCATGGTAAATGACGATAAGCCGCTGCTTCACGTCGGCAGTGTTACGACAGCATACGGCACGCCTTACGACGGAAAACATCATTTGTCGAACGACATTGCAGTACCACTCAAAGCGATCTGCATTCTCGAAAGATCTGAGGAAAACCATATCGAAAAGATCACCGTTAAGGAAGCTTATCCGATGCTCGTACAGCAGACCTACCGTCCGTTAGATCCCGCTTCTCTTATGAAGACGTTAGAGCTTATTGACAGACTCGCAGCATCAGTTGACCTTTACAGGCTCGGATGCAACATGGACATATCGGCTGCAAAACTCTCTTATGAATTCATGAGCAGGTGATCTTATGGCAAGTTTCGAAGAAGAACTCGAGCGCAGCGGAAAGATCATCTACAGGAACGCAGGCGTAAGCATGCGTCCTCTCATCAAGCAGGACAGGGATATCCTCATAATCACAAAGCCTGAAGGCAGACTGAAGAAATACGATATTCCCCTTTACAAGAAAAATACCCACTACGTTCTTCACCGAATAGTCAAGGTACGCGAAAACGATTACGTGATACTCGGTGATAACTGCTTAAGAAAAGAATACGGGATCACAGACGACCAGATCATTGGCGTTCTTACTTCCCTTGTCAGGAACGGAAAAGAAGTCGACTTTAACAGCTTCGGATACAGGTTTTATTCCAGGGTCTGGTATGTCCTGTACCCTGTTCGTGTTATATTTATGAAAGCAAAAATCGTATTGGGAAGACTTTTCAGGAAATGAATAAAAGCGCTGTAAAATGGTTGTTCAAAGTACCCGGGAGCAAGAAAGTCTATATCCTTCTGCTCACGATAGTTCAGTGCCTCAACGGTGCGAGCGGCGTTTTCTATGCGCTCTTTCTCAGGAGCATCGTTGACAACGCAGTCGCGCACGACCTTCAGGGATTTATAAACAACTGCATCTGCATCATAGGCCTGGTTCTCTTCCAACTGTTATTAAATGCCACTATCCGCTGGCTTTCGGAATTGTCCCGTTCGACCTTCGAGAACCTGTTTAAGGAAAGGCTCATGCACAACATCCTAAGGAAGGACTTCGGACGCATCAGTGCGGTCCATTCAGGCGAATGGCTCAACCGACTTACAAATGACACCATGCTGGTCGCAAACAACTACACTGAGATCATTCCGGGCTTTGCAGGAATGGCGATCAAGATGCTTTCAGCCCTTGTCATGATAACCATACTTGATACAAGGTTTGCTCTCATCCTTATCCCTTTGGGAGTCATTCTTGCAATACTGACATTTGCTTTTCGCAAGAACATGAAAAAGCTTCACAAGAACGTTCAGGAAAAAGACGGAGCTTTCAGGATCTTTACGCAGGAGCGTTTGTCCAGTCTGATGGTCATACGTTCTTTTGCCGCAGAAGACAGGACCGAGAAAGACGGGAAACTTAAAGCTGACGATCACAAGAAAGCGCGCATGAAGAGAATGCGTTTTTCCAACATCTGCAATTTCGGTTTCGGCGGCGCGATGAACGGCATGTATCTGTTCGGCGTCATCTACTGCGGGTACGGAATTCTGACCGGAACAATTTCTTACGGTACGCTTACCGCAATAACCCAGCTCATCTCACAGATCCAGTCCCCCTTCGCGAATATCACAGGCTACCTGCCCCGCTGGTATCAGATGCTCGCCAGTGCCGAGAGACTTATGGAGATCGAGAACTTCGAAGATGACATCGCAGAAGATGCAGTCAGCACCAAAGAAGCACTTGATTTCTACGATAAGAAGTTTGCGGGCTTTGGAATGAAGGATGTCTCTTACACCTACTATCCTGCAACCAATGCAGTCAGCGATATGACTAAAGAAAACATGCCCGTCGCAGTAAACGGATTGAACCTCGAATTTAATAAAGGCGAATACGTTGCTTTCAGAGGTCACAGCGGCTGCGGCAAATCAACTGCATTAATGCTTCTGATGGGCATATACAAGCATGACGGCGGCAAGATATTCTTCCGCGATACTGACGGGAACGAGACTGATATCACATCTAAATGGCGCCGCATTTTCGCTTATGTACCGCAGGGCAATAAACTTATGAGCGGCACGGTGCGTGAGATCGTCAGTTTCGCTGACAGCAGCGCATCAGGCGATGACGCAAAGATAATGCAGGCTCTTAAGATAGCATGCGCGGATGAATTTATTAATGAACTGGATAACGGAATAGATACCGTTCTCGGAGAACGTGGTACAGGTTTTTCAGAAGGCCAGATGCAGCGTATCGCGATCGCGCGTTCGATCTTTTCAGGTTCTCCTATCCTTCTCCTCGACGAAGCAACGAGCGCTCTCGACGAATCGACCGAACGCCGACTTCTCAACAACCTCAGATCACTTACGGATAAGACGGTAATAATAGTCACCCACCGTCCTGAGGTTCTTGAGATATGTGACAGAGTAATAGACTTCTGAAGCTGATACAGATTCCTGCTTACCGTTTTTTCTTGATTCAATGCAAGGTGTGACTGTCACTCAAAAGTGAATTAATGCTGGTGGCTCTTTTCAATTTCGCAGTTGACAAACATTCGTTCTGGCTCTATTATATTGGCAGAACGTTTGTTTGTTTTTTGAAAGGAGCCGGTACGATGTCAGAGTTAAAGGAAGTCTTTGCTGCATATAAGAAGTTGTCCGTCACTGATCGTATTGTGTTCTATACTACCCTTTCAAACAATGTGAATGTCAAAGAGGATAATCTTCAGGACTTTCTAATCGAAACACGTATTGCTGACGGTAATACATGTATCTATTGCGAAGGTTCTCGTGTTGTTAAGAACGGAAAACGTAAAGACGGTATACAGCGTTTCCTTTGTCGTGATTGTAAGAAGTCATTTATCCCGAGTTCCTGTTCTATTACGTCAGGTACAAGAAAGGATTTGAGTGTTTGGGCTCAGTATCTGAAGTGTATGTCGGA